>NZ_JARQPL010000072.1:0-1015 GCF_046032535.1 Streptococcus suis | reverse complement strand
CCCATTCCAAGAACTGCTAATCCAAGTGAAGTTGCTGAAGTTGCTTTTTCACCTGTATTTGGCAATTGCTTAGCTTTCTTAGTTGACTTGTTGGCATTTGAAGTAGAAGTAACTGATTTCACTTTCACTCCTGCTGCAGGATTATTTGCATCTACTGCTTCAACTTCTGCCGAATTCAAGTCTGAAACATTTCCAGCCATATCTTTAGAGTAAGCTGTCACAACTGTTCCTGGCTTGATAGCAGAACCTGGAATAATAACTTGACCAGTAACAGGATCTACAATCACAACTTTAGCAGTTGTTGTCCATTTACCATCTGCACCCTTAGTAACAACAACAAGTTGTGCCTTACCATTGTTATCTACGTAGGTAACAACAAATTCAACAGCCTCTTTAGTTGGAGCAACTACAATATTACCTTTAGCATCGTCTGTAATCGCAGGAGCAGTTGTATCTGCCTGTTTCACAATCTCTGCTGGCAATATCAAGTCAATAGAACCATCTGGGTACTTGATTGACACAGAAGCATCTTTAGAAACGATGATTTCAGTTCCTTCTGGGAATGTATTGTTCTCTTCAAGGAGAGCCTTGATGCGAGCAATTTCTTCTTCAGTCAAGTTGTTTGGATCAAGTACTGGTGTTACTGTTACAACTGGTTTGATAAGAGCTGAAAGTGGAAGTTTGATTTCACCCAATGCATGATGAGTTCCAGCACCATTGATAGCAATAATTGCTTCTTCAACAGCTTTATCGATTTCAGCCTTAGCTGCTGCTTTCTCTTCTGGTGTCAAGTTTGGATTTGCATCGATGGCTGCTTTCGCTTTATCTGCTTCTTCCATAAGCTTGTTCTTAGCACCTTGCTTAGCTGCATCAAGAACATTTTCTGCAATAGCAGCGTTGCCCTTATCTTTAGCAGCTTGAACTTCAACTGAAGATGTTGAACCGTCAATTGCTTTATTTGCCGCTGCTGCTGATGCATCTACTGCATCTTTAGCGGCTTGTTTCTCTGCATCTG
>NZ_JARQPL010000071.1:0-1215 GCF_046032535.1 Streptococcus suis | reverse complement strand
CAATAGTCAAGTTAATGTTATTACAATTGTTAAAAATTTGGGGTTGAAAAATCCCCATAAACTTATTTTACGAGGAGTAATTTTATGATTCCAGTAGTTATTGAACAAACTAGCCGTGGTGAGCGTTCTTATGATATTTACTCACGCCTTTTGAAAGACCGCATTATCATGTTGACAGGACCAGTTGAGGACAACATGGCAAACTCTATCATTGCACAATTGCTTTTCCTTGATGCTCAAGACCCTACAAAGGATATTTACCTCTATGTTAATACGCCAGGAGGGTCGGTGTCAGCAGGTCTTGCCATTGTAGACACGATGAATTTCATTAAAGCTGATGTTCAAACCATCGTTATGGGAACAGCTGCGAGCATGGGAACCATCATTGCATCAAGCGGTGCCAAGGGCAAACGTTTCATGTTGCCAAATGCGGAATACATGATTCACCAGCCAATGGGTGGAACTGGTGGTGGCACTCAGCAAACAGATATGGCTATTGCAGCAGAACACCTATTAAAAACCCGTAACAAATTAGAAAAAATCTTGGCTGACAATTCAGGAAAAACAGTGAAACAAATCCACAAGGATGCAGAACGCGATTACTGGATGACAGCTGAAGAAACATTAGCATACGGATTTATTGACCAAATTATGGACAATACGAAAGTAAAATAACTGTATAACTTGAAAGAGGTGATTGATTCATCTCTTTTTTATTTGAACATACTCTAGCTTTTCATTTTTATATTAAAATTGTATAATAAACAGAGAGCTATTTAAGAGGAGAAATCATGTTTGAGAAACAGTTACGCACATGTTTAACCATTTACTTGCATTATAATCGTGATGCACGGAAACTCAGTCAATATGGTGATATGATTTACCATTCCAAACGCTTGCGATATGTTTTGGTGTATATGGACCAAGAACTAGTAGAAGCTACCATATTAAAATTGAAAAAGGAACGTTTTGTAAAAACAGTGGTTCCTTCATACATTAAGGAATTAGACCAAAACTTTGTAGGTAATCTATCGAGAGATGAAGAACAATCAGTTGTAGGATAGTCGGAATTAGCAGGTATGTATCCCCAATGGCATTAAGTTAAGCATTTAAGCAGCTAAAGAAACTATTCTCGTCTGAGCAGTTCATGACAAAACGGGAATAGTTTTTGTATTTAGGGCGCACAAAAAGGAGGTTTTTTACCCCTATTTTTCA
>NZ_JARQPL010000070.1:0-1919 GCF_046032535.1 Streptococcus suis | reverse complement strand
TCCCGACTTTATCACATAAAAAAATGCAAAGGATAGCTAACCCCTTGTGGGACAAGGAGTTTGGCTATCCTTTTTCATTATTTTTCTGTAGTGTATGAATCCTTTGCGTATCTCTTTAGTTCTTCATACTTTACGAGACCACGGTTCCATTCAATCCCTAGGAGTTTATTTAACTCCTGCATATCTGGACTCTCTTGTAATCTGTAGTAATCATCCTGTAACCGTGTTGCCTTCGCACTGTTTAAGGCTCTTATCATCCTCTCCGGACTCATCGACCAGTTTGTCCTGTATTGAAGCAGTCGAATGAGGATGAGAGCTATAAAACAAGTTAGGAAATGTGCTTGAATGTGTTCCTCTGTCCAAACATAAACTGGACGGCTCTCCAATTCTGTCTTGGTAACCCTAAAGCAATCTTCTATTTTACTGAGTTGTCTATAGGAATCAAGGATTGCTTCATCTGACAGTTCAATCTCACTGGTAACAAGGACATTGATTCCGTCAAACTGAGCATCGAATTCCACCTGCTCAAGGTCAAGCTGAATGAGAGGGGAGAAGGGCTTGATTTCACCTGTCTCTTTGTCTAGATAAGACAAATCAAGGTATTTCTTTCCACCCTTCTTACTAGTCTGACGAAAGAGTTCCGCATTGGTTAAGTGACTGGCATATTCAAGAGCACCGTCTCTGCGAATCCGTTCACGATCCGCATATTTCTTACTCCAGGTAATCACGACTTTCTCCTTTATCATTTTGGAGCCTTTTCCTGTACCTAGTTTGCGGCTACGAATATAGGATTTCTTAGCGAAGGTTCCTTCCGCATTAAAATGCCACCCTTCTGGATCTAGGATCTCTTCTTGAATATCTTTGGGAGCCCCTCTCTTGCCACGATGCTTTTGGGAAAAGAGCCAGCCATCCCCTTGTTCCAACATAGCTGAAACATTGGTTGTACTATTCATTGCCTTATCCGCCACAACCACAATTCGTTCGATGCCAAATTGCTTCTTAACCTCTTCAACTGCGGGAAGATAGGTCACGGGGTCGGTTTGATTCCCTCGAAAGAGCTTGTAGCTAATGGGAATCCCGTTTGTATCCATGAATAGTCCTAACTGGACAATAGGCTTCGGTCGGTGTTCCTTGCTTGGTCCTCGTCTACGAAGACCAACTTTGATGATTTCTCCATCGTCAGATTGTTCTTCTATGTCTGGGATATCTGTCTCAAAGTAATAGTTGGTGACATCGTAGAAAACCAGATGTCCTTCCCGCTTGGTTAATCGGCTAATCTCTTGATGGAGATGAAGTTGAATCTGATTTTTTACCTCATTCAACGTGTCAAGGTGACGATAGATGGCATTTAAGTTAAGATCCCAGTCTCCGAATAGATCTGCTTGTGCTTCAACAGTGGCTAATTTACTAGTGGGGTTTAAGATTCGTTGAAATACTAGCAGTTTCAAAGCCTTTGTCAAATTGTAATTGGCCTTGGTTTTTACCCGCTTCATAACATGAGAGAGTCTTAATTCTTCAAAGAGATTGTCAAATACCATCCACCCGTAGGATTTGTCTGGTTCATTCATAGGAGCCAGGAGGTCTAAGCTCAGGTGAACCGTTGTATTTTCTGTTAAAGAGCCAGCTTTTGCCTCACGCTTCAATCGTTCAAGGATGCCAGGTTCTTCAGCTTCCAAATCATCAAGAAGTCCATATTTTTTAATAATTCTCTGCTTGGTTTTCCCGTCTATGCGGTAACTTTCTGCAAGATAGACATGAGTTCTACCTTCTTTGTTAGTAGTAGTTCGAATAAAAGCCATACCTATATTATAACATACAACAACATACAACACAATAAAAAAGAACAAAAAATACTTAAAAAATCCAATTCTATCAAGCGATTGAAGCGGATCGTGGAAAAATAAAGTGATAAAGTCGGG
>NZ_JARQPL010000069.1:0-1922 GCF_046032535.1 Streptococcus suis | reverse complement strand
CCCGAGTTTATCAGTTAAAAAATAAAAAAAGTTCTCTAAACGCTGTCAAATCAACGTTTAGGGAGCTTTTTTGAGTCATAAATTGTGTTGTGTATGCAGTTTTTCCCTAACTTTTGAATATCTTCATGTCTGACAGTTCCACGATCCCAAGTGATTCCTAATAAATGAAGTAACTCACTTGCTTCATGGTTCTGCTTGACTCTATATATCCCTTGTCCCATATCTGCAGCTAACATACTGTTTAAGCCCTCTATCATTCGACCAGGACTCATTTTCTTATCGGTAATGTAATACAATAAGCGTATCATCACTAAACTGATAAAGCAGGTTAAGAAATGGCCTTCAATATGTTCATTTTTTCGTACATAAACTGGTCTCGTTTCAAACTCTGTTTTTGTAATTCGGAAACAATTCTCAATCGCAGATAATTCTTGATAGGCCTCTAATATGGCATCATCTTCCAACTCAATCTCACTGGTCACAAGGACATGAACCCCATCAAATTGAGCATCAAATTCCACCTCTTTTTGGTTAATTCGGATAAGTGGCGAAAATGGTTTAACCTCTCCGGTTTCCGTATCCAAATAGCTCAATTCAAGGTATTTCTTTCCACCCTTCTTACTCGTTTGTCGAAACAATTCCGCATCCGTTAGCTTATTGGCGTAGGAAAGAGCCCCTTCACGTCGAATCCGTTCTCTATCTTCATATTTCTTTGACCAGGTCATTAGTACTTTTTCTTTAACGGTCGGAGAATCCTTCTTGGTCCCAAGTTTTCTCTCTCGAATGTAAGACTTTTTAGCGAAAGTGATCTCTTGATTAAACTGCCAACCAGATTCTTCCAATATTTTTTCTTGAATATCCTTCGGAGCACCACGTTTCCCACGGTGCTTTTGCGAGAAGATCCAGCCGTCACTGTTCTTTATAGTGGCATTTAGGTTATTTGTGCTGTTCATTGCTTTGTCTGCGACCACTACCAACCGTTCAATCCCAAACTGTTTCTTTACTTGCTCAATTGCTGGAATATAAGTGGTGGGATCTGTAAGGTTTCCTCGAAATAGTTTATAAGCGATAGGAATACCGTTCATATCCATGAATAATCCCATTTGGATAATGGGGTCTTTCCTATATTCTTTACTAGCTCCTCTTCGACGAAGACCCTCGACAAGAAGGTCTCCATTTTCATCGCGTATATCTTCATCAGGAACATCAATTTCAAAAAAATAATTGGTAACATCATAAAACACTAAGGTTCCAGTTCGATTCGTTAATTGGCTAACTTCTTGATGTAAGTGCTGTTGAATTTCTGATTGAAGGCTGTTTAAGATATCAAGTGACCGATAAACTGAATTATATGGAACATTCCAATCTCCGAATAGGGAAGCTTGGTGGTAGAAAGTTTTATATTTACTTCCCGGATTAAGAATTCGTTGAAAAATCAGTAGTTTAACCGTTTCATCTAAGTCCATCATCATTTTTGACGGCTTATTCTTTTTAAAGAATTGATGTAACTTAAGTGTTGTATAAAGATCTTCTAAAATCTTCCAACCAATGTTTTCATCAGGTTTGTTCATTGGATCTTTCAAAGAAAGTTTAATCAGAAATTCCTCAGACTTAGCTTGTGAGTTTTCCTTTGCTTCACGTTTTAATCGCTCAAGAATGCCTGGTTCTTTCGCTTCCAATTCGTCCAACAAACCATATTTATAAAGAATCCGTTGTTTTGACTTTCCGTTCTCACGATATCCTTCAACAAGATAAACATGTTTACGGCCTTCTCTGTTTTTTGTAATTCGAATAAATGCCATAAATATATTATAACATGCATTGCCGTTCACAACAACAAAAATATCAATAAAATGTTAAAAAAATACCGCTGTTATCACAAAAACGGCGGTTGTGAAATGAATTAACTGATAAACTCGAGA
>NZ_JARQPL010000068.1:0-2230 GCF_046032535.1 Streptococcus suis | reverse complement strand
GTAACCGCCCAATAACAAAGTGTATTGAAAAAGGCTCCAAAGTCCTGTCGACTCTGGAACCTTTTTCTATTTACACGCTCTTTTAATTTTTTCCTTCCATGGCAAATAAGCCTCCAGAACTTCTTTTTTTGCGAGCGTCTCCTCATTAGGTAAGTGTTCTAGAAGATAGGTCATATATTTCTCTGCATCAAGGCCGTGTCGCTTAGCTGTTTCTAAAAGACTCAAAATGACAGCTGTCGACTTGGCTCCTTCAAAGCTTTGAGAGAACAGCCAATTTTTTCTGCCCATCACCAAGGTCTTCATAGCCCTCTCAGCTATATTGTTGGATAGGACTAGGTCACCGTCCAAGAGAACGTTTCGGAAGGTGGTTTCGTATTTGAGGCTATACTCCATTGCAGTGCCCAATTTGGAGCCTGGCAAAACGGCCTGATTGCGACACCAATTAAAGAAGTCGTCCATCAAGGGAGCCAACTCTGTCTGACGTTTATGTAGCCGTTCCTCAGTAGACAAGTCTGCCCAGTCATTCTCTAAGGCAAATAGGCGGTCGCAGTAGGCTAAACCCTTGGCTCCTAAGGAGGTCTTGTCTGTCTTCTTAGGAGTCGCTTCAAAGAACTTTCGCCTAACATGAGCCCAACAGCCAACCAGCTGTGCCTTGTCTAACTGACGATAAGCACTCCACATGTCACAATGAACGTAGCCCGCATAATTTCCAAGAAATTCCTCCACAACCAAGCCACTCCGTCGTTTGTCATGATGATAGAGGGTAATTCCATTTTTCTCATGTTTCCCAGACAAGAAAGTCCAGTAGAAGGTCAACTGGCTATCATTTTCTAAGACCTTGTAGGAGGTCTCATCCGCATGGAGAATAGGCTGCTCCAACAATTTCTCGTGCAACAGGTTATAAATCGGCTCGAAATAATACTGACTAGACTTGATATGCCAGTTGGCTATTTCCTTCCGACTAATTGGCAGACCCAGCTTGTTCCAATCCTCTTCCTGACGGTAATTGGGCACCTTCAGATTGAACTTCTGATGAATAGTATGGGCGATGATAGAAGCTGAACCCAAGCTGTGTGCCAAAGGTGCCTTAGGAACTGGAGCCTTGATAATCTTATCGCTCAGATTCGTCTGACTACAAGCCTGACACTTGTATGCGTGTTGAACATGGTCAATCCGCTTTAATTGTGCAGGAATGAAGACCAACTCTTGTCGTTGAACAGTTGAGCCAATCTCTTTCAGCTGACCATGACAGTCTGGACAAGTGCAGTCTTCGCCCTGCAATTCGTGATGCACAATCTCTGGAGTGAACTGGCTGAAAATAGCCTGACGAACTCCCTTAGCTTTCTTGCGTTTATAGGTGATGGTCTCCGTTTCAACTGGGTAAGTCAGCTTCTTCTTCAGGGAGGTTTTCCTCCCCAAACAAGCTCAGCTGACCTGGTTGATATACGACCTTCTCTGATGATTTTCCGTAGAGTTTCTGTCTCAGATACTCTACCTGTTCACGAAGGAGGGTCAACTCGTTGGTCATGATTTCAATGGTTTTTGTTAGACTTTCAATCACTTTATCTTGTGTCTCCATGAACTTACCTCCTTCTTTTTATCTCATTATACACAAAGAAAAGCCATGATTTCAATAGAAATCACGACTTTTTGAAACATTTATTTTTGGAATGATAGAAAATCCTTTCATGAGCCAGTCGACTTGCTCGGAAGTTAGAGCCTTGACCTCTTCTTCATTGTTTGGCCAGGTCAATTTCCCATTTTCAAAACGTTTATACAATAACCAAAATCCTTGTCCATCCCAATAAAGAGCTTTGAATCGGTCTTTTCGACCTCCGCAGAAGATATAGACCTGACCTGAAAAGGGATCCAGATTGAATTGACTTTTGACAAGGTAGGCGAGAGAATCAATTCCTTGACGCATGTCCGTTTTCCCGCAGACCAAGTAAACTTGACCTAAATCACTGAGTCGGATGGTCATAGTGCAGTACCTTATCCAAGATTGTTTCCACTACTTCATGGTTGATAGAGTGAAAGAATGTGACTTCCACTTTTCCGAGATGAATTTTCATCAGAATATCATTTCTACTTTTCTTTTCAAAGCATCTAGATTTGGGAACAGTCAATGGGACGATGGGCTGTGACATAATAAATCCTCCAGTTTTGTTTTTTATAACAGTATACAGGAGGAGGGAGTGATTAGATAGATACCTTGTTATTGGGCGGTTAC
>NZ_JARQPL010000067.1:0-3087 GCF_046032535.1 Streptococcus suis | reverse complement strand
AGTTCTACCTTATTTCTTTGTCTCAGTCTAATTTCCAGTTTTTAAGACAGACTAGAACTTACTTTGGGAATTTAGCATCGGAAATCTGATGAGTTTTTAACTACAGCATTTTTACAAACTAGGTAAAATTGTAGTATAATAAAGAGAATAGGAGACAGAGTGATGAAACGAAATGTATTGATTACAGGTGCAAGTAGTGGCATTGGCAAAGCAATCGCTTATGTGTTTGCTGCTAATGGTGATAATATCATCATTACAGGACGAAGATTGGACAAACTAGAAGAAATTAAGCAATATATTGAAAAGCAATACCATGTTCAGGTATCAGTTCATTCATTTGATGTTACGAATATGGAACAAACGATTGTAAATTGTCAAAAAATCTTAGAAGAAGTTGGACAAATTCATATTTTGGTAAACAATGCTGGCCTGGCATTGGGATTGGACAAATTCCAAGACTATGATTTGACTGACATGATGACAATGATTGATACCAATATTAAAGGATTACTAACTGTAACACGTCAGTTATTGCCACAAATGGTTGAAAATAATGAGGGTCATATTATCAATATTGGATCAACGGCCGGTATTTACGCCTATGCAGGAGCTGCTGTCTATGCTGCAACCAAATCAGCTGTCAAGGTGCTTTCAGACGGGATCCGTATTGACACGATTGATAAAAATATCAAGGTAACTACGTTACAACCCGGTATCGTTGAGACTGATTTTAGCCAAGTCCGTTTTCATGGAGATAAAGAGAGAGCAGCGACAGTCTATCAAGGAATTGATGCTCTTCAAGCAACTGATATTGCTAACTGTACTCTATTTGTTGCAAATCAACCTGCACACGTGCAGATTTCTGATATGACCATTATGGCAACCAAGCAGGCAACTGGATTTACTATTCATAGAGATTAGAAGGGAGATAGCTAGAATGAAAAGAAAATATTTAGCACTCGCTCTTGGCTTGCTCACTATCATGTCGCTTTCTGCCTGTCAAACTGAAAAGAAGGGCAGTTCCGCAAGTACCTCAACTGCTGATACCCAGGTTTCTAATGCCAATACAAGCACGTCATCAACAATCCAACGTGAGATTTCTCTTAGTTCTATGGATATAGATGCTCTAATGCAAGGCAATTACGATAGTATACTAGGCACCTGGCAAAATAGCCAAGGAAATTCACTAGTCTTCAATAGCAAAGGATTAGTAGCAGATAGCCAATCCTTACTTGGCCGCGGAAAAATAACTGATGGAATTTTTGAAACAGGCTATGTAGACGCAACGATTGGCGATGTAACACTATTAATGATTCCCAAAGGAACACAAGCAAATACAACTGAGACAGACACTACTGACTCTACGCGCGATAGAATGATTGTAATAAGCCAAGAAATAGCAGCAGACATAGTAGATGTTTATTATCGCTTGACCAATTCAACCACTAGCGGTATAGACCCATTAAAAAATACTGAAACAGGCGTCCAGTTGGATAGTGGACCAAAAACGATTGATTATGCCAACTCAATTTTAGGCGAAAACAATTGGCGCGTCATTGAAGGTAACTACACGCGCACCGAATCTATTCCTTATAATATTTTGGAAGGCGATGATAATGCCCGTTACACTATTTACCAAAACGGTGTCATTATCAATGCAGATTATCAAATTGTTTATCAACCATAATGATTCTCTAGGAGGTTAGACATGACATTCACATCATTTGAACCAACACGCAATGTTCAAGATTTTCATTTGGCAGCCTTTGCCTACTATGATGGACTAGATGTAATCGACCAACTCAAACCAGGAACACCTGTTCAGCTAGTCGGAGAGCCGTCAAACCCACATGACTCAGAAGCTGTAGCAATCTTTTATCAGGGCACAAAGTTAGGATATATTCCATCGGATAAAAACTCACTAATCAGTCGGTTAATCTATTTTGGACACGGCGATATTCTAGAGGCACGTATTCAGATGTCTAATACAGAAAATCATCCTGATCGCCAGTTTCGAGTCGTTGTAAAACTAAAAGATAATCGTAAAAATGATAGTCGGTAATTTACCAACCTAACCATTTTCTACTTAACACGGAGCTGTGCCCTCCGTTTTTGTTCTTCAATAATACTTAAAAAGGCTGCAAACTCCCTATTCAGGCGATGTTGGTAGGCCTTATTTTTTATTGTGAGGTCTTCAAGGAACACTGGATAGGTTCCTTTTTTATACAATTCTCCTTGAAAGAAGAAGCGGTCCGATAATTTATCTACTGAAACAAGCGAAGAACGCCAGCGGCTTTTACGAGAATGAGAAGGTTTCCAAGATATTTTTAATTGCTTCTCATAAAAGTACCAGCCCATAATATAGATTTTAGTAATCTGATTTCGTTTTCTGTCTTGATAGAAACAAGGAACTGCATAAACATTTCCATGCTTTGTTTGCAAAAAAGGATGGAAATCTTTTATCTTTTCGTATTCTTTCTTTGGAATAAGGGTTAATTGATTATCCTTAATAACCTTTTTCTCATCAATAGTATACGAATAACGGTAGGGGTCATAAATGGTTGACTGCCCACGCACTCTATAACGCTCTGCCATTTCCTTAAAAATAGGTAGACGTCCATAACCATCCATCAGACTAGATAGACTAAGTCCTCGTCGATTATTATTTTTCTTCACACCAAGAATCTGGCAGGTAGGCCAATAATTGATAGGAATGGCTCCTAATCCAACCAGAAGACCGGCGCTGTCAAAATGACTGGCAAAGCGTACCTCACGAGTGTGACCAGTCTCATTTTTCAAATCAACAAATACAGGTTGCTTGTCCTGTTCAAAAACAATTATATAATTTCCAGAAGACTCCGTATTTTCTCTAATTGGAACGGTGTAGAAGTGGTGAAAATTTGGTAACTCTAGTAACTTTCCAAGTGTTGATGTTTTCATAACACAAGTATAACAAAAAATATTTTTCAAATCCACAAAAACGTTTAATCCGTTAAACAAAAATATAAAGGCTAAATTCCCAAAGTAAGTTCTAGTCTGTCTTAAAAACTGGAAATTAGACTGAGACAAAGAAATAAGGTAGAACTT
>NZ_JARQPL010000066.1:0-4718 GCF_046032535.1 Streptococcus suis | reverse complement strand
TGTTTTTAGTGCACCCTTTTGTCTAGAAAATCATCTAAAAATTAATCAACTTTCTATTGACTTTTTACCACTAGACTATAATTTATCATTTAACTCTATCTCTGTCAACTATAACAAGGAAAGTTTACACATCTCAAGAAACATATATACTTCCTAAATTAACAATTAACATTATTACTTGTACATTCATAAGAACATGTGAAACATCGACCGCAGCGACCAGCCAGAGTCATTTTAAATGCTGAATACCAGCCTCCTGCACCAGAAGTTCCTTCCAATTCTTGAGTGCTAACTTCAAAGTCTAAAGTGTCAATTTCTGAATTATATTGCTTATTTTTCATATTGTCCCTCGCAAAACTTTCCTTGTTTATAGTAAATTTAACAAACTCTATTTATCAGAATAAAATTTTCTAATCCTTAGTTAACCACATTTTACATGATTACTAGTACATTCAAATGAACCTGTAAACCATCGACCACAACGACCTGCTAGACTTAATTGAACTGCCGTAAACCAGCCTGAACCTGATTTACCCGAAAGTTCTTGTTCTTTTACTTCAAAATCCAAATTATCAATCTCTGATGACATTTTCTTGTTTTCCATCGTTTTCTCCTATTTTTATTTACCACAACTTACGTTGTTACTAGTACATTCAAATGAACCCGTAAACCATCGACCGCAACGACCTGCTAGACTTAATTGAACTGCCGTGAACCAGCCTGAACCTGATTTGCCTGAAAGCTCTTGCTCGTTTACTTCAAAATCAAGACTATCAATTTCTTCACGTTTATGAATATCTTTAGTCATAAACAACTCTCCTTTCTTTTTTTAGATGATCATCTTTACACTACTAAGTATACATCGTTAAATAGCTTTAGTAATGAGTAAATCGTGCAATAATATTGAACGCTTTAAAAATGACAATACAGATTGATTAGCTATATATTCTAATATAGTAATAGACTCCGTGTGAAGTATCTTTTTCTATCTATGTCAAGCTAGCTTGAACAATTAAAATGGAACAATCAATTTAGCTCTATGACAATGTATCTATCATAATTCTCACACCTTCAGCATACTGCTAAAGTTGGAGGCTATATTGATGTCACAATGGAGTATTTCTTTGGAAATTCCACAATCTTGTCGTTGTTATCAGAAAAACAAAAATAATCTGTTCTTAAAGTTCGTATTAGAAAATTAAATTAAAACTTACCTTGTTTCAAGCTCTCAATCAAGAAACAATAGAAACCATTTTGAATAAGGTATTAATCTATGGCAATTTGACTAACAAAATTGGCTATTCTTTCAGAGAAATATCATTATGAACCTCTTGGCAATTACCAAGCAACATAAGCTTGATTTAGAAAAATATACCACCTATCTTCTAAAACATTTTCCCAATGAGAATACACTAACAAAAAGAAGTTCTAAGAGCCTATTTACATAAGCTAAGATTATACAAGACAATCACCGATAACGAAAAATCTCCAATTGACCCATGAGGATAAATTAGAGATATACAAGCTAAAAAAACAAGGAGTTAGTTGGTCACAGATTTGTAGCCAATTTGATGTCAACGTCAGTGGACTGAAGTATCTGATTCGCTTGATGGACCGCTATGGTATTGAAGTGGTCAAAAAGACCAAAAATACATACTACTCTCTTGAGTTAAAGAAATAATGGATACAGTGTCCCTTCAGAGCTATTCTTTAAGACAAGTTTCACGCGATTACGCTCTCCCAAATGACAGTATACTCTCAGTTAGTGTAAAATAAATCTCGGAAACACCTTTACAAAACGAAAAAAGTCCTATATCCTAGGAGAACACCACATTCCCTTAGAAAGATATAAAACTTATGACTATTGTAACAGAGATTTCCGAGATTTTAAAGTCTAGCAAGCATTTATTAAGTATCCAACTTTTTGGGGTCAATACAACCCCTTGGTTAACGAGGCTTCAATGAACATCCTGGCTCACTACGGAAACATGGGCTTCCAAATCAGATAGCCTTCAATAAGATTTCCCAAGAATTATTATCAGCTATAATCGGTAAAAGAAATCTAATTTCTAGAAAATCCTTGAACTACCAAACTCTACACCAAGTTTTTCTGAGTTATTTCAAAATATCTAACTTAATTTGACAAATGAGGTTTTGCAAAATTTTCTAAAATTCTAAATAATTATTTTGTTTTGCAGGAAATCTAATAAAAAGAGAGAACCATCTTGATTCTCTCGTATGTTATGGTAAATCACTCACTATCCTTGACGAAGTAGGATTCTTTTCAATTTTTTTTACATTTTCCAATATTGTTAGTAAGTGATACTATAAAATTAAACTCCATATCTCTGAAACATAAGATTATTCTTACTTTTCTTGGAAGTATGATACAAATGATAAGCATAATCAACTCATTTGATGCAAAATAACTTAAACTTGAGATTTTTTATTAAAATTAATAATTCATTTGATAAAGTTGACTGTATAAACCATCTCTATTATTTAATAGCTCTCTATGCGTCCCTCTCTCAGAAATTTTTCCATTGTCCATAACAAAAATCTGATCAGAGTCAATAATTGTAGATAAACGATGTGCAATCAAAATTATAGTAATATTCTGCTCTTTAAATTTTCTCATTATTTGTTTTTCGTTTACATTATCTAAATAGCTTGTCGCTTCATCTAAGAGCATAATTCGAGGTTTCTTGACTAATGCTCTAGCCAAAATAATTCTTTGACGTTGCCCACCAGACAAGTTCAATCCCATCTCCGAAACTATCGTATGATACCCCATAGGCATATTTTGGATTTCATCGTGAATATTTACTAATTTACAAATTTCCTCTACTTCTTCTTGTGAAATAATATTATCACCTATAATATTTTCAAGAATAGTTTTATTAAAAAGCGTCATATCTTGAGGCACAATTCCAATTTGTTGACGTAAGTATTTTTTCTCAAATTCATCATAATCTATATTATCAAACAATATTTTTCCTGAACTTGCTGGATATAGACCAATTAATAACTTAGATAGAGTGCTTTTTCCAGAACCAGATGATCCGACAATTGCAACCTGCTCTCCTTGTTTTATTTCTAAAGAAATATTTTCTAAAACTTTTTTACTATCTTTTGTATATGAAAATGATACATTTCTTAATTCAATATCACCTTTTAAATCAAATTTTAATTGTCCATTTTCCTCCATGTCTTCTTCTAAAATTTCAACTATCCTAGCTAAAAACGTTTTACTATTATAAAATGATACTACTGTTTCAAAAATATTATTAGTTTTACTGAATAAAAGAGTACTTAAAGAATAAAGTGCAAATACACTTCCTATACCAACACTACTATTTGATTGTAAGGAAACAAATAGCAATACAAAAGGTGAAATAAATGTGATAATAGTAAATAACGAATTCACAAATCCTGAAAAAATTTCGCTACATTTATACCTATATATATTTTTATCAAATAAACTCTTCCACTGCTTATATGTCTGGTCTTCAAAACCTTCCATTTTAATTCCCATCATAGAATAAACCATTTCAATTTGTTTATTCTGTAAGTCATTTTGAGAAATTATAAATGACTTATTTCTTTGTTCTAAACTCTGTTTGGTCAAGAATAATATAGAAAGATTCAAAAAAAGCAATAGAATAGCTAATAAGGATATAATATAATTAAATCTAGCAAAATAGATTAAAATGCAAATAGCAAACCCTATATCTAAAATCCCAAGTATAAACTGATTTGTAAATAACTGTCTGATTCTAGACAAACCATTTATTGAGTAGATTAAATCTCCGCTACTTCTAGTAGAAAAAAATTTATAAGGTAATTTAAATAGGTTACTTATCACACTATTGTTTAGTCCCTCATCAATAGTACTTGTTAATATAATTGCAAAATATCTCTGGCACAACATGATAATAAAATATATGGAGACAAAACCTAAGAATCTAAGTAATAAATCGAATTGTTTAATAAATACTCCCTGCGATACTTCGTTTAAAATTTGTTGCATCCATAGAGGAAAAATAAAATTTACTCCATAACTACCTAGTGTTAAAAAAAGTAATGGAATAAAATATGACCAAGTTTTTAACAACTGTTTATAAACTACTTGAAAGTTTTCTTTACTCTTTCTACTAGATACTTGTGAACTATCTACTATACTGATTAGATACTCTGAAAAACCTTCTGAAAATTCTTCCAAACTATATCTAATTCTACCAAGCTCTGGATCGACAATCCATACAAATTTTTCATTTGCCTTCTCAATTACTACAAAATGTTTACTTTGCCATAAGGCAATTGCTGGAGTCAAAATTTTAGAGAAATTTTCAACTTGTTCTTTAGGATAACGAAACGACTTAATAGAAAATCCAATATTTTCTAATATATCAATTAAATTTCCAAAATTTGTTCCATCCCTTCCGGTTTCTTGAATATTACGTAAAGCTTTGACAGAAATCTCATGATCAAAATAACTTGATACCATTGCTACACAACATAAACCGCACTCTGTTTTTTGATGCTGTTCTATAAATGGTACTCTTCTCTTCATTACATTCCTCCTCGTAAAATAAGTTTATGGGGATTTTTCAATTCCAAATTTTTAATAATTGTAAAAACGTTAACTTGACTATTGCAAGGTTTTCCAGAACAATAGAGTCATGGAATGGACTCATGGTTGTTTCTTTTCCTCCTTG
>NZ_JARQPL010000065.1:0-4810 GCF_046032535.1 Streptococcus suis | reverse complement strand
CCCCTTTTATTTTTAGTGTAACATAAAAACTAACCCACCACAAAACGTGATAGGTTAGTTAACTTAATGACATTGAGAACCACCTCCCCTAATTTTTAGTAGAAGTTCAAAAGTTGAAAAAATTATATAATGTATTATTAGTCGCTATTAATTCTTTGTTCTTCGTTCCTTCCTCGATGGTAATTATGCTTTTTCAAAATATCATATTATTTTTCCCAATAAGAAAGCTTCATAAAAGTAGGTGAGTTATAATCTAATAATGTTTGTTTGTGAGATTTAAATAAAGAATATCCTAGGAATGAAGAAAATAATAATCAAGTTTTATATCTCACAGCAGGTCAGTTGTATAATAAATCGGACTTTGGAAAACTGGAATAAATTAGAGTATAATGGGCTGTAAATCTATATAAATACGATGATTTTGACTATTAAGGGTAGAGCCGGAGAGGGGATGAAGTCAAATATCTTAAGATGCCCCATCAATAGTGATAGGCTCCTTTTTTATATAAAAATATGACAAAAAATACAATAGTTGGTAGTATATTACCAACTATTGTGGCTAAATTGTTACTCGTCATTCGAATCAAATGAGGTGTTTGCAATATTTAAGTAAGACTGAAGAGGTGGATAAGGTATCCTTTTCAATTTACCGAAATTTGTATCTTCGTTTAAATCTTTCCCTTCATTCTCTTTTCTTCCATATGATGTATAATCAATTTCTATATTTGCTTCTAACTTGTGACGACCTTGCTTGCTGAGTATGGTAGGTGTTTCAAAATGACCAAACCAGCCACCATTGCTTTTATACATACGGCGATCTCTAGCTAAAACACACTCATAAACAGGAAAAATATCGAAACCAATTATTGTTGGAGAAAATAGATTAGGATTATCAATTCTTTCTTTAAGTGCATATGAAATTACTAACAACATATCTTTATCAGGGATTACATTCTTAAATGTTACCTTTTGCGTAAGGCGCGCAGACGGCTCTCGAGGAGTTGGTGGTTTTTTCATCTCGATATTTGGATTATCTACAAACAAGAGTTTTAATTCGAGTCGTTTTCCAGATATATGGAGATAGTCAGGATAACCTTCACGGTCACCAAGTATTCCTTCGTTTTTAGTTAAGCCAACTGAATTAAATGTATCAGAGTCGGTTAATATAGACAGTTTAGGTATACAAGCATCCATAAGCGAGCCTACAATTGTTCCAATCTGTGAAGGCTCAAAAGCTTTTAGTATTTCTTTTGGAATTGATAGAACATTGAACTGAGCACCAATAAGCGGTGATAGACTTTGTCTCATGTTTATTATTTCTTCTTCTGAGATAACATTAGCATTTAGTTGTTTGATATAATTTTCATAGTTATCTTTGTGCATGAAACCCATTATATTATAGCCTCTCTTTAGTATATTTTATTGGAATGATATCGGAAAAGCATATATTTAGTGCATCTATCCATCTCAAAAACTCAATGACATCAAGTCTACGTTCGCAGTTCTCAATTTTTGAAATAAAAGATTGTGCTTTGCCCATTTTGTTTGCTAGTTCAAGTTGTGTTATTTGTTTATTTGTTCGAATTACACGTAAACGAGTAATGATTTCAATGTAATCCTCGTCATATATACTTTTCAAATTTTCCACCTCCAATACTATTATAATACCCCAATATAGGATATTCCGAAAAAGGATTTTTAAACAACCAAAAGACGATGGTCTTTACAAAAAATAGCAAATATGTTAGAGTTATTTAATGGAAGGTTGGTGAAAAATATGGCAACAAGAAAAAATAAAAATCCGAATACATTTGAGGGACTATATAAACGTTTAGAAGAGGTCATATTGGCTAATTCTGGAGAAAGCGAATTTGAAGAAGTTTTTAAATTAATTATTTTAAAATTATGGAATGAATTAAATGACGAGCCTGATGAACTTACAATTGTTACTGCGAATCACAAATTAAAAAAGATTGATACAAAATGGGAGGGCGTACTGTCTGAAACAAGATTCTTAATTTCAGAAGAACAGTATCAGATGTGTATTTCTATTTTAAAGAGATTCTCATTATTGAAAGATGACTATGAAAGTGTTGATGGAATATTTGAATTTTTAGTTTCTAAAGAAAAAAAAGGAGCGAAAGGTCAGTACTTTACACCAAGATATATAGTAGATTTTTGCACTAAGATTATTTCTCCAAAACAAGGAGAAAAAATTCTTGACCCTGCGGCAGGTTCAGGTGCATTTTTATATCATGCGCATATGAATGATACTTCAATTGAAGCAAATGATTTGTGGGGATTTGATTTCGATGTAGTTGCAACAAGAGTAGCAAAGTTATTAATGTATATTTCTGGTTTAGATGGAGCTCATATTTTCCGACTAAATAGTTTAGTAAAGAATAATAATTCAGCGGAAGGTGAGAACGTTACTACGATTGAAGATATGCTTCGAATTGACAAGCAGAAAGAGTTGTTTGAGGTAATAATGACAAATCCACCTTTTGCAGGAGAAGTTACTGAATCTGAAATTCTTGATAGTTATTTTGTTTCAGCAGGAAAAAATAGGATGGAAAGAGATGTTTTGTTTATCGAAAGATGTATTGAACTGTTGAAACCTAATGGAAGAATGTCAATTGTTCTGCCAGATAATATTTTTGGTAGTAAAGAAACGGAAGATTTACGAAAATGGATAAATGAAAGATGTAGAATAATTGGTGTGGTTGGTATTCCGCGAAATACATTTATGCCTCATACTGCGGTGAAAACTAGTATATTGTTTTTGCAAAAACGTGAACAAAAGAATAAAAGTGAAGAAAACATATTCTTTGCAATAAGTGAAAAACCAGGAAAAGACGGAAGGGGCAATGTAATATATAAAAATGATATACAAATGTGGTCTGAGATTGATCATGATTTAAATGATATTCTAGTTGAATTTTATAAATTTAAAGAAATAGAAAAGATTGGATGGTAATCTTGTGGCAATATGTATTTTAAAGTCAAACAAACAATTAGGCGCTAATTTTATTTTGACACCTGAGAGATACAATCCAAAAAGAAGGATGAATATAGATAGTGAAGAGACTATTTTAATGTCAGAAGTAATAGAATTGGCTAATGAAATTATTACTACGAAACAAGGCAAAGGTAAAGACATTATTCAAATCAATACTTCAGACGCAATGGGTGGCTATTTGAACATAAATCTTGAAGTGACACAAGCAATTAATAGTAATAAAAAAATATTGAAGAAAGGAGATGTTATTATTTCGCGACTCCGACCATATCTAAAACAAGTAGCTTATGTTGATGAAGAACGTGAAGAAATTTTAGGCGCATCTACGGAATTTTTTGTTCTAAGATCTAGAAATGATGAGTCCATAGCATATTTGGTTCCATTTTTACTTTCTAAGCCGGCACAATTAGTGTTTGAAAATTCTGTTGAGGGAAGCCAACATCCACGTTTCAAACAGGAAGATATTTTAAATCTTCAAATACCAAAGAGTATATATTTTAATAGAGAAAAAATATCAAAGAGGGTAGCAGAGGCAATTGTATCGTACAGAATATATGAGAGAACTATACATAATGAGATTATCGAAATGAATAAAATAATGTAAAACAAAAAGAGGAAGTATATCTTTTTAGACGATGATTCTCAGGAAACCGGTTATTCAATTCATGATGTGGAAGTTGCACTTGATGATATCACAACTGTGAAACAACAAATCCAAGCCTTTTGGCAACAAGTGAGAACATTTGATTTTACAGGGCACTGTGGTAAGGAAGACTGTGATTTCTGTAAACTAGGAGAGTATGTAGATTTTAAGCAATTAAAAAATTAAATCAACAGGAGTTACTATGGCTAGAACGATAGATGAATTGACATATTATGCTAAATTATTGTCAAAGTTACATTATAAAAAGTATGAATTTTATGTAGTTTCTAGGATTATTCATCTTTTGAATGATAGTGAGATTCAATTTACTACCCAGCAGGTAGTTAGAAAGTCTGACGGGAAACGCTATTTGATTGATCTCTATTTTCCTCAATTTAGATTAGCTGTTGAAGTTGATGAAGAATACCATAAATCTCAAATTGAGAATGATCAATTGCGAGAACGTGAAGTTGTTGCTTACGCTAATGTAGATTTTAAAAGAATAGATTGTAGTAATGAGTCTAGTTTAGAAACTGTTCATGAACACATAGATAACCTGGTAAATCATATTAGAGAATTGAAAAATACTAAGCAAGATTTTGTACCATATTCGTATGCGGAAGAATTCTCAGTTGAAAAGTGGAAGAAACTTGGAACTATTTCTGTTGATGATAATGCGAAGTTTAAAACACATGCAGACGTGCTAAAATTATTTGGAAAAGATTTCAAACAACATCAGAAAGGAACGTCGCCACTGAATAATTCTATTCAGGTATGGTTTCCAAAACTGTATGACAATGGTGATTGGAAAAATTCACTTTCAGAGGATGGTACTAAGATTTTCCAATCCAGAGTCGCCAGAGTCGATAGTAAAATGAAGGTAAGTGGAATTAAAGATTCAATTGTTTTTGCTCATCAAAAAGATGTTCTTGGGAATATCTATTATACCTTTAAAGGTGTTTATCGCTGTATAAAACACACTGAGGATACAATTGAATATGAACGTATTTCTTCTAAAATTTTTTTAAGTGACTACTTATAGCAGATAAAAAAGAGCCGCGAAAGCGACTCTTTCAGACTGAAGACAAAGTCCTTAGAATTGATTTTCTAAGGGCTTTTCTTCGTATTTAGGAGTATAATATAAGAAA
>NZ_JARQPL010000064.1:0-5155 GCF_046032535.1 Streptococcus suis | reverse complement strand
CCCCAACTACTTCAGGCGTTCTAGGGCTTAACTGCTGTGTTCGGCATGGGTACAGGTGTATCTCCTAGGCTATCGTCACTTAACTACTGAGTCTTGTCAACTCAAAATTGAATATCTATATTCTAACAAGAAACCGTGCGCTTGTCAATATTGACTCTAGTTTTAATAAGTAATTGTATTCGAACTAAAAAGCTAGTGATTTAGAAAAATCGCCTTGAAGTCTAACCGACTTCCGCGTTGATTTCCTAAAATCATACGCTTTTCTTAACGTTCTCATTACTTATTCTTGGATAAGTCCTCGAGCGATTAGTATTGGTCCGCTACATGTGTCGCCACACTTCCACTTCCAACCTATCTACCTGATCATCTCTCAGGGCTCTTACTAACATAAAGTTATGGGAAATCTCATCTTGAGGTGGGTTTCACACTTAGATGCTTTCAGCGTTTATCCCGTCCCTACATAGCTACCCAGCGATGCCTTTGGCAAGACAACTGGTACACCAGCGGTAAGTCCACTCTGGTCCTCTCGTACTAGGAGCAGATCCTCTCAAATTTCCTACGCCCGCGACGGATAGGGACCGAACTGTCTCACGACGTTCTGAACCCAGCTCGCGTGCCGCTTTAATGGGCGAACAGCCCAACCCTTGGGACCGACTACAGCCCCAGGATGCGACGAGCCGACATCGAGGTGCCAAACCTCCCCGTCGATGTGAACTCTTGGGGGAGATAAGCCTGTTATCCCCAGGGTAGCTTTTATCCGTTGAGCGATGGCCCTTCCATACGGAACCACCGGATCACTAAGCCCGACTTTCGTCCCTGCTCGAGTTGTAGCTCTCGCAGTCAAGCTCCCTTATACCTTTACACTCTGCGAATGATTTCCAACCATTCTGAGGGAACCTTTGGGCGCCTCCGTTACCTTTTAGGAGGCGACCGCCCCAGTCAAACTGCCCGTCAGACACTGTCTCCGATAGGGATAACCTATCCGGGTTAGAGTAGCCATAACACAAGGGTAGTATCCCAACAGCGCCTCTGTCGAAACTGGCGTCCCGACTTCATAGGCTCCTACCTATCCTGTACATGTGGTACAGATACTCAATATCAAACTGCAGTAAAGCTCCATGGGGTCTTTCCGTCCTGTCGCGGGTAACCTGCATCTTCACAGGTACTAAAATTTCACCGAGTCTCTCGTTGAGACAGTGCCCAAATCATTACGCCTTTCGTGCGGGTCGGAACTTACCCGACAAGGAATTTCGCTACCTTAGGACCGTTATAGTTACGGCCGCCGTTTACTGGGGCTTCAATTCAGATCTTCGCTTGCGCTAAACCCTCCTCTTAACCTTCCAGCACCGGGCAGGCGTCACCCCCTATACATCATCTTACGATTTAGCAGAGAGCTGTGTTTTTGATAAACAGTTGCTTGGGCCTATTCACTGCGGCTCAGTTAAACTGAGCACCCCTTCTCCCGAAGTTACGGGGTCATTTTGCCGAGTTCCTTAACGAGAGTTCTCTCGCTCACCTGAGGCTACTCGCCTCGACTACCTGTGTCGGTTTGCGGTACGGGTAGAGTATGATACATCGCTAGAAGCTTTTCTCGGCAGTGTGACGTCACTAACTTCGCTACTTATCTTCGCTCCCCATCACAGCTCAATGTTACAGATACAAGCATTTGACTCATATCACACCTCACTGCTTAGACGGGCTCTTCCAATCGCCCGCTTTAGTTAGCCTACTGCGTCCCTCCATCACTTCATACTCTAGTACAGGAATATCAACCTGTTGTCCATCGGATACACCCTTCGGTCTCTCCTTAGGTCCCGACTAACCCAGGGCGGACGAGCCTTCCCCTGGAAACCTTAGTCTTACGGTGGATGGGATTCTCACCCATCTTTCGCTACTCATACCGGCATTCTCACTTCTATGCGTTCCAGCACTCCTCACGGTATACCTTCTTCACACATAGAACGCTCTCCTACCATAACACTAATGTGTTATCCACAGCTTCGGTAAATTGTTTTAGCCCCGGTACATTTTCGGCGCAGGGTCACTCGACTAGTGAGCTATTACGCACTCTTTGAATGAATAGCTGCTTCTAAGCTAACATCCTAGTTGTCTGTGCAACCCCACATCCTTTTCCACTTAACAATTATTTTGGGACCTTAGCTGGTGGTCTGGGCTGTTTCCCTTTCGACTACGGATCTTAGCACTCGCAGTCTGACTGCCGACCATAAATCTTTGGCATTCGGAGTTTATCTGAAATCAGTAAACCGAGATGGCCCCCTCATCCAAACAGTGCTCTACCTCCAAGATTCTCAAATGTCGACGCTAGCCCTAAAGCTATTTCGGAGAGAACCAGCTATCTCCAAGTTCGTTTGGAATTTCTCCGCTACCCACAAGTCATCCAAGCACTTTTCAACGTGCCCTGGTTCGGTCCTCCAGTGCGTCTTACCGCACCTTCAACCTGCTCATGGGTAGGTCACATGGTTTCGGGTCTACGACATAATACTAATCCGCCCTATTAAGACTCGGTTTCCCTACGGCTCCGTCTCTTCAACTTAACCTCGCATCATATCGTAACTCGCCGGTTCATTCTACAAAAGGCACGCTCTCACCCATTAACGGGCTCGAACTTGTTGTAGGCACACGGTTTCAGGTTCTATTTCACTCCCCTTCCGGGGTACTTTTCACCTTTCCCTCACGGTACTGGTTCACTATCGGTCACTAGAGAGTATTTAGGGTTGGGAGATGGTCCTCCCGGATTCCGACGAGATTTCGCGTGTCTCGCCGTACTCAGGATACTGCTAGGTATAAAGAATATTTCAAATACGAGGCTATTACTCTCTTTGGCCTACCTTCCCAGGTAGTTCTTCTATACTCTTTAAGTCCACATTGCAGTCCTACAACCCCGAGGAGTAAACTCCTCGGTTTGCCCTCCTGCCGTTTCGCTCGCCGCTACTAAGGCAATCGCTTTTGCTTTCTCTTCCTGCAGCTACTTAGATGTTTCAGTTCACTGCGTCTTCCTCTGCACTACCTTAACAGTAGTGAGTGACAGGCATTACCTGCCGGGTTCCCCCATTCGGACATCCCTGGATCATTGCTTACTTACAGCTCCCCAAGGCATTTCGTCGTTAGTCACGTCCTTCATCGGCTTCTAGTGCCAAGGCATCCACCGTGCGCCCTTATTAACTTAACCTTAATTACTAGTTTTTTTCTAAACTAGAAAACTCATTAAATATTCACAGCGTTTTCGGTTTATTTTCTTGTTACTATTTCTTAATGTATCCTTTCAGATACATCAGGAATGTTTGATAGATATTCAATTTTCAATGGACAAGTTTAGGATATGAACGACGGTCGCCTTAGCGAAACTTCTGTAGAAAATTAGGAATCTGACGCTGTGTGTCTTGCACACAAGGAAGATTGTCTATTTTCCTAAGAAGTTAGTCGTGAATTCAACTATCCTTCTTAACAAGATTTCTCCTGTTAATGGAGCCTAGCGGGATCGAACCGCTGACCTCCTGCGTGCAAAGCAGGCGCTCTCCCAGCTGAGCTAAGGCCCCACAAGACCTCTCAAAATTAAAGAAGACTGACGTACAGGTTTCCATTTCCTTAGAAAGGAGGTGATCCAGCCGCACCTTCCGATACGGCTACCTTGTTACGACTTCACCCCAATCATCTATCCCACCTTAGGCGGCTGGCTCCTAAATGGTTACCTCACCGACTTCGGGTGTTACAAACTCTCGTGGTGTGACGGGCGGTGTGTACAAGGCCCGGGAACGTATTCACCGCGGCGTGCTGATCCGCGATTACTAGCGATTCCGACTTCATGTAGGCGAGTTGCAGCCTACAATCCGAACTGAGACTGGCTTTAAGAGATTAGCTTGCCGTCACCGACTTGCGACTCGTTGTACCAGCCATTGTAGCACGTGTGTAGCCCAGGTCATAAGGGGCATGATGATTTGACGTCATCCCCACCTTCCTCCGGTTTATTACCGGCAGTCTCGCTAGAGTGCCCAACTGAATGATGGCAACTAACAATAGGGGTTGCGCTCGTTGCGGGACTTAACCCAACATCTCACGACACGAGCTGACGACAACCATGCACCACCTGTCACCGATGCTCCGAAGAGAAACCCTATCTCTAGGGCGGTCATCGGGATGTCAAGACCTGGTAAGGTTCTTCGCGTTGCTTCGAATTAAACCACATGCTCCACCGCTTGTGCGGGCCCCCGTCAATTCCTTTGAGTTTCAACCTTGCGGTCGTACTCCCCAGGCGGAGTGCTTAATGCGTTAGCTGCGGCACTGAGTCCCGGAAAGGACCCAACACCTAGCACTCATCGTTTACGGCGTGGACTACCAGGGTATCTAATCCTGTTCGCTCCCCACGCTTTCGAGCCTCAGCGTCAGTTACAGACCAGAGAGCCGCTTTCGCCACCGGTGTTCCTCCATATATCTACGCATTTCACCGCTACACATGGAATTCCACTCTCCCCTTCTGCACTCAAGTTTGACAGTTTCCAAAGCGTACTATGGTTAAGCCACAGCCTTTTACTTCAGACTTATCAAACCGCCTGCGCTCGCTTTACGCCCAATAAATCCGGACAACGCTCGGGACCTACGTATTACCGCGGCTGCTGGCACGTAGTTAGCCGTCCCTTTCTGGTAAGATACCGTCAAATGAGAAACTTTCCACTCTTCTCACAGTTCTTCTCTTACAACAGAGCTTTACGATCCGAAAACCTTCTTCACTCACGCGGCGTTGCTCGGTCAGGGTTGCCCCCATTGCCGAAGATTCCCTACTGCTGCCTCCCGTAGGAGTCTGGGCCGTGTCTCAGTCCCAGTGTGGCCGATCACCCTCTCAGGTCGGCTATGTATCGATGCCTTGGTGAGCCGTTACCTCACCAACTAGCTAATACAACGCAGGTCCATCTCATAGTGAAGCAATTGCTCCTTTCAAGTATCTACCATGCGGTAAATACTGTTATGCGGTATTAGCTATCGTTTCCAATAGTTATCCCCCGCTATGAGGCAGGTTACCTACGCGTTACTCACCCGTTCGCAACTCATCCGTCTAGTGCAAGCACCAGACTTCAGCGTTCTACTTGCATGTATTAGGCACGCCGCCAGCGTTCGTCCTGAGCCAGGATCAAACTCTCAT
>NZ_JARQPL010000063.1:0-5921 GCF_046032535.1 Streptococcus suis | reverse complement strand
TTCCCCTTTTATTTTTAGTGTAACATAAAAACTAACCCACCACAAAATGTGATAGGTTAGTTAACTTAATGACATTGGGCATCTGCCCAGCCTCTTTTTACATGTAGCTTGTCTATTAAATTTTTAAGTAGCGGTTCATGGAAATGACTGATCCCAAGGAACCAATAATAATACCAATTACAAAAAGTGCGCCAATCATTCCTGGAACAAAGACATTCATACTAATCAGAGACAAATCTTGACTAGCAAGACTAGCATTTACTGAAGTATAGATCATCTTATAAAGAGAATAGACTAAAACAGAAGGCAAAATAGCTCCGAGGAGACCTACCCAGGCACCTTCCCAGAGGAATGGCCCACGGATATAACTGTTTTTAGCACCAACCAGACGCATAATCTGAATTTCACGGCTACGAGAAATAATGGTAATCCGAATAGTATTGGAAATCAAGAAAACAGCAGTAAACAGCAATAAGCCAGTTGCTGCCAATCCCCATGTACGAACTAGATTAGCTAATTTAAAAATACGTTCCGTTTCAACTTCCCCATCGCGTACCTCTGTAACACCATCAATTTTAGCAATCTCTGTTGCAACAGTTTTTACATACTGCGGTTCAGTCGTATCAATGATATAAGCATCGTAAAGTGGATTGGCATCTCCTTGGAATAGGTTCCAAGTATCTCCCAAGGTAGCTGTTAATTTCTGCAACTGTTCATCCTTACTTGAATAAGTAACAGATTGTACATTTTCTAAGGCTGTAATCTGATTGTACACCTTTTGATAATCTGGATTAGCTACCGTCTCTCCTGCTTCGTTCACAATCGTCTCAGCTTGATCAGTTGAGTTCGCTCTCAAGTATACATTGATACGTACATTCTGTTCCAAATCCGAAGCGAGCTTTGCTGTGTTCAAAATAACTGAAGCAAATAGACCAACCAAGGTAAGGGTAATGGCTACAGATGAAATGGCTGCAATTGTCATCCAACCATTTCGCTTCAAACTCTTCAATGATTCAATAAAGTGTCTAAAAAATCGATTACTCATCGTATCCATATTCTCCTTCCGCTTCATCACGTACTACACGACCATCTTCAATCGCAATAACACGGTGACGAAGTGTATTTACAATCTGACTATTGTGTGTCGCCATCAAAATCGTTGTCCCCTGTAAGTTAATTCGCTCCAATAGGTTCATGATTTCCCAAGAGTTTTCAGGGTCCAAGTTACCCGTTGGTTCATCAGCAATCAATACTTTAGGATTATTTACAATGGCACGGGCAATAGCAATCCGCTGTTGCTCACCACCTGAAAGTTCATTTGGGAAAGAGCGAATCTTGTGTTTCAAACCAACCAAATCTAAAACTTCCATTACACGTTTCTTGATATTCCGTGGTTTTTCACCGATAACTTCCATCGCATAAGCAATATTTTCAAAGACAGTCTTTTTAGGTAAGAGTTTATAGTCTTGGAAAACCACTCCTACACTACGACGTAGAAGAGGAACATCTCTCTTTTTAATTTTTGCAAGGTCAAATTTACCAACCTTTAGACTCCCCTTATCGAGCTTTTCCTCCCGATACAAGAGTTTGATAAAGGTTGACTTACCTGCACCAGAAGGACCTACAATGTAGGCAAATTCTCCCGCTTCAACATTGACTGATACTCCGCGAAGGGCAGTCGTTCCGTTTCCATATTTCTTGGAAACGTCTTTCATTTCTATTATTCCCATAGGATTTCCTGTCTTAGACAGTCCTTTCTTTAGATTTGAGAACGTTTTTTTCAAAATACAGTCCGTATTCTCTCAAAAAACTTCCTTGATGAGCGAAAAACTATCTCTTATTTACAAGCACTTCACTTGTAGATACAGGTTCTTAGCTAATTCGCCATTTTAAATAAGCATCTATAAAGCCGTCCAAGTCTCCGTCCATAACCTTATCGACTTGAGCCACCTCATAACCAGTACGGTGGTCTTTTACCATTGTATAAGGTGTAAAGACATAAGAACGAATCTGACTTCCCCAAGTGATCTCTTTCTTGTCACCCTTGAGTGAGTCTACTTCTGCCGCTTTCTTCTCCTGCTCCAATTGATACAATTTAGCTTGCAAGAGTTTCATAGCCCGATCTCGGTTGCCATACTGAGTACGGTCAACAGTTGACTGAGTCACAATACCTGTCGGAATGTGCGTCAATCGAACACCCGTTGAGACCTTGTTGACGTTCTGTCCACCAGCACCTCCTGAACGGAAGGTATCCATCTTCACTTCATCATCTCTGATTTCAATTTCAATGGTATCGTCCAACTCAGGCATTACCTCTACAGATGTAAAGGAAGTATGACGACGCTTAGCTGAGTCAAAAGGTGAGATGCGCACCAAACGATGAACACCCATTTCAGACTTGAGCAAACCATAAGCATTTGGACCTGTAAAGCTTAGAGTCACGGACTTAATACCTGCCTCATCACCAGCTTGATAATCCAATGTTTCTACTGTAAAACCTTTGGCATTTCCATAACGCTGATACATCCGCAGGAGCATTTCTCCCCAGTCTTGTGCCTCGGTACCACCCGAACCTGGATGGATTTCCAAGATAGCGTTATTGTGATCATAGGGTTCTGACAAGAGCAAGGTCATTTCGTAAGCAGTCATGGTTTTGTCCAAATCTGCTAACTTTTCAACCAACTCATCCCGAACAGACTCATCTTCTGCTAGAAAATCTAGCAAAATTTCGGATTCATCATATAAATCCAACATCTGATGGAAATTTCCGTAGGTGTTTTTTAATTCATTCAACTCCTGAGACGTCTTCTGTGCTGCCAAATTATCATTCCAGAAATCTGGCTCCGTCATCTTGTTCTCAAGAATGGCAATCTCTTCTTCCAGACCTTCTAAGTCAAAGAGACCCCCTAAAAGAAGTTAATTTTTTGCCAAGTTCTTCAATCTTTTGGCGAATTTCTGCTGTATCCATATACACCTCATTTTTATTCATAATATTTATTATATCACATTTGCAAGTCCTTGACCATGTTGAGAAAGGCCGTTTGCTCTGCTATGACATCATCATTGTCTGATGAAATACCTGCGATAAAGGAAACCATCTCATCATTTGGCTGTTTGACCAATTGCCCCAAGGCCCAGATAGCCGTTGCCATGTGGACCGGATTTTGTTTCTTATCGATGATTTCTAAGAGTTTGGGAATGGCAGAGCGGTCATTGCTATTAGCTAAGGCAATGATGGCATTGCGCTGGAGAATATTTTTCCCCCGCCAAGAACCAGCAATCAGACCGAATTTTTCCTTGAACTGTCCATTTGACAAGTCCAAGAATGGAATCAGCTCAGGCTCAGCCAATTCTGGGTCAATCTCCACCACAGGTGGACTGGAAATTCCCTTGTTGTAAGGACAACAAATCTGGCAAATATCACAACCATAGATGACCGTCTTGATTTTCTTACGAAACTCCAAGTCCATCATGCCCTTATCCTGGGTCTGAAAAGACAGACAACGACGGGCATTCATGGTCGTATCCCCTAATAGACAAGACGTCGGACAGGCTGCAACACAACGATTACAGTCCCCACAGTCATAGTCGACTGGCTGATCTGGTTCGATTTCTAGATTGGTCACCAGTTCCCCTAAAAACATATAGGAACCAAATTCCTTAGAAATAACCAATCCATTTTTCCCGATAAAGCCAATTCCTGCTCTTCTAGCAACGGCAGTATCTACCAAGGCTCCCGTGTCTACCATGCCCTTGTATTCCAAGCCATCCGTCAGTTTCTCAATTCCCCGTGCCAAACGCTCCATCTTATCTTGCAAGATATAGTGGTAATCAAGCCCCCATGAACTAGGGGAAATCTTCCCACGTTTGTATTGGGTCTTCTGCGGTTTGACAGGCAAATGTCGAGGGTAAGCTACCGCGATAGAAATGATGGTTTTGGCAGATTCTAACGACAGTTTGGGACGGATACGTTCTTCAATATTCTTGTGTTCAAATCCTGACGAACGCCCCTCTTCCTGACTAGCACGAAGTGATTTCTCCAAATAAGCAAAATCATCAGCCGTTGTAAAACCAATCTTCGAGATTCCGATTTCCTGAGATAATTTAATAATCTCTTCTTTGATATTCATTACATTCATTTTAGCAAACTTTGGATATATTTAGCAAGACCTACAAAGCTAAATAAGTTATTAATATAACAAAAAACGTTAGCGCAAAACAAAAAATATTCATACGAACATAGGCCTTCTCCCGCCAAATACTGGTCAAGACATACATGATATTAATGCCGATTGCTCCCCCTAAGCCGTTAGCCAGTAAATCAGTTATATCTGCAACCCCAAGTAAAAGAAGATATTGCAGAACCTCAAAACAGAGACTCACTAACATAATCAAACATAGATTAGCCACCCACGATGCCTTGCGAAATAGCATTTCCATATAAATACCAAAGGGAATAAAACTTACAATATTAAATAGAATTTCTGGAAAATCCAGCACTCCATCATAGACTGCTGTTCCTGCAAATGGAATTAAGTTTATACTAGCATAACCATAACGTCCATATACGATGCTCAAGTCCATCTTAAAGACAATCATCCAAGTAAGTAAAAGGAGATAGGCAAAAAATAAAAACATACTCATTTTCTTTGTCTGCATAGAAATTCTCCTCTCAACTAGCATATTTTATCATTATATCATAAATGCTGTTCTATAAAATGTCACTTCTGTGACAAAGCTCGTTCCATATTACAAGTACTTTACAGCCTACTAAAAACAGAAAAGGAAGACACTACCAAGCCTCCCCTTATTCCTAAAATTTATTACTAAAATATATTATTAAAATATCTGATTGCTCTGCTGAAAAGCCTTATATTGATGGATTTGCAGCATCAAACGCTCAAAGTTCGCTTCCTTACATGCTCGCATGATTAAGAAGCAATCAATAAACTTCCACAAATAAAGTCCAAAAAATAACAAGAACCCAATCAAGATAAATAGCGTAACAAAAGATACTGCAAAAGCAATCAGCTTGGCAAATCCCAATTCTTTATTCCCGACATAAAAACGGTCGACACCAAATTCACCGAAGAAAATAGCCAAAATAAGAGCGACAAGAGGTTGACGCATCTCAACCATCATAAGAACGTTTAAAGCCTCATCATCTAAATCTTCTAGTTCTTTTTGCAGAATGAATAACTTATCAGATGGCAAATAACTGCTTTTACTTAAAATATAATTCTGAAGGATAATTCATATAAACTCCTACCTCTTCAAAATTATAGCAGTTTCTTATTCTTCAAGCAAGCCTGCAGGGGAAAACAACAGCAGAAACCGTTTACATATTTTTCTTTTTTTGCTATAATGAAACTAGATTACGAGGAGGTTCATATGAGAGTTATTATTCATTATCCAAAGCCTATCAAACAACTATCCTCCCAAAAACTTCCACTCCTGGTAGATGGAAAAATTGCTGGGACAGTTACTCAAGGTAAAATTCTAAGCTTACCAGTTACACAACCATCTGTTACACTAAGCGTGCGAGGAGATAAAAAATCAGCCATTCCAGTTAAAGACGGCGATAGGGTCCAAATAGTAGAAAATAGCAGATACTTCACTCTCTACTATTTCAGCTTGGCTATCATACCAATCGCCTTACTGTTTAACTTACCAACTCTTGTCAAAACCATCCTCCTCATACTAGCACTAGCCATTACTTTATTGGGACAAGAAATCTTCCCAAAATACATTATCAGTACAGAAAAAAGCTCAGACCACTAAATCTGAGCTTTTTCAAATGATATAGTCTTTAGTTTGCTTTTAGTACAAGGCAACGAGGCGCAGGAGGCTGGGCAAAAAGTCCAAAGCCACTTCTCAGAGTTCGTGTCAACATCTCAGCGCAGTGGTTGATTGGCAGATTT
>NZ_JARQPL010000062.1:0-6706 GCF_046032535.1 Streptococcus suis | reverse complement strand
GCGATTAAACCTCCTACTCCAATCAGAAATCGAGCTTTCACTTTATTTAACATGGCTTACTCCTTTATTAGTGATAGCCACATCATATCAAGATTATCTTGGAAATTTTATCACAAGAAAAATATGATTAACTACAAATTATACTCTGTAAAAATCAAAAATAGCAAACTAGAACCTATTCAATAGATAAAGATGTTGAATTATAGTTCGTTGCGTTTTGAAGTAGCCAGCTCTATTCCAAATTCTACTGAACTAATTTTCAAAAATTGGTGCTCAAACATCTTTTCAAGAAAATATAGCTATAATGACTCTTTAAGAAAATTAAAAATTTTCACTCCAATTACTTTAAAACTGAGCCAAATAACTTTATTTACCAGATTAACTACTTTGTAGAATAATTTAAGCTAAATATTTTTTAGATATACTACAATAAAATACTTATCATATAATTTCTGTAGTAACAATCTATACAGAGCCTATAGTTTTTTGAGTATACAAAAAAGTTCCACAAGACCTCCCTAACCATCATTAGGAAGTGCTTATGGAACAATTTTAGAATACAACAGTACTCTTCGAATTAGAAAATAAGAACATCAAATCGAGACTACTTTTTCAAGTCAACACGCATATCACTATTCAGCGTGAACTTGATTACCCAGCTCCAAACTGCCTTAGTCAGATGTTATTTCCAACATAAATCTACAGTATCTATTCTGAATATCAAAGAGATGCCAACTATGTTAAAACCCAAAGATGTCTTCTTCAGTGTAAATCCTGTAAACAGATGACAGTCACTGAAGTGTCTCTCATCACGAAAAACACCAAATCTCACAACCCATCTGCATAAAGATTACTCAATACTACACCGAAAAACTCACCGACACTTCCACTACCTAAAGACTCCCTTTCTCAACCTCTGTCGTACAACAGCAGTTAGAACTGCTATCTGACTTAATTTCCCTATTCTAACACTAATTTAACGCAATCGATAAGCTCATCAAGGATATCAAACGTCAGTCACTCAATTTTCGACAAGTTACAAACTTCAGAAACAAAATTCTAAACTAACTTAACATCAAAAAGATAGAATCAATTTGCTCCTCTCTCCTATAGATTATATGTCTTCTGCTACAGCTGGCAATGGGTCTTTTTAACAACCAAATTATGACCATCTGAATAATTTAAAACTTATCAAATGTAGAAGATAGTATATCTTTCAGAACGTAGACAAACTCCTAAAAATATAAAAAATAGAAAAAGTTTGCGAAAGATAACAAATCATTAAACTCTTAGAAATGTTGATATTTCGGTGTTTCTAAGAGTTCTTAATTTTCAACATTAAGAAAAAAGATTGAAGAAAATTGTCCAAAATGGACTTTTTCTTCAATCTGGAAGATAGTATATCTTTGTATTTATTCTACATTATTGCTTTCTAAATTTTAAACTACATACTAGAAAGACTATGAATAACAAAACATCGACAACATACAGAGACCTACTCTCAAGAAATATTCGGATAGCATTGAATAGAAAAAACATTGATAGAGTTAATAACGCATACGGTATTACTTTTTTCATGAATTTGAACCTCCTTTACACCAGTATATCTAAGTTACAATACAAAATCATGAGTAAAAAGGGTAATTATTTAATATATCCTAACTTCTGAGCTTTTATAACAGCTTTTAACGTTGAATCAACTTCGAGTTTATCCAATATATTTTGAATATGATTCGTTAGCGTTCTATCAGAAATGTAAAGGGATTTAGCAATGTCTTTTCGTTTTTCGCCATTTCCCAAATGTATAAGTATTTCTTTTTCGCGTTCTGTCAATTCATCTATAAAATAATTCTGATTTGGAAAATAATTTTTCCCATAGGAAATATCTTTAAGAATCTGAATTAATCTTTTGGAACTTATATTTTTAGGAACAAATGCCTTTACTCCTATCTTCTGAGCTTGATATTCATATACAGGTAAATCAAATCCCGTCAATAATGCTATCTTGGAATCAGGATATTCCTCTAAAATATCTTGAGCTATTCCAAAGCCATCCGTACTAAATTTATTGTCTAAGTTAATGTCTAATAGTATCACTTGGTACTCAATTACTTTTGAAAAAATGCTTTTAAATTCATCTTCATCGTTCAATATATCAATGTGGATATCCGGCTGATACTGATGTATAGTTAAGGCTAAACTCTCTGCAAACAGGATATGATCATCTATTAATAAAATTTTCAATTGCCTTCTCTCCCTCCATCATCAATTTGATATCGACTCTTAATCCGTTAGAGTCCACTTGCTCAAAAGTAATAGTCCCCCCTACTGACTTTACTTGTTCTTCCAAGACTAATAATCCATGTCCATGTTTAAATGGTTTTAACTTTTGATAATAGCCATTATCCATAACTGATAAAGAGAGTTCTCGCCCATCTCTAGCCAATTTTACAGTAACCGTTTGAGCATTGGAATACTTATAAGCGTTATTAACGAGCTCTCTTAACCATCTATATATTAAAAAATCATAAGGAGGATAGATAGCTATGTTTTTTGCTGAATAAAAGTTCAGAGAAATATTCATTTTAGGGTAACGTTTTTCAAATGCTTTTAGCATCATACGATAGTTATCATACAAAGATAAGCCTTTTAGTAATTGAGGACTATACTGATTCATTCGCTCACGAACAAAAGTATTGAGATACTCTAGTCTTTCTTCAATAATTTTAACTGATACACTTGGATTATCTAAACGAGATAGTTGAATTAAAGCATTGATATCTTGAAGAATATTATCATGCAGGAAATTCGCAAACTCTTGTTTTAAAGCTTCTTCTTTCAAAATTGAATTGATCCCTACATGTTCAGATTGCTTACTTCCAGTTATTAGTCTATAACTTTCTCCAACTAACTGGAAAAAGTACTGAAAATATAAAATAATTGTTACCGTTTCAAGAACAACTAGACTCGTTCTCTTTAAAATTAGAATAAACAGAACAATATATAATAAAATCAGAAAAATAAGTGTTAATAATTGTTCTTTTTGTTTAAATACTGCATCATTATGATAAAACAAGATGAGTATTAATCCTGTAATTAGAGCTAAAAAATAAAATAACCAGAACCCAGAAAATAAAGCTGATGAATTAAAAAAAATGAAACCAATAGAACTGAAACAAATCATGAGGTAAAAGATTAATAACATTAGCCAATAAAATCTATTGGAGTCATTTCTATAAAACGTTTGCTTGTTCCTTAGAAGAACAATTAAGAGAGCCATCGCGAACGTAACTACCAAATAAAGTGAAAAGGCAATACTAGTCAATCTTGGAAAAAGTAAGCTTACACTCGATAGAAGTCCTACTATCATCACAAATAGATAAAAAGAAGTCTGTAACTTTTGAAAAAACAAGCTGAGCGATATAGATATTAACGAAGAATAGATTATAATGCCAATCATATACTGTATCCATGGAGGAAATGCGGAATCTCCTATGACAAACAAAATTGAGTGACACTGACAAAGTCTGATTAACCAAATAATAAATTTGCTAATCTTAGACCTAGTAGATATTGCTCTGTGCAAAATAAAATCCAATAACAATAATACATTTAAAGCAAGCAAAAACAAGATATTTTCGATGTTATTTAGAAAGCATTTAGCGGACAAATAGATTAGTCCTGTAATAAACAAAGCATAATACGCTGTACTTAACAAATTTCTTCTCATGTCTTACTCAAATCTATTTTTTTCTTACATAATATTATACCAATAAAAGACAAAGAAAAGACTAGAAAAAACGCTAAATAGTGGGTTACAGTAAATGATTTAAAATTTGCTAAATAACTTAAATAGGAGTAGGGGTTAACAATCCATGTGATTTCTCCCAGAGGGAAACGTCCAACAACTACTCCTACAATAGCTGTTAAAATCGGTAATACATAATTCCCGCTTGACTGATGTATCAGTAGACTAATATTGATGAGTGCAATAATACTTAAAATTGATAACAGTAAAAATAAGCTATTATCAATAATCACATTAAGGGCACTTTCTCCTCTCAAGGAAATAAAAATCAGTGGAATCAAAAAGTGACAAAGAAATAAAATTGGCACTACTATCCAATAAAATTTCACTATAGACCACTTTATCTGTTGACTAGATATTCCTTTTATTGTTAAGTTTTGAAAAGCAGTATTCTCAACTTCACGGTGCAATGAAATGATAAGAAATACAGGAATCATCACTGGTAGTAAAAAATTACTATATAAATCTAGACCTGTCACAAATAAAACCTTCGATGGAATTTCTTTAATCGTATATCCAGCGTAGCTTTGAAAAATGACTAAAAACATACCTATCCCTATGAATACGGGAGCTAAATAGGTTCTCTTATACTTTAATAATTCTAATTTCCACATAATTCCCTCCTAAAGATGAAACTTTTTAAAAACTACTAAAAGAACAGCACCACTCCATATAATATTCTCTAAAGTGATTACTAAAATTATAATTGGATTGAGAATACTAGAAGTTATCAGATAAGAAATACCATTTATCGGGAATACATAAATAAATATAGCATTAGAGGCGAAAAGTGTTTGCAACAGAATAAGAATAATAACACTGCTTAGAGCAGATAAACTATTTTTTTCTAGCAGGTGAGTACAAAACTGAAGTGTGATCGTGAGTAAGCTGAAAAATATTGTTGATGATAACACTAAGAATACCGTAGACCAATCAATCGTTAACGATAAATAGGTCTGTGTAACTATAACAAAGAAAATAGTTGACAGTAATTGATAAAAAATAAAAGATAAAATGACTGTAAAATACTTTGAAAAGAGAATTTTATTTTTCTTCCCTATCCCCAAAAGCAACAATTCCCAAGTATGGTTATTGTGCTCGCTTGAAGTAACAAAAAAGTTAGTAATACCATTTACCACTAAACTCACCAATCCAGAAAAACCTAAAAAAATTATCATAGACTTCTGAAAAGGTGTTTGTGCTATGTCCCCAACTTGCACATCTAATGATTTAATGATAAAAACCGTTCCTAGCATTTGCAAACAAAAAGTAATGCCAAGCAATAACAAGGCTGTTGGGGTTCCTACAAACCTCTTTATTTCATTTTTTATCAATGTGACCATACACTTTATCTCCTTTCGTTAAGTCTAAGAAGATTCTTTCTAGGTTTTTATTTGGTGAAACCTCCAAAATATCGATTCCTTCTTGTACAATTAATTTTATTAAATTTGGTATATCTTTTTTGTAAGAATTTATTTCAAAATGCGATTCTTTTCGAATAAAAGAGATATCTCGAACTCTCAAAATATGTTCAAAAACATCTGGATTTGCGACTTCAAAAAGATAAGAGCTGTCCCTTTTATTATAAAGTTCAGAGAGTGTTCCCTCAAAAATAAGCTCACCGTCATGTATTATACCGACCATATCTGCAATCGTTTCTATTTCACTAATATGGTGACTTGATATAAAAATCGTTTTTCCTTCTTCTTTAGCTAGTCTGTATAAGAGTTCTCTGATTTCAACAATTCCTTTCGGATCTAATCCATTCGTAGGTTCATCTAATACCAATACATCTGGATTATTTAAAAAAGCAAATGCTAAACCAAGACGTTGTTTCATACCAAATGAGAACGAAGACACAACTTTATTGCGAACCTCACTTAGGCCCACCAGATTCAAAACTCGATCAATTTCTTCTTGCGGTTTTTTGAGAACTTCTTGTATAATAGCTAAGTTTTCATAAGCTGTTAAGTTTTTATAGTAACTTGGTGTACTAATAAAAGCTCCTATTATTGACTCCTGATTTTTTAAGTCCTTAAGACTTACACCGTCAAAGTATATGTTACCTTTTGTAGCAGGTAATAATCCAGTAAGGATTTTCATCGTTGTAGTTTTACCAGCTCCATTAGCACCAATAAACCCATAAATTTTCCCTGAAGGAATCCTAATAGTGACATCGTTTAAAATGATTCGATTACCATATTTCTTACTTATATGATTTATATGTATATCCATTTTCTCCCACTCCTAATTCTAATTGTTTTGATCCAGGTTGAATTAATGTTTCCCTATAAGATTATTATAAATCGATTAGTGATGTAAAACATGAGTAAAAAAAGCAAAACTCTATGGTACAAATCCTAAAAATAACGAAACGAGAAAATAAACCTGCAAACTAAATAATTAGTTCTCTTTATTCCTCTTATTAAATTTTGCTTTTTGCTTCTCAAGTTCATCTATTCTGAACTGTACTTTATCTTGAAATATCAGTTCACATTGACTTTCTTCTATGTGTATTGAAAAAACAAATAATATCTTAAACCAATCACTAGGAATACCAATTCACACATTCCTGATAATCCTAAGATTTAGGTTGCTCTATTTTTAAGATTTTTATAGTAATTATAAACAAGAGAAAGTTATTAAAGGCAATATAAAAACCAGTAAAACTCCAAATCCCATTCGCTACCAAATCTTCTGTATAGAGATATCTCTCAGTAAAAAAGAGGTAAATTCCATAGATTTCTATAAAGACTAATCCACTGATGAGTCCGATAAGAAATAAAGCAGCTGAAACTTTCACAATCCGATAAAGGACGAGCAACATCAGTCCTATTGCTGCGATAATCAAAAGGCTTTGTAGAATTTGCTCCAACATCTTACACCTCTTTCTAGGCT
>NZ_JARQPL010000061.1:0-6971 GCF_046032535.1 Streptococcus suis | reverse complement strand
CCGATGAGTCGTGAAAAACAGGTCGCCTATATCAATGACAAACTCGAGCAACTCAGAGAAATCAAGCTAGGAAGTGACAGTGATTATACGGTGAAAGAAGCGGAGCGTTCGATTAAGGGATTGGAGCACCAGTTGGAAGAACTCCAAAAACTAGAGCGGGATACCTTTATCGAATTTGAAAACCTTGGCATTGATTTCCTTTTTGTGGATGAGGCTCATCACTTCAAGAATATCCGTCCAATCACTGGACTTGGGAATGTCGCGGGAATCACCAACACCACTTCAAAAAAGAACGTAGATATGGAGATGAAGGTGAGACAGGTTCAGGCAGAACATGGAGATAGAAATGTCGTTTTTGCGACAGGAACGCCAGTTTCTAACTCTATTAGTGAACTTTTCACCATGATGAATTACATTCAACCCGATGTCTTGGAACGATACCAGGTATCCAATTTTGACTCCTGGGTTGGGGCTTTTGGGAATATTGAAAACTCCATGGAACTAGCCCCGACAGGAGATAAGTACCAACCCAAGAAACGGTTCAAGAAATTTGTCAACCTGCCTGAACTCATGCGAATCTACAAGGAAACTGCCGATATTCAGACCTCAGACATGCTTGATTTACCAGTACCAGAAGCTAAGATTATTGCGGTGGAAAGCGAGTTAACGCAAGCTCAGAAATACTATTTAGAAGAGCTGGTAAAGCGTTCAGACGCTATCAAGTCAGGTAGTGTTGATCCAAGTAGAGATAACATGCTTAAAATCGTGCGCTGTTAAGCGTAAAAATGTATCTCCCTCACAGAGGGATATTATTGAAAGTAAATAATAGGAACAACTAACTAACCTAGCGGGGAAACCCAAAGGGGACAATAGCATGTTAGTAAAGCGGATAAGGAGCGAGTTACAACGCTTTGATGTGCCGCAAGTTCCGTAACCTATGGTTAAGGCTAAACTGCTTGAACCTCAATTCTGACTAGGTGCAAAGCATCGCCCATCGGAAAGTAACTGAAACCGATGTTACTGTATATTCGTTGTTGTGATTTTGGACGAATAACTTTCTACAGTAAAAGAGCATACGATAAGTATGAATAAAGGAATGAGTGAGGAACCTAAGGGTTACTAGCACGTACATTTTTAACGAATAGCAGGATTGCCTAAGAGGGGAGACCCTTATGGTAACGGAGTCACCGTAGTAGTCCGAGCAAGGGAAATCCTTGTACATGGCGAAGGGTGACAGGTAATTTCGATTAGTTAGAAAGGATTAGGTGCGTGGGATGCGTACAGCCAAAACTATTTTAACGGTCATTCATGAACGTGGAAAACAAGATAAACCACTCGAAAGGGTTTATAAGTTACTATTTAATCGTGAACTCTATCTGATAGCCTATGCAAAGTTATACCCGAATAATGGAGCAATGACAAAGGGTGTTACAGAGGAAACGATTGATGGAATGTCTATTCAAAAAATAGATATGATTATTGAACAATTAAGACAAGAAACCTATTACTGGAGACCAGCTAGGAGAGAGTACATTCCTAAAAAGAATGGAAAACACCGTCCTTTGGGAATACCAGTATGGAGTGATAAACTTCTTCAGGAAGTGATTCGCATGATATTAGAAGCCTATTATGAGCCACAATTTAGTGAACATTCTCATGGTTTTAGACCAAAAAGAGGGTGTCATACAGCTTTACAAGAAATTCAGACCTGGAAAGGGACACGTTGGTTCATAGAAGGAGATATCTCTAGTTATTTTGACACGATTGACCACGATGTATTAATCACTATGTTGTCTAGACAAATTCAGGATGGTCGGTTTATTAGGCTTATCAAAAATATGCTTGAGGCAGGATGTCTTGATGATTGGAAGTTTCACAAGACTATTAGTGGAACACCGCAAGGTGGAGTTATTAGTCCTTTATTAGCTAATATCTATTTACATCAATTTGATAAGTGGGTCGGTGAAGAACTGATACCTCAATATACAAGAGGTAAAAAGCAGAAAGCAAACTCAGCCTATAATCGTTTGAGTAGAAGAATTAAATGCTATCAGGATAAAGGAGATTATAAAAAAGCTCATCAGTTAATTGTTGAGAGAAGAAATCTCCCTTCAGTCGATACTTATGATACCAGCTATCGGAGATTAAGATATGTTCGGTATGCGGATGACTTTATTCTAGGCTTTACAGGTTCAAAAGCTGAGGCAAAGGCTATAAAGAAGCAAATTGGAGACTTTTTAAATACTAAGTTATCTTTGGAACTTTCTCAAGAAAAGACTTTGATTACCCATGCGACTGGAGAATCAGCTAAATTTCTGGGATATGAGATAAAAGCACAACGTGTCAATGATTATATTGATAACAAAGGGAGACGGAGTGCCAATGGTGTTATCGCATTATTTGTACCTGCATCGGTTATTGAAAGCAAATGCCGCCAATACATGAAAAATGGTAAAGCTATTCATCGTAATAACTTATTGCATGATGATGACTTTAGTATCGTTCAAACTTACCAACAAGAATATAGAGGGCTGGTTCAATATTATATATTGGCACAAAATTTGTCATGGTTCTCAAAAGTCTATTGGTATATGGAAACATCACTCCTTAAAACATTAGCATTTAAACATAAGTCATCCATTAATAAAATGTTAGCTAAATATAAGACTACCACAACTAGCACGAATGGCCGAACTGTGCCGTGTTTACAGGTAGTTGTGCCTCGAGAAGATAAACCTCCTCTAGTTGCAACGTGGGGTGGCATTTCACTTTCTTATAAAAAGAAAGCTGTAATAGAAGATGCTCCGTATCAAGTTTATGGTGGTCGAACAGAGCTTATCAAGCGATTACTCGCAAATAAGTGTGAGCTATGTGAAAGTGAGGAGAACATAGAGGTACATCATATCAGAAAATTAGCAGACTTGAACAAACACAATGGGAAATTAGTTCCAAAGTGGAAAGAAATCATGTCAGCAAGATGTCGAAAAACGCTAGTGACTTGTCGGGATTGTCACTATGCAATACATAATGGTTCAATAAATACACGTTTATGAAATGAAATTACTGGAGAGCCGGATGATGCGAAAGTATCATGTCCGGTTCGGTGGGGGGATAATGGAAAAGGGGTCGCAATGACTACCTCGCTAGTATCCTACCCTACACAGGAGAAGCCAGAAAACTAGCTATTGATATGCGGTTGATTGACCCTGTTTATACCTTATCAGATAATCAGAAAATCCTTCAAGTGGTTGATAATGTCGAGCGAATCTACCTTGAAGGAGCAGGAGAAAAGGCTACTCAGATGATTTTCTCTGATATTGGAACACCTAAAAGTAAGGAAGAAGGTTTTGATGTTTATAATGAACTGAAAGCTTTGCTGGTTGATCGAGGGATTCCCAAAGAACAGATTGCTTTTGTGCATGATGCCAATACCGATGAGAAGAAAAATTCCCTATCACGAAAGGTCAATAGTGGAGAAGTACGGATTCTCATGGCTTCTACGGAAAAAGGGGGAACAGGATTAAACGTCCAGTCTCGCATGAAAGCTGTCCACCATTTAGACGTTCCCTGGAGGCCCTCAGACATTGTCCGTGCGTCCGTAAAGGCGGTATAGTAAATCTACTTTTGGCAAAGTAGTAGGCGTGACCTTAATGCCTATCATCACCTAACTGACCTGTGGGGGAAACCAAATATCAGGGAACAAAGCACGTTAGGAAACTCACAAGTTGATGAGTTATCACATCACGACTGAATGAGGAGATGACAATGTAACAGTTGTTACTGAGATAATTATAAGGATAAAATCTAAACTGATTGAAGGATAGTCTAAACGGTCTGTGTCGGGACTGTGAGGTAAGATAACTAAAACCCTCATACTATGGAACTTCATTATCACTGTTCGAGGTAGTGAAGCAAAGGGATTCCATAGCGTATTCATAGTAAATGAAAACAGATGAACGTCCTATCCGATGAAATTATCAAGCTATGTTACTATACCAGCTAAACGGAGATTACCTAAGTCAAAATGCTTGTAAAAGCTATTAAACATCAGGTTTATGAATATTTGATAAGGTAACGGAGTTCCCGTAGTAGTTCGAGCGTGTTAATGGCACGTACATGGCGAAGGGGAACAGTTTATAACATTAACATTATGGAAAGGAAGGTGTGTGAGACACCATGAGAAATCCTCAAAATGTGTTAAACAATCTAACAAAACACAGTAAAGATAAAAACTATCAATTTGAGCGACTTTATCGCTTACTTTACAACAAAGAAATGTACTTAGTTGCCTATCAAACGATTTACGCTAACCCAGGACACATGACACCTGGAGTAGATGAGTTGACGATTGATGGTATGAGTATGGCTAGAATTGACCAATTGATTGATTCCCTGAAAGATGAATCTTATCAGCCACATCCATCAAGACGAACCTATATTCCTAAAAAGAATGGGAAGCCACGTCCACTAGGTATTCCATCATTTGATGATAAGCTCTTACAACAGGTTATCAAAATGATTTTGGAATCCATCTACGAGGGACAATTTGAATCCTCTTCCCATGGTTTTCGTCCGAATAAAAGCTGTCATTCAGCACTTACTCAAATTCAGAAAACCTATACAGGAGTAAAGTGGTTTATTGAAGGAGATATCAAATCGTTTTTTGATAATATCAACCACGATGTGATAATTCAAATTCTACGAGAAAGAATTACGGATGAGCGTTTCTTACGCCTGATTCGTAAATTTCTCAATGCAGGATATGTGGAAGATTGGAAATTCTACAAAACCTACTCAGGAACTCCACAAGGAGGAATAATCAGTCCAATTCTAGCCAATATCTATTTGGATAAGTTTGATAAATATATGACAGATTATGTGAAGAACTTCTGTGAAGGGAAATACCGTAAACGCACCCCAGAATATCGCCAAAATGAGATTGCACTGGGAAAAGCAAGAAGAACACTAGAGTGTACTTCGACGGAAAACCAACGCCAAGAAGCCATTCAACGTATTCGTCAATTAGAAAAAGAAAGAGTATTGATTCCTCATAGCGACCCTATGGATAGTAGTTTTAAGCGTCTAACCTATACCCGATATGCAGATGATTTTATCTGTGGTGTGATTGGAAGTAAAGAGGACGCTCGTCGTATTAAAGCAGACATTAAGGACTATTTGGAAACGGTTCTCAAATTGGAACTCTCTGAAGAGAAAACCCTGATTACCAATGCAAGAGATAAAGCGAGGTTTCTGGGTTATCATCTGTACATTCGCCAATCCAATTTAGCCAAACGTGATTCGTCAGGACGATTGGTCAGAAATTATACAGGTAGATTGGTTTTAGAGGTTTCTATTGAAACGATTCGAGATAGATTACTGTCCTATGGGGCTATGAAAATGACTTATCATAGAGGTCACGAAGTTTGGAAACCAACAGCTCGTTATTTTATGAAAGACTGTGATGATTTAGAGATTTTAGAACGCTACAATGCAGAAATAAGAGGTTTTTAACTATTATTGAATCGCTAACAACAGTTCTATCCTCCATCGCTTTAAGTATATTATGGAATATAGCATGTATAAAACCTATGCGACCAAGTATCGTACGACTAAATCTCACATCATCCGTAAATATAAAAAGGATGGTCAATTCAGGATACAGTATATTGGACGTAAAGGAGATACAATGACCCGTTATTTCTATAATGGAGGCTTTAAACGTCAAAAGAAATCTTTCCTAGAAAATGATAATTTACCAAACACGGCAAAATATTTTAGCCGAACCAATTTAATTGATAGATTAAAAGCAAACCGTTGTGAGTACTGTCAAGCTACCAATAGTCTCATTGAAATTCATCATGTGAGAAAACTCAAGGATTTAAAGAAAAAGACTTTTTGGGAACGTTTGATGATTTCTAGACAACGGAAAACAATAGCATTGTGTAAAGATTGCCATAAGAAATTACATTATGGCAAGTTAGATTGAGTTTATAAATGGAGAGCCGTATACATTGAAAGGTGTACGTACGGTTCGGGGGCGAGTATTTGGAAACCTGCCGTAGTAATACGGTAAGGCGCTGGGTACTTAGCCTACAGCGAAATGGACGACTAATTCGACAAGGAAACATGCACCAGGAGGTAGATATTTATCACTATATCACTAAAGGGAGCTTTGACAATTACCTCTGGCAGACGCAGGAGAATAAGCTAAAGTATATCACCCAGATAATGACCTCAAAAGATCCTGTGAGATCAGCTGAAGACATTGATGAACAAACCATGACGGCTTCTGACTTTAAGGCCTTGGCAACTGGAAACCCTTATCTCAAACTCAAAATGGAGTTGGAAAATGAACTGACAGTTTTAGAGAATCAAAAACGAGCCTTTAATCGCTCCAAAGACGAGTATCGCCATACCATTTCCTATAGTGAGAAGCACCTCCCTATCATGGAAAAACGGTTGAGTCAATATGATAAGGATATTGCCCAATCCTTGGCAACAAAGTCGCAAGATTTTGTCATGCGATTTGACAATCAAGCAATGGATAATCGTGCTGAAGCTGGGGACTATCTGCGAAAACTCATTACCTATAACCGCTCAGAGACCAAGGAAGTCAAAACACTTGCCAGCTTTAGAGGATTTGATTTAAAAATGACAACACGAGGTCCTAGTGAGCCCTTACCAGAAACCATTTCTTTAATGATTGTAGGTGATAATCAATATACAGTCGCTCTTGATTTGAAATCAGATGTGGGAACCATTCAACGGATTAGTAATGCCATTGACCATATTATAGACGACCAAGAAAAGACAGAAGGGATGGTAAAGGATTTAAAAGATAAGCTACAAGTAGCCAAAGTAGAAGTTGAAAAAGTCTTCCCCAAGGAAGAAGATTATCAGCTTGTAAAGGCTAAGTATGATGTCTTGGCTCCCTTGGTTGAAAAAGAAGCAGAGATTGAAGAGATAGATGC
>NZ_JARQPL010000060.1:0-7042 GCF_046032535.1 Streptococcus suis | reverse complement strand
ATACAAAAACTATTCCCGTTTGGTCATCAATTGCTCGGACGGGAATAGTTTTAAATGCTTAACTTAATGACATTGGGTAGTAGCTTTGTTTACTAAGTTCATACCAACTGTTCGTGTGGTAAAGGTAGGTCCGAATCGCTCCTTTCATATAAAATTCGCCATGGAAATCATAAAAAGTTGGCTGTTTATATGTAGATTGTGATGGGTGGTTACTAACTCGGAAAACCTTATAATAATAACTATTCCAAAGAATGCATCCATAAATTGATTTCGTCGTTTTCGATTGATAAAGACTTAAAACTTCCTCGTCAGGATTGAGTATAGAATGAATAATCGGTCCCAACTTTTCTTCTGTCCAGACCATACTTCTCCCCTTGAACACATGTATTTGTTTGTTTTATATTATTATATCATATTTGTATTTTTTGGTATTGAAAAAACCCTAGAATTTTTTCTAGGGAAAATAAAAACTTAATCTTTAGACAAACTACCTGTCTTCGTTTGAGATTTTGCATAAACAGCCAAAAGGAGTGTCCCTGCAATAGCAACTGTAATACTGTTTGCAATACCTGCCACAAGTCCCTGTGCAAAGACCTTATTCGCCGCCTCACTATAGATAAGAATATCTAAAACTGGGGCAATGACTCCCCAAGCAATGAGGTTTGCTACTGCTTGAAAAATATTGAAAGCAAAAATATCTTTTCCGTCAAAAATTCCTTCTTGAATACGCAGACGATTTCTAGCAAAACCTAACACCAAGCCGAAAACTGCTGAGGCTAGAACCCATGACCACCAAGGCGACCCACCTCGCAGTGCGTCTATAAAGGCATGACCAATAAGCCCTACAAAGAAACCAACAATTGGTCCAAAAACAATTGACAAGAGCGACTGAACTGCATACTGCAATTGAATGTAGGTATTTGGTACAAAGGTTGGAATACTAATCAGCAAACCAATAACCACAAAGAGGGCTGCGCCGATACCAGTAGCAACGACTGTTTTGATTGAATTATTTTTCATAACTATCTCCTAAAATTTCTTTAATTACTAATACGTTTGATTTCAATATGCCAGTTTTGACCTACACCGACATTATAAGCCTTGGCAAATGAGCCCTGATTAATCGCAACACCTACACGATAGAGGGAATTGATATAAATCAATGGCTGTCCGATACGTACATCCGCAAAGGACTTGCCATAGGTTACTTGGTTTTGATACACAAGCATGTCGTTATTGTATATGGTCACTTCAAAGCGATCTTCAAACTGCGGTTGCAAGGTGTAAAATTCTTCTCGCGTAATCGAGGTCCAAAGCGAGCCGAATCGAACATCCAGAATATCAATTGCACCTTTTACATAGTCCGAACCAACTTCCGTTGGGACTGTTGGAATTTCCACAATCTTATCCACGCTTAATTCTGGACCAACTTCTTCAAAGCTAATGTGTCCAGAAGCCAATTTAGCTCCCGTGTAGGCATAAACATCTCGACCATGGAAGGTGTACGAATGTTCTGTATTGGCACGGCGATTGGCCACCTCTGAAATTTCTCGAACCGCCTTTATCCCCACATATTTTTTGATGAAGGATAGCGTTCCATTGTCTGGCGTTACAATGTAGTGATTTTGTTCGGTCAAAGCTACTACACTCTTACGTTTTGAACCAACTCCCGGATCAACAACCGAAACAAATGTTGTCCCCTCCAGCCAGTATTCGACCGTTTGAAAGAGGCGATAAGAACCTTCAAAGATATTATACGGAGTAATATCATGAGTTAGATGGTGAACAACTAAATCTCTCGATTCTTGGAGAGCAACACCAATCATCGCTGAAACTGCACCATCAACTAAACCAAAATCTGATTGTAAAACAAGTAAATTATTTGACATACATTCTCCTAATCTTATTACCGTTCTATGATAACAGAAAACTCGTGACCATTCAAATAGATATTTCCAAAGCCTGGCTATAGTTTTTCCTTATACCTTATCTGTCAAGCACCCTACTATCAGCCACCGAAAATTTTTCCATCGTACCTTCTTCGAACTTAAGATAAAATCCCCCACTCTCTAGTTCCAACCAACTATCGTCTTTGAGCAATTGGATACAAAGAAAACTGCCTAGCAGCAGTTCCAATCTCCAACCTTTTAAGCCAAAAATTGTCCTCATGGACATCTAGATACAAAGAAAACCAGCTGCCGCTGGTTCTCATTTCCAACCTTTTAGCAAAAAAAAGTGCTACTAGCACTTTTTTTTGCTAAAACCCATCTACATTCGTGTAGATTTTTTGGACGTCTTCGTCGTCTTCGAGGGCGTCGTAGAGTTTTTCAAATGTTGCGAGGTCATCGCCTTCAAGTGATACTTCTGATTGCGGGATCATTTCAAGTTCAGTGACGTTGAACTCTTGGATTCCTGATTCTTTGAGGGCAACAATTGCCTTATGCAAATCTGTTGGGGCTGTATAGACAGTGATTGTACCGTCTTCTGCTTCTACATCATCGACTTCGACATCTGCTTCAAGGAGCAATTCGAAGATGGCATCTGCATCATCTCCTGCAAATACAACCACACCTTTTTTATCAAACATGAATGATACTGAACCAGATGCACCCATGTTACCGCCGTTTTTACCAAAGGCAGAGCGAACATTGGCTGCGGTACGGTTTACATTTGATGTCAAAGTATCAACGATAATCATAGAACCATTTGGTCCAAAGCCTTCGTAACGACCTTCCACGAAGGTTTCGTCTGTATTTCCTTTTGCCTTGTCAATGGCTTTATCAATGATGTGTTTTGGAACCTGCGCTTGCTTAGCACGGTCGATAACAAATTTCAGCGCTGAGTTTGTTTCTGGATCTGGGTCACCCTTTTTCGCTGCTACATAGATTTCAACACCAAATTTGGCGTAAACTTTTGAGTTAGCACCGTCTTTTGCGGTTTTCTTGGCTACAATATTGGCCCATTTACGTCCCATGGGGAACCTCCTACATTTTATAAAATCGCTTTATTATACCATAAATGGCAAGGATTGAGAAGATTTTTAAAATCAAAAGACAAGCTCGCATGAACTTGTCTTTTACTTTTTACAACTCAACTGTCGCAACTTGGCTATCTTGACTGACCTGTCCAAGATTTCCAAGGCTGACAGATTTGATTTCAGCAGTGTTTGTGAAGGCAACAACGATGGTTGTTTCACGTCCTGCTGAGCGAATAGCTTCAAGGTCTGCAACAAGGAGCAAATCCCCTGTTTCAACACGTTGACCATCTGTTACCTTAGTTGAGAATGGAGCACCATTTAGTGCAACTGTCTCTAAACCAACGTGAACTAAAACTTCTACACCCTTGTCAGACAAAATACCGACAGCGTGTTTTGTTGGGAAGACACTAGTTACAATACCTGAAACTGGTGCGTAAACATTGCCGGAGCTAGGCTCAACTGCATAACCGTCGCCCATCATTTTTTGTGAGAAGACCGGTTCTTTCACTTCTGTGATGGCAATGGCTTGACCTTCAGCAACAGAATAAACTGCCTCGGTCACACCCTTGAATTGTGCTTCCTCAACTACTGTTTCAGTCGCAACAATTTCCGTACGAGGGATGGCTACGCCTGATTCTAGCAAGTCTTGAATGTCTGATTTGAGAACATCTGCTTTTGGTCCATAGACTGCTTGAACACCTGAGTCTTTGATAATCAAGCCCATAGCACCAGCCTGTTTCCAAGCATTTTCATCTCCAACCTGTGCCACATCTTTAACACTAACACGAAGACGAGTCATACAAGCATCCACATCTGCGATATTATCACGACCACCAAGCAAGTTGATGATTTGAACCACTTGTGAATTGGCATCCGCAGTATCTACGTTTGAGTTTGAAACCACATCCGTTGTTTCTGTATCATAGTTACCATTGCGTCCAGCTGTTGCTAGGTTGAATTTCTTAATCATAAAGTTAGCAATGAAGTACATACCAACCGCAAAGAGGGCTGTTACCCAGATGAAGTTAATAACATCCATACCGATACCAGCTTTAATCGCCATCGGTGTACGTGTAAGGAATTCGATATTACCAAATGAGTGCATACGCAAGTTGACAACGTCAGCCATGGCAAAAGCCGCACCTTGTACAAAAGCATAAACGACATAGAGTGGCATTGCTGCAAACATGAACATGAACTCGATTGGTTCTGTTACACCTGTCAAGAAGACGGCAAGTGCTGAAGAAATAAACATACCTTTGTACTTATGTTTTTTATCTTCATCCACATTGCGGTACATAGCGTAAGTCAATCCCATCAAAATCCCTGATGAACCAATCATTTGACCAACTTTGAAACGGGCTGGAGTAATGTTTGCAAGAAGGTCATTGTACTGAGCCATATCACCAGCGTCTTTGAGGTTGATCAAGTCTGTAATCCAAGCCAACCAGAGTGGATCTTGTCCAAATACTTGTGTACCTGCTTGTGCACCTGTCAAGATGTCATAGGTACCACCAAGTGACGTATAGTTCATTGGAATGGTCAACATGTGGTGCAAACCAAATGGAAGAAGCAAACGTTCCAAGGTACCATAAACAAAAGGCGCAAGAATTGGTGCTGTATCCTGTGAGCTTGCAATCCATTTACCAAAGCTGTTGATTCCTGTTTGAACAACCGGCCAAAAGATAGCTAATCCTAGCGCTACAAGAACTGAGCGATAGATAACCACAAATGGTACAAAGCGTTTACCGTTAAAGAAGGTCAAAACATCAGGTAATTTGCGGTAATTGTAGTATTTGTTATAGGTTGTTGCCCCTACAAAACCAGCGATGATACCAACGAAGACACCCATGTTCAGAGCAGGTTGACCCAAGATATTGACGAAGTAGCCTGAAACTGGAATCTCTGTTCCAAAAACAGTGGTTACGGTTGCCGCTGCATCTGCAAGCATGTCAGTCGTCACACCAAAGAAGTGACCTGTAATCAAGTTAATAAGGATAAAGGCAAGACCTGCTGAGAAGGCACCACCAGCCTTTTCCTTAGCCCAGCTACCACCGATAGCCAAGGCAAAGAGCAAGTGAAGGTTTCCGATAATCCCCCAACCGATTTGGGCGATAATATTCCCAATACGAATCAAGAGTTCTGATTCTGGGCTGATTAACGGAATAGAGTTTCCGATAGAAACCATAAGACCTGCTGCAGGCATAACTGCAATCACGACCATTAAACACTTACCGAATTTTTGCCAAAATTCGAAACTAAGAAATTTTTTCATTTTTTCTCCTTTATTTTTTGGCTCTGTGCCATTTTATACATTAATTTCAACTTCCACACCAAAATGGTCTGAAATAATCGGACGATTCTCTCCATTGAAAATCACTAAGCTGGATAAAACTTCCTTTTTCTGATTTAAGAAAATGTAATCCAATCGTTTTTCCTGACTGTGACCAGCCCATCCGTCAATGGCTTTTTCAACGGTGATTCCCCTATCCTTTTCCTCAGCCAAATCATAACTATCATAAAGACCAAGGTCCTTGATAGCTTGGTAGGCTTTGGGATTTGATAAAGCATCCGTATTGAAATCTCCCATTAGAATTTTCAAGCGGTCCGAACTTGTTCGTTTCACAATCGAGCGGATATTATCTAGCTGATTTTCTTCTTTACTGTCAGGAAGATTGATATGACAAGAATAAATGTCAATCAATTCCTTCTCATACAAGACCGTCAAACCAATGATTTTTCTAGACAAGATTGATGTCAAATCTTTGTTCTGACTGCAGTAGAAGGCATCCACTTCATAGACAGGTAGTTTGGTCAAGAAGGCAATTCCTTCATCGTATCGATCGTAACCAATATGGGAATTGGACCAGAAATAAGAATAGCCTGTCACTCCAAGCTCTCTCAGTTTCTCAAGCAGGACCAGACCATAATTGTCTTGCCGTAAGTCCTTGGTCACCAGAGGACTTGTCATCAACTGGTTGACTTCCTGAAGAGCAATCACATCATATTGCTTTTGGGCAATGGTCTGAGCTAAAATATCCAACTTCTCATGCTGGTCCTCTTCTAGCCAAGCATGAACATTGACTGTTAGTAATTTCATATCTCTCCTTTCTATTTACTTAGTAAAACCTTTTCAACTTGTAACCTTATTATAACGTAAACGTTTTCATTCGTCAATAGTTTTACGGAATAATTTTGTCAGTTTTACGTAAAAGTTTGTCTAGACTTAGAATACTGACCTTTGGCATTTTTTATGATATACTAACGGTAAATAGCAAGCTAGGAAGTTACCCCCAATGAGTAAATACAAGAAAGTCTACGCTGACATCAAGGAAAAAATTGAACAAAATATCTGGCAGGCCAATCAAGAGATGCCTACAGAAAATGAACTGATGGAGATTTATTCCTATTCCAAGGACACCATCCGCAAGGCCCTATCGCTGTTGGAGATGGATGGCTATATTCAAAAGCGTCAGGGGAGAAACTCGATTATCTTAGACCACAACCTGGTCAGAAAACCATTTGTGTCCGAATTGAAGACCGTCAGTGAACTCAACCGCTCTGCCCACCATCAAGTCCAGACCGAATTGACCAACCTCTATATTGTCCAAGGTCAGCCAGAGGTCATGAAGGAATTGGAAGTGGATGAAAAAACGGATCTGTACCGTGTCAGCCGCGTTCGGACTATCGACGGTGAGCGATTAGAGTATGAGATTTCCTACTTTGACCGCAGGATTGTCCCCTATCTCAGCAAAGAAATTGCCGAAAGCTCTATTTATCAGTATTTGGAAAACGAACTTGGCTTAGAAATTTCCCATTCCCGCCGAGAAATTTCCTTCCGCTTTGCGACGGAGGAAGAAAAATCCTTGCTTGATCTAGCTGACTACGACATGGTGGTCTCCGTCACCAGTACTACCTACCTAGCAGACGGCCGTCCCTTCCAGTACGGCACCATCACCTACCGACCAGACAAGGTTACCTTTGTATCGTAACCGCCCAATAACAAGGTATCTATCTAATCACTCCCTCCTCCTGTATACTGTTATAAAAAACAAAACTGGAGGA
>NZ_JARQPL010000059.1:0-7223 GCF_046032535.1 Streptococcus suis | reverse complement strand
AACATAAAGAAAAAGTAGTGACTACTCTCTCCCGTCGGAGATTTCCTCACTACTAATCTTAGTATGTTTTAGACCAGACGAGTTCTTTCCCGCTCCCTTTCTTTTTGCCTTTTCCGACCAAACTTATTCCTAGAACTAGAAGAAGTCCCCCTCCAATCGTTAATAGATTGATTCCAGTCTCCCCTGTAGCTGGAAGAATCTCAAATATTTTTTTAGGTTCGGTCTTGTAGATGAGATAGATTGTTTGATTCTCCGTAGCTGTTTCTTTGGAAGGTAAGACAGTTTTCAGCTTAGATAAGATAGAATCCCTCTCTGAACTTGTTAGTTCATCTTGTGCAATATATTGATATTGAACAGATACCGTCGATGCATCGTTTGCGTAAACTATAGGAGGCTAGCTTCCCCATAGGCTACTCACAATGGCTACTGAAGTACTAGACATGGCTAGTTGTTTAAGAGCGATTTTCTTGGTATACATTTTTCTCTCCTTTTTACATATTTACTTGTACAATCAGATTATACTACTTGTATAAAAAAATGCCAAATCGTTCACATTTTTGGGGCAATAGTGCATATTTTTTTAAAATTTTAAATGGTATATTTTTACTAGAGATAGAGGATGGTATCCTGGAATTTATGTTAGTAATTGGTGTCTTAATCATGTTCTTTTTAGCAATGTAATATTACTGTGTAGAAATTTTTCCAGATTATGGTATTTTTATCTAAGAATACTGTGTATCCTAGTGCCAAACCTTGAAAATTGCCTAATTTTCTGCTACAATATATTATTGACTAAAATTGAAATAGGATGAATGATATGGTAACAAATGTACTTCGTTCTCTCATTGAAAATGATAAGGGAGAGCTAAGAAAACTTGAGAAAATGGCAGACAAGGTCTTCTCGTATGCCGATGAAATGGAAGCGCTGACTGATGAACAGTTGCAAGCTAAGACAGCAGAATTCAAGGAGCGATACAATAACGGCGAATCCCTCGACGATCTTTTGTACGAGGCTTATGCGGTAGTCCGTGAAGGAGCTCGTCGAGTATTGGGTCTCTATCCCTACAAGGTTCAGGTTATGGGGGGAATCGTTCTTCACAACGGTGACGTTCCGGAAATGCGTACAGGTGAAGGTAAAACTCTGACTGCAACGATGCCTGTTTATTTGAATGCCTTGTCTGGTCAAGGTGTTCACGTAGTGACGGTTAACGAGTATCTTTCTACTCGTGATGCGACTGAAATGGGTGAATTGTACTCATGGCTTGGTCTATCAGTTGGTATCAACTTAGCTGCTAAATCACCCTTGGAAAAACGTGAGGCCTATAACTGCGATATTACTTATTCAACCAACTCAGAGATTGGTTTTGACTACCTCCGCGACAATATGGTTGTGCGTGCAGAGGACATGGTTCAACGTCCTCTCAATTACGCCTTGGTCGATGAAGTTGACTCAATCTTGATTGACGAAGCTCGTACGCCGTTGATTGTATCTGGTGCACAAGGTTCTGAAACAAACCAGTTGTATTTCTTGGCAGATAATCTTGTTAAATCTTTGACAACAGAAGATTACATCATTGACATTCCATCTAAAACGATTGGTCTGTCTGATTCAGGTATTGACAAAGCAGAGAAATTCTTCAAGTTAGATAACCTCTACGATATTGAAAATGTAGCCATTACCCATTTCTTGGATAATGCACTTCGTGCCAACTACATCATGACCTATGATATTGACTATCTGGTCAATGAAGACCAAGAGGTTATGATTATCGATCCATTTACAGGTCGTACGATGGAAGGTCGTCGTTATTCTGATGGACTTCACCAAGCCATCGAAGCTAAGGAAGGTGTACCGGTTCAAAACGAGTCTAAGACAAGTGCCTCTATTACCTACCAAAACCTTTTCCGTATGTATAAAAAATTATCAGGGATGACGGGTACTGGTAAAACAGAAGTGGAAGAATTCCGTGAAATCTACAACATCCGTGTTGTACCAATCCCAACCAACCGCCCAATCGCGCGTGTTGACCACGAAGATTTACTCTATCCAAGTCTAGAATACAAATTCAATGCCGTTATTGCGGATGTGAAGAGACGCTATGAGAAAGGGCAACCTGTCTTGGTCGGTACAGTTGCGGTTGAAACTTCTGATTTGATTTCTCAAAAATTAGTAGCTGCTGGTGTCCCTCACGAAGTATTGAATGCTAAAAACCACTATCGTGAAGCGCAGATTATTATGAATGCTGGTCAGCGTGGTGCGGTCACTATTGCGACCAACATGGCGGGACGCGGTACCGATATTAAGTTAGGTCCAGGGGTACGTGAACTTGGTGGGCTGTGTGTTATTGGTACTGAGCGCCATGAAAGTCGTCGTATTGATAACCAGCTTCGTGGACGTTCAGGTCGTCAAGGTGACCCAGGTGAATCACAATTCTATCTATCTCTCGAAGATGACTTGATGAAACGCTTTGGTTCAGAACGCATCAAAGTATTTATGGAGCGTATGAATCTAACGGAAGAAGAGTCCGTTATCAAGTCTAAAATGTTGACACGTCAAGTTGAATCTGCTCAGAAGCGTGTGGAAGGGAACAACTACGACTCACGTAAACAAGTCCTTCAATATGACGATGTGATGCGTGAGCAACGTGAAATCATCTATCGCCAACGCCAGGATGTTATTACTGCTGACCGTGATTTGGCTCCTGAAATCAAAGCGATGATGAAACGGACGATTGAACGCCAAGTTGCTGGTCACTTCCTTGGTTCGAAAGATGAAGCTATTGATGGAATTATCAAATTTGCGCATGCAAATCTCGTTGAAGATGATACCTTGAGTAAAGCTACTTTTGAAGCAATGAATCAGAAAGAGATTGTCGAAGAGCTCTATGAACGTGCTTTGAGAGTCTATGATTCGCAAGTGAAAAAATTACGCGATGAAGAACGTGTACGCGAATTCCAGAAAGTTCTTATCCTTCGTGTTGTGGATAATAAATGGACAGACCATATTGATGCCTTGGATCAATTGCGCAATGCAGTCAGTCTTCGTGGATATGCTCAAAACAATCCAATCGTTGAATATCAATCAGAAGCATTTACTATGTTCAACGATATGATTGGGGCTATCGAGTTTGAAGTAACCCGCTTGATGATGAAGGCGCAAATTCATGACAATATTGAGCGTGAGCGTACAAGTCAAGAAGCACATACGACAGCTGTTAAGAATATTATGCCGAACCAATCGCATGCAATTCAGGAGAATGTATCTTTTGAAGGTGTTGATCGTAATGATCCATGCCCATGCCAGTCTGGTAAGAAATTTAAAAATTGTCACGGCCGTAAATAGGAATGACGCGTGGACTGGACGGCTGTCCAGTCCTTTTGCAATTTTTAGACAAGTCACTAGAGTCATTTCGTTTATTTTAATAAATGAAATGACTATGCAAAAGGAGACCGATTAATGATAGTAGGACATGGCATTGACCTTCAGGAGATGGAGGCGATTGAAAGTGCCAGAATCAAACACCAAGGGTTTCCCAAAAAGATTCTCACAGAGAAAGAATTTGAACGGTATCAAAGTCTGTCCGGTCGCCGTCAGTTAGAATATTTAGCTGGACGTTGGTCAGCCAAAGAAGCGCTGACCAAGGCCTTGGGGACAGGCATTGGTAAGATAGGATTTCATGATATTGAAATTCTGAACACCAGCAAAGGAGTTCCCTATGTGACGAAGAGTCCCTTTGATGGGAATATTTGGCTCAGCATTAGCCATTCAGGAAATTTTGTACAAGCTAGTGTGATTTTGGAGGAGAAAGATGATTGAAAGTGAACATCGACCCACGCAAATTCGGGTTAACTTAGATGCGATTGCGGAAAATTTCGAGCAAGTAATGACCAACTTGCCCTCTAAGACCGAAGCATTTGCTGTTGTTAAAGCGAATGCTTATGGTCATGGAGCTGTTGCGGTAGCGAAAAAGTTATCCAGTCAAGCAGCTGGTTTTTGTGTTTCGAATTTGGATGAAGCATTAGAGCTACGTAAAGCAGGTATCGAGCACCCTATCTTGATTTTAGGAGTGGTTCCTGTACGTTTTTTACCAGTAGCTCATCAACTCAATATCAGTGTGACAGTTGCCAGTCTGGACTGGTTGCAAGATGCAAAAGACTTGGAGGCTGATTTATCTGGTCTAACTGTCCATCTTAAGCTAGATACCGGTATGGGGCGGATTGGTTTTAGAAAAATAGCCGATTTGCTACAAGCGATTGCTATCCTTGAAGAATTAGAGTATGACATCGAAGGAGTCTATACTCATTTTGCTACTGCGGATGAGGTTGATCAGGTGCACTTCGAGAGTCAACTGTCTGTTTTTAAAGAATTTTTGGATGTTCTACCAATTACTCCGCGCTGGATTCATGCCAGCAATTCAGCAACAAGCATTTGGCATGCTGATACTGTATTTAACCTGGTTCGTTTGGGAAACATTCTTTATGGACTTAATCCGAGTGGACGAGTACTAGAACTCCCGTTTGAGGTTCAACCAGCCTTATCTCTCGTATCTGAAATTGTTCATGTAAAGCAGGTTGAAGCTGGCACAACAATTGGCTACGGAGCTACTTATCACAGCACCGACTCAGAATGGATTGCGACCGTTCCGATAGGATATGCAGATGGTCTCGTACGAAGCTTACAGGGCTTATCAGTCTTAGTCGATGGGCAAGTCTGTGAAATTGTAGGGCGTATTTCGATGGACCAGATCACCATTCGTTTACCTCATGCTTATCCACTTGGTCAAAAAGTCACCCTAATCGGTCAAGATGGAGATAAAACGATCTCTGTTCAGGAGTGGGCTGATCGCATCGGAACCATAAATTACGAGGTTGTTTGTCTTTTGACAGATCGCCTACCTCGAATTTTTGAATAACAGCGATAGTAAAAGTGACGATAATCCGCCTCTTTCGCTAGAATAGAAGGGTAAAATATTAGAGCAGTATTACCTAGATATTGTCTATAATACAAATATCGTCATTTAGTTGACTTTTATTACTTCGATGTAAGGGGAGTGGGAAAGATTCGACTAGGTCAAAAAGAGTTCCCCTCACTTCCAAGCAGTTGGCTCGGGCTAAAATAGTCCACTGGACTGTTAAACCCAATCAACCACTGCGCTGAGATGTTGACACTAACCTTGAGTTTTCGTATAAAAAGCCTAAAAAAATAGCTTAGAATTGCATCGTCAGAAACGTTGATTCTAAGCTATTTTTGTTTATTCAAATTTTAATTGGTACTCGATGAAAATTAAAATCAGACTAGCTCCAAAGGTTTGGGAAACCTTTGAAGCTTGGGGATAGAGTGAACGAAGTTCGTTTCTCCAAGAGCAGATATAACCCAGCTACTTTCTTATTTTATGGTAGCAGGCTGTCAAGCTCTAGTGGAGCTTGACACTTATCAAATCAAGTCAACAATGTCTGATTTTGATTTTCGAAGAGTATGAAGAGGGAACTGACCGACCTCGTTGTGATTATTGCTCGTTAAAAAAAGCTTCATAGAGTGCGTGCAGGGCGCGTTTCTTTTCTTCGGTTTTGACAACGAACATAACAGAAACTTCACTGGCTCCCTGTGAAATCATTGCCAAGTTGACGTTTTGTTTAGAGAGGGCGGTGGTAGCGGTAGCTGTTACACCGACATGGCTCTTCATATTTTCACCAACAATCATGATAATAGATAAACCATGTTCGATTTCGGCCTTGTCAACTTCCATTTTCGTATTGAGTTGACGAAGGATCTCTTCTTCCTTAATAGGAGTCAATTCACGCTCACGGACTACGATGGATAAATCGTCAATCCCGGTCGGCATGTGCTCCCAGCGAATATTGAGATCTTCGAGAATTTGCAACACCTTGCGACCAAAACCAACTTCACGGTTCATCAAGTATTTGGACAAGTTAATGCTGACAAAACCGTCGTCTGCAGCAATGCCGACAACAGGAACTGTTTGCTCGGTATGTTTGTGTACAATTCGGGTACCAGGGTGAGTTGGGTTATTGGTATTTTTAATAACCAATGGAATCCGCCCGCGATAGGCAGGAAGGAGGGCTTCATCGTGGAGGACGGAGAAACCTGCATAAGCTAATTCTCGCATTTCACGATAGGTCAATTCTTTGATTGAATGTGGATTTTTAATGATGCCAGGATGGGCAGCAAAAATACCATCGACATCTGTAAAGTTTTCATAGAGGTCAGCCTTAACCCCGGCAGCAATGATGGAACCTGTAATATCCGATCCACCTCGTGAGAAGGTACAAATCTGGTTATCAACAGTTACACCGAAGAATCCTGGGATAATGAGTACTTCATCTGTATCACGAAGCTCTTCGATTTTGTCATAACTGGAAGGCAAAATGCGAGCATTTCCTGGTTCGGAGCTGACGATAATACCAGCTTTTTTAGGATGGACATAGCGTGTAGGCAATCCTCTGTGGGTAAAATATTCGGCAATCAATTTGGCATTATTATCTTCACCAGCTGCTAAGAAAGCGTCGTAAAGGAATTCGTTATCATCAATTGGTAGGCTTGCCAAAGAGATGATGCTGTCTGCGATTTTCTTCATGCTGTTAGCTGTGAAACCAAGTTCGTCAACCATTGCTTGATAGCGGTTGATGATCCATTCTTGACTGGCAGTCACATCTTTTCCGTTAACATATTCTTTATAATATTTAATCAACGCATCAGTAACTTTAGTATCCTCGGCATTGCGTTTTCCAGGTGCAGACACAACAACAAAGCGACGTTCTGAATCAGATTGAACAATATTGAAAACTTTTTCTAACTGTCCAGCTGAAGCAAGTGAGCTTCCCCCAAATTTAATAACTTTCATTCTCATCTCCTTGGATATTTTTTTCTATTATAGCAGAATGATATGAAATTGTCAGTATGTTCAGACAAATCTTGCCAAGAATTTTATCGAAAAGCGAACAAGAGGTAAGTATGAAAATTTCAGAAAAACATTTTCTTCTTTCAACTGTGTTACAATTAAAGTAATAGGAGGCGAGTATGGTAAAAGCAATTATTTTCGACATGGATGGTGTACTTTTTGATACAGAAACATTCTATTTTCAACGTCGAGTGAATTTTTTAGCGACAAAAGGTTTATCGGTTGATCATTTGGATCCATCTATATTTGTCGGTGGAAGGGCTAGTCAAATTTGGCAACGGATTTTAGGGGATGATTATGATA
>NZ_JARQPL010000058.1:0-7437 GCF_046032535.1 Streptococcus suis | reverse complement strand
TAAACTGGTGAAAAAAAGCGATTTTCACTAGGTGTTTTTAGTGCACCCTTTTGTCTAGAAAATCATCTAAAAATTAACCAACTTTCAATTGACTTTTTACCACTAGACTTTATTTTGCTAGTTTCAGTATAGCATAAATTTCACCTGCTTTCTATAAGTAAATAATTGACATCGCTTACAATTTGTGCTATTCTATACGAACATTGGAGGTGTTGCTTTATGAACTATGTTTATCGTATGATTTTATCGTTCCTACTCACTGGACTATTTTTGTATCTAGTGATAACTGTTTTTTACCAAACTATATGGGAAGGTCCCTTGTTTCTTGCGTTTTCCTTCTTCAGCTTAATCTATGGATGTGTCATGTTATACAAGTGGAAACCAAAGGTAGCTAAAATTGTTTTTGAGTGTGTCGGAAATTTCTTATCATTACCTTGGTCCTAATAACAAACAAGCTCAAATCGAGCTTGTTTTTCTGTTTCCTAAATGGTCAAATTATGATAGAATGGAAGGAGTGAAATTTTAAGATTGGAAAGTGAAAAGTGGCTCAATTATACTATAAATATGGGACGATGAATTCTGGCAAAACCATTGAAATTCTTAAAGTAGCCCATAACTATGAAGAGCAAGGCAAGCCCGTTGTCATCATGACCTCTGCCTTGGACACTCGTGATGCCTTTGGCGTTGTTTCTAGCCGTATCGGTATGAGAAGAGAGGCTGTGGCCATTGACGATGATATGGATATCTTTGGTTTTATCGAAAAAATGGAACCGCGTCCTTACTGTGTTCTCATTGATGAAGCACAATTTCTTCGACGTCATCATGTCTACGCACTTGCTCGCGTAGTCGATGAATTAGATGTACCCGTTATGGCTTTCGGTCTTAAAAATGATTTCCGAAATGAACTGTTTGAAGGTTCCCAACATTTGCTCTTATTGGCTGATAAATTAGATGAAATCAAAACTATTTGCCAATACTGCTCGAAAAAAGCCACCATGGTTTTGCGAACACAAGACGGTAAACCTACCTATGAAGGAGAACAAATCCAAATTGGTGGCAATGAAACCTACATTCCTGTCTGTCGCAAACATTATTTTTCACCGGAAATTAAAGATTTACCCTAATTTTTGAAAATGAACTGAATTTGCCTATGACTCTGTGCCAATTTTCATGACTTACATACTACGGCAAAGGAATTGAATACGGGCTACGAACTGTGCCTGTTTCATGACCTACATATTACAGAAAGGAACTGAACACGCCCTACAAGCTGTGTCAAAAAGATAATCTCTCCAAGTGTTTGTAACACTTGGTCAAAATTCCTATTTTGACTGTGCTTGCTTAACGGGCTTTGTATCTTAATAGAACTGAACACGCCCTACAAGCTAACTAGAAGTGTGTTCTTTCCAAATTTTTAGAAAGGAACTGAATTCGGGCTACGAACTGTGCAAAAAAGATAGTTTTTCTTAGGACGCTTTCGTCCTTCGTCAAAACTCCTATTTTTGCTTTGTTCGTTTAACGCCCTTAATATCTTAATTTTATGAACATCTATGATCAATTACAGGCGGTGGAAGACCGCTACGAGGAACTTGGTGAATTGTTGTCTGACCCTGATGTAGTCAGCGATACCAAGCGTTTTATGGAGTTGTCTAAAGAAGAAGCGGCAACTCGTGACACAGTAACAGCCTACCGTGAATACAAGGTTGTTCTTCAAAACATCATTGATGCCGAGGAAATGATTAAGGAATCTTCTGGTGACGCTGACTTGGAAGAAATGGCTAAAGAAGAGCTTAAACAAGCAAAGGCCGACAAAGAAGCGTATGAAGAAAAGTTGAAAATCCTTCTCTTGCCAAAAGACCCTAATGATGACAAAAACATCATCTTGGAAATCCGTGGTGCAGCAGGTGGTGATGAAGCTGCCCTCTTTGCAGGTGACCTCTTGACCATGTACCAAAAGTATGCAGAAGGTCAAGGCTGGCGTTTTGAGGTTATGGAGGCTTCATACAATGGTGTCGGCGGTATCAAGGAAGTGGTTGCCATGGTCTCTGGTCAATCCGTTTATTCAAAACTCAAGTATGAATCAGGAGCTCACCGTGTTCAACGTGTCCCTGTGACAGAAAGCCAAGGTCGTGTCCACACCTCAACAGCAACTGTCCTCATCATGCCTGAAGTTGAAGAAGTGGAATATGACATCGATCCAAAAGATCTTCGTGTCGATATTTACCACGCATCTGGTGCCGGTGGTCAGAACGTCAACAAGGTTGCGACTGCCGTGCGTATCGTTCACTTACCAACCAATATCAAGGTAGAAATGCAGGAAGAACGGACTCAGCAGAAAAACCGTGAAAAGGCCATGAAGATTATCCGTGCCCGTGTAGCTGACCACTTTGCCCAGATTGCCCAGGATGAGCAGGATGCGGAACGCAAGTCAACCATTGGTACTGGTGACCGTTCAGAGCGTATCCGTACCTACAACTTCCCACAAAACCGTGTGACAGACCACCGTATCGGCTTAACCTTGCAAAAGCTGGATACTATCTTGTCAGGTAAGATGGACGAAGTCGTAGATGCCCTTGTTCTCTACGATCAAACGCAAAAACTAGAAGAGCTTAACAAATAATGAATTACGCTCAATTATTTGCAACATACGAAGAACAATTAGTCGTAATCGGTGAAGAGGCAGAGTCCCTGTCCTTCACCTTTCGTGGCTTAAAGGGACTGAACTTGACGGAATTTCTCCTCCTGCTCCGTCAGGAAGTCACACCGGCTGACAAAGAAGAGATTGATGCGATTTTTCAGCAACTTTCCCAGCACCGACCTGCCCAGTACATTATCGGCAAGGCTGATTTTCATGGCCTGGAGTTTGCGGTGGATGAGCGAGTCTTGATTCCAAGACCTGAAACGGAAGAATTAGTTGATTTGATTTTGCAGGAAAATAGCGGAGCAGGTTTGCGTATCTTAGACATCGGTACAGGAAGCGGTGCCATAGCTATTTCCCTTGCAAAAGCTAGACCTGATTGGGAAGTGGTAGCAGTTGACATTTCAAAGGATGCCCTAGCAGTGGCTCAGGAAAATGCAAGAACCAACCAAGTCTCTGTTCACTTTCTAGAATCGGATGTCTTGCAAGCAGTGACAGGGAAATTTGACATCATTGTTTCTAATCCGCCCTATATCTCACCAGATGACACAGATGAAGTTGGACTCAATGTATTGACCTCTGAGCCTCATCTGGCCTTATTTGCGGAAGAAGATGGCATGGCTATCTATCGACAAATTGCGGAGCAAGCAGGGGCATTTTTGAAGGAAAAAGGAAAACTCTACTTTGAAATCGGCTACAAGCAAGGGCAAGATCTAACCGACTTACTCGCTCTGCATTTCCCCAAAAAGCGAATTAGAGTCCTCAAAGACCAATTTGGACAGGATAGAAAGGTCGTAGCGGATGACAATGGATAAACTCCGAACAATTCTTGAAAATGGTGGTGCTGTTATCCTTCCAACTGAAACAGTCTATGGGCTTTTTGCCCAAGCCTTGAATGAAGATGCAGTCAATCGTGTCTATCAGTTGAAACAGCGTCCGAGGGACAAGGCAATGAACTTAAATGTCTCAAATCTGAACGATATTTATTTTTTCAGTCAAAATACACCATTTTTTCTGGAGAAATTGTATAATAGATTTATGCCAGGACCACTAACGATTATCCTGAAAGCAAACGAAAATGTTCCTTTTTGGGTTAATTCTGGACTGGATACTGTTGGATTTCGTCTTCCCAATCACGAACAAACCTTACGTTTGATTTCAGAGACTGGCCCACTTATTGGACCGTCCGCCAATATTTCAGGAAACGAAAGCGGCAAGAAGTTTTCGGACATCCAGGCACAATTTCCAGTTGATTTGCCTGGCATTGAGGATGACCAAGCTCTGACAGGCATTGATTCAACGATTTTGGACCTTTCTGGACAGAAAGCGCGGATTTTGCGCCAAGGTGCTATCAGCCGCGAAGAGATTCAGAAAGCCATTCCCGAAATAGAATTTGAGGTAGTTTTATGATTCGTCCCATTGAGAAAAGTGACTTGATAGTCATCCGAGAAATCAATGCTCAATCCTTAGGGTATGATTGTTCATTGGAACAAATTGAGCGACAGTTTTTTAGATGCACGAGCACATTGGGGCATATCTTGTTGGTCTATATAGATGACATAAGTGGCGCAGTGCAAGGCTACATTCACGCACAAGTCTATGAAAGTCTCTATTCGGATACAGGCCTCAATATTCTCGGACTAGCTGTTTTGCCTGGTCATCAAGGACAAGGGATTGGAGCAAGCCTGCTGAAAGCCGTTGAGCAAATTGCACAGAAAGAGGGCTACCATTTTATTCGCCTCAATTCTGCTGAAAGTCGTCTCCAAGCCCATCTTTTCTACGAAAAGAATGGCTATCACTCCGATAAAATGCAGAAGCGTTTTATCAAGCACATTTAGCCCAATACAAAGGAGTACCGTATATGATTTTTGACAAAGTTAACTACAAAGAATTTGATAAAGAAGTTTGGGAAGCTATCCAAGCTGAAGAAAAACGCCAACAAAATAATATTGAATTGATTGCGTCTGAAAACGTTGTTTCTAAAGCTGTTATGGCAGCTCAAGGTTCTATTTTGACCAATAAATACGCAGAAGGTTACCCAGGTCGTCGTTACTATGGCGGTACGGAATGCGTTGATGTAGTTGAAAGTTTAGCTATTGAACGTGCTAAAGAAATATTCGGTGCGAAATTTGCTAACGTTCAACCACACTCAGGAAGCCAGGCCAATTGTGCTGCCTACATGGCCTTGATTGAGCCAGGAGACACTGTTATGGGGATGGACTTAGCTGCAGGTGGTCACTTGACTCACGGTGCATCAGTTAGCTTCTCAGGACAAACTTACAACTTTGTAGCTTACAATGTTGACGAAGAAACTGGCTTGCTTGATTACGATGCAATTTTAAAACAAGCAAAAGAAGTACAGCCAAAATTGATTGTAGCAGGTGCTTCAGCCTATGCCCGTACAATTGACTTTGCTAAATTCCGCGAAATTGCAGATGCAGTGGGTGCCAAACTGATGGTGGATATGGCTCATATTGCTGGTCTTGTAGCAGCAGGTCTTCATCCGAACCCAGTGCCACATGCCCATATTACAACAACTACAACTCATAAAACTCTTCGTGGGCCACGTGGTGGTTTAATTTTGACCAATGATGAAGAGCTCATCAAGAAAATCAACTCAGCCATCTTCCCAGGCATCCAAGGTGGTCCATTAGAGCATGTCATTGCTGCAAAAGCCGTATCTTTCAAAGAAGTTTTGGACCCAGCTTTCAAAGACTATGCTCAGAAAGTGATTGAGAACAGCAAGGCCATGGCCGAAGTCTTCCTTGCAAACCCTAACTTTAAAGTCATCACAGGAGGAACAGACAACCATCTCTTCCTCGTTGACGTGACCAAAGTTGTTGAAAATGGTAAAGTTGCTCAGCATCTCTTGGATGAAGTAAATATTACTCTCAATAAAAACTCAATTCCTTACGAAAAACTCTCACCATTCAAAACAAGCGGTATCCGTATTGGCTCTGCGGCCATTACTGCTCGCGGTTTTGGAGTAGAGGAAGCTCGCAAGGTTGCACAACTAACTATCAAAGCACTTGAAAATGCAGAAAATGAAACCGCTCTTGAGGAAGTCCGTCAAGAAGTGCGTGCTTTGACAGATCAATTCCCACTTTACGAAGGTTTATAATGGATATATTTGTAAAAAAAGCCATCATACATCAATTTAGTCCTGATGATACAGAGCTGGTCCTTGCCGACCAGCTTTTGACTGTTAGCCCAAAAATAGAAGAATATTTGCGTAAAAAGATTGAACGTGTCTTTTCTGATGAAGCAAAAACAGGACAATTTAACCCCGACAATCCTTTTCTTGACTATTTAGATGGTGACCTACTGACCAACTCTGTCAAGATTGCCAATCTCTGGAAAGAAGAATTTTCAATTTCTGAGAATTTAAAAACTAATGACCTCATTTTCATAGAGTTTGAACGAAATGGTGTTGAACATTTTGCCTTTTTGAGAATCTCACTGCGTGAAAATCTCGCCCACGTTGGTCTGGAAAGCGGAAGTCCTTTAAAAATCACCCAGAATAATTTACCTGGAGCAGGTTCAGCACCTGATGAAGCCTTGATTGTCAATCTTCAAACGCGGAAGTATCATTTGATTGAGAAAAGAATCAAACACAATGGAGCCTTCCTCAATTATTTCTCAGATAATCTTCTGCAAGTCACACCAGCTATTTCTGCAAAGAAATCAATCAAAGCAGTAGAGCAAACTGCACAGAAGATTGCTGACAATTTCCATCAAGGCGATTTTCAATTTCAATCGAAAGTCAAATCAGCTATTTTTAACAATTTGGAAGAAGATAATGAGCTTTCACCCGAAAAATTGGCTGATCAGTTATTCGATAACAACCTGACCGCTCGTTTAAATTTCGTCGATCAACTGAAAGAGGTCATACCTGATAAGATTTCCTTCGATGAAATTGATAGTAGCCGTCAACTTAAGAAATTTGAAAATCAGAAGCTATCTTTATCAAACGGAATTGAGTTGATTGTGCCAAATGCAATCTATGAGGATGCAGAATCGGTTGAGTTTATTCAAAATGACAACGGGACCTATTCTATTCTTATTAAAAATATTGAAGACATAAAGAGCAAGTAAATGAAAAAACTGATACGTACGCTGATACTTCTTTTGCTGATTTTTCTCGGTTACAAATTCTATAAAACCTACAGTGCAGTCAAGCAAGTGATGACCTATCAAACTATGGTACAAGAAGTATTGGCAGAAAACGACACACCAGCTAATGAAGAACTAGTCCTAGCAATGATTTACACAGAAACCAAGGGACAAGAAGCAGATGTCATGCAATCAAGTGAGTCCGCTACTGGCTATGCTAACACTATCACGGATAGTAGAGAGAGTATCAGGCAAGGAATTATCTACCTAACAGAAAACCTACGGTTGGCTGAGGAAAAAGGAGTAGAGGTTTGGACAGCAGTTCAGGCATATAATTTCGGTCCAGCCTATATTGACTATATTGCTGAGCATGGTGGAGAACATACACTCTCTTTAGCTAAAGAATACTCCAGAACAGTAGTAGCACCAAGCTTAGGGAATACTACAGAAGAAACATATACCTATTTTCATCCCTTAGCTTTGCTAAATGGTGGGAAGTTATATGTAAATGGTGGAAATATCTACTATGCTAGACAGGTTCGTTTTAATATGCACCTGATGCGCCTCATTAATTTATTTTAATACCTATCAAACTCATCGGAAATCTGAGGTAAATTCTCAAAGTAAGTTCTAGTTCCCGTCCTTCCAGAAGTTACTTTGAGAAAACTGCATAACATCAACAGAAT
>NZ_JARQPL010000057.1:0-8273 GCF_046032535.1 Streptococcus suis | reverse complement strand
TGTTTCGTTAGGGCAAATTTTTTATCTGTTCAATTTTTTGAAAAGGCTTTACGCAAACCTTTGCATTATGTTATAATAAAGAAAATACATTTGAGGTGATGATTATGTCTAAAAAAATTATTGGTATTGACCTTGGGGGAACTTCTGTTAAATTGGCCATCTTGACTACTGAGGGAGAAATTCAAGAAAAATGGTCTATCAAGACAAATATATTAGACGATGGAAGTCACATTGTACCTGATATTATTGACAGTATCAAGCAGCGATTTGAAACCCATGGTTTGACAAAAGATGACTTTTTGGGTGTTGGTATGGGGTCTCCTGGTGTCGTTGATAGCGAAGCTGGTACTGTTATCGGTGCTTATAACCTCAACTGGAAGACTTTGCAGTTGGTCAAAGAACAGTTTGAAACTGCACTTGGTTTGCCATTCTTTATCGACAATGATGCCAACGTAGCGGCTCTCGGTGAGCAGTGGGTTGGTGCTGGTAATAACAATCCCAACGTTGTCTTTATGACGCTTGGTACAGGTGTTGGTGGCGGTGTCATCGCTGCTGGAAACTTGATTCGTGGGGTCAAAGGTGCTGGTGGTGAATTAGGTCATATCACAGTTGACTTTGATGAGCCATTTGCATGTACTTGTGGTAAGAAAGGTTGTCTAGAAACAGTTGCTTCAGCGACAGGTATTGTTAACCTCAGCCGTCGCTATGCTGATCAATACGCTGGCGATGCTAAACTGAAACAAATGATCGATGATGGGCAAGATGTAACGGCTAAAGATGTCTTTGATTTGGCAAAAGAAGGCGATGATTTGGCCTTGATTGTCTACCGTCACTTCTCAGAATACCTAGGTGTTGCTTGTGCAAACATTGCAGCAGTCCTCAATCCTGCCTACATCGTTCTGGGTGGTGGTGTATCAGCTGCAGGAGAGTTCTTATTGGATGGCGTTCGCAAGGTCTTTGCTGAAAATAGCTTCCCACAAATCAAGGAAAGTACACAAATTGTCTTGGCAACACGTGGTAATGATGCAGGTGTATTAGGTGCAGCATCACTTGTCTTGAAATAATAACTGAAGCAGGGGAAACTCTGCTTTTTTTCTAATCCGCTGTCACACTTTCTTTATATACATATATTGAAATTCGGTTGATAAAAGGGTACAATAATAGTGAAAAGAGAAAGGAGTGTTGGTGTATGAAACAAGTAAGTATGCCTAAACTAATTGACTATCTAACTATAGTCGGGCTTTTGATTTTACTGTCTGCCTTTTTCCTTGATTACTGGATTCGTGACTGGTTTTTCCCGTCTAGCTGGGGAAACGTAGCAACCATGTTGATTCTTCCTATACTGGGGACTTTAATTCTTATACTATCTATTTATTATAAAAAATTGTGGACTGGTTTGATTAGTATCTTCTTGATGATCTCATTTCCTCTGATATTCGGTATTGGCTACTTTATATTTGGCCCCTAGAAGGAGTAGTTATGAACCTGACTTTACTAAAAAGATTAAATCTAGTTTTGTATGGTATCGCAATTTTTCTCATTGCCTTGTTATTTTTACCAATAGGGCAATGGTTTGATCTTGTAAATGTGAATTTTAAACTGACATTTTTCATCATTCCATTTTTCGGACTAGCCAGCTTACCAACGGCGATTTATACGAAAAATGTTCGTCAGATATTGTTGAGTGTTCTCCTGGTTGCCTTGTATTTTATATTGTTCAGCATAATAACTGCCCTATCTGGTTTGTTCCACCTTGATTTTTATTCATTCTTTTTCAAATGAGAACTCCAGTGCAAAACTGGAGTTTTTTGCTAGAATTTGCTATACTAAGACCATGACTAAAGCAGATATTATTTTTAAAGAAAACATTCGTAAGATTATGGAAGATGGCGTTTTTTCAGAAAATGCTCGCCCACGTTACAAGGATGGAAATGTCGCTAATTCCAAGTATATTACTGGTGCCTTTGCGGAGTATGATTTGGCCAAGGGGGAGTTTCCTATTACCACACTAAGACCTATCCCGATTAAATCAGCCATTAAGGAAATTCTCTGGATTTACCAAGACCAGACCAATGATTTGTTGGTTTTACAGGAAAAATACGGTGTCCAGTATTGGAATGATTGGGAAGTTGAAGGAACAGGCACAATCGGTGAACGTTACGGTGCTATCGTGAAAAAGCATGACATCATTTCAAAAATCCTCAAGCACTTGGAAGAAAATCCATGGAACCGTCGCAATGTGATTTCCTTATGGGATTATGAAGCTTTTGACCAATCTGCTGGTTTGTTGCCATGTGCCTTTCAAACTATGTTTGATGTTCGCCGAGTGGATGGGGAGATTTATCTGGATGCAACTCTAACTCAACGGTCAAATGATATGTTGGTAGCCCATCATATCAACGCTATGCAGTATGTAGCCCTTCAGATGATGATTGCTAAACATTTTGGATGGAAGGTTGGGAAGTTTTTCTATTTCATCAACAATCTTCACATCTATGACAATCAGTTTGAACAGGCTGAAGAATTACTCCGTCGTACACCATCTGAAGTTGAGCCACGTTTGGTCTTAAATGTTCCTGACGGTACCAATTTCTTTGATATTCGGGCAGAAGATTTTGAATTGGTGGACTATGAGCCGGTTAAGCCGCAGTTAAAATTCGATCTAGCAATTTAACTGGATTAGCAGTGAAGAACTTCGTTCTTTTACCTCGCTTCTTTATTTTTAGGCTCGGGCTGAAACAGTTCCCCGACCTGTTTCACTTCCAACCTTCAACAGTCTATACTCAGACTTTCGAAGCCAGTTAAACCGCAACTCAAATTTGACTTGGCGATTTAAGATGAGGGGGCTTTCCAGCATCAGCGAGATTCACATTCTACGAATCTCGGAATCTTCCCTATCTCTGAGGAGTCGGTGATAGTTTCAGCATGATAAAAATTTGCACTAGACCTACTTGGTAAGTGCATTTTTTATGTTTTTTTGATAGAATGATAGGACGGAAAGTGAGAGAAAATGACAAAGAAGATAGTTGCAATTTGGGCCCAAGATGAAAATGGATTGATTGGAAAAGGCGATAAATTGCCCTGGTATTTGCCTGCTGACTGGGCTCATTTTAAAGAAACGACAACAGGTCACACGATGGTGATGGGACGTATAACCTTCGACGGCATGGGTAAACGTGCTCTTCCCAATCGTCACACCATCGTTTTGACTACAGATAAAACCTATCAACTAGAGAATGAACATGTTACCATTTTACACAGTGTGGAAGCTGTCCTAGATTGGTATAACAAACAGGAGCAGACACTATTTGTGCTTGGTGGGGGACAAATTTTTACTGCTTTTGCACCTTACATTGAAGCTTTAATAGTGACAGATATTCACGGTCAATTTAATGGCGATGTGTATTTTCCGAAAGCATTTCCTATGGAGAAATTTCAGCTACAAAGCGCCAATTTACGTCCAAAAGACGAGAAAAACCCGTATGATTTTACAATAAAAACCTATGAAAGAAGAGATGGTTAGGCATGGAGAGAAGTTTATTCGGTTTATTTACAGCGTTTCTCTGCGGAATATGCGTCCTTTGTGCTATTCAAGCCTTTAGAAAGAAACGTTTTGGTCTAGCCATTTTATTTTTATTGAATGCTTTTACCAATCTGGTTAATAGCATTCATGCTATTTATGGCTTTTTATTTAGATAAGAGATATGAAAGAGGAAATATATGGCTGTTAAGCATACCCATGAGTTGATTTATTGTTCATTTTGTGGAAAAAATCAAGAAGAAGTTAAAAAAATTATAGCAGGAAATAATGTTTTCATTTGTAATGAATGTGTAGAATTGGCCCAAGAAATCATTCGTGAGGAATTGGCAGAAGAAGTTTTGACAGACTTGGCCGATACACCAAAGCCACAAGAATTACTCAATATCCTGAACAACTACGTCATCGGACAGGATCGTGCAAAGCGTGCCTTAGCAGTAGCCGTTTACAACCACTACAAACGTATCAATTTCCAGGATAGTCGTGATGAGAACGATGTTGATTTACAAAAATCAAATATCCTCATGATTGGCCCGACTGGTTCAGGAAAAACCTTCTTGGCTCAAACCTTGGCTAAAAGTTTGAATGTCCCATTTGCTATTGCTGATGCGACTGCTCTTACTGAGGCGGGTTATGTCGGTGAGGACGTAGAAAATATTCTCCTCAAGCTTTTGCAGGCTGCAGATTTTAACATTGACCGGGCAGAACGAGGAATTATCTATGTGGATGAAATTGATAAGATTGCCAAAAAAGGTGAAAATGTGTCCATTACCCGCGATGTTTCGGGTGAAGGTGTCCAACAGGCTCTCTTGAAAATCATTGAAGGAACAGTTGCCAGTGTTCCACCGCAAGGCGGACGCAAACATCCAAACCAAGAAATGATTCATGTGGATACCAAAAACATTTTATTCATCGTAGGTGGTGCTTTTGATGGGATTGAAGAAATCGTTAAGCAACGTCTTGGAGAGAAAATCATCGGTTTCGGTCAAAACAATCGTGCTATTGATGAAAAAGAATCATATATGCAACATATCATTGCAGACGATATTCAAAAATTCGGTATCATTCCAGAGTTGATTGGTCGCTTGCCTGTATTTGCAGCTTTAGACCAGTTAACAACCGAGGACTTGGTTCGCATCTTGACGGAGCCTAAGAATGCACTGGTTAAACAATATCAAACCCTCTTGTCTTACGATGATGTCGAGTTGGATTTTGATGAGGATGCCTTGTTGGCCATTGCAGAGAAGGCGATTGAGCGGAAAACAGGAGCGCGTGGACTTCGTTCAATTATCGAAGAAACTATGTTGGATGTCATGTTTGAAGTTCCAAGTCAAGATGACGTCAAACGTGTTCGTGTTACAAAAGCAGCAGTTGATGGTAAGGAAAAGCCATTGCTAGAAACTGCCTAAAAATGATCATTAGGGGTGATAAGCAATTAGCTTTCTCCCCCTTATTTATGAGAGGTAAAGAATGGAAATCAATACACACAATGCTGAAATTCTACTGAGTGCGGTTTCAAAGGCCCAATACCCAGATGACGATATTCCAGAAATCGCCCTGGCTGGTCGTTCAAATGTAGGAAAATCTTCCTTCATCAATACCTTGCTCAGAAGAAAAAATCTGGCCCGCACTTCAGGAAAACCAGGTAAGACCCAACAGTTAAACTTTTACAATATCGATGACAAAATTCGTTTTGTCGATGTGCCAGGCTATGGCTATGCCAAGGTTTCCAAGACTGAGCGTGCTAAATGGGGCAAAATGATTGAAGAGTATTTGACAACACGAGAGAATCTACGTGTTGTTGTAAGTTTAGTAGACATGCGTCATGAGCCATCAGCAGATGATGTTCAAATGTATGATTTCTTGAAATATTATGAAATTCCTGTTATTATTGTGGCAACGAAGGCTGATAAAATCCCACGAGGAAAGTGGAATAAGCACGAATCGATGATTAAAAAGAAATTGGATTTTGATAAAAATGATCAATTCGTTATCTTTTCTTCTGAGACTCGTCACGGATACGATCAGGCATGGGATGCTATCTTAAGTAACATCTAATAAACAGTTCAGGAGAAAAATCATGGAACGTACTTTCATCATCATCAAACCAGATGCTCTTAAGCGTGGACTTGCGGGACAAATTCTTTCACGTATCGAACGCAGGGGATTTCAAATCCAAGATTTAAAAATGGTTACAGCGACAGAAGAGCTAATCAGTCAACATTATGATCATTTGACAGATAAACCTTTCTTCCCGCAATTAGTACAATATATGACGAGCGGGCCGATGATAGCTGGCATTATAGAAGGGCCAGAAGTTATCAAATCTTGGCGAGATATGATGGGAGCTACCAATCCAGTAAACGCCCTACCTGGGACTATTCGTGGAGATTTTGCGACAGCGCCCGTAGAGGGAATTGTGGCAAATGTCGTTCATGGCTCAGATAGTGCAGAAGCAGCCGAACGAGAGATCGGTCTTTGGCTGGGAAAATAGCAGAGCAGACACCTAGTTTTCTAGGTGTTTTTCTTATGGAAAATTATCACTAAATCTGATATAATGAGGAGTAATACCCTTGTAGAGGAAGAAACATGAATTTAGAAGATTTGAAAAAACGACAGGAGAAAATTCGTAATTTCTCCATTATTGCCCACATCGACCATGGTAAATCAACCTTGGCTGACCGTATTCTTGAGAAGACAGAAACAGTTTCCAGCCGTGAAATGCAAGCCCAGTTGCTGGATAGTATGGACTTGGAACGCGAGCGTGGTATCACAATTAAACTCAACGCAATCGAACTCAACTATACAGCTAAAGATGGAGAGACATACATTTTCCACTTGATTGACACACCAGGACACGTGGATTTTACCTATGAGGTATCGCGTTCTCTTGCGGCCTGTGAGGGGGCGATTCTGGTGGTGGATGCTGCTCAAGGGATTGAAGCACAGACCTTGGCTAACGTTTATCTAGCCTTGGACAATGATTTGGAAATCTTGCCAATCATTAACAAAATTGACCTACCAGCAGCAGACCCAGAGCGGGTTCGTCAGGAAATCGAAGATGTGATTGGTTTGGATGCCTCAGAAGCAGTGCCAACATCAGCTAAGGCGGGTATTGGTATCGAGGAAATCTTGGAGCAAATCGTAGAGAAAGTCCCTGCACCGACTGGTGATGTTGCAGCACCGTTGCAAGCCTTGATTTTTGACTCGGTTTACGATCCGTATCGAGGCGTTATCCTGCAAGTTCGTATTGTCAACGGTGTGGTAAAACCTGGCGATACTATTCAGATGATGAGCAATGGCAAGACCTTTGATGTGACGGAAGTGGGTATCTTCACACCAAAAGCAATCGGTCGTGATTACTTGGCGACTGGTGATGTTGGTTACATTGCAGCCTCCATCAAGACAGTTGCGGATACCCGTGTCGGTGATACGGTGACCTTGGCTGAAAATCCTGCCAGTGAGCCACTAGCGGGCTACAAGCAGATGAACCCAATGGTCTTTGCAGGTATCTATCCAATCGATTCCAACAAGTACAATGACCTTCGGGAAGCCTTGGAAAAACTCCAGCTAAACGATGCCAGCTTGCAGTTCGAACCTGAAACCTCGCAGGCACTTGGATTTGGTTTCCGCTGTGGATTCTTGGGGCTCTTGCACATGGATGTTATCCAAGAACGAATTGAGCGTGAGTTTAACATTGACCTCATCATGACAGCACCGTCGGTGGTTTACCATGTCAACATGACGGACGGTGAAATGATTGATGTAGCCAACCCATCCGAATTCCCAGACCCAACCAAGATCGCCACTATCGAAGAGCCTTACGTTAAGGCACAAATCATGGTACCACAGGAATACGTCGGTGCAGTCATGGAATTGGCCCAACGCAAGCGTGGTGACTTTGTGACTATGGATTACATCGATGATAATCGTGTCAATGTCATCTACCAAATTCCACTGGCGGAGATTGTTTTTGACTTCTTTGATAAGCTTAAGTCATCCACTCGTGGTTATGCCAGCTTCGACTATGAGATTTCTGAATACCGTTCATCCAAGTTGGTGAAAATGGATATTCTCCTCAATGGCGATAAGGTCGATGCCCTCAGCTTTATCGTCCACAAGGAATTTGCCTACGAACGTGGGAAAATTATCGTGGACAAACTCAAGAAAATCATTCCGCGTCAACAGTTTGAAGTACCAATACAAGCAGCTATCGGTCAGAAAATTGTTGCCCGTAGCGACATCAAGGCCCTACGTAAAAACGTTTTGGCCAAGTGTTATGGTGGTGACGTTTCCCGTAAACGCAAACTCCTAGAAAAACAAAAAGCTGGTAAAAAACGGATGAAGGCCATCGGATCTGTCGAAGTTCCACAAGAAGCCTTCCTCAGCGTTCTCAGCATGGATGAAGACGATAAGAAATAATCTTGATATAAAGAAACACTCCTGCATTTTGTTGCAAGAGTGTTTTCTCTTATTTACGTTTCATTTCACCTTGTGGGTAGTAGGTTCCTTCTGGCATATCGTTGATAAAGACATGAATGGCTTCTTTTGGTGCATTGGTATTGCGTGATACCACCTCGGTCACTTCACGCGCAAGGGCAATTTTTTGTTCCTCTGTGCGTCCTTCAAACAAATCAATACGTACAAATGGCATATATTTCCTCCTCGTAAAATAAGTTTATGGGGATTTTTCAATCCCAAATTTTTAATGAGTGTAATAATGTTAACTTGACTA
>NZ_JARQPL010000056.1:0-9688 GCF_046032535.1 Streptococcus suis | reverse complement strand
GCTCCGTTCCCTAAATCCTGATGGACTTTACGCAGAGATTTTGACAGAATATCTATTGACCTATGAGAAATTAGTAGTTCAAATAGAACGGTATGATGCACGAATTGAGCAACTGGCTCAAAGCGACAGTTATCAAGAGAAGGTCTCACGGCTTTCTTGCTTTATTGGCATTAAAACACTAACCGCTCTTTCCATTGTGACAGAAATCGGAGATTTTAATCGCTTTGCGACAGCTCAACAGTTTGCTTCTTATCTTGGGCTGACTCCTAGCGAAAACTCTAGTGGCGACAAGGAGAGAAGAGGTGCTATCACCAAAGCTAGTAATAGCCATGTGAGACGACTTCTGATAGAAGCTGCACAATCATTGGCTAAGGGGACTATTGGGTATAAATCCAAAGAATTGAAAAGGAGACAAAGTGGAAACCGAGTGGAGGTAATTGCTTATGCGGATAAGGCTAATGAACGCCTAAGAAGACGTTATCGCACACTTGTTCTAGAAAAAAATAAGAAACAAAATGTTGCTAAAACAGCTATTGCACGGGAATTATCTGGTTTTATTTGGGGGATGATGACAGGAAGAATAGCTTGAAGTTAGCACTTGTTTTCATGTACACTTTTGACAATTAAGTTTTATCATCGCAGAGCGATGAGGAATCCCTATTTCTATCCAAAATCACTGGGTGAATTTGGACAGAAATAAGGATTGAAATCATGTTTGAATGGAAAGTATCTTGAAGGAGTTTAGGACTTCAAGGTTTGAGTCATCTACGAAACGACTAAGTGGCACAATTGTGATCCACGCTTATAGAGAGTAGGACTCGCGGCAGAACCATTGACCTGTAGGTAACCAATCCACGAATATCAGAGTGGCCAATGCCCGAAGCTAAGAACTAGGCTCTTTCTAGATACTTTTCATTTTTTATCAGTTCGATTGTTTTTTACTTGACAAAGGGCTTTACATATCAGTCATTTGAATTATCTTTGATACATCGTCACTTTCGCCTTGCCATACTTTAGTATAGCCTGCGCCTCAGTTCCTTGTCTGAAAGCTAATTCATTCGACTATATTTCCTACTTTGGATGGAGTTCTTTTACTTATTTTTTGTTACAATAGTATAGAAAGGATGGAGAAGATGCGGAAAGTTCAATTTTTTCTACTAATAGAAAGTATGATTTTTACGATGGCAGCCTTTGACGTGGTAGCCAATGAGGCCAGTCGGACCCTGCTACTTTTCTCTGCCTTATTACTCGTCATTTGGTACTTCCTAGGAAGAAAAGTTAATAGTGTTTTACTGGTCAGCTCCTTATCTCTATTATTTTTGGTCTTTGTTTTAAATCCCTTCTTCATTATTGGGATTATGCTGCTAGTCGTGTACATGCTGATTAATTTCTTTTCACGTTATGAAAAGAGAAACCAATATACCCATATTATTTTCAGTGACTATTCTCTACAGGTTCAAAAAGAGAAAAATAGATGGTTTGGCAACCACGACCACTCTCAAGATAGGTTTGGTTTTGAAGATATTAACATTGTACGCTTGTTTGGCAATGATGTAGTTGATTTGGATAAGACTGTATTAGTTGGCAGAGATAATATTGTTGTTATTCGTAAAACGTTTGGACGGACAAAAATTATTGTTCCAATTGATGTTGAGGTTGCACTTTCAGCAACTAGTATCTATGGACGAGTAAGTTTCTTGGGTGAATCATACTGGGATTTGCGGAATGAAAGTATAGCGGTCAATAGTCCCGATTATCAAGAATCACACAAACGTGTAAAAGTCGTTACCAACAATATACTGGGAGATGTGGAGGTGGTTCGCGTATGAGAAAACGTACCTACCTACTCCTAGCCTGGTTTGCCTGTCTTATTGTTTTTGTAGTGATTGCTTCCACCCTCCCACTTTTAAATTATTCATTGCTAGATGTTACGCTCTGGATTTCAACGGAGCAGCTCGTGTTTACTCTCATTCTACTAGTTATTGTTTTGACTCTTTTTCTAGCTGTAATGGTACAAACTGTCAGCCTAGCCTCCACTCAGGTTATGCGGACGAAGTTACAAGCTATCTTGAAGAATAAAAGTATTCGAACAGATACCGAAAGTGATCAACTCTTGCTCCAGTTGTCTGATAAGGTCAGAAACCTCACGCGTCAGGTGCAGCTGGTTGACAATCAAGATTTAGTCAAGAAAGAAGAGATTGTTGAGGGAGAACGGAAACGGATTGCCAGGGATTTGCATGATACGGTTAGTCAAGAGTTATTTGCAACGAGCATGATTTTGTCAGGATTATCGTCCAATCTATCCACTCTTCCGCAGGAAACCTTGCAGGAACAGCTGATGCTCGTGAAAGACATGATTGAGTCTGCCCAAAGAGATCTACGCATCCTATTATTACATCTACGCCCAAGTGAACTTGAAAGTAAAACCTTGGTTGAAGGATTTGAGCTGATTTTGCGTGAAGTTAGCGACAAAAGTAATATTATCGTTCATTTCCAACATGAAGTAGAGGAGTTACCGAAACTAATTGAAGAACATCTTTTCCGCATTGCGCAAGAAATTATCAGTAATACCTTGCGACATGCCAAGGCCAAGCATTTGGATGTTTACCTCTTGCAGAAAGAAACAGAACTTCAATTGAAAATGACAGACGATGGTATCGGCTTCCAACAAGGTGCAGATGATGAATTAAGTTACGGTCTTCAAAACATACGTGAGCGGGTTGAAGACATGGCTGGAACGATAAAAATTCGCACAGCTCCAAATAAGGGAGTGGCGATCGATATTCGTATCCCACTATTGAAAGGAAAAGAAGATGAATACGATTCGAGTGATGTTGGTTGACGACCATGAGATGGTTCGTCTAGGATTGAAAAGTTACTTAAATTTACAGCCAGATGTTGAAGTAGTTGCAGAAGCTAGTGATGGCGAGGAAGGTTTGGCTAAAGCATTAGAGGTTAAACCCGATGTTGTAGTGATGGACTTGGTTATGCCCAAGATGACTGGCGTAGAAGCAACCCTGGCCTTGCTGAAGGAATGGCCGCAAGCGCAGATTGTCATCCTGACCTCCTATCTAGATAATGAAAAAATCTATCCTGTGCTGGAAGCAGGAGCTCGTGGCTATATGTTGAAAACGTCAAGTGCTGACGAAATCTTAGCAGCCATCCGCAAGGTAGCTCTTGGAGAATATGCTATTGAGACAGAAGTAGAGAAAAAAGTAGAGCACCATAAACGCCACCCAGATTTACATGATGACTTGACAGCTCGTGAACGCGAAATCTTGACGCTGTTAGCCAAGGGATATGATAATCAACGAATTGCAGATGAGTCCTTCATATCCTTAAAAACTGTTAAGACCCATGTTTCCAATATCTTATCCAAACTAGCTGTTAGCGATCGTACTCAAGCAGTTGTTTATGCTTTCCAGCATGGTTTGGTGGCGCAAGAGGACCAATAGTGGTATAATGAAAATTAGTTAATTTTCAACCAAAGGATAATGGAATTATATGGATGCAAAACTCAGATATAAGGCAAAAAAAATAAAAATAGTCTTTTTTGACATTGACGACACGCTACGTGTGAAGAATACAGGCTACATTCCTGAATCAATTCAGCAGGTTTTCAAATCACTGAAAGAAAAGGGAATTTTGACAGGAATTGCGTCAGGACGAACTCCTTATGGTTTGGTGCCAGAAATCAAAGCCTTAAAGCCAGACTTTTTCGCTATGATTAACGGCTCCTACGTAGAAGATGCCAAAGGTCAGGTAGTGTACCATCAGCCAATGCCCCAAAATTTAGTAGAATCTGTATTAAGTTGGGCTAAAGAAATTGGAATCGAATATGGTATGCTTGGTAGTCAAAAAGGGACACTTTCTGCACGAACTGACCGCATTAGTCAAGTAATTGACTTGATTTATGAAGGTTTGGAAACAAACCCAACTTTTTATAAAGAAAATGACATCTACCAATTGCTAACTTTCGAGAAAGATGGTCACGAAGTAGAACTTCCAGAAGAGTTGCAAGCGGAATTGCGTAGTGTTCGTTGGGATGCTATTTCATCGGACATTGTGCTAAAAGGCTCTTCCAAAGCAACTGGTGTTGCTAAGGTTGTTGAAAAACTAGGCCTGAAACCTGAAAATGTCCTAGTGTTCGGAGATGGACTCAACGATATTGAGTTATTCGATTATGCAGGAATTAGTATCGCTATGGGGCATTCGCATCCAGAACTGCAAAAGCATGCAGATTATATCACAAAAAAAGTAGAAGAAGATGGCATTTTTGATGCCTTGGAGAAATTAGGTATGGTAGAAAAAGAAAAATATTTCCCGCAATTAGATTTGGAAAATGTTACAGGACCAGTTGCGCATATCAAGACTAACCATGGTAAGTTAACAGTAAAACTCTTCCCTGAAATTGCACCCAAAACTGTAGCAAATTTCGTAGCTCTTTCTAAAGATGGCTATTATGACGGAATTATCTTCCATCGTATTATCAAAGACTTTATGATTCAAGGTGGCGATCCAACCGGAACAGGTATGGGTGGTGAATCTATTTATGGTACTGCGTTTGAAGATGAATTTTCAATGGAAGCTTTTAATCTCAGAGGAGCCTTGTCAATGGCCAATGCAGGACCAAATACAAATGGAAGCCAATTCTTTATCGTTCAAAACCAAAACTTCCCATACAATGCGAAAGAATTAGAACGAGGCGGTTGGCCTAAAGAAGTTGCAGAAGCCTATGTCAAAAATGGCGGGACACCACATCTAGATCAACGCCACACAGTGTTTGGTCATCTAGTTGATGAAGACTCCTTCGTCGTCTTGGATGCTATCGCAGCGGTTGCAACAGATTCAGCAGATCGTCCACATGAAGATGTTGTAATTGAGACCATCGAAATAGAGGATTAAGATGAAAATCGGAGATAAACTCAAGGGGACGGTAACGGGCATTCAGCCGTATGGAGCCTTTGTACAATTAGAGAATGGGACGACGGGCCTAATCCATATCTCGGAAATCAAAACAGGTTTTGTTGATAATATTTATGATCATTTAAAATTGGGGCAAGAGGTTTTGGTACAGGTAGTCGACTTTGATGAATATACTGAAAAGGCTAGTTTATCAATCCGGACCTTAGAAGAAGAACAACAAAAAATTCCGCGTCATCATCGTTTTACAAATGAACGGAATAAAATTGGTTTTTCCCCTTTAGCAAAACAACTTCCGAAATGGATTGAGGAAGCTAAAGGCTATCTCAAAGAACACAAAGAAAAGAAGGTATAGGATGCATTCCTAACCTTCTTTCTTTTTTAATCATTGAACTCGTAAAGAGCTGTTGACAAGTAACGCTCACCATTATCAGGCAAGATTGCCAACACTTTTTTTCCAGTTCCCAACTCCTTAGCGACTTCGATAGCAGCGTGAATTGCTGCACCTGAAGAAATACCAACTAAGAATCCTTCTTTTCCACCGATAGCACGACCTGTAGCTAAGGCATCATCGGATTTGACACGAATAATGCCATCATAGGCGCTAGTGTCCAAAGTATCTGGAATAAAACCTGCCGAAATACCTTGGATCTTGTGCGGACCAGGTGCTTCACCAGATAAGACAGCTGATTCATCAGCTTCGACAGCATAGATAGCAATATCTGGATTTGCTGTCTTCAAAACATGCGAAACACCTGAAACGGTACCACCAGTACCAACGCCAGATACAAAGGCATCTAAACCAGTTGTGCCAAAGTCTTCCAAAATTTCCTGTCCTGTTGTATCTTCGTGAACTTTTGGATTGGATGGATTAGCAAACTGGAAAGGAACCCAGCCATTTTTTTCTTCAGCAATCTCTTTTGCTTTGGCGATAGCCCCTTTCATCCCTTCGCTACCAGGAGTCAAGACAAGTTCAGCTCCATAAGCTTGGATAATCTTACGACGCTCAACACTCATGGTTTCAGGCATGACGATAATCACCTTATAACCTTTTGCTGCTCCAACCCAAGCAAGACCGATACCAGTGTTACCACTTGTTGGCTCAACAATAGTATCTCCAGGTTTGATTGTACCAGCTTTTTCAGCATCTTCAATCATAGCCAAGGCGATACGGTCTTTTACAGAAGATCCTGGGTTAAAGGCTTCTAACTTAACATAGACATCCGCAGATCCCTCAGGAACAATATTATTTAGCTTGATAATTGGTGTTTTTCCAACTAATTGAGTAATGTTTTGATAAATAGCCATAAGGCACCTCCAAATGATGTTACCACTAGTATATAGTAGAGAAGCTAAAAAGTATAATATAAAAAAACTATCTCGCTGATAGCTTTTTTTAATAGACAGGTACCTCAACGATACGAGAGTTAGCTTTTTCCGCGGATACCTTTCCGTGGTAAAAGTCAGTGAGACTTGCTAAGGTTTGTTCAAGGAATTCTTTATCTACAAAAATCATGGTTGAAACTTCAGTAGTAAACTGGGTATCAAATTCTTCCAGACCTTGCTCCGCTCGCCAATTGGCAAACTCTTGGTATTGGGCATAGGACATGCTAATGGAAATCCCTTCCTGCTCCTTGACTTCCACAACCCCGATTTCCTTGACTGCATTAGCCACGGCTCCAGCGTAAGCACGAATAAGTCCGCCTGCCCCGAGTTTGATACCTCCAAAATAGCGGGTAACCACCGTTGCAACATTGGTCAGTTCGTGATTTTCTAAAACCGTCAGCATTGGCACACCAGCAGTACCAGACGGCTCCCCATCATCTGAGGAACGCTTGATTTCCATATTTTCTCCAAGGACAAAAGCAGAGCAGTTATGAGTAGCCTTGTAATGTTCTTTCTTGATTTTGTTTATAAAGTCGCGAGCTTCCTCCTCGCTGGTCACTCGTTTCATAAAGCAGATAAATCGTGACTTTTTAATTTCTTCCTCAACAATACCATCTTCTCTAATTGTTTTAAATTCTTTCATAACCAAATTGTACTAATTTTTTTTAAAACTGACAAGAAATTCCGAATAAATAAGCGATGAAAGAATTAGAAAATTATTATGGAAGATTATTTACCAAATACCAATTGACAGCAAAAGAAAGAGAAATAGCAGAAAAAGTGCCAAGTATTACAAAAAAGAATAACTGCTTTCGCTGTGGAACAACTTTTGAAGAAGAAAACAAATTGCCAAACGATGCTTATTACTGTCGAGCCTGCTTGCTTCTAGGCAGAGTGCGGTCAGACGAAAAACTCTATCATTTTCCTCAGAAAGATTTTCCAAGCACTAAGTGTTTAAAGTGGAAAGGTCAATTAACTGATTGGCAACAAAGAATTTCAGATGGACTAGTTGCAAACGTGGAAAATAATCGTGCGACATTGGTTCATGCAGTAACGGGAGCAGGTAAGACAGAAATGATCTACCACACCGTTGCCTCAGTGATTGATAAAGGCGGAGCGGTGTGCTTAGCTAGTCCTCGAATTGATGTTTGTATCGAACTCTATAAACGTCTGCAAAATGACTTTTCAGTTCCAATTAGTTTACTACATGGAGAGTCTGAACCCTATTTCCGAACCCCATTAGTTGTAGCTACCACACATCAGTTATTAAAATTTTATCAGGCCTTTGATTTGGTTTTGATTGATGAAGTAGACGCCTTTCCCTATGCAGATAATCCCATGCTCTATCAAGCAGCAGATAATGCGGTCAAGGAAGACGGAGTTCAAGTTTTTCTGACGGCGACTTCAACAGATGAATTGGATAAAAAAGTCAGAACGGGCAAATTAAGCCGTCTTAGTTTGCCAAGGCGCTTTCATGGCAATCCGCTTGTTGTCCCGCAAAAAGTCTGGTTTAGTAAATTCGATGATACACTAAAGAAAAATAGACTAGTTCCAAAGTTGAAAAAAGCGATTGAAGAACAGAGAACGTCGGGCTTTCCCTTACTCATTTTTGTCCCAGAAATCTCCAAAGGTCAAGAATTTACCAAGATAATGAAAAAAACATTCCCAGAAGAAACAATTGGCTTTGTATCTAGTCAAACAGAAAATCGCCTTGAAATAGTTGAAGGGTTTCGCAAGAGAGAAATCACAGTCTTAATCTCGACTACTATTCTTGAACGTGGGGTGACCTTCCCATGTGTAGACGTCTTTGTTGTTCAAGCCAATCATTACCTCTACACAGCGTCAAGTCTCGTTCAGATTGCAGGTCGGGTTGGTAGGAGTATGGAACGTCCGACTGGTTTACTCCAGTTTTATCATGAGGGAAGTACAGGAGCCATTGAAAAGGCAATCGCTGAAATTAAACAGATGAACAAGGAGGCTGGTTATGTCTAATTGTCTATTGTGCGCCCAAGCTATGAAAAATAAAACAAGATTTTCAGATCTCATCTTCTTTAGTAAAGAAAAATCGGGTATATGTGAAGAATGTTTTTCGACTTTTGAGGAAATAGCAGAGCAACACTGTCCACATTGTTATAAAAATGGAGAATCGGAAAGTTGCAAGGATTGTCAGTACTGGCAGAATCAAGGGAAACCAGTTGTTCATACAGCTTTGTACCGATATAATCAAGCGATGGCACATTATTTTAGTCGCTACAAATTTCAAGGAGACTATGTTTTAAGAAATATTTTTGCTAAAAAGCTTAGAATAGCGTTAAGCCAGTTTCCTGACTACACAATTGTTCCCATACCAATTAGTCAAAAACGACTATCAGAACGCGGTTTTAATCAAGTGGAAGGACTTTTGAATGCTACAAATATTCCCTATCAGTCCCTTCTTGGAAAGTATGAAAGCCAAAAACAATCATCAAAAAATCGTGCAGAGAGACTAGAAGCAAAACAGATGTTCTATCTATTAGATGAAAAAGAAGTGCCAGAAAAAATATTATTATTCGACGATATATATACAACAGGAGCCACAATCCAACTTGCTGTAGAACTTTTCATGAAAATTGGTAGGAAAGAAATCAAAACATTTTCACTAACACGATGAGAAAACGGTTGCAATATTCTTATAATGTGGTATAATAATAGTGAAGAAAGGCGAAAGCCAAGAAAGAGGTACTAAATATGATTAAATTCAGTATTCGTGGAGAAAACCTTGAAGTTACAGATGCACTTCGCACCTATGTAGAAGAGAAAGTGGCTAAGATTGAGAAATATTTCAATGAAGAACAAGAGTTGAATGCTAAAGTAAATCTAAAAGTTTACCGTGACAAGCGCGCAAAAGTAGAAGTGACAATTCCAGTTGGAGCAGTTACACTTCGCGCAGAAGATATTTCACAAGAAATGTATGGCTCTATCGATCTTGTAGTAGATAAGATTGAACGTCAAATTCGTCGTAACAAAACCAAGATTGAACGAAAACATCGTCAAAAAGTGGCAACTGGTCAAGTCTTTACAGATGAACTTGTTGAGCAAACAGGTGAGGAAGTAAAAGTGGTTCGTACTAAGCAAGTAGACTTGAAACCAATGGATATGGAAGAAGCAGTCCTCCAATTGGAGTTGCTCGGACACGATTTCTTTATCTATACAGATGCTAATGACGGTACAACAAATGTATTGTATAGACGTGAAGATGGAGATTTGGGTCTTCTAGAGGTACGTCAATAAAGATAATAAAACAGTTGCAGTTTTTGCAGCTGTTCAGACTGAAGACAAAGTCCTTAGAATTGATTTTCTAAGGGCTTTTCTTCGTATTTAGGAGTATAATATAAGAAAA
>NZ_JARQPL010000055.1:0-9709 GCF_046032535.1 Streptococcus suis | reverse complement strand
CTAGGTGTTTTTAGTGCACCCTTTTTTCTAAAAAATCAACTAAAAATTAATCAACTTTCTATTAACTTTTTACCACTTAATTTAATAATAGCAATTCATTAAGACATTTTCTACCTGCCTTATAATTAGCCATCAATATTCCCATTTCACCTGTCAAAACACCCCAATCATCAGTTTCATAGGTCATTTTTTCTAATAAATATTGATTGCTTTCCTGATGTATCGCATTTTCAAATTGATTAGTTTGAACAGGTAAAATTGAATCCAAAATCACCAAATTACCCACATTCCCATGACAAATTGAATTATCCAAATTTAATCCATTAGTTAGTATATCTTTGCTGTAATATTCCACTTCTTCAGATAACAATTTGTCTGATAACCCATTAATTAACAAATAATGCTTAGCTTTTACAATACCAACAATACCATTACACCATGAGTAGTATTTAGCATTTTTTCTTAATTTTAGAACTCTATTGTGATCTAGCTCCTCTCTCTCTTTCCTTAAATAGTCTTGTACACACTGAATAATCATTTTTCTAATATTTGAATCTGTACTTAAACTTAAACTATATTTATATAACTGAACAATTACACCGTAATTCCCGTGAGCATACCCTGGATCTTCTGAAATCCAGCCCCCTTCTTCAGCATATATTTTAAGCAGACGTTGAACAATTAGTTTCATCAACTTATCTGTTAAATTTAATATATCTAAATTTCCTTTAAATGTACTATTGACTTTCAATAAAACACCTAAAATACCAGAAATCCCACCTATAATATCCAAATTATCTAAATTTGAAACTATATCTTTAGTTCTAAAAATGGTTTCAAAGATACATGTTTCAATCTCTAAAGGAATATCTTTATTACTCTCCTTTAATACACACAATGCATATAGATAGCCATAAATTCCAGTAAAAGCCCCAATATTTTGATACGTAATATCAGAACTAAAATCCTTTATGTAGTTAACAGTGTATTTCATTACTCCAGAAAAAAGTTCTTCTAACTCCTTGATTTCTAAACTATTGATTCCAAGTAAAATACCTGCTGTACCTGAATATAAATCATACTTCATAGGTGATATGTCATAATTTTTATCCATAGCTAGCATTGCTAACCAACTAATTTCGCCATCATGTTCAAACCTACTAGATAATAGTCTTTTTACAAATAATTCTCTTCCAAAGTCTTTTCTTTTAAGTGGTTCAATATTTTTTACAAATAATTCTGTTCCCATAAAAGACATATTAATGATTCTCTTCTGACGAACTAAGTTTGAAGTAGATGCTATTTTTATTCTATTTAAAATTTTCTCTACAATACTTTCACCCTCAAGTGATAAAATATACTCCTTAACTCCATTTGAAATATTATTATTAGATGAATCGGAATAAAAAATCGGAACATCATCATTTTTCAATTGATTAATCTCATCATGAATCATTTTACTATCAAATTCATTTGAAATATCACCATATTCATATAATCTAAGAAAATACATTTCAAAATCATAACGATTTTTTAATAGTTCTGGGTGATGACTTGTCTCTAGTAATTGTACATATATATTAGTATTCCTATAAATGTATCTCGTTTCACAATTATTAAAATATTTCTTAATCATTTTTGAGATAACTGACTTATTATCAACAAAGATTCTATAAATCTCTTCAAATCCCTGTTGAACTTGAGGTAAATAATTAGAACAAGAGATATTCTCACCCTCGTATCTAACAGTACTAGGAAAGCTTCCAACCTCTTTAAAAACTTTTTCAATTCTGATTTCATCAGTGCCAACATTAGACAGCTTATGAGTTAAATAAGGAGATTCTCTTCTTGCTCCAGAATTTAATGCACCTATTTCCATTCCTTTGTTATTATTAATTGAATATAGTGTCATTGGCAAAATACCTGTACTATATACTGAGTTAGCTACAAAGTCATACATTTTATGTACAGATGTATTAATTTTCTCATTTTCGCTAAAATGAAGAATTGTTTCATTATCAATTAAATAAGGAAATCTCCCGGACGCTAATACATTTTCTCCATGATAATCTTTTGCACCAAACAAATGTAAAAATGCTAAAATTTTCCCCATATTTTCAAAATATATTTTAACATCTTCTAAAGTAGAACATTCTTGAATTTCAATCATTTCTACATAGCTATATCCTTTCTTAATTAAAGTCTTAGGGATAAATAATGTATCCGAGATTCCAAATGTCTTTTCAAATTCTTCTGCAAATAATTTTAAATTAACATCCAATATCATATTACGAGGCTTATACACAATATCCTTATCTTTGAAATTTAATATACAAACTGTCTTACCTTTAGAATGAGTATCACCGGCATTAAAATTAATTTTGAATAATTGTAAATCCGATACTTTAAAATAATTCTGAATATCTTGAATGTCGTCTTCTAAATTATTTAAAATTTCTTGGATATAAAAACTTATATTTTTTAATTTTTGATCTAATACCTCATATAACATTGGGTATCTTTTATAAAAATCAACAATATACTCTTTATCTCGCAATAAAATATCTATATAGTATTTATATCTATCCTCTCTACTCTCCCCCAGAAGTTTTGAATTTCTGCGTAAATCATTAATTTCTAAGACAACTGTACGATAACTGATATTCATACAAATATCAAAAAAATATTCTTCAATACTTTCTATAAAAGTCTGTTTATCAGAAATATAATTCTTAGTTTCAACAATACTATAAATCTTTTGGACATATTTATAACACAATGGTTTATATAAATCTAACCAATTAATTCTAGTCTTAAGCCTTTGCTGTGGAATATATAAAATCCATTCACATTGTTCTAATGCTTCTTCAATAAGTAAATTTTTACTTTCATCATAGTCATTATATAGTTGTTCCCATTCATTGAGCCCTTTCCCTGAAACATTCTTTAAAAATGTATCTAACTCCTGAGAATTATTGACATTATTAAATAGTTTTATCCATTTATCTGTAATTGCTGACATAGTAATTCCTCCTTATAATTACTTTAAGATTATCAAATTTTCAAGTAATGATAATGAGTATTCTATGCACTTTTGAGATTGAGAGAAATCTATTTTTAAAAATTTATATTTATTGTCATCAACAAACCTTTTTACTCCATTGAAATATTATCTCGTTGTTTGAGTTTAAGAGTTCCTCCTATATTTAACACTTTTACAAATGTTTCTAACTTTCTGGCTAATCCCTCATATTCATCAATTTCTTTATCAAATTCCTGTTGCATTATCAGTATGTCTTTATTAAGCTGATCTAGAGTTATCGATTCTGTCATGTTCATTTTAGAGAAGTCGTACTTAGCTAATTTCTTACTTTCGTGATCCTCACTCTTCAGATTAATAAATACTTCTGCCATCTTGTTCAAGGTGGCGATTTTTTCTTGTGTTTCTTCCAGCTTCATATCAAGCTCTGCAATTTCTAATACAAACTCATCTTTGATTTCTTGGTATTGTTTGTTTGCGTTAGACAGTTCAATCATAAGATTAATTTCAGAAATCTTCTCTTGAAGACTTTTTAAAGTTGGTCGTCTATAAGGGAGTTTTTGGCTATCGTTGGTCAATTGCCTGATTAAAGTTCTCCCTTCGATAAAACAATTTTTATCCGAGTTTACTTTGTTATAGACAAAGTAAGAGGACGTTTCTCGAATGTAAACTTTATATTTTTTCTGATTTTCTCCTTCTAGGATATCCAACTGATAGTTGGGAATAAAGATGAGCCCACTTTGTTTGATACCAAATGAAACCTTGATATAGATACCATCATCAACTAATTTCTCAATCTGATTATCCGTAAGTTCAACTTCAAACTCATGAACGGCATCTCGTTTTTCCTTGTATTTCTTGAAGGCTTCCTCGATTTCTTCTGCGGAGACTTTCTCCTTATGCTGCTTCTCTTGAAAAGTCTGATAATCTTCCTGAATATTTTCTAATGCTTGAATATCTCTTGCCTCTTTGTCTTCAAAGTAATGGTTAAAAAATGGAATGTCGTACAATTTCTTATCACTAACTTTTTTATGGCTTAGAGTAATCTTTTGACCATCTTCTTCTAGGGTAAAAATCACATTTTTTTGTTTTAACTCTATGGTTAGATTCAACTCTTTTGCTCTTACATGCAATTCTTCTAGTGAATGAACAGACTCTAATAAAAATTCTAAACGACTTTCAATCTCTTGTTTGGCAAAATGTGTTCTTAAAAATTCTTCATCATATAAGTCCCGTTTACTAAGTTGGCGACCTCGAATTGGTTTTGTCATTGTTCTATCAGTCATCAAAAAACTACTATGCTTCTGACTAAAATCAATCTGGACATGCAGCTGCTTTGCTTTCTCTAAAAAATCATCAAACGCTTTAGATTGCTGCATCAAAAAATAGAGACGTTGTTTCAATTCAAACTTATGACTAAATTCCCTATATTTTTTATAATCTCGGTAGGAATAACGCTTCTCAATAATTTTTGCACCAGCCATTTTAGAAATACGATCAGAAATCATCCGTAAGTTCCGCTCCTGGGCATAATCCCATTTGAGTTTCTTATCTGAATTGAGATCAACAGAATTGATAAGTATATGATTATGGGTATGTAACTTGTCTGTATGAGTAGCTACGATGAAGCGATAATTTCCACCAGTCAATTCTTTCACTGTTTCATAGCCAATACGATTAATTTCTTCAGGAGTGAGGCTGTCCTCAGGAGAAAAAGATTGAATCACATGATGGGCATGAATTTTTTGTTGTTTTCTTTCCAAACGGTCATTTCTCGAATCATACAATTCATCATTATTGATGAAATTGATATTGTACATCTTGACCATCTCTTCATAAGTTGGAAAGTCCAAGTAATTACTCATTCCAAAATCAGAAACGAATTCAAGATTATTGGTCTTCTCAGGATTGAGAATATATTTGATTAAGCGTCTACGATATTTTTTCCCATGAGTCGCAAAGTGTTTAGTGACTACCATGAAACTCCTTTAGCGCTTTAACATTCATATGAAACTCTTTCTCAACTTCAGAAATCATCTCGTCAATCCCTTGACTCAAACTTTTTAGTTGTTCCTGAGAAATGAGATGACTTTGGTTAATCGCACGTGTAATCTGATTGATGTTATTTCCAATCCTTCTCAATTCAAAAACGAGTTCCTTATAATTTGAAGTGTCAATTGTTAAAAATGTCATGTTTGGATTAAGCAATACTTTTCTAGCATATTCGGAAAAATTTTTACTCCTACTTTCTGCAATACGATTATTCAGTTGTTTTAATTCACTATCTGTTAAAAAGACTTTTTTCAAGTTGGTTCTGTAACGATATTCCATACTAACCTCTTATCTCATATACTTATCACGAAATGATTGACTTAGAGAATGTGATTGGCTTACTTCCACAATCAACTCCTGAACACAGGTCAATAAGATTGAAACATGCTCTTGAGTCACTTGATGATTTTGCTTAGCGATGACTAGTACCTCATATAAATCACGGCTAACCTGTTCTAACTTTTGTGATTGCCATAGGGAAAACCACATCTCAATACTTTTGTCATCGTCATCAGTTTTAAAGAGGTTATGCCGAAGAAATTCTGAAAAACTCTCTATCTGCTGATCTTTCATCATCTCTTTTATCTGTTTTTCTTCTTGTCTCGTCATTCTAAACTGCTTTCTAACGAGCCTAATATCTTGTTTCATTCTATCCATCCTTTCAAATCAGGCATTGTCTGACAATGTGAGGCAGCCTGACATTGTCAGACACCCCTCGAAAGACCTAACTCGTTCCTTGTTCGGTCTTTGCGAGCTCAGTTATTGTGTCCACAATAACCTAAAATCTAATCGCCAGCTGAACCCAAACCTTACAGGTTGGTCAGCCGACGATAAGAAAACATGGTGGCTTCGCCCCCAAACCCCCAAGAAAAAGTCAAGGGTTGATTTTCTAAAACTAGATAGAGTGTAACAAGAGAGAGCTGAAAAAATTATCACAGGAAAAGAAAAAGAGCCATTTGGCTCTCGAAAAATTTCTGAAATGAAATAGCTTAACCTAAAACTTCAAAATCATCACTACCATCGGCTTCACCTGTTAGACACGTGAAGCACATGTAGCTCCCTACCAGTGCACTCCCTGCTACCCAAATAGGAGATCCACAATTCATACACCTTGCCCCTCCTTCTTTTTCTTCAAGTACTGCACGCAAGGTTTCTTCAAGCTCTTTGGGATTGATGTCTGGATTATTATTGATAGTCAATTCGACAAATTCTTTGATTGAAATAAGATTCAATACTTTACCTCCGTTCTAATCTATTTTTTAGTCCGTGTCCATCTAAGCACTTATCATATCTTTATTGCCAATAAATCCATCCAATTTTTTGGAAAACCATAGTGTCTCAAATCCACTTGTTCTTGATTACTTTCTTCCAGAAGCTTTTGTAATTTTTTATTCCAAAAATTCTTAGTTTCTATGGACATTGACAAGATAAGATGTCTCATTGCTATAAAATAGATAAATAGTGTCTTGCTATCATTCTCTGAGTCTGTCACTAGCAACTCTCTGTCAGAATGATGAAAAGCTGGCAGTGTATGGTGTAAGCGACCATATAATCTGCCATTGTGTGAGCAAATATTCCTAAGATAACGAAGAGCGTTACACCAAGACAATAAGATTTTAGCTGGAATGTTATCATCCTTGTCCAAGGGAAGACTAATATAGGCAGCAACCTTATTTCGATATTCTGGTTGTAGGGCAACGAGGAAGGACGCTATATTTCCAAATGTCATTAAACGAAAAACGGTCCAAGGTAACACGACCCCATATTGGTTAATCTGATTCTTGATTGTGGCATCATCTTGTTTTTCCAAAATCAATCGTGACAAATGATATTTTGTTTTCAAAACAATATCCAGCCTCTTAGGATTTTCTTTTCGGTATTTAGATTGTTCTGAATAATAGAGAGTATCATCTTCAAAAATATAAGAAGTTTTATTGTATCCAATCGTCAGAGCATCAGCTGTACTCTTCTTCAAAAAAACTTCGATACGCTCCAATATCTCTTGAAGAAAATTTCTAAAGTAGCTATCAAATAAGTAAACTCTTTTTGCTTCTATGTATTTTCTGTCCACCAACTTCCCATATTGAGAGAATGATTGGAAGTCTATATCTCTTAAAAAGTCAATACAATCCTGTTTATAAAAATCATCATTCCCATTGTATTTGAAAGACCAGTTAGAGTTTTCTTTCATATGGACATATAACTGTTCTTCAGTTAAAGCCGGCTCAAGAGAACATTTTAATTGAGTTGGTGCTAATACTGGTCTATAAACCAACCTAGTTTTATCAGTAATATCTAAATCTAACGGCAAATAGTCCTTAAAATTTATTAATTCAAATACATTATTAGGCATAAAATATCTCTCCGCAATATGAAAAAAGGCCACCTAGTTATACATTGCTGTACCTTCGATGACTTCTAATCTAACTAAATTATACCACAACACCTCCTACTAAGCAAGAAATATTTTTACTTCGTTTGATTCAACGATGACACATATTTCAAAAAACAGGCCAAAATAATTGGTCTGTTATTTGTTATTATTGCTCTCTCGCCTACCTTGTCTAAATCTCTCAATGTTTTTTTCCAATTGTTCCGTGTCAAGTTTATTTTTCGCTTCTTGGATCGACTTATCAAGACTTTGTTCCTCATCGGTTATAACGCTTTGAGATAATTCAACGTTCCTATCAGGCTTAAATTTTGTATCAAAAACCACATCTAGGAGTTGTTCTACTTTGGTTAGTTCAGTATCTGACATCTCTGATAGTCTATGAATCAGTCGTTTAAATCGGTCTTGATTCTGTGTTTTCTTTTGAAAGAATTTCATTACCTTCACCTTCTCCTTAAATTGTAAAAAGGTAGCCCGAATAGGACTACCTGACTTATAAATCATCAATAGCTACTGAAATAGCCTGTAACTTTTTATTTTGGATTTTCTTTTCATCAATCAATTGATGAAGTTCTTCAATTTGCTTCTGACAGGCGGAAATATCCTTGTTGTTTTGTGCAATGGAATCTGCCAAGTGTTGTTTATAGTCACTTGTGATATTTACTTTCTTCGGCTGACTTTGTTTAACTTTTAATTCGGGTGTCTGTACATCTTTAAATTCTGACTCCTTTTTTTGCTGTTCAAAAGCAGCCACATAATCTACTTCTTCAATTGGTTTTTCATCCTGTTTATGGAAGAGTGCTGCGATTTTAGCTCGTTCTTCATGGGACGATGTTGGTTTCACATCATCTAGTGGCTGATCAAAATTCCATGTTTTACTCATTCTGTATCCTCATTTCTGTAATTTGGGTGTAGTGTGGTTTCTTTACCAAAGGCTTGCTCTAGTGCTTCATGAAATGACAACTGACTAGATTGTTGCCGTTTGATAAAGGTACTGTACATAGCTGTTTGTAGTTGGTCACGATAGTGTTCCAATTTCTCTGTCTCACGTGAGACCTTTTCTTCTTGCCTAGCTACTTTTTCAGCCAGACGTTCAATCACACTCATAGGGTGTCCTCCTTGTCACTTTCTAGATTATGATAGTGGACTTGATTTTGTTATCACAATTCCATAGCACGCTCTCGTTTAGGTGGAGGATGATTCTTATTAACTTGTGCTTGGGCTGTTTGGATACAATCACTTAAGGATAGTTCACTCTGCTGTTTCACAATATCATTCCAATCTGACTTTGTTTCAAGTCCTTGCAATGGTGGTAAATCTTGAAAAATCGGAAGTCCTTTATCTGACAGTTTCTGATAAAATTCTCTTCCTGCTTCATCGTTATCAACAGCCATTGTTATGACGTTTGAATGAGTTTGAAAAAAGGTTGTCGTCTCTTGTATTGCCTGAAGATAATGGCTAAGTCTACTTGGTTTTACTGTATCTAGAAATGCCAATTTCCCCTGTTCCTCTGCTGCTAGACGCAAAGTCTGATAAGCAATCACTGAAAGTTTTAAGCCTTCCATTGACACCAGGCGAACATCTGATAGCTGCTTGTTATGAAGCTGATAATAACTCATCATATCGATAACTGATTCACAAAAAATGAGTCGCTTAGGATTCCCAATATCGAAACTAATACCGACATAGCCATGAGATCCTTTCATGATTTTTTTGAGATAACCTCGATCGTGTTTTTCTTCATTTTTGACGAGACCTTGAAGGCTTGCGGCCTGTAAGGTCCCGTTGTGGTCATAGCTTTTTAACACTAATACGGGCTCCGATTGATAAGTAGCTTGAGCAAGCAATCCTTGTCTACCAAAGGTATTGATAGTCTGATCACTTAGGCCACGGATGTCTTTTAAGTAAATACGCGCTTGCTGAAAGGGTTCTTCACGCAAATAATATTGAAACGGTTGATAAGTTTCTTCTATCATCTTAGCTTGTTCAAAGCCTCCAGTTTCAAGGTAAGACAAGGCTTCTTTGAAAGACACTCCAGCCACCAACTGAACAAAGTCAATTACATCCCCTTGTATATCTCTTGAAAACCATTTGAAAGTATTGGTATCCGCAAAAATCCGAAAGGAATCATGGTCTGGGTGTTCATAAATGTGTCCTGATAAACGTCTGAAGGAATAACCCAGACTTTCAGCCACATCTAAAATGGCCTTTTGTTTTACTGCTTTAAT
>NZ_JARQPL010000054.1:0-9875 GCF_046032535.1 Streptococcus suis | reverse complement strand
CGTGTAAATAGAAAAAGGTTCCAGAGTCGACAGGACTTTGGAGCCTTTTTCAATACACTTTGTTATTGGGCGGTTACTTTGTATCTATGGCCAAACGATAAAAAATGAAGAATACTAAAAAAGAATGTTCCACTCGGAAACATTCTTTTGTTTTAGGAGAGCATTAGTTGCTGTGCCAGATATCTTCGTTATACTGCTCGATTGTACGGTCAGATGAGAAGAATCCAGCTTTAGCAATGTTATGAACAACTTTCTTGTTCCATGAATCTTGATCTTCGTAATCTGCAAAGACTTGCTCTTTGACTTCAATGTACTCCGCCAAGTCAATCAAGGTCATGAACCAGTCTTTAGAAATCAATTCATGGTGCAAGCGACCTAGACGCTCATCATTACCAAGTGCACGGACTTCGTCGCTGACGATAAAGTCAACCGCACGTTTGATATTAGCATCGCCATTGTAGTAGTCCGCAGATACGTAACCAGCCTTGTCGTACAAGTCGATAATGGTATCTGAGTCCTTACCAAATGTGTAGATGTTATCCATACCAGCCAACTCTGCAATCTCAACATTGGCACCGTCCATAGTACCAAGTGTCAAAGCACCGTTGAGCATGAATTTCATGTTACCAGTACCTGATGCTTCTTTAGAAGCCAATGAGATTTGCTCAGAAATATCTGTCGCAGGGATAAGTTTTTCAGCAACCGTTACGTTGTAGTTTTCTACCAAGTGAACGTTGAGGTACTTGCTCACTTCTGGGTCGTTGTTGATCAACTCAGACAAACAGAGGATCAAGTGAATGATGTCTTGGGCAATCACGTAAGCAGGAGCCGCCTTACCACCGAAGATAACAGTGATTTTACGTTTTGGAAGGTTACCATTCTTGATTTCAAGGTATTTATGGATAACATACAAGGCATTCATTTGTTGGCGTTTGTACTCGTGGAAACGTTTGATTTGTGTATCAATGATAGAGTTTTCGTCCAATTCGATACCCTTGTTATCTTTGAGGTAACGTTTAAGAGCCAACTTGTTCTTGTGTTTGATTTCCGCCAACTTAGCATGAACTTCCTTGTCATCTGCAAAGGCAAGCAATTTCTCAAGTTTCGTCGCATCTGTCAAATACTCATCACCAATCAATTCTTTGATGTAATCTGCAAGGTCTTGGTTCGCAAATTCCAACCAACGACGGAAAGTGATACCGTTTGTTTTATTGTTGAATTTTTCTGGGTAAAGCTCGTAGAAAGCTTTCAATTCAGAGTTTTTAAGAATTTCTGTATGGAGCGCAGCTACACCGTTCACTGAGTTAGAGAAGTGGATATCCATGTGAGCCATGTGTACACGACCTGATTCATCAATGATTTGGACTGCTGGGTCTTTGATTTCTGCACGAATAAGGGCATCCAATTCTTTAATAATACCAACTAGGTGTGGGACTACTTCTTCAAGGAACTCAAGTGGCCATTTTTCAAGTGCTTCCGCCAAGATAGTGTGGTTTGTGTAACCAGTCATATTCTTAACGATGGCGACTGCTTCCGCAAATTCAATACCATGTTTTTCAGTCAAAAGTCGAATCAACTCAGGAATCACCATTGAAGGGTGAGTATCGTTGATTTGCACATAAGCGTAGTCAGCCAAGTCATGCAAGTTTGAACCGCGCTCAATTGCTTCATCAATCAAAAGTTGAGCAGCATTTGATACCATGAAGTATTGTTGGTAGATACGAAGCAATTCACCATTCTTATCAGAATCATCTGGGTACAAGAAGAGGGTCAAGTTTTCTTTGATGTCTGTCTTGTCAAATGAGATGCCATCTGTAATCAAGTCATAGTTGACAGACTCAATGTCAAACAAGTTGAGGTAGTTTTTCGTATCTTTCTTGTAACCAAGGATGTCCAAACGGTCCAACTTAGAAGTCAAGGTAAAGTTTTTGAACGGTACATCGTAGCTAATTGTCGTTGGAATCAACCAAGAATCATTTTCAATCCAGAAGTTTGGTTCTGCATCTTGTTGGTTGTCTTTAAAGACTTGACGGAAAAGACCACAGTGGTAGTTCAAACCAACACCTTCACCATTGATCCCAAGTGTTGACATAGAGTCCACAAAACAGGATGCCAAGCGACCAAGACCACCGTTACCAAGTGATGGTTCTGGTTCCACGTCTTCAACCTGAGCCAAAGACTTGCCAGCTGCTGCCAATTCTGCCTGAATGTCCTTGTAGACACCCAAGTTGATCAAGTTGTTTGACAAGAGTTTACCGATAAGGAACTCTGCTGAGATGTAGTAAACCTTGCGTTTACCAGTGTTTTTTGGTTTTGTCGCTGCTTCAGCTTTGACATAGTTCAATAATTGAAGATAGATTTCTTCATTTGTGAGTTCTGCAAGTTTTTTGTTCGTGTTTGTTTCTGCAAAAGTTGTAAAGTTAATCATGTTTTTCATTTCCTCGTTGATATAGTGTTGTCATTTTGACTAAGAAGTCTTTGCGTTCCTGAGTTAAATCTTCAGCTTTCATTCGCCATTCCCAGTTACCTCCGACAGTTGAAGGCATGTTCATGCGGCTTTCTTCGCCCAAGTCAAGAACATCTTGCATGGTCGCAATAGCTGTGTCGCTGACAGTGGCAAAGAGTGTTCGAAGCATGGCTTGAGTCACTGGCTCAATCGGCTTTCTGTTGGTATAGGCATCTACAAACTCCTGTTGTTCAGGCTCTAGATTGTTATACCAACCGTTGACCACCTCGTTATCGTGTGTGCCAGTGTAGGCGATAGAGTTTGGTACGCAACGGTGTGGGATGTCAATGCTCTGTCCAGTCACATCGAAGAAGCCAAATTCTAGAATCTTCATTCCTGGATAGCCACAATCTGCAAGCAACTTACGAGCCTTGGCATCAATATTTCCTAGGTCCTCTGCAATAATAGGCAAGTCGCCAAGGGTTTCCTTAACCGCCTTGAAGAGATTGTAGCCTGGACCTGGCTCCCAAGTACCAACCTTGGCAACTTTAGCATCTCCTGCTACCTGCCAGTAATCTGAGAAGCCTTTAAAGTGGTCAATTCTCAAGACATCGTAAAGTTTGAAACTCTCGTGAATGCGGTAGATCCACCAGTTGTAGCCAGTCTTTTCATGTTGCTCCCAATCGTAGAGTGGGTTGCCCCAAAGCTGGCCATCTGCTGAGAAGTTATCTGCTGGCACACCTGCTACATAAAGCGGCTTACGCTCACTATCTAATTTGAAGAGCTGTGGCTTGGTCCAAACTTCCACACTATCGGCAGAAACATAAATTGGCATGTCTCCGATAATCTTAATGTGGTTTTGATTGGCATATTCTTTTAGCTGTTTCCACTGGCTAAAGAAGAAATATTGAGTGACTTTAAAGTAATCAATTTGGTCTGCCAATTCCAAGCGGTATTTTTCAAGAGCTTCTTCATTTCGAGCAACAACTTTCTTGTCATCCCACTCTTGTAGGGCCTTGTTTCCAAAGTGTTCTTTAATAGCCATGAATTCCGCATAGTCATTTAACCATGACGAATTGGCTTTTTCAAACTCTTGAAAGGCTACTTTACGCTTGTCATCGCTCAAGAAGTTTTTAACGGCTCTTTCCAAAATCGGACGGCGAGCCTCATAGATCAAGGCGTAGTCTACTTTTTCTGGATTGTCCCCAAATTTCACATCTTGGTAGTCAAAGTTGGCCAATAAATCTTCTTCTGCCAACAAATCAAAATCAATTAAATGGGTATTTCCTGCAATGGCAGAAAATGATTGATAAGGTGAATCTCCGTAACTTGTCGTTGTGAGAGGAAGGAGCTGCCAGTAGGTCTGCTTGGTTTCGACCAAGAAATCTACAAAGTCATAGGCAGGCTTTCCAAAAGTACCGATACCAAACTTACCTGGAAGTGAGGTAATATGCATTAAAATTCCACTGGTACGATTCGTCATAAAAACGTTTTCCTTTCTTTCGATTACAATGATAGTTTAACGCAAACGTTTGCATTTGTCAAGGATTTATACAATTTTTTTAAAACTTTTACGTAAAACCGCTCAAAATCTCCCATAAATACGCATTCTACTGCTCTTGTTACCATTAAACAAAATAAGAAATTCTGAGTATTTTAACCCAGAATTTCAATATTATTCGATTATTTTATGAAAAGGTTTGCTCGCTGATTTGAATCTCATTTTTCACTACATCAGCCAACAAGTTTGTCACATCTAGGTGATCCAGATAGTAATCCGTTACCTTGTCTCGAATCTGATTTTCAATCACACGACGTAGAGGTCGGGCTCCCATTGCCTGATCATAGCCTTCTTCCATCAAGAACTCTTTGGCTGCCTCGGTCACTTCTAAGTGAATACCTTTTTTAGCTAGGGTCTTATTGACCTGGCCTAACATCAAATCAACGATTGCCTTGAGGTCTTCTTTGCCCAAGTGTTTGAATTCGATAACTGCGTTGAAACGGTTAAGGAACTCCGGACGGAAGAATGGTGCGATGCGGTCCATGATGTCTTGATTTTCTTCACCTTCTGGCATTCCATAACCAAAACCAGCATTTGAAGTCGCGATGACAAGGGTATTTTTGAAGTTGACTTGGTTGCCCTGTCCGTCTGTCAAATGACCATCGTCTAAGACTTGCAAAAGGAGGGTAATCACTTGTGGATCTGCCTTTTCAATCTCATCCAAGAGGACAATGGAGTACGGATTGCGGCGGACACGCTCGGTAAGAGTATTGGAATTGTCATCATAACCAACATAACCCGCTGTGGTACCAATCAGCTTGGAAACAGCTGTGCGGTCACTGTACTCAGACATATCCAAACGAATAATGGCATCCTTATTACCAAACAAGTCAAGTGCTAACTGTTTTGCCAACTCTGTCTTACCCACACCTGTCGGACCAACAAAAAGGAAGGAACCAATTGGACGGTTGCCGTCATCAAAACCTGCACGATTCCGACGAATAGCCCGAGATACAGCTTCCACCGCATCGTCTTGACCGATAACGTTAGCTGCCAGACGATTTTTCAATTCCTTGAGTCGTTCAATGTCAGAAGCTCCCATTTGTGAAACTGGAATTCCTGTCATTCGCTCAACTGCCTGAGCCACATCATTGACAGTCGCTACCACTTTCTGTTGCTCTGTGTGGTTGTCAATTTGTTCTTGGAGCTTGTCGATGCGGACTTTTTCATTGAGTGCTGTTTCGTAATCTTCTTTTTCAGCTGCCTCCAACTGTAACTGTTTTGCCTCTGCCATTTCTGCTTCTAAGGTCTGAATATCTGTCACAGGATGTTGTGCAGCCAAATGTGCAGCGGTCACATCGACTAAGTCAATAGCCTTATCAGGCAAGCTACGTTGTGGAATATATTGGACGGAATAATCAACCGCAGCTCTCAAAACCTCATCTGGCAATTCAATATTGTGGTGGGCTTCATAAAGCGGCTTAATCCCTTTCAAAATCTGGTAGGTGTCCTCTGCGGACGGAGCATTAACCTTGACTTCATTGAAACGACGAGCCAGAGCGGCGTTCTTGTGAATGGTATTGCGGTATTCGTCCTGCGTAGTGGCACCGATAACCGTCAATTCCCCACGGGATAAAGCTGGTTTGAGAATATCCGCCAAACCCTTGGAACCTGAGTCGCCACCTGTGCTACCAGCTCCCAAAATTTGATGAATTTCATCAAAGAAGAGAATGATATTTCCAGCTTTTTTGACTTCATCCACAAGATTTTGCACATTTTCCTCAAAGGCTCCGCGGTACTGGGTCCCAGCTTCCAAGCCTGAAATGTCGATGGAGATGATTTCCTTGTTCTTAATGGCTGCTGGCACATCTCCGTTGACAATGGCTTGAGCCAATCCTTCTACTACCGCTGTCTTTCCGACACCCGCATCACCGACCAGAACAGGATTGTTCTTAGTGCGACGTGCCAAAATTTCAGATGTTTCTTGGATTTCCTTGTTTCGTCCAATGACTGGATCCAACTTCCCTTCACGCGCATCTTGTGTCAAATTGCGACCAAGTTTTGCCAGAATTCCGTCTGACTTTATCTGACCTTTAGTCTGGGTTTGAGCCACTTCTTCTGTCTGTGGCAGGCGACCAGTCTGACGGTAAATGGCAAATTCCTCCGGTGTCACTTCACGCCCATTGATAGAATAACGGCGACGCTCTGTGCTGTAACCTCCCATATTGCCCATGAGTTGATTGAAAATATCGTCCATATTGTTAAAATTATTGAAATTGTTGTTCATAGTTTTTACCTCGTTTATAATTCACTTGTTTTTGACTTTTACTGATCTTTGTTTTAAAAAAATAATAGCTAGTATGGAATAATCCTGTCTTTCATATAACCTCCTTAGAAGTTTGTCTTTTACTGACCAATAGGTCCAAGAGCAAGTCAAACCCTTCTTGTTTGACCTAAACTGACCTTTTGTTCAAAGAATTCGTAAGGTCCTTTACCTTACGAATCTTATTTTACATCATTGGTCAGTAAAAGTCAATGGTTTTGTTTGACTTTTTTTGACTTTTCGATATAGTCTTTTAGTTTACTTTTAGTACTAGCTCTAAAGGTTTGGGGAACCTTTGGAGGTGGGAAATAGAGCGAACAAAGTTCGCATCAAAAGCCGCAGACATAACTCAATGCTTTCTTGTTTCTAGGCATTGACTTGAAACAGTCCCCCAGACTGTTTCAATCAGGCAAGGTGAGTTCAAACACTCCGGTGGAGTGATTGAAGTTGGAAATAAGGAAACGACGTTTCCTCGCTCGTCGACGTAATAAAAGATAAACTAAACGACGATAAAAAATCTACCTGACGGTAGATTCGGTAACTACTAGATGATAATCCCTTCCAAATGATCTAGTTCATGCTGAACAATCTGGGCTTGGAAGTCTGTCAGCTTTAGGCTGATCTTTTTCCAAGAAGCATCAAAAAACTCCACTTCAATCTCCTGATAGCGTGTCGTCGGACGGCTACCTTCCAGTGATAGGCAGCCTTCCTCTGTCTGATAGGGCTTGGCCTTGCTGATGAGGACGGGATTGTACATGATCAGGTTTGTGAAACCCATGTTGACGATAATAATCCGCTTTTTGACGCCAATCATGTTGGCCGCCATGCCCACGCAGGCGTGAGCGTTGGCTGCTAAAGTGTCCTGCAAATCTTGACCGACCTGCACATCTAGCTGAGTCGCAGGTTCAGATTTCTGTTGCAGGAAGAAAATGTCTTTCATAATAGGTTGAATCATGGGAACCTCTTTCGATAAAGTATATAGTATTATTTTACTATTTTTTTGATAATTTGAATTATTTTATGCTTTATCGGATGAGGATAATAACGAAAAGTACCAGCTTTTCTCAAAATATAGCCATTAAAGTTCTGTTTAAATCGAAGAACACCATCTGAGCTGTCGAATATCCCTTGAATACCAAGGAAATTATAACGCTTAAGATTTCGTTTTATTGCACGTTGCATCGCCTCATATTGAAGTAAGAAAGGTGCAGATAGGCTTTGAAACTCTGAATATGAGCCACCAAAAAGATAAGTTGCCTCATTCACATCATAAATTATCAGTGCACATGCCAAAAAAATAGGAGCTGTCTGAGTTTGATTTAAAATATTTTGAACCACCTCTTGTTTTTTCAACAATTTCTGCACTTGCTGTGCATACTGTTTTGAATTTCTATCACTTGTTTCTATTTCCTTTTCAATTTGCTTTAGACTGGCTTTCGGGTCAAGTTCTGCAACTAAAAAATCTGCCTGTGTACCAAAGCTTTCAAAAAGACTGTTATAGTAACCACTATCTCTATCTTCAAAGCCTTGTCTAGCTCCAGTTTCCTCAATTATTTTTTTGAAAGCTGAAAGCTCCTTATGATTGATGCTACGAATCCTGATACCGTAACTTTCTGAATTTTTTATGTTTCGTTTACTATTTTTATTGTAGGATTGCAATAACGACGTTGTTGAATGCCCTTGCAAATCCTTCACATAATGCCAAACAGACTCTCCATTTGGATAACCTGTTTGTAAGCCATCATGTTTAAATCCAACTTGCCCCATCTTCTCAATTAGTTGAGTATCTGCTTCACTAATTGGATTCCCTACACTATCAAAGAGTTGATAGACTTGGGAAGGCTTGACCACCAATTCAAGTACGCCTTCACGCTTAGCATAGTTTTTTAAAGATTGATAAAATTCCTCCAAATAAGCATCATCGGTAACCAGTGGTCCAGAATTCAATTCCATATACAAACCACCAGCCATCTTCTTACAGAAAAGCAAAGTAGAAATAACGATCTCTGATTGTGAATTTTTAAAACCAACATAGCGAACATCATATCCTCGCTTGGATAGTAATCCGGCCATCTCAATAGATTGAAAAAATGATTTTTCATTTACTTGTTCACAATGCTTTAAAAATTCTTCTTTAGTTATTTGACAAAAAGTCATTATTTTTTCTTCCTTAATTTTTTTCTAATTTCCAGTAAAACTTGAAAAACCTTATATAATATTGGCGAAACAATCAAGTCGAATTCGCCAATATACTCTTCTACTACTGGATTCAAATGTGATTTAAAGTGATAAAGGCCTCCGTCTAAAGTTGGCTCTATTCCTCCTAAATTTTGCCATTTCACACCTCGTTCGAAAGCATACTTTGCCGTCTCCACCCATGTTAGTAAAGCAGGCTGATAATGTTTAAACTTTTCATCCATACCAGCATAGATATTTTCAGATGTTCCTGCAAAATTAATTGTCAAAGTACCAGCCAATGGAACTAACTTACTCCCGTTACGAATCAGAAAATTTATCATTTCTAATTCTGTATTTATTCTTCGGGTTTCTTTTTTATAATTTTCAATCTTCGATTGTCTTGTAGTGGAGGTGAAAGTCATGGATTCTTTTACTAATTTTTCTTCAAGATAAGATAACTGTTCATATCTCTTTGCTAAATCCAAATAGGCAACTACAATATAAGAATTTTCTGGATAGGCATTCAATATTTTTTGATAATACTCTCTCCCCCGCAAGCGAATAGATTTGCGCTCCTCAGTCTTTTTTAATAGCTCTGAAAAATCTCTTAACAATTCCTCACGACCAATTCGAATCTCAATACCTTTATTACGCGCCGACCGAATATTTTGTCGAACTCGTTTATTTAGTGATTCCTCTGAGAAGGATTCGCTATATAATACTGCATGACAAGTAGGTTGGATTGTAGCCGACATGGTCTGCACTCGACCAGACCAAATACCTCCCAAATCAACAATCCTATCTTTGACGGCAAGTACATTTAATTCTTCTTCCCTATCTCCTGTTATAGTTTTACTCGATAGTCGAATAAATGGATCAAATTTTATAACAACACTGCGTTCTCGGAGGGCAAATTCTTTTATGGACTTAAATACAAATGACACTAATTCAGCATCTTCATAATCCATTACAGGACCTCTTGGTATATAAATCATCGTAAAACCAAATGGTACTACCAACCTTCTGATAAGAAGAGAAGCAACTGCCACTAATTGTCCATCTTTAAAAAAGCCTAGTCTCTCATTTCGCCACTCACTTTTTACGGTTGCCCACTGACTACTCTGCAAAAGATTGGCCTGTGGTGATTGCTTTACAAATGAATCATGTTCCTCAGCAGAAATACCCACTTTATAAGTGTAAAACATTGATTATTCCCCTTGTTCATAATTACTTTTAACGCTAATTAGGAAGGGCTTGCCCGTAGTGTCAAGCCCTGCTATACTAGTATAGCAAGCAATTTTGTCAAGTATTTTGTCCTGTTTTCAGTAAAAAAAAGCCTAGTTCTCACTACAATGTCATTAAGTTAAGCATTTAAACAATTAAAGGAACTATTCCCGTCCGAGCAATTGATGACCAAACGGGAATAG
>NZ_JARQPL010000053.1:5338-10309 GCF_046032535.1 Streptococcus suis | reverse complement strand
TTTTCTTTTCCCTGAACTGATTGTGATAACAAAATCAAGCCTTCTTTTTTATGATGGTATTGAACTTGGGCTACGAGCTGTTCAAAAAAGAGAGTTTCTCCTAGAACGGAAAGTTCTTCGTCAAAACTCCTATTTTTGTCGTGCTCGCTTAACGCCCTCGTATCTAATAAAGAGTGACAGTTTGTTGCTACATAAAAAAGAAAAGAAGGACTATTTATGACCAAAACATGTAATCATCACTTTCTTGTCAATCAGGAAAAAGGCGAGAAACACGTCTTTCGCAAGAGTAAAAAATATCGCACTCTATGTTCGGTTGCCCTTGGAACCATGGTGACAGCTGTTGTTGCTTGGGGAGGAACGGTTGCACATGCTGATGAAGTTACACCATCAGTTGACACCACCATTCAACGAACGGAAAATCCAGCCACGAATTTACCAGAAGCACAGCCAAACCCTGTATCTGAACAAACTGAAAGTTTAGCGTTAACTGGACAATCTAACGGTGCAATTGCTGTCACCGTACCACATGATACGGTAACACAAGCAGTTGAAGAAGCAAAGGCTGCAGGTGTTTCTACGGTTGAAGATAGCCCAATGGATTTGGGAAATACAACTTCTGTGGCAGAAACCAACCAACAAATTTCAAAAGCTGAAGCAGATGCCCAAAACCAAGTTGAGGCTATCAATGAAGTCACTAAAACCTACAAAGCTGATAAAGCGACATACGAATCGAATAAAGCCCGCATTGAACAAGAAAATAAGGTGCTGTCACAGGCCTACGAAGAGGCCAACCAAACTGGTAAAGAGACAAATGCTTGGGTTGATTCTAAAGTCAATGACCTAAAAACTCGGTATGCAGATGCTGATGTGACAGTAAATGAACAAGTAGTTTCAGCAGGGAATGGGACATCTGTACTTGACTATACAAACTATGGCAAGACTGTTGAAACCATTCAATCAACTAACGAACAAGCTGTAGCGGATTATCTAACAAAGAAAACTAAGGCAGATGATATTGTTGCGAAAAATCAGGCCATTCAAAAAGAAAATGAAGCTGGACTTGCTAAGGCAAAGGCAGATAATGAAGCCATTGAAAGGCGTAATCAGGCTGGTCAAGCAGCTGTTGATGCTGAAAACCGTGCAGGTCAAGCCGCAATAGATCAAGCGAATCAGGAGAAAGAACAATTCGTTTCAGATCGAGTAGCTGAGATTGAAGCCATTACAATACGCAATCAAGAAAAAGAAAAAGCTGCCAGAAAAGAAAATGAAGCGATTGATGCCTACAATGCCAAAGAAATGGAACGCTATCAACGTGACTTAGCCGAGATTTCAAAAGGTGAAGAAGGTTATATTTCTGAAGCCCTTGCTCAAGCCCTCAATCTCAATAACGGTGAGCCACAAGCACAACATGGAGCCATTACCCGAAATCCTGATCAGATCATTTCAACTGGCGATGCCATGCTGGGTGGGTACTCAAGAATTTTAGATTCCACGGGCTTCTTTGTCTATGATAGCTTCAAAACAGGTGAGACCCTCAGTTTTAACTATCAAAATCTTCAAAATGCACGATTTGATGGCAAAAAGATTAGTCGTGTGAGTTACGATATTACCAATCTTGTGTCACCAGCTGGAACCAATTCCGTAAAATTGGTTGTACCAAACGATCCTACCGAGGGCTTTATTGCCTATCGAAATGATGGAAATGGGGACTGGCGAACAGACAAGATGGAGTTTCGTGTGACTGCCAAGTATTTCTTGGAAGATGGGTCGCAAGTTACCTTCTCCAATGAAAAGCCAGGTGTTTTCACGCATTCTTCCCTCAATCATAATGACATTGGTCTAGAATATGTTAAAGATTCATCTGGGAAATTTGTGCCGATTAATGGTTCAACCATCCAAGTGACCGATGAGGGTCTGGCTCGTTCTTTGGGTTCCAACCGTGCAAGTGATTTGAATTTACCTGAGGAATGGGATACCACATCAAGTCGTTATGCTTATAAAGGAGCTATTGTCTCAACAGTTACATCAGGAAATACCTATACAGTCACCTTTGGGCAAGGCGATATGCCACAGAATGTTGGCTTGTCTTACTGGTTTGCCTTAAATACCCTACCAGTGGCACGTACAGTAACACCTTATAGTCCCAAACCTCATGTAACGGTGGAACTTGAGCCTGTTCCTGAACCTATTACGGTAACACCAGATGTTTTTACTCCTAAAACATTTACACCAGAAAAGCCAGTAACCTTCACGCCAAAGCCTTTGGAAGAAGTGGTACAGCCTAGTCTAACTTTGACCAAGGTAACCTTACCTGTTAAACCTATTCCAAAAGAACTTCCAACGCCACCACAAGTTCCGACTGTTCATTATCATGCGTACCGTTTGACGACAACTCCAGAGATTATGAAAGAAGTAGTCAATAGTGACCAAGCTAATCTTCATGAGAAAACTGTCGCAAAAGATTCAACGGTGATTTATCCCTTAACAGTTGATGCCTTATCGTCCAATCGTTCTCAAACGACTAGTCTCATTTTTGAGGACTACTTGCCTGCTGGTTACCTGTTTGATAAGGAAACAACACAAAAAGAGAATGGAAACTATGTCCTTAGCTTTGATGAGACTAAGAATTTTGTGACCTTGACCGCAAAGGAAAACTTGTTGCAGGAGGTGAATAAAGATTTAACCAAGGTTTATCAATTGACCGCTCCCAAACTTTATGGAACTGTTCAAAATGATGGGGCAACCTATTCTAATAGCTACAAGTTGCTTTTGAACAAGGGCACAGCCAATGCCTATACAGTCACTTCAAATATTGTGACGGTTCGTACACCAGGTGATGGGGAAACAACCACACTTATTATGCCAGATAAAAACAATGAAAATGCGGATGGTGTTCTCATTAACGATACGGTCGTAGCTCTTGGTACAACCAACCACTACCGATTGACTTGGGATTTGGACCAGTATAAGGGAGTTCGTTCTGCTAAAGAGACAATTGCACGAGGCTTCTTCTTTGTGGATGATTACCCAGAGGAAGTGCTTGACGTGGTGGAAAATGGCACGGCTATAACAACGCTTGATGGTCAGGAAGTATCAGGCATAACGGTTAAAACCTATGCTTCGTTAAATAATGCCCCTAAAGACCTTCAAGATAAATTAGCTCGTGCTAAGATTACACCGACTGGTGCCTTTCAAGTCTTTATGCCAGATGACAACCAAGCCTTTTATGACCAATATGTCAAAACAGGTACATCTTTAGCTTTACTGACCAAAATGACGGTTAAAGATAGTCTCTATGGTCAGACAAAGACCTATACAAACAAGGCTTACCAAGTGGATTTCGGCAATGGCTATGAAACCAAGGAAGTGACCAACACCCTTGTTTCTCCAGAACCTAAGAAACAAAACCTCAATAAAGACAAAGTGGACATCAATGGGAAGCCCATGCTTGTGGGAACTCAAAATCACTATACACTCTCATGGGATTTGGACCAATACCGAGGGATTAAAGCAGACAAGTCTCAGATTGCACAAGGTTTTTACTTTGTGGATGATTATCCAGAAGAAGCTTTATTGCCGGATGAAGCAACTATTCAGTTTATCACAACTGATGGCAAAACAGTTTCAGGAATTATGGTGAAGTCCTATGCTCAATTATCAGAAGCTCCTAACACCTTACAAGCAGCCCTATCTAAACAAAAAATTCAGCCTAAAGGAGCTTTCCAAGTTTTCATGCCTGAAGACCCACAAGCCTTTTATGAATCTTATGTGACTAAGGGGGAGAATATTACCATTGTCACTCCGATGACTGTTTTGGAAACCATGATTAATTCAGGGAAGTCTTATGAAAACGTGGCTTATCAGGTGGATTTTGGACAAGCATATGAAACTAATACGGTGACCAATTTTGTCCCTAAAGTAACTCCACACAAGTCTAATACCAATCAAGAAGGCATTTCAATTGATGGAAAGACTGTCCTTCCGAATACAGTCAATTATTACAAAATTGTCTTGAATTACAGTCAATACAAGGACATGGTCGTGACGAATGATGTTCTTGCCAAGGGATTTTACATGGTAGACGATTACCCAGAGGAAGCCCTTACCCTAAATTCTGATGGCATTCAAGTTTTGGATAAGGATGGCAATCGTGTATCTGGTTTCTCTGTCAGCACCTACGCAAGTTTGTCAGAAGCTCCGAAAGTCGTTCAAGATGCCATGGCTAAACGTCAGTTTACACCTAAAGGAGCCATTCAAGTTCTTAGTAGTGATGATCCAAAAAACTTTTATGAGACCTATGTCAAGACTGGTCAAACCTTGGTTGTCACCCTTCCGATGACAGTTAAAAATGAGCTGACCAAAACAGGTGGTCAGTATGAAAATACAGCCTATCAGATTGATTTTGGCTTGGCTTATGTCACGGAAACAGTGGTCAATAATGTTCCAAAATTAGACCCACAAAAAGATGTGATGATTGACTTATCTCATAAAGATGAGAGCCTTGATGGGAAAGAAGTGGCCTTGCATCAAATCTTTAACTATCGCTTAGTTGGAGCGATGATTCCAAGTAATCGTGCGACAGAATTATTTGAATATGGTTTTGAAGATAACTATGATGAAAAGCATGATGAATATAATGGTGTTTACCGAAGCTATCTGATGACGGATGTTACCCTCAAAGACGGTTCTGTCTTAAAAGAGGGGACAGAAGTTACGAAATATACCTTGCAACAGGTGGATACAGAAAATGGCCTCGTGTCAATTTCATTTGATAAATCCTTCTTAGAGACTATCTCTAATGATTCAGCCTTTCAGGCAGATGTTTACCTTCAGATGAAACGGATTGCGACTGGTCAGGTGGAGAATACCTATCTCCATACAGTGAATGGCTATGTCATCAGCTCAAATACAGTTGTAACACATACACCTGAACCTGAAGAACCAAGTCCAAATCAACCCACACCACCTCAA
>NZ_JARQPL010000053.1:0-5238 GCF_046032535.1 Streptococcus suis | reverse complement strand
GTTTATCAAGATTATATGGATGAAGATGACCTGTCCTTGATTAGTGATGAGCTACAAGTTAAAGTGGATGGTTATCAGGATGAAATACAGGCGGATATAACTGATATTCTGGAAAAACTGTACCGAACAGGTGAAGGCACTAGTTTTATTATGGATTTAATGTCCTCAAACAGTCTTTCAGACACCTTGGAACAGTATGAAGTTTTAGATAGTGACGATTATTCACCACTTAGCCTTGAAACCTTACAGGCCATGATTCAACAGGACTTGGCCATTTCCAGTCAGGATTATTTTGGAGATCTGGTTCATCTTGCTTTGCAGAAAGATTTACTAGACCAGAAAAGTCATTTCTTACAACACTATGTGGCGACTTTGATGGAAGGTATGCCACAAGAAAAAGACCAACGAGCTTTGGTCCTAGATTAACGCAAAGGGCTGAGAAACACTCTCAGCCTTTTTAAAATGGGAGGGAAAAATGAATCAAGAAGTCTTACTACAAATGATGAGAGCCACCATTCCTCGTGATAGAGTCTTGCTTGAGGCATTTTTATATTACCAAGCAGAGCATTTTGATGAGGAGTGGGATAGTCTCGTTTATCAGTTTATGACTAATAGGCAGGAATTCAAAAGTCCTGTTCAGGTACTCCACTTTGAGATGGATGTTTCAGCTTTTGTCCAGGCTAGTCCTTATGATACTGCTCATGATCTATTGACATATACACAAGTATTCGGCCAAACTGGTCTACAAAAACTCGACAAACTATCGACGTCTGAAAAAGACTTGGTGATTGAAGTGGCCTTGTTTAATCTGGCCACTCGTTTTCAATTATTAGACTCAAATGGTCACTACCAAACCATATCGCCGGATTCACTCTTGCAAAAAAGTAGGGGAGCTAATTTGGTCAATGTTTACCGTGTGGCTAATAATTTAGCGGATAGGATCAGCCGAGATATTGAGCAGTTTCTCTTGACTTACGAGCCTGAGCTTGAAACAAGAGCGGATGAAACTGTTCTAGAAAATGAAGAAACTGTTGATGAGCACAAAACAAGTGTTCATCAGGCAATATCTTTTCGAGAAGAGGGCTCTCTGGTTATTGCTAGTTTGGATGTAGATTTGTCTCAACTGGATATCCGAACTGGAAAAACAAGTCATCTGCCAGCTTATGAAGAGTTATCTTTACGACGTAAATTTGAGATACTAACCTATTTTGACCAAGTTCGAAATGAACGTTCCAAAGTCCCACGTTTTAGACGAGGTGATTTTGATACTGAGATGGAAATGATACCAGTCTTTGAAGGAGAAGAGTTACTTACCTATCTAGAGGCTGATGGCAGTCCCTATGAGCTGAAACGAACGCTGACTCAAGTTGAGGAAAAGGAATTAGAAAAAATTGGACAAACCATTAGGGCAGAAAATCAAGAAAAATTGACTCAGGTAGGGATTGATTTATCTCAGTTTGACTCAGACCAAGTCGGTATTTTATTGGATGCGGTAGGTCGTTTTCGTTTGAAAAATGCGGACCTTGCATTATTAGGTGGCTATCCCAAAGCCTCGGTAACTCAACTGGCCCTTGCGACAGAACTACTCCAAATGGGACTAAGTCATGAAATGGTTGAATTTTTCTTTGGTAGTCAGCTTTTCATTGAAGAGTTGCGACAAGTTGCCTACGCCTTTTTACACCAAGAACTCAGTAGAGAAGATGCGGAACATTTTGAAAAAGATAAACGCAATCAGCCAGATTTAACCCTCAGAGATTGGATGAGCAAGCTAGAGAAAGCTGAGAGAAAAGAAGTAGTTGATGAAGAATTCGCGGAAAATCCACTAGTCCAGAGAGTATTGGACACTTATCCTCTGGGGTCATTGGTTTCCTATAAGGGACAGGACTTTGAGGTCGTGTCGGTCAGCGATGCTCGATTGAACGGTTTGATTCGGATTGAGTTAGTCAATGATTTTTCGGATATCATTGAACAAAATCCAGTTCTTTATATGAGGACCTGGGAAGAAGTCAGTCAGGCACTTCATCAGCTAAAGGAAGAAAAACAAACAGAATTAGAAGAAGCGGACCAAGAATTAAACCTATTCTCATTTCTGGAAGAGGAGCCAGTTCAGAGTATTGGACTATTGGAACCAGATGGTTCAGAAAAAGGTCATAACGATACTGAACTTGAAGAATCAGATAATCAAATTCCTGAAGAGGAAGTCGTCGAAACAATTCCAGAGATTCCAGTAACGGACTTTTATTTTCCAGAAGATATGACGGACTTTTATCCAAAGACTGCTAGAGATAAGGTTGAGACAAACATTGCGGCCATTCGTTTGGTAAAAAATCTAGAAGTAGAGCACCGCAATGCTTCATTAAGTGAACAAGAACTCCTTGCCAAGTATGTGGGCTGGGGTGGACTTGCCAATGATTTCTTTGATGACTATAATCCAAAATTTTCTATGGAACGAGAAGAACTGAAAAGCCTAGTCACTGATAAAGAGTATTCGGATATGAAACAGTCCTCCCTGACAGCCTATTACACAGACCCTGCCCTGATTCATCAGATGTGGGATAAGTTGGAAAGAGACGGCTTTACAGGTGGCAAAATCCTAGATCCTTCCATGGGAACAGGGAATTTCTTTGCTGCTATGCCCAAACACTTAAGAGAAAAGAGTGAGTTATATGGTGTGGAATTAGATACTATTACAGGAGCTATTGCCAAACACCTTCACCCGAATAGCCATATTGAGGTCAAAGGATTTGAGACGGTTGCTTTTAATGATGATAGTTTTGATTTGGTAATTTCAAATGTGCCATTTGCCAATATTCGGATCGCGGATAACAAGTACGATAAGCCTTATATGATTCATGACTATTTTGTTAAAAAATCCCTTGATTTGGTGCATGATGGTGGGCAAGTAGCCATTATCTCTTCAACAGGAACCATGGATAAGCGAACCGAAAACATTTTACAAGATATTCGTGAGACAACTGACTTTCTTGGTGGGGTTCGACTGCCTGATTCTGCCTTTAAGGCCATTGCAGGAACGAGTGTCACAACGGATATGTTATTCTTCTAGAAACACTTAGACAAGGGATATGTGGCAGACGACTTAGCCTTTTCAGGTTCCATTCGTTATGATAAGGATAGTCGCATTTGGCTCAATCCTTATTTTGATGGAGAATACAATAGCCAAGTGCTAGGAACCTACGAGGTCAGAAATTTTAACGGCGGAACACTTTCTGTTAAGGGGACTAGTGATGACTTGATTGCAAGTGTCCTAACTGCTCTAAATCACGTTAAGGCCCCAAGAGAGATTGATAGAAATGAGGTCATCATTAACCCAGATGTGTTGACCAAACAAGTCATTGATACCTCCATTCCAGCTGAAATGAGGGAGAATCTGGGTCAGTACAGTTTTGGTTACCAGGGTTCTACAGTTTACTATCGAGATAATAAAGGCATTCGAGTCGGAACCAAGACGGAAGAAATCAGTTACTATGTCGATGAAGAGGGTAACTTCAAAGCATGGGACACCAAGCATTCTCAAAAGCAGATTGATCGCTTTAATGCCTTAGAAGTGACTGATAGCACTGCTCTGGATGTCTATGTGACCGATGATGCAGCAAAACGTGGTCAGTTTAAGGGATATTATAAAAAGACAGTTTTCTATGAAGCTCCTTTGTCTGATAAAGAAGTGGCACGAATCAAAGGAATGGTTGATATTCGCAATGCTTACCAAGAGGTCATTGCCATTCAACGCCATTATGACTATGATAAGAAGATTTTTAACCACTTGTTAGGCAAACTCAATCATACCTATGATAGCTTTGTCAAACAATATGGGTATTTGAATAGTGCTGTAAACCGCAATCTTTTTGATAGTGATGATAAGTATTCGCTTCTTGCTAGTTTGGAAGATGAAAGTCTGGATTCAAGTGGAAAGTCTGTTATCTATACTAAATCTCTTGCCTTTGAGAAGGCTCTAGTGCGTCCTGAAAAAGAGGTTAAAAAGGTACATACTGCCCTTGATGCCTTAAATTCGAGCTTGGCTGACGGACGAGGTGTTGATTTCGCTTATATGATGTCTATCTATCAGGTTGAATCGCAGATGACCTTGATTGAGGAGTTAGGCGACCTCATTATACCTGATCCTGAGAAGTATTTGAATGGAGAATTGACCTATGTTTCTCGCCAAGACTTTCTGTCAGGTGATGTCGTCACTAAGTTAGAAGTGGTGGACCTATTTGTCAAACAAGACAATCAGGACTTTAACTGGTCACATTATGCAGGGCTACTAGAAACGGTCAAACCAGCCCGCATTACCTTGGCAGACATTGATTATCGAATCGGTTCACGCTGGATTCCTTTGTCTGTTTACGGAAAATTTGCCCAAGAAACCTTTATGAGGAAAGCCTATGAATTGTCAGACCAAGAAGTAGCAACAGTCCTTGAAGTCAGTCCCATTGACGGGGTTATCACTTACCAATCTAAGTTTGCCTACACCTATTCCAACGCAACGGATAGGAGTTTAGGTGTCCCTGGTTCACGCTATGATAGTGGCCGTAAAATATTTGAAAATCTCCTGAATTCCAATCAACCAACGATCACAAAACAAGTTGTTGAAGGGAATAAGAAAAAGAATGTGACGGATGTAGAGAAAACAACGGTCCTACGTGCCAAGGAAACACACCTACAAGAACTCTTTCAAGATTTTGTAGCAAGATATCCAGAAGTCCAACAGATGATTGAAGACACCTATAACAGTCTCTATAATCGTACGGTATCAAAGTCCTATGATGGTAGCCATTTAACCATTGATGGACTTGCCCAGAATATCTCCTTACGTCCTCACCAAAAGAATGCCATTCAACGGATTGTAGAAGAAAAACGTGCCCTACTAGCCCACGAGGTGGGGTCTGGAAAAACCTTGACCATGCTTGGGGCAGGATTCAAACTGAAAGAACTCGGAATGGTACATAAACCACTTTATGTGGTGCCGTCTAGTCTGACTGCTCAGTTTGGTCAAGAAATCATGAAATTTTTCCCAACCAAGAAAGTCTATGTGACCACTAAGAAAGACTTTGCCAAAGCCAAACGCAAACAGTTTGTATCACGTATTATCACAGGGGACTATGATGCCATTGTCATTGGGGATTCACAATTTGAGAAGATACCGATGAGTCGTGAAAAACAGGTCGCCTATATCAATGACAAACTCGAGCAACTCAGAGAAATCAAGCTAGGAAGTGA
>NZ_JARQPL010000052.1:0-11224 GCF_046032535.1 Streptococcus suis | reverse complement strand
TTGCAATAGTCAAGTTAATGTTATTACAATTGTTAAAAATTTGGGGTTGAAAAATCCCCATAAACTTATTTTACGAGTGAGGTAGACAATGAAAGATCAAGTACAGTACAAGTGGGCGTCCCTGGGAACAGGTGTCATTGCCAATGAATTGGTTCAGGCCTTGCAGGCTATGGGAGGAAATCTTTATTCGGTAGCCAACCGTACCTATGACAAGGGTGTGGAATTTGCGCAAAAATATGGCATCGAGAAAGTTTATCGAGAAATCGATGAAGTGTTTGAGGATCCTGAAGTAGACATTATCTATATTTCTACGCCTCACAATACCCATATCAATTATTTGAGAAAGGCCTTGAAGGCAGGGAAACATGTCCTCTGTGAAAAGTCTATTACGCTTAATTCAGAAGAATTAGCAGAAGCCATTCAACTGGCAGAAGAAAATCAGGTTATCTTGGCAGAAGCCATGACCATTTTCCACATGCCAATCTATCGTCAGTTGAGCGAAGTGGTAGCCAGTGGCAAGCTGGGAGATTTGAAGATGATTCAGATGAACTTTGGCAGCTACAAGGAATACGACATGACCAACCGCTTTTTCAATAAGAACTTGGCCGGCGGTGCCCTCTTGGATATTGGTGTCTACGCTCTGTCCTTTGTCCGTTGGTTTATGACGGAAAAGCCTAGCCAGGTCTTGTCTCAGGTCAAATTGGCTCCGACAGGTGTGGATGAGCAGGTAGGGATTTTGCTCAGCAATGATGCGGGTCAAATGGCGACCATCGCCCTGACCCTCCATGCCAAACAGCCAAAACGAGGGACTATTGCCTACGATAAAGGCTACATCGAGCTTTACGAGTACCCACGTGGCCAAAAAGCAGTCATTACCTATACTGAAGACGGTAGCCAAGAAGTCATTGAGGCAGGCCAAACTACCGAGGCTCTCTCTTATGAAGTGGCAGATATGGAAAAGGCTGTGGCTGGAATTGAAAATACTATGCACTTAGCTTACACTCAAGATGTCATGGATATCATGACCCAACTCCGCAAAGAATGGGGCTTGGTTTATCCGGAAGAAATGTAGAGAAAGGTTATTAGAATAAGAACTAAGGAACAAGTCATGGGTTGTTGGTGGTCTCCTACTTGTTCTTTTTTCTTAATGTGTCGGTTATGTGACAAGTATATGGATTTGATGACGAAAAATGTCTAAGATTACATAGTGGATACAGTTTATTTAAAAGCTCTCTAGGTACTTGTATTTCAAATCGGATTCAGATATGATAGGATTATCAAATTAGAAAAGGAACAGAAAATGAAACGTAAAAGAATTACAAAGCCCAAGCATATGCGTCGTAAGAGAAAAACTTCCCTTTTGCAAACAAATAAAAAAATGATGTACACCTCAAGCTTGGCCCTTTCACTTTTCACAACTGGTATGGTTAGTCCACAAGTTCTCGCTTTGGAGTGGATGCCACGCAGTGTGGAGCAAATCATTACTGAACTCACAAACAATGAGGGTCAGTTAACTTATACGGTTAAGTATGGTGATACCCTAAGTGCTATCGCTTCAGCTATGAATATTGATATGGACTTGCTGGCGAAAATAAATCAAATTGCAGATGTCAACTTGATTTTCCCTGATACGGTACTGACGACGACTGTTGACCAAAACAATCAAGTGACTCAGGTTGAGATTGAAGCTCCTGTTCAGGGAAACACAAATGAGACCGTTCAGGCAACTGTTGACCTAACAACCAATCAAGTAACGGTTGAGGATACGGTTGTTCCCTTGGATCAAATTTCATCAGTTACCGACTCAGCACCTGTAGAGGAGGTTGTAGAGCAGCCTGTAGCAGAAGCGCCTGTGGAGGAAGTTGTAGAGCAACCTGTGGTTGAGGCACCTGTAGAGGAAGTTGTAGAGCAGCCTGTAGTAGAAGCGCCTGTGGAGGAAGTTGTAGAGCAGCCTGCAGTAGAAGCACCTATAGAACAGCCTGTAGTTGAAACTCCACAAGTGACAGCCCTATCAACCACTACAACAAGTACAAGTGCTTATGATGTCGGTTTGCAACCTCAGGTAGCAGCCTTCCGCGCAGAAGTAGCTAATGCCTTCGGTATTACTTCCTTCTCAGGTTACCGTCCTGGTGATTCTGGCGACCATGGTAAGGGATTGGCAATTGACTTTATGGTACCACAAAGTTCAGCACTTGGGGATCAAGTGGCGGCTTATGCAGTTGCAAACTTAGCTTCTAAAAATATCAACTACATCATTTGGAAACAGCGCTTCTATGCGCCGTATGACAGTATCTATGGTCCAGCCTATACATGGAACCTGATGCCAGACCGTGGAAGTATTACTGAAAACCATTATGACCACGTACACGTGTCATTTAATCCATAAAATAATTATAGCCAAACTCACGGTGAGCTTGGCTATTTTTGCGTGCTTATTAATTGGAAGGTATGGGATACAAGTTTCTTATTTTATCTCCAGAACTTTTCGTAACCTTTCTTTTCCTCCATATTAAAGGCGATAATATTGCGGAGCAGGTCCCAGTTGACCTCTTGGTCTTCCTTGATTTTGAAGAGGTTGGAAGTTGCTTCGTAGCCCGCCTCCTTGATGTCCTTGGCAAAGGTTTCCATCGTAACCGTTTCAGGTGCAATGGAAATATGGGCTTTGGCAGCAGAGAATCCAATGATAAAAGTTCCGTCCATGATAAACATGGGCTGGTTCCACTTGATTTCTGTGGTTAGACTTGGAAATTCTTGCTGGATTTGATTGAAAATGCCTTCTAGTTTGTCCTTCAAGACAGGATTGTTGACCTTGTTCAAAAATTCTTGGAGCATGATGTTTCCTTTTCTTTTTTATTTCATTCTATCACAAAAGAGGAGTGACCTCCTCTTTCGTTAATTATTTCACCAAAATCGCCAAGACTTGATAGGGTTTCAAGCTAATTTTCTTACCGAGTTTGCTATCAGGATAGTTGCTGATGAGGACTTGGCCGTGGGCGTAGTCGTCTGCCAGGTCTAGTTCAACCTCTTCTGCGAAGAAATTGTTGAGGACCAGTAGTTTCTCGCCGTTTAGCAAGCGTTCAAAGGCATAGACTTTCTGGCTATCCTTGTAGGCAGCCTTGTAGTCCCCTTCTGAAATCAGAGGGAGTTCTTTCCGCAGGCGGATGAGCTCTTGGTAGAAGGTAAAGATTGGGCCTGTTTTTTCCTGCTCAACGTTAATCGTTTGGTAGGATTTGCCAGCCTTCAGCCAAGGAGTTCCTGTTGAGAAGCCTGCATTGTCAGAAGCGTCCCATTGCATCGGGGTGCGGGAATTGTCACGGGACTTGGCCTGGATAATCTTGAAGGCCTGATCAGGCGTGTGTCCTTGGTCCAAGAGCATCTGATAGGCATTGATAGATTCCACGTCCACGTAGTCGTCCATACTGTCGTAGTCAGGGTCAATCATGCCGATTTCCTCGCCCATGTAGATGTAAGGCGTACCGCGGGACAGGTGGATAGAGGCTGCTAGCATGGTTGCTCCTTCGTTACGGAAATTCTCCACATCAACAAAGCGGTTGAGGGCTCGAGGCTGGTCGTGGTTGTTGTAGAAAAGGGCGTTCCAGCCATTTCCGACGGACATCTCTTCACCCCAAGTATGGAAGAGGTGTTTGAGTTCTTCAAAGTCAAAGTCCATGATGGTCCATTTTTGCCCGTCCTTGTAGTCCACTTTCAAGTGGTGGAAGTTGAAGGCCATGGACAATTCTTCCCGCTCAGGAGCTGTGTAGAGAATGCAGTTTTCAATGGTGGTGGCAGACATTTCCCCAACGGTCATGAAGCCTTTTTCTGCCCCAAAAGTGGCATTGTTCATCATCTTGAGGTAGTCGTGGGTAATTGGGCGGTCGGTATAAGCTGGCTTGCCGTCATTGATTGGGCAATCTTCGAGGACTTCGTCCTTACCAATCAGGTTGATAACGTCGAAGCGGAAGCCTTTGACACCCTTGTCTTTCCAGAAGTTGACCACCTTGAAGAGTTCTTCACGGACATGAGGATTTCGCCAGTTGAGGTCGGCTTGGGTCACGTCAAAGAGGTGGAGGTAGTATTTCCCAGTATCTCCAAAAGGAGCCCAGGCATTGCCACCAAACTTGGACACCCAGTCAGTTGGCTGGTCACGTAGGATAAAGAAATCTTGGTAATATTTGTCGCCGGCTAGGGCCTTTTGGAACCATTCGTGGTCTGTCGAGCAGTGGTTGAGGACCATGTCTAGCATGAATTCGATGCCCAATTCTTTGCCGACAGCCACCATTTCTTCAAAGTCAGCCATGGTGCCAAAATCAGGATTGACGGCTGTATAGTCTGAAATGTCATAGCCGTTGTCTCGTTGAGGACTTGGGTAGAAAGGGTTGAGCCAAATCATATCAATGCCTAGCTCCTTCAAATAAGGTAGTTTTTCAATAATTCCTCGTAAATCCCCTACACCATTTCCAGTTGTATCCTTGTAAGATTTTGGGTAGATTTGATAAACAACCTTCCGTCTGTCTATTGTCATTTTGCTCTCTCTTTCTTGATTTTTCCTTCTTGCATAAGCAATGATAGGAGGTGCAAGTTACCTTGCGCCCTCCTAGAACATTAATTCTTTGTAACTGTCAGAATAGCTTCGCCTTGTGAGATGGCACGAGGAAGATTTCCGATAACTTGAGTGTCAAAGTCAGTTTGGTTGGTCACGATAACTGGTGTTTCCGCGACGAGACCAGCAGCCTTAATGACATCGATGTCAAAGCTAATCAATTTATCGCCAGCTTTTACCTTGTCACCTTGTTTGACGTGAGCTGTGAAGCCTTTGCCTTCCAATCCAACAGTATCCATACCGATGTGCATAAGGAGTTCAACTCCGTTTGTAGCAGTGATACCAACAGCGTGGTTAGTAGGGAAGAGGACAGATACTTCACCATCGACTGGAGCAACCAAGATGCCTTCGATAGGATCGATAAGGACCCCTTGTCCCATAACACCTGATGCAAATACAGGGTCAGTAGCTTGTGACAATTCTTTTGCTTGACCAGTTAGGGGGCTGATCAATTCGATAGCAGAACCAGTTTCAACGACAGTTTCAGTTACGACTACGACTTCTTCAACAGTTTCTTCTTTTTTTGAAAATGCACCTGTACGTTTGAAAACAGCTGTCAAAATCATTGGGACAACAATCGCAACAATCATTGCTAACAAGAATGGACCCCAGTATTCAGCCTTGATAGACAAGATACCTGGAAGACCACCGATACCGATAGAAGCAGCTTGGATGTTAAAGGTTACAGAAAGTAAGCCAGCGATACTTGAACCAATCATAGCAGCTACGAAAGGGTAAACGTATTTCACGTTGACACCAAAGAGGGCTGGTTCAGTAACACCAAGATAAGCAGAAATAGTTGCAGGAAGAGAAACTTGCGCTTCTTTTTCATTGTGACGGTTCATGAGGAAGTAGGCAAATACTGCTGAACCTTGAGCAATGTTAGAAAGAGCAATCATTGGCCAGAGACCAGTTCCACCAGCATCCGCAATCAATTGTGTATCGATGGCATTTGTCATGTGGTGAAGACCAGTGATAACGAATGGCGCATAGAGGGCACCGAATACCGCACCGAAGAGCCATTTCAATGGACCAGTCAAACCAGCCAATACGACAGTTGACAACCATTGACCAATTGTCCAACCGATAGGACCAAGGACAGTGTGAGCCAAGATGATGGCAGGAAGAAGTGATAGGAATGGCACGAAAATCATTGAGACCACTTCTGGAATAACCTTACGCCAGAAGATTTCTAGGTAAGACAGTGCCAAACCAGCAAGGAGGGCAGGGATAACTTGTGCTTGATAACCGATACGGGCAATACTAAATGCACCGAAGTTCCAAGACCAGTCGCTGGCAATGGTTGCTGCATCTGTACCAGGTACAGCATAAGCGTTGAGCAACTGTGGAGAAACCAAACAGATACCAAGGACGATACCAAGGATTTGAGAAGTTCCCATTTTACGAGATACGGACCAAGTGATACCTACTGGTAGGAAGTGGAAGATGGCTTCACCTGGCAACCAGAGGAAGTGATTGACACCATTCCAGAAAGGAGAAACCTGAACGATGGTGTTCCATACAGGGTTACCATCAGCATCGAAGACCAACTGCCCATCTTTCATAGCTTGTCCAAGCCATTCCATCTGAACACCTTCCAAGACGTTACGGAAACCGAGAATCAAACCGCCGACGATAAGGGCAGGAATGATTGGTGTGAAGATTTCCGCCAACATGGTCATAACACGTTGGATGGCATTTTGGTTACTTTTAGCGGCTGACTTGGCAGCTTCCTTAGATACGCCTTCGATACCAGACACAGCTGTAAAGTCATTGTAGAAGATTGGTACATCGTTACCGATGATGACTTGGAATTGACCAGCGTTGGTAAATGTTCCCTTTACTGCTGGAATGTCTTCGATGACTTTTACGTTTGCTTTTTTCTCATCTGCAAGAACGAAGCGCATGCGCGTTGCACAGTGTGTTACTGCATTGACATTCTCTTTTCCGCCAATAGCTTCTAGGAGCTGTTTGGCTTCTTTTTCAAATTTTCCCATATATTTTTCCTTCTAGACGGCTTATGGAATCCGTCACCCTATATTTTTTAGACATCTCTCAAAAGTATGTCTTTTTCGAAATTTGTACGGACAAATTTCTTTTACGTTATCATTGTATCCGATTTCAAAAAATAATGCAAGCGTTTTTGCTTAGTTTTTTTAATTTTGAAATGAATTTTGTTATAATGTTGATAGTTGTATGTTATTTGACAGATGAATTTGTGAGGAAATGATGAAAAAATACCAAGAAATTTATAATGACTTAAAAGAAAAAATACGGACAAATGTTTATCCGGCAGAAAGCTCCCTACCGACAGAACAGCAGCTCCAGGAACTCTATGGTGTTAGTCGTGATACGGTTCGTAAGGCGTTGGCGATTTTGACTGAGGGAGGTTTGATTCAAAAAGTGCAAGGGCGTGGTTCAATGGTCCTTAAGCAAGAAATTCTCAATTTCCCAGTTTCAGGTTTAACTTCCTATCAGGAATTGACAAATGTTCTCCAGCTTTCTACCAAGACAGATGTTGTCAGCTTAGATATGATTACCGTTAATAGTAGCCTTTCACATTTGACAGGCTTTGAACCGTATAGCAAGGTGTGGAAAGTTGTCCGTACACGTTCGATTGACGGTAAGGTCTCCGTTGTGGATACAGATTATCTTGCTGTCGATGTCGTGCCAGAGTTGACAACTGCTATTGCTGAAAAATCCATCTACGAATACCTAGAAAATAAGTTAGGCCTTGATATTGCTTATGCACAAAAAGAGATTACGGTAGAGCCGACCAGCCGAGAAGAACGAGATTTGATGCAGATTCAGGATGATTATCTGGTGTTGATAAAATCCAGGGTCTACTTAGGAGATACGCGACAATTCCAATATACAGAAAGCAAGCATAAAATTGATAAATTCCGTTTTGTAGATTTTGCTCGTAGAAAGCATTCTTTATAGGAGAGATTAGCCAAATCAAGTTTTTTACGCTATAATAGATAGAAGAAGAGGTAAGATATGGCAAACTTAAATCGATATAAATTTACATTTGGCGAGAAGCAATTAACCTTGACAACTGAGCATGATAATTTATTCATGGAAGAGATTGAGCGTATTGCACAGGAAAAATACCAAGCCATCAAAGAAAAGATGCCGACGGCGGACCCTGAAACCCTCGCGCTTTTGTTGGCAATCAATGCTCTATCCGTTCAACTAACGCGCGAGATGGCATTTGAACAAAAGGAACAAGAACTTGCAAGCGTCAAAGAAAAGGTCTTGAAAAAGAATGTGACCTTGATTGACTTAGATGAGCTTGAGGACAAGGTATGATTTCATTAGCAATTATTCTCATTTTGGCATGGAGTTTCTACATTGGCTACAGTCGTGGTCTAGTTCTACAGGCCTTTTATAGCATGGGAAGTATTATTGCTCTGGTGGTTGCGACGGCTACTTATAAAAAATTGGCATCCTTCCTTTATCTCTGGGTGCCATTTGCCAATGCTACTCAGGGGAGCTCCAACTATTATTTTGATGAGAAATATCTCTTTGACCTAGATATGGTATTTTATGCGGGATTGGCCTTTCTTTTGATATACGTCTTGGTTTATGCTATTGTGCGTTTCATAGGAATATTTGTCCATCTATTAGAGGCTTTTAATCCTGATACAAAAACGACTAATCTCATAAGCGGCGCCTTGGCTGTCTTGGTGACTTTTATTTCTCTTCAGATTGTCATGGTCTTGCTATCAACTATTCCGTTAGCGATGATTCAAGATAAATTGCACAGTAGTTTTCTTGCCAACATCATGATTCAGTACACACCATTCACTAGTAGCTTTTTAAAATCTCTCTGGTTGAGTAATATAGCAGGGTAAGGGAGACCTTATCCTTTTTATCGTCATTTATACTCTTCGAAAATCAAAATCAGACGTTGTTGATAAAGATCTAGCGGACCTTTTCAGCCTGTTCCCTTGAAATATAAAAGGAACAGAGTTCGATCTGCATCAGAGCGAAACGAACTACGTTCGCCTATTTCCAACCTCCAAAGGTTCGGGGAACCTTTGGAGCAAGTCTGATTTGGATTTTCATTGAGTATTAGTTGACTGTTATACCTTTAATTAAGAGATTGGGAAAGACTATATTTTTATCTTTTATTGTTTTGATAATGAGATAAAGCTAAGGAAAAGACTAAGTAGGAACATATGAATAATAAAATTATTGAAACCCTTGAATTTCACAAGGTAAGACAAAAAATTGAGCCCTATCTCTTGACGGAACAGGGCTTTGAAGAATTACGACAGTTGGAGCCCATGGTGGAAGTCCATCGTATCCAACAGGCCTTCGACGAGTTGACAGATATAGCGCAGATTTTTGTGGAAAATCCCTATTTCAGTCTGGCTGCTACGAGTGACATTGGTCCAGCCATGCGTCGTTTGGAATTGGATACAGACCTCAATATCGCTGAATTATTAGCTGTTAAAAAGGTCTTGGAAGTTTCTAAATCTCTCTTGGACTTTTATGGAAATCTGGAAAATGTCAGTCTTAGCCAGCTGGATAAACTCTTTGAGAAGATTGAGCTTTTTCCACATTTACAAGGCTCCCTCCAGTCCATCAATGATGCCGGTTTTGTAGAGGATTTTGCCTCAGAAAAGCTAGCCCGTATTCGAAGAAAAATCCGTGAAGCTGAAGACCAAGTTCGTCAGGTCATGCAGGATATTTTGAAGACCAAAGGCGACATGCTGTCCGATAGCATTTTGGCAAGCCGTAATGGACGCAATGTCCTTCCTGTTAAAAATACCTATCGCAATAAGATTGCTGGGGTTGTCCATGACATTTCAGCTTCGGGTTCGACCGTTTATATTGAGCCGCGGGCAGTGGTGACCTTGAACGAAGAAATCAGTCACCTACGTGCAGAAGAACGCCATGAGCTCAACCGTATCTTGCAGGAATTGTCGGATATGCTCCGTCCGCATAGTGGCGTGATTCGTAACAATGCCTGGCTTATCGGTCATATTGATTTTGTTCGTGCTAAGCATCTCTTTGCGCGTGAACATCAAGCAGTTGTACCCAAACTATCTGAGAAGCAGGATATTGCCCTTCTCAACGTTCGGCATCCGCTCATTGCTAAGCCTGTACCAAATGACCTTTATTTCGGTAGTCAGTTGACGGCTATCGTGATAACAGGTCCCAACACAGGTGGTAAGACCATCATGCTTAAGACCTTGGGTTTGACCCATCTGATGGCTCAGTCTGGTTTGCCTATCTTGGCTGATAAGGGCAGTCGGGTAGCTATCTTCAAAGAAATTTTTGCGGATATTGGTGATGAACAGTCGATTGAGCAGAGTTTATCAACCTTCTCCAGTCACATGACCCACACGGTGGAAATTTTAAGAGCAGCTGATCAAGATTCTCTCATTCTCTTTGACGAGTTGGGAGCGGGGACAGATCCGCAGGAGGGGGCATCCTTGGCTATGGCTATTTTGGATGACCTTCGTCTGCGGGGGATCAAGACCATGGCAACTACCCACTATCCGGAGCTCAAGGCCTACGGGATAGAAACCTCTGGTATTGAAAATGCCAGCATGGAGTTTGATACCAATAGTCTACGACCGACCTATAAGTTTATGCAGGGTGTTCCTGGGCGGTCCAATGCTTTTGAAATTGCACGGCGTCTTGGTCTATCTGATATTATTATCCAGTCAGCCCAATCTTGGACGGATACAGATAGCGATGTGAACCGCATTATCGAGAAATTGGAAAGTCAGACGGTTGAAAGTCGTCAGCGTCTGGATAAGATTCGTAATGTGGAGCAAGAAAATTACAAGATGAACCGAGCCCTCCGCAAGCTCTATGACGAGCTCAATCGTGAGCGGGAAAACGAGCTCAACAAGGCACGTCTGGAAGCTAGGGAAATTGTGGATATGGCATTGGCAGAAAGCGAGGATATTCTGAAAAATCTCCATGCTGCAGCTAGTCTTAAGCCCCACCAGATTATCGAAGCCAAGGCAGAGCTGAAAAAGTTGGCGCCTGAAGTGGTGGATCTGTCTAAAAACAAGGTGCTGAAGAAAGCTAAAATTCAGAGGGAAGCCAAGGTGGGCGATGACATTATCGTTACAGCTTATGGGCAACGTGGGACCTTGACCAATCAGCTCAAGGACGGGCGTTGGGAAGCTCAGGTTGGCTTGATTAAGATGACCTTGGCCAAAGATGAGTTTGAGTTAGTCAAGGCGGAAAAGGCAGAGCAGCCTAAGAAACGCCAGGTTCACACGGTCAAACGTGCCAATGTACGAGGACCAAAAGCTCGCTTAGATCTCCGTGGCAAACGCTACGAAGAGGCTATGATGGAGCTGGATGAGTTTATCGACCAAGCTCTGCTCAACAACCTAGCCCAAGTCGATATTGTCCACGGTATCGGTACAGGGGTTATCCGAGAAGGGGTGACCAAGTACCTCCGTCGCAACAAGCAGGTCAAGGAATTTGGCTATGCCCCACAAAATGCAGGTGGTTCAGGTTGTACCATTGTGACCTTTAAGTAAAAACACAAAGCACCTGCAGGTTGCAGGTGCTTCAGACTGAAGACAAAGTCCTTAGAATTGATTTTCTAAGGGCTTTTCTTCGTATTTAGGAGTATAATATAAGAAA
>NZ_JARQPL010000051.1:0-11390 GCF_046032535.1 Streptococcus suis | reverse complement strand
AAATACTTAAAAAATCCAATTCTATCAAGCGATTGAAGCGGATCGTGGAAAAATAAAGTGATAAAGTCGGGATTATACCATTATTTTGTATTTTTTCTAAGAAGAAAGATAGGTCTAGAGACTGAATTTACATGAAAGAGTAATGAAAGCGTACACAGATTGTGGAAAGGCTGGCATTTTTTTACCTTTTCGTGTAAAATAGAGAAGTATAAGAGGGGAACCTCAAAAGAAAAGGAGAATCCATAAATGGTAAAATTGGTTTTTGCTCGCCATGGTGAGTCTGAATGGAACAAAGCTAACCTTTTCACTGGTTGGGCTGATGTTGATTTGTCTGAAAAAGGTACACAACAAGCAATCGATGCAGGTAAATTGATCAAAGAAGCAGGTATCGAATTTGACCTTGCTTTCACATCTGTATTGAAACGTGCTATCAAGACTACAAACTTGGCTCTTGAAGCTGCAGATCAATTGTGGGTACCAGTTGAAAAATCATGGCGTTTGAACGAACGTCACTACGGTGGTTTGACTGGCTTGAACAAAGCTGAAGCAGCTGCTGAATTTGGTGATGAGCAAGTTCACATCTGGCGTCGTTCTTATGATACTTTGCCACCAGAAATGGCTAAAGATCATAAGTATTCAGCACACACTGACCGTCGCTATGCACACCTTGATGATTCAGTTATTCCAGATGCAGAAAACTTGAAAGTAACGCTTGAGCGTGCCCTTCCATTCTGGGAAGATAAAATTGCTCCAGCATTGAAAGACGGTAAAAATGTATTCGTAGGTGCACACGGTAACTCAATCCGTGCCCTTGTAAAACACATCAAACAATTGTCTGATGACGAAATCATGGATGTGGAAATTCCAAACTTCCCACCACTTGTATTCGAATTGGATGAAAACTTGAACATTGTGAAAGAGTACTACTTGGAAGCATAATTCATTTAAGGCCTGAGTTCGCTCAGGCTTTTTTAGTTTTGAATATCGGATTTTTCATAGAGAGTATGGTATACTGGTGGTATTAAATGGTAGGAGGAATTTATTATGGCAAGTAAAAAAATGTTGCACGCTTGTTTGCGTGTTGAGAATTTAGAAGCATCGCAAAAGTTCTATGAAGAAGGGTTTGGCTTTAAAGAAACCCGTCGCAAGGACTATCCAGAGCACAAGTTTACCTTGGTTTACTTAGCACTTGAAGGGGATGACTTTGAGATTGAATTGACCTATAACTACGATCATGGTCCCTATATCGTAGGCGACGGTTTCTCGCATCTAGCTCTTTCTTCAGATGATTTAGAAGGTGATAATGCTAAGCATAAGGAGCTGGGCTATCCAACGACAGACATCAAGGGCTTGCCAGGAAGTCCAGGTCGTTATTATTTCGTGACAGATCCAGATGGCTACCGTGTGGAAGTCATTCGTGCAGATTAATTTAGAAAAGATTGCCTAGGCAGTCTTTTTCTTTTCAAAAAAATCAGAAAATGGCAGGAGGGAGGGAATTAGAAAGCAAATCAATTATTTATACTCAATGAAAATCAAAAGTAGCCTAGGAAACGAAGCCGAAGATAGAACTGGAGTTCATCAAGGCTCTTGACAATGGATAATTTTGATTTTTGAAGAGTATTACCTAATCTTTTTATGAGTTTTTATAGAACTGTCTTGACAAGAGCCTTTAAATGATTTAGCATAGTTTATATATGTTTTGAATGGGAGGCTGGAGATGAAAAAAGTTAGTTTTTGGTTGGGAATCAACATCGCCTTGCTCGGCATAATGGTAAGTTTGGCTGTATGGTTATTTGCAGGACTTCAAGAAAGACAGGTTAGTCAGTTTATCGAGGAAAAACAACAAACCATCCTCGCTAAAGGCAAGGGCAAAATTCAAGAGGGAAATATTGATACGACCCATGTTGTGGCTGCCTTACCTACAGATGATGCAGGTCATGTCTTAGGACCTGTAGAAAGTCGAATGATTTCCTATATTCAAAGACGCTTTGGTCATAAAAAACCAGCAGGAAAAATTCAAAAACTGGTCTTTGTTTCATCAATAGAGGGAAAAACAAATTTTAAAAATGTAACAGCTCGTGAAATTCAAGCGGAGCACTATAAAGTAGACAACTTGCAAATTAAAAAGCAGGATAAACTCCCGTCTGAGCGTGTGTTGTTGACGCAGGACAATGAATTGTTTACCCTGGAAGATTTATTACCTAATTTATCCTCTGCAGCAAGTATTATTGTTGATCATCTAAGAGAAGCCTTACTTGCTCAAGGAATGAAAGAGACTGATGTAGAAGCGATTGTCAAAAAATTTGAAACACTAGACTTAAATGCTATTTCCTTTAGTTATGGAGACAGCCAATTAACCTTACAATTACCAGATGGTTACGGCATCAACCAGTTGGTTCTACCAATTTCAGATTTGTACCAAGTAGTGAAGAGTGAGTATCTAGTAGATGCTGATAAGGTTGGCTATGATGAGTATATGGCTGCACAAGTTGTGGATAAGAAACATTTGAGACAGGTCGCTCTAACCTTTGATGATGGACCAAATCCGAACACGACACCGGTAGTTTTAGATTTACTGAAAAAATATAATGCCAAAGCAACTTTCTTTGTTGTTGGTAAGGCTGTAGCTGGGAATGAAGCTATTCTCCGTAGAATGATAGCGGAAGGGCACGTCATCGCCAACCATACGTGGAATCATCCCAATCTAGTCACTATTTCTGAGGAGCAAGTACAGAGAGAAATTCAAGATACACAGGCAGCTATTACTGAAGCTACAGGTATTGTACCAACAATGGTTCGCCCTCCTTATGGTTCGGTTAACCAGGCTGTTGTCAATCAGATGGGACTTCCATCGATTTATTGGTCGATCGATTCTAAAGATTGGAAGAGTCGCAATCCCCAAGCCATTTTGAAAGAAATAAAAGAACAGACTTGTCCAGGAAGTATTATCCTAATGCATGATATTCATCAATCAACAGTTGATAGCCTCGAGTCTGTATTGCAATATTTAACAGGTGAGGGCTACAATATGGTTACTGTAACAGACTTACTCGCCAGTCCTCTCAATCCTCAATTAATCTATTATTCACAAGAATTATCTGGTCCAGCCCAGTAAGAATGATAAAAGGCTTAGAATCATGTTAGTAGAAACACTGGTTCTAAGCCTTTTGCATATTGTTCATTATATTTTGTAGAGCTCTTGATTCTTGAGAATGACTTCTTGGACGGAGGCATACTTTTTCAATTGTTTTAGTTCGCTAGGACTAGATACTAGGGTGATGACAAGACCTTCCTTGCCCATGCGTCCAGTACGTCCAGAACGATGAGTGTAGGCTTCTTGGTCAAAAGGAACTTCAAAGTTGAGGACACATTCTAAGTTATCAATATCAATACCGCGTGCGACCATATCTGTAGCAAGTAGAAGATTGAGTTCGTGATTTTTGAAACGTTCGATGATGACCTTACGGAATTTTACGTTGACATCAGAAGCCAATGAAACTGCATTCACACCATTATAGAGTAGTTTATTTTCGCTTGCACCAAGGTCTGATAGGCTGTTAAAAAATGCAAGAGCACGAAAATCAGGGATATTGGCAAACTTACGTAGAGTTTCCAAACGGTCACGCTTGTCCACCATCATGTAACAATGCTGAATATTATCCAATTTCTGCTCAGATAAATCAATGCTTTCAATGTCCTCAGCAATTTTTTGACGGTCAAATTTAGCTGTTGCACTCATGTAGATTAACTGGTGGTCACGAGGTACATAGTTGATAATCTTTTCAACAAACTGATATTGAGAATCGGAGAATAGCTGATCAAACTCATCTAGGACGATGGTGTTGATATTCATCATCTTGATTTTTTTCAATTTAATCAACTCAAAAATACGACCAGGTGTTCCAATCAGGATTTCTGGTCCTTTTTTTAGTCGCTCAATCTGGCGTTTTTGACTAGAACCAGATAAGAATAGTTGAGCAGTCAACCCAATTGTCTCCGACCAGGTCTTACAAACATCAAATATTTGACCAGCCAGTTCTGTATTTGGTGCGAGGATGAGCAATTGCTGGGCTTTTTTAGGAGTTAGGGCTAATAAGCTAGGCCAGAGGTAGGCAAGGGTTTTTCCTGTGCCTGTTGGGCTGATAGCTAGAAGGGACTTGCCGTTTGCAATAGGCTCAAAGGCCTGGACTTGGATAGGAGTAAAGTCCTCAAAGTCAAGTAGGGTAAGCTGGTCCGTCCAGCTGGAGGGAAATTTAGATTTCATTGTTATCCGCCTTAAAGATTATTCCTGCGTCTTGACGCATGGTGTAAAGTGTTTGATGGACGCTTTCTGCCACATCTAGCCATTCATTGGCTAGGTCGTGATTGCCTGTCTGTATAGCTTGGGCAATGGCTTGTACCTCTTCTAGCATAGCATCTTCCTGAGCTCGGATAGGTAGGACTACTTGGCTACCATCATGTTTTGTGAAAATAGCAGAGCTGATATGCTGGCAGGCGTTGAGGGTGAGAGTTCCCTCACTGGTATATATTTCGCTTGGTAGATTGCTAGTGATATTTTTTCCAGCCTGAATACTTACTAAAAAATCATCATAAGTCAGTTGCCCAGTCCCATTCAAATCAATGGATGAAGGGAGTTGTTGAGCAGTGTATCGGGCTGCATTTGGTCTGCCAAAGAGGCTAATGGCAGTATAGAGGGTATAGACACCCAGATCCATTAAGGCTCCGCCAGAAAAATCAGTTGAAAAGATATTTGGGGTCTGTCCTGCCAAGAGGTCAGGCATTTTGGAAGAGTATTTGGCATAGGAGAAGTTGGCCCCAAAAACAGTCTTATCCTTCAAGAAGTCCCTAATAATAGCGATGGCTTCCTCGTGGTAATTGCGGGCAGCTTCAAATAGGAAGACACCATTTTCCTTGGCAATCTGACGAAGTTGGGCCAATTCTTGAGGTGTGGACACCATAGGCTTTTCAACTATAGCGTGTTTGCCGGCCTTGAGAACAGCTTTTGCATGTTCAAAATGCAAGGCGTTTGGATTGGCAATATAGACCAAGTCAATCGGTGCAGAAAGGAATTTTATCCATTCTATGTATAAATCGACTCCTTCATACTGCTCTGAAAAGGCAGCAGCAGTTTCTAGTTTACGGGAGAAAACAGCCTGTAGCTGATAATGTCCACTTAAATGGGCCGCCTCTATAAAACGATGAGAGATGTCTGAGGTGCCAACAATACCAAAATTAAGCATAAATTCTCATTTCTTTATGTGTTATCCTTTCCATTATACCATGTTTCATGGTAAAATAGTATTGAAAATAGAAGGAGATGATGATGACTCAGAAACCCATTATTATTGGCGTAACCGGCGGATCTGGGGGTGGCAAGACAAGTGTGTCGCGTGCTATTCTGGATAATTTCCCAAATGCTCGCATATCAATGATTGAACACGATTCTTACTATAAGAATCAGTCACACCTAACCTTTGAAGAACGGATATTGACCAATTATGACCATCCACTAGCCTTTGACACAGATTTGATGATTTACCACCTGGGTGAATTGCTGGCAGGGCGTTCGGTGGATATTCCGATTTATGATTATACTCAGCACACACGTTCAGAGAAGACCTATCGTCAGGAACCACAAGATGTATTTATTGTGGAAGGTATTTTAGTATTGGAAGACAAACGGTTGCGGGATTTAATGGATATTAAGATATTCGTCGATACTGATGACGATATTCGTATCATTCGCCGCATTAAGAGAGACATGGAAGAGCGTGGCCGTAGCTTAGATAGTATCATTGAGCAGTACACCTCGGTGGTGAAACCAATGTATCACCAGTTTATCGAGCCAACCAAGCGCTATGCAGATATCGTCATTCCTGAAGGCGTCAGCAACGTTGTAGCCATCGACTTGATTAACACCAAGGTGGAGAGTATATTAAGAGAGCGTGGTTAAGATGCCGAAGCAAAGAATATTACCTCATATTATATTAGGGATTATGGGTGCTAGCGGTCAAATGGTAACTGGCAAACAGATTACCGACTATGTTCAACGTGATTTAGGCGAATTTTGGCAGGTTGCCCATAGCCAAGTCTATCCAGAATTAAAACGTATGACCAAGGAAGAATTGATTACTTGTCATGCAGTACCTGGAAATGAAAAGGAAAAGCAGTATGCGATGACGGCTACTGGTCGTCAGATTTTAGACGAATGGCTATCCATTCCAAATGAAGAAACGCCTCAGCAAAAAGACTTGTTTTCAATCAAGATGTTTTTTATCCGTGAAAAGGATGACCCACGGATTCCTGGTTTGTTGCAGAGTCAAATTGAACTAGTCACCAAGCACTTAAAACACCTAGACAGTCGTAAAGTTGAGCTGTTCTCAACCAAGGAAAGTATCCAAGACAATTATGGACACTATTTGATTTTGACACGGTCTATTGAACGCAACCGTGCCCAGCTCAAATGGTTAGAGGATACACTGGCAGAAATGTAACGATTCGGATTTCCGAATCGTTTTTTCTTGTGTCCTGGTTTGGATTATGTTAGAGTAAGAAGAAATGTGACTTAATTGGAGGAATGTATGTCAATCAAACAGATGGTTAGTATGGCGCTAGTAGTGTGGAATTTACTTGTCTTCATCACCTATGGTATGGATAAAGGGAAGGCAAGAAAGAACGCCTATCGGATTTCAGAAAAGACCTTATTACTCATGTCCTATTTTGGTGGTGGGCTGGGTGCCTGGGCAGGTGGAACCCATTTTCGGCATAAGACACAGAAAAAGTATTTTCAACTAGCCTGGGCTATAGGGGTATTGATTGATGCAGTGATTATGTACTGGATGTGGAAATAGGCGTAAGCCTTTTTCTTTTTCTGAAAATATGAAAAATCGACTGAAAACTATGAAAGAACCGAATATTTGCATATTAAGGGCATAATTGCTTGACAGGTTGCTTTTTTTTTTTAGTATACTGGTAAGCGTGCCTTTTGGCACAAAAGTTTTATATAAATGGAGGTTTTTCATATGAAAAGAAGTTCACAGCAGAAACGGCTTGCTAAGTGGAGTAAGCTGGGTCTGAGTTTGGCAGCGGTCACTGTTTTGGGTGGGCTGGTTGAGCCGGTGGGTTTCAAAGTAGTTGGTTCGACAGAGGTTTATGCAAATGAGCAGGTAGATTCAGCTTTGGAGGCCAGAAAGGCTGAAATCAAGATCATGATCCAAAGCTATCGTGATTTAGTTGGTCAGATAAAAGCTCTCAATCCAGCGGACTATACAGAGGAATCGTGGAATAGGAATTATGATGGCGATGTTCGGATTTATCTTGGAGCACAAAGTATTGCTGCTGCCTACAATGATGATCTAACCTTTTCTACATTGAGCTTGGATGGGGTTGATAGCCACAAAACATTAAATGAGCTAAATGCAACCTATTTATTTGGCTATCAATATGTTGAAAATGCTATCCCAATTTTGAAGCAAGCGATGGCAGACTTAGTTCCTGTTTCAAAACCGATAGAAACTCCGACGGACAAACCAGCTGAAACTCCAGTGGAACAGCCAGAACAACAGAGTCTCCCCTATACAGTTGAATGGTATTTAGATGGTCAATACTATTATGGCTACACAGGAAATATCGAGCCTGGAGAGTTACGTGACCGTGGGGTTATTGATAAAGGCGGGATTCCAGAGTGGATTGCTTTCGCAGATTTGGCAGAAAATAGTCCGCAGAACTATGAAATTACTTATGAGAAAGTAGCGGCTGGTGAAAACTATTATCGCTTTGACTTGGTAAGTATAGACAAGGCAACGGTTCCGTATACCATTGAGTTGGTAGACCAAGACGGTCAAGTTCTCCAAACCATTCAACAGAGTGGAGTTGAAGGAACGGAAGTGACATTTGATTTTCCAGTAATATCAGGTTATAGAATAGGTAAGACTGAAGGATTTGAATCAGGGACGGTTGGGAAAAATGGGTCTTTCAGACTAGTCGCCAATAAGACTGTTAAGGTATACTATGACAAAGCTCCTTCTATTGACTCGTTAATTAGACCTGAACAACGTGTGGAATATCAGAAAGTATTTGATACCTTCCATACCACTGTCTTGAAAGCTTTTGAAGTCTATAAGAAAGAGTTGGGAGTAGACCATATTATCCGCCTGTCAGAGGATGAAGCTAAGTTTAATCAGATTACCCAATCAGAGGATTTAACTACTTTACAATTAGAGTTAATTTTAGTTGAATACTTATTTAACGAACCAGTAGGTCTAGTCTTGACAGATCAAGATATTATCAACGCTATAGGTTGGACTCCTGAATACTGGGGTCATCAAATCGCTTACCATAAAGAAATTACTCAAAAACTTGAAAAAGCAATGGCTAACATTGCTGCATCAAAGGCAATTCCGACAGTTCCAGTAGATCAATCGATCACGATTAAGGCTGTCTATACTGAGGAACAAATTGAACCTGGCCAAAAAGTTGATGTGTTAAAAGAAATTGAGTATACACTCAAACCAGGGGAGAGTGTTGTTCTAGAACCCCTAGCATTTGAAGGTTGGACATCACGAGTAGTTCAAGAAAGTCAAACAGTTACTTACGAAGAAGCTAAGGCAAGACCTAACAAGGAATACTACTTCTATTACATAGAAGAGGGTACAACACCAACAGAGAAACCAATTGAAACTCCGGCTGAAACTCCAACTGAAAAACCGGCCGAACAGCTAGTTGAAAAACCAACTGAACAACCAGTTGAGAAGTTGGTTGAAAGACCAACTGCAAGTCCAACTGGTCAGTCAGCATCAGAAAAACAAGCAACCAAACAGGGAGATAAGGAGCCTGCGGCACCAGCAAGCCAAAGCAAACAGTCAACTGTCAAACCTGCATCAACTAGTCAGTCACAGACAAAAACTTTACCAGCTACTGGTGAAGTCAGCTCCGTCCTACATCTGACAGGTATGGGCTTATTGGGACTAGCAGGTCTGGTCGTGAAAAGACGTTCAGGCAAGTCATCTTAATTAAGAACCCTGTAAACGAGATCGACAGGTCTCGTTTTTTGCTGATTTCTAACAATACCTACTGTCAAGCTCCGTCTTTCTATGCTATAATGTTCCTATGACAAAACAAGAAAAAATTTCAAACTATCAATTATTATTGGCTCAATTGGAAGCTCTTCTTGATGGGGAAACCAATGCTTTAGCCAATCTATCAAATGCTTCTGCTTTGCTCAATCAAGCTCTACCAAACTCTGTCTTTACAGGATTTTACTTGTATGATGGTAGTGAATTGATTTTGGGGCCTTTTCAGGGTGGCGTTTCCTGTGTTCATATCGCACTTGGAAAGGGTGTCTGCGGTGAGGCTGCAGCTAAGCGCCAGACTATTCTCGTAGACGATGTTCGTCTACATGATAACTATATTTCTTGCGATGCGACAGCCCTATCAGAAATTGTTGTGCCAATGGTAAAAAACGACCAGTTGCTGGGCGTTTTGGACTTGGATTCGAGATTGGTAGCTGATTATGATACGATTGACCAAGACTATCTAGAAAAGTTCGTTGCTCTCTTGGTTGAGAAGACGGACTGGAATTTTGCTATGTTTGGAGAAAAACGCTAATGTACCAAGCTTTATATAGGAAGTACCGAAGCCAGACCTTTGGGGAGATGGTGGGGCAGGAGGTGGTTGCGACCACGCTCAAACAGGCCATTGAACAAGGGAAAATCAGTCATGCCTATCTCTTTTCAGGTCCTCGTGGTACGGGTAAGACATCGGCAGCTAAGATTTTTGCCAAGGCCATGAACTGTCCTAATCAGGTTGGAGGTGAGCCTTGTAACGATTGTTATATCTGTCAGGCCATTACCGAGGGCAGTCTGGAAGATGTGATTGAGATTGATGCTGCTTCCAACAATGGTGTGGATGAGATTCGTGATATTCGTGATAAATCGACCTATGCACCTAGTCTTGCGACCTATAAGGTCTATATCATCGACGAGGTCCACATGCTGTCTACTGGAGCCTTCAATGCCCTCTTGAAGACCTTGGAAGAGCCGACTGAAAATGTGGTCTTTATTCTAGCAACGACGGAATTGCACAAGATTCCTGCTACCATTCTGTCAAGGGTGCAACGATTTGAATTTAAGTCCATTAAGGTGACGGACATTCAGGAGCACTTGGCTGCAATTTTGACCAAGGAAGGGCTAATCTTTGACGAGCAGGCTCTGACGATCATTGCGCGTCGGGCAGAAGGGGGGATGCGGGATGCCCTATCCATTTTGGATCAGGCTCTCAGCCTTAGTCAGGACCAGCAAGTAACCTTGGAAATTGCTGAGGAAATTACGGGTTCTATCAGCTTGCGTGCCTTGGATGACTATGTGGCAAGTCTGCGTCAAGGGGATAGTGTCACAGCTCTCCAGCATCTACAAACCTTGTTTGATCAAGGAAAGAGTATGAGCCGTTTTGCGACAGATCTTTTGCACTATTTGAGAGATGTCCTTATCGTGCAGACGGGTGGTGAGGATACGCATTTAACAACAGGTTTTTCAGAAAATCTAGCTCTTGAGCAGGCACGGATTTTTACCATGATAGAGATGGTGACCAGGGGTTTGGCGGACATCAAGTCCAGTCCTCAACCCAAGATTTACGCTGAAATGATGACCATTCGTTTGGCTGAAGATAGTTCTCCTTCGGGGGCGATGGCAGAGCTGCCAGCTGATTTACTGGGTCAACTAGCCAGTCTGCAACAACAAGTTGCGGATTTACAGAAACAACTAGGTCAATTATCTAGTCAACCAAGTGCTGTTAAGCCAGTTTCACGCAAGCCGCAGGCTCCGAAGAAGTACCGATTGGATACCAGCAAGATTCATGCAATTTTGCAGGAAGCTATGGAAAATCCAACCTTGGCGCGTGAAAATTTGACTCGCTTGCAGAATGCTTGGGGAGAAATTATCGAGAGTCTGTCAGGTGCAGATCGTGCCTTGCTTGTTGGTTCTCAACCAGTTGCTGCCAATGAAAATCATGCGATTCTAGCCTTTGATTCTCCGCTTAATGCTGAACAGACTATGAAGCGTGACAATCTCAATACCATGTTTGGAAATATTCTCAGCAAGGCCGCAGGTTTTTCTCCACAGATTTTAGCTATTGCTCAGGAAGATTGGGTAAGTATTCGTGCTGAATTTTCGGCAAAAGCAAAAGGGCAAAAGACACAAGAAATCGAAAAAGAAGCCAGTCCAGTCCCAGAAGAATTTGGATTTCTCGCAGATACAGTTGAGATTAGAAATGATTAGAAAATGAGGCTGAGCAAAAAGCTCAGCACCGCTTCTCAAAGTTAGTGTCAACATCTCAGCGCAGTGGTTGATTGGCAGATTTGTTCGTGTTTTACACTCCAAATCTGACCATTACGA
>NZ_JARQPL010000050.1:0-11432 GCF_046032535.1 Streptococcus suis | reverse complement strand
CAGCATTAAAACAGCCATTTTTCTCTAAAAACAGTAAAAAGACAAACACCAAAACGATGTTTGTCTGCAATCTGAAAGAGCCGCGAAAGCGACTCTTTTTGGTTTTAAATGATTATCCAACAAATTCGTTGATTTCTTTTTCGATATTGGCGATTTTTTCTTCTGCTTCAGCAAGTGTTTCACCGACTGTTGCGATATAGAATTTGATTTTTGGTTCTGTTCCTGAAGGACGAACAGCGAACCAAGAATCATCTGCCAAGGTGTATTTCAAGACATCTGATGGAGGAGTAGTGAGTTTTTCAACGTTTCCGTCTTTGTCTGTCTTAGTTTGAAGGGCAAAGTCTTCAAAGACTGTGATGTCCGTTGCGTTGAATTGTGCTGGTGAGTTATCGCGGAATTTAGCCATGATTGCCTTGATTTGCTCTGCACCGTCTTTACCAGAAAGGGTAACTGAAATGGTTTTCTCAGCAAAGTAGCCGTATTCTTTGAAGATTTCATCGATACCGTCAGCCAAGGTCATACCACGTGAACGGTAGTAGGCAGCAATTTCAGCAACCATAAGCACAGCTTGGATAGCATCCTTGTCACGTACGAATGGCTTGATGAGATAACCAAAGCTTTCTTCAAAACCAAACATGTAAGTATGGTTGTGCTTTTCTTCGAACTCTTGGATTTTCTCAGCGATGAATTTGAAACCAGTCAAGACGTTGAACATGGTAGCGCCATAGCTTTCAGCAATCTTAGTTACCAACTCAGTAGATACAATTGACTTAGCAAGGGCAGCGTTTGCTGGAAGTGTACCTGCTTGCTTGTGGGCCTCAAGGATATATTTAGCGATGATAGCACCGATTTGGTTACCAGAGAGGTTCCAGTAAGAGCCGTCTGCTTGACGAACTTCAACACCAACACGGTCAGCATCAGGGTCAGTTGCAAGAAGGACATCCGCACCGACTTCACGGCCGAGTTCTTCCGCAAGGGCAAAGGCTGCTTGGCTTTCTGGGTTTGGAGAAGCGACAGTAGAGAAGTCAGGGTCAGCAGTTGCCTGTGCTTCAACAACTTGAACAGACTCAAAACCAGCTTGTGCAAGAGCACGACGCGCCAACATTTCACCCGTACCATGAAGCGGTGTGTAAACAATCTTCATGTCCTTACCATACTCAGCAATTAATTCAGGGTTGATGTTGAGGTCTTTGAGTTCTTCAAGATATTTAACGTCAGTTTCTTCGCCAAGAACTGTAATCAAGCCATTTTCCTTGCTGGCTTCAAGGTCAGCCAATTCAACTACAAATGGATTGTCGATGGCACGGATGAAGTTGGTCAATGCATCTGCATCAGCTGGTGGCATTTGTCCGCCGTCTTCACCGTAAACCTTGTAGCCGTTAAATTCTTTCGGGTTGTGGCTTGCAGTCACCATGATACCTGCGATGGTATTGTAATGGCGCACAGCGAATGACAACTCAGGAGTTGGACGAAGGCTTTCAAATACATAAGATTTGATACCATGCGCTGCCAAAACTTGAGCTGATTCAAAAGCAAATTCTGGCGAGAAGTGACGTGAGTCGTAAGCGATGGCAACACCACGTTTTTTAGCTTCTTCACCTTTTGATTCTACCAATTTTGCCAAACCTTCAGTAGCTTGACGGACTACGAATACGTTGATGCGGTTGGTACCAGCGCCAATATAACCACGCATACCAGCTGTACCAAATTCAAGATTTGTATAGAAGGCATCTTCTTTTGTTTTTTCATCCATTGCGACTAATTCTTCACGCAAGTAATCTGGAAGGTCCGCAAAGTCGAGCCATGTTTGATAGGTTTCTTGATAAGTCATCGCATATCTCCTTAAAAATTTTTCTATTAAACGCTTTCATTATACCATGTTTGAAAAGAAAAATCACGCTTTCACATGATTTTCTGATATTTATTTTTGAATTTTCTGTAAAGTTGGAACAAGCGCTGCAGTTAATACAGAAGAAATGATCATTTCTGCAATTGAATTGGTACCTAAAACGGTTGCTAACATTGCTTGAATATTACCATCAAAGACAGAGGAGAAGAGGAAGAAAATACCTCCAAGTACAAAAATAGTATTGGTCATTGAACCAATTGCACCAGCAATAAATAATCCTTTACGATTTTTTATCCATTTGTAGACGAAATAAGGTGTAATCCCGACTAGTATACGTGGGACAACTGCAATGATGATTGAATAAACATTACCATTTTCAACAAATGGGGAGAAAAGATAGCTGGTTGGTAGTAAGATAATAGTATTATGGATCATACTCATTAAGCCCATGAGAGCCCCCAAACAAGCCCCAACACGTGGCCCGTATATAATAGAAGCAATAATGACTGGGATATGTACGATGGTGGGTTTTATTGGAACAGGCAATATATTAAAAATAATTGAACTCAATATATTGATGACAATCATGACAGCAAAGAAGATTGCAATTGTAGCAATTTGAGTTGATTTATTTTTTTTCATCAAGGGTGTTACTCACTTTCTCTAAAATATCAGTTACCTCAGCCAAGGCCCCTGTACCAAAGTCGCCGCAAGCAAGCAGGGCTTCACGCGGTTTGATTTCCTCAAAACCATACTCTATGAGGGTTTTGATATTTTTCTGGGTAGCAGGATTGAGGTACATGTTAGTATTCATAGCAGGTGCCAGCAGTTTTTTAGTACCAATTGGCAGAGCCAGAGCTGTTGCCGTAATAATGTTGTCAGCCATACCATTAGCTAATTTAGCTATCGTATTGGCAGAAGCAGGGGCAACTAAAAATACGTCTGTTTCTTTGGCAATATCGATATGCTTGATAAGAGTAGGATTTTCTTCAATCATGACATCTGTGTGAACCAGATTTTTTGCCAAGGATTGGAGAGTCAAAGGTGTGATGAAGTCCATAGCAGAGCGACTCATGAGGACTGTAACCTGATGACCGAGTTTGGTCAATTGACTAGTTAGGTCAGCTGCTTTGTAGGCTGAAATAGAGCCAGTAACGGCAAGTGTGATATTAGCCATTTTGTTCTCCTTTTTCTAGGGTATTTAAAATGAGCTGAGCAATTTCATCTTTTGTCTGTGCTTGAATCTCCCTTGTTTTATCAACCAAATAGGCAATGTGTTGATTTTCTCCAATATCCTTCAAGTCATTAGCAAGTATATAATCAGCGCCATTTCGTTCAATGCTTTGGCGAGCTACGGCAAATAATTCCTCCTTAGGAATATTAACCAATAGTTTGAAGCCAAAGAGTGTGATAGCTGGATTCCATTTTTTTACATAGGAAATGACCTTGGGAGTTTTTTTCAAGAAAAGAACTTGGTAGTCATCCTTGGATGAAATCTTACTTTCTGTATTCTGTTTTTTTAGTAGACTAGAAATGTCTTCAGTTGCTCTTAGTTCATTTAAACCAGTCATATAAACAGGTGTATAATCGGATACAGCCATGCTATGAATCAGAGCCTGATGTGATTTGACTAAAGGTTCTAATGTTTCTTTCAAACTATCAACATTTGTGATTTCGATAATTGTTAAATTCTTCTGAGAATCTGGTTTAACAGCCTGTCTTGTAGTCACAAGAGTAACTTCATGACCGCGTTTCAAGGCTTGTTCGGCAATGATTTTTCCAAGATTTCCAGAAGCATGGTTTGTAATAGCGCGGACTTGATCGATAGCTTCGCTTGTTCCGCCTGATGTAATCAATAGTTTCATGTTCATATTTTACTAGAATTTCTATTTTTCGTAAAGTTTGCACTAATCTATTTGCTAATCAATCTGTGACACTGGAAAATGATGCTGCAATACAAAAAATATAAGGGCCTGTATTGTCATCATTTAGTTTTTCTTTTATTACTTCGTTAACTCGCCTTGCCTAACTTCAGTTATGCCTGCGGCTCATTGCCTCGTACTAAAAGTAAACTAAAAGACTATATAAGTGAAGTGCTTTATGCAAGCGGTCGTTTGCTTGCTCATCAAGGCAATTTTTAAAGGAATACTGACTCTCTTTTGAAAAAACTAACTAAAACCAGTCTTAGATGGAAGTGTAGAGCTATGATGAGAATGCAGTTTTTAAAAATTTGTATCTGTTTAAGTAAGGAAACCTGTAGTTTTTCTGAAAATTCCGTACGTTAGTGCATAAATAGTAAAAAATATGCGAAAATAAGCTGTGGTATGGTATAATGTCCATAAAAAATAAGGAAATTAGGAGCTCTCATGAAAACAGATATTGAAATTGCACAAAGTGTAACCTTAAAACCGATTACAGAAATTGTAGATAAGGTTGGAATTGGCTTTGATGATTTGGAACTCTATGGAAAATACAAGGCAAAATTGTCCTTTGATAAAATCAATGCGGTGAAAGACAATGCGCCAGGGAAATTGATTTTGGTGACAGCTATCAACCCAACGCCGGCTGGTGAAGGTAAATCAACTATTACTATCGGTTTGGCAGATGCCTTGTCTAAAATTGGCAAGAAAACCATGATTGCCCTCCGTGAGCCTTCTTTGGGGCCTGTTATGGGGATCAAAGGTGGAGCTGCAGGTGGTGGCTATGCTCAGGTCTTGCCAATGGAAGACATCAATTTGCATTTTACAGGCGATATGCACGCCATTACCACAGCAAACAACGCCCTTTCAGCCTTGATTGATAACCATATCCATCAGGGGAATGTGATTGGCATTGACCAACGCCGAATCATCTGGAAACGGGTCGTGGACCTCAACGATCGTGCCCTTCGTAAGGTAACAGTGGGCTTGGGTGGTCCGCTCAATGGTATTCCGCGTGAAGATGGTTTTGATATCACGGTCGCTTCTGAAATCATGGCAATTTTGTGTTTAGCGACAGACATCAATGACTTGAAAGAACGTTTGGCAAATATTGTTATCGGTTATCGTTTCGATCGCAGTCCTGTCTACGTGCGTGATTTGGCAGTGGAAGGTGCTTTGACTCTTATTTTGAAGGATGCTATTAAACCAAACCTTGTCCAAACCATCTATGGCACGCCAGCCTTTGTCCATGGCGGTCCATTTGCTAACATTGCTCATGGCTGCAACTCAGTCCTCGCTACCACAACCGCTCTGCGATTGGCCGACTATACCGTAACAGAAGCAGGCTTTGGTGCAGACCTTGGAGCAGAGAAGTTCCTTGACATTAAGGTGCCGAACTTGCCTAAGGCTCCGGATGCAGTAGTCATTGTTGCCACCCTTCGTGCCCTTAAAATGCATGGTGGTGTCGCTAAGACAGAACTTTCTGCTGAAAATGTAGAGGCTGTAAAAGCTGGTTTTGCCAACCTCAAACGTCATGTGGAAAATATCCAGAAATACGGTATTCCAGCAGTCGTCGCTATCAATGAATTTGTATCTGACACAGCTGACGAAATTGCAGCTTTGAAAGAACTTTGTGCTGAGATTGGTGTACCTGTTGAATTGGCTAGTGTATGGGCAAATGGCGCTGATGGAGGTGTTGAATTGGCTGAGACAGTTGTTGCTACTATTGAAAATCAAGCAGCAAACTACCAACGTCTTTACAAGGCTGAGGATAGCTTGGAAGAGAAAGTGACCAAGATTGTTACGCAGATTTATGGTGGCTCAGGTGTGGTTTTCGAGAAGAAGGCTCGTAACCAGCTGACTGAATTTGCTAAGAATGGTTGGGATAAGTTGCCAGTCTGCATGGCCAAGACCCAATACAGCTTCTCAGATAATCAGTTTGCCCTTGGAGCGCCGACAGACTTTGACATTACAGTCCGTGAATTTGTTCCAAAATTAGGAGCAGGCTTCATCGTTGCCTTAACAGGAGATGTCATGACCATGCCTGGTTTGCCAAAAGCTCCCGCAGCTCTCAACATGGATGTGGCGGCAGATGGGACAGCTATCGGCTTGTTCTAACAAGAATATAAAAAATCCGCTCAAAGGCGGATTTTTTGTCTATTCAGATAGTTTCTCAACCGTTTGATAGGCAAGTAAGCCAAGGAAAATACTCAAGATAGGAAACACCGTCTGGAAGATGCCCGTGTTGAACGGTGAATTAAAGAGAAAATGGATTCCAAAGCTTGCACCGATCCAAAATACTCCCTGTGCTTTTGACATACCTGTATTTTTCGTGAGAAGGGCTACTAAGCCAATGGCAAAGAGAAGCGTGAAAACCCAATGGGCCCAACCAGCTTGACCAACGCGTTCAAGAATGGTTTCAAAGCCGTCTAATTTATTCATGAACATGTCTCTAAAAACAAAGGTGATGTCTTCCATGATTTGGAAACCTAATCCAACAATCACTCCGCTTACCAATGCATTTTTTAGTGTCATTTTTCTACAAATAAGCAGTACAAGTAGAACAGTCAGCCCTTTTCCGATTTCTTCTGCCAATGGACCTGAAATAGCTGCGCCCCAGTCATTTAGGAAATTATTACTAGCTTTAACGATTTCGAGCAGGAAATATCCGATAGCTGTATGTCCCAGTTCAGAAAAAGAGATGCTACTTGTTAAGCCTAAAAGCCAGCTAAGCCCTATAACTTGTTTGGAGATGTTATAGCGTTTAGCTAAGGAATATGTCAGTACTAGTAGGGGGATGATGTAAATAGCAACCAAGGAAATGGTTAGGAGAAAGAGAGGATATTTAGCTTCCATGCCATTTGGCTTACCTAATTCTCCAAAGATAATTTTGCAACCGTTGACAAATCCAATCGTTGCTAAGACGACTGGAAGATAGGTTTTACACATTTGAAATTTTTCTTTCATAGTTTTACCTTTCTGTATTAATAAACTGGTGTATGGATACATTGTATCAAAAATAAGTACATTTCGTCTATTATTCACCTATTTTTTATCTAAACCTTCTCAGTTATTGTAATGTTTTTTCCTGCAACTAGGACTCCATAATAGGCCGTAGCAGAATTGTGCCAAAAATTTTCTTTTTTGATAGACTAATGTTAAAAAAATAAAAGGAGTATTTTATGGAACAATATGATTTAGTAGTCATTGGTTTTGGTAAGGCTGGTAAGACCTTGGCAGGTAAGCTTTCAGCAGCTGGAAAAAAGGTTGCCTTGGTTGAGGAAAATCCAGCTATGTTTGGCGGAACCTGTATCAATATCGGTTGTATTCCAACCAAGACCCTCTTGGTATCAGCAGATAAAAACTGGACTTTTGAGCAGGTAATGGAGCAAAAGGAAACAGTCACCACTCGCTTGAGGAACAAAAACGAGGCAGTCTTGAAAGGCAGTGGTGCTAGTTTGTATCAAGGACACGCGCGTTTTGTTGCGGACAAAGTCGTTGAAGTATCGGCAGGTGAGGAATCAATCCAACTGACTTCGGAAACTATTGTCATCAATACAGGTGCCAAGTCACGTGTTCTTCCAATTCCAGGTTTGCTAGACACGCCACATGTTTATGATAGTACAGGCATTCAGAACTTGGAAACTCGTCCTAACACGTTGGCCATTATCGGCGGAGGCAACATTGGACTTGAATTTGCTGGACTTTACAGCAAACTCGGCAGTCAGGTGACAGTATATGAAGCCAGCTCTGCTATTTTACCTAGAGAAGAAGAAGTGGTTGCTAAGTTAGCCAAGGAGTATATGGAAGAAGCTGGTGTGACCTTCGCCTTGGGTGCCAAAATTGAGCAATTAGCAGCTGCGGGTGAGCAAGTTGCCGTGACGGTTAATGGCGAAACAGCAATCTTCGATGCAGTCCTCTATGCGACAGGTCGTGTGCCGAACACTGCTGACTTGGGCTTGGAAAATACAGCCATTGAGGTTTTGGAAAATGGTGCTGTTAAGGTGGATGACTACTGCGAAACCACAGTTCCAGGTGTCTACGCAGTTGGAGATGTCAATGGCGGTCCACAATTCACTTACACATCCCTAGACGACTTCCGTATCGTTTTCGGCAAGTTGACTGGGACTGGAACTTATAGCTTGAGCCAACGCAAGTCTGTTCCAACCAGCGTCTTTATCACGCCTGTGCTGTCTCGTGTTGGTCTGACAGAGAAGGAAGCCAAGGAAGCAGGTTATGACTACATTGCCAATGAATTGCCTGTTGCCAACATGCCACGCGCCCATGTCAACAATGACCTCAAAGGTATTTTCAAGGTTATCGTGGATAAGGAAAGTAAGCTTGTTCTGGGGGCGACTCTCTTTGGTCGCAATTCCGAGGAGTTGATTAACCTGATTGCTATGGCCATTGACAATAAGATTCCTTATACCTACTTCAAAACACAGATTTTCACCCATCCGACCATGGCTGAGAATTTGAATGATGTTTTTAATTTTTAATAGTGTAATAACCGTCCAATGGGGCGGTTTTTTATAACCTAAAAGGAGAATAACTTGATGAGGACTCATCTTATTATTCTCCTTTTTAATTACACTGTGCGTTAGACACCCATATCAACAGTCTCTGGCAGAGTAGCCCCTCCATCAATGACAATTTGGGCTCCTGTTATATAACTACTTTCATCGCTGCCAAGAAAAGCAAATAATTCTCCAACTTCTTTAGGATCTGCTAGTCGTTTCATTGGGACTGCCTTTGCAATTCCCTCGATGATTTGCTCGGGGTTTTCAGGATTAGACTCTAAAGCCATTTGTTCTACCATTGGAGTACGTGCGTAGCCTAATTGTGTACAGTTTACACGAATATTTTTTTGAGCATATTCAACCGCTAAGCATTTAGTTAAGCCGACTGTTGCAGCCTTTGTCATGGCATAAGCTGCTTCTCCAGGATCTGCCACAATATCTCCTGTTACTGAGGAAGCAATGACAATACTGCCTCCGTTTCCTTTTAGCATTTCCTTAATAGCGACTTGGCAAGTATTCCAGACACCCTTGATATTTACATCAATATGGAAATCCCTCATTTCTTCTGTAAATTCTTCAAATGGCGCCAAGCGACAGACTCCGGCATTGCAGCAAGCTATGTTTAGAGAACCAAATGCCGCAACAGTTTTATTTACTGCCTTTTGTAATTGTGTTATTTCACGAACATCAGCTATATGTGTAATGATATCTGCATGATACTTTTCTCGCAATTCTTGTGCCGTTGTCTCAACGGCTTCATCTCTATCTATCATACAGATTTTAGCCCCGTTTTTTACATAGACTTCTGCAATTCCTTTTCCAAGTCCAAATGCTGCACCTGTAATCAGGGCAACTTTTCCAAGCAATTTCATAAGAGCACCTCCTTGTTAATATATCAAATTAAATGTAACCCTTTTTGTACAAAAAGTCAATTGATTATAAAGAAAGTTTGAAATGAACTTATTGATATTTATTTTATGTTTCCTCTTTCTTTTACAAAATAGCTTTCATAAAGTATGCCAGACTATTTTCTGGGATAAAATTGTTATCTGCAAGTAATTTTGGTATTTACTGTATAACATGTTACAATAAGGTATCAACCATTGGAGGTTTTATATGAAATGGAATAAAAAGTTAGCACTTGGTGTTGTATTAGCAACCAGTCTAGTCACCTTGTCTGCTTGTCAATCAATTTCAAATTGGTGGAAGAATACCAAGGAAGAATGGATTGGCTTGGAAATGACAGTTCGGACATTTGATGAGAATTCTCAGCTAATAGATGAAATGTCTGGTAAGTCCTTATCGATTTCGCGGAATCAGGAATTTGACTCTGTGGATGCCGAAGGCAATTCCAATGCGGATTCGTCTGTTTTGAAGGTGACACTTGGTAATTATGAAATTGACCATGTTGGCTCTTCCTTGATTGCTGCCGAAGAGGGCTTGGAGGATTTATGTTCCAAGTATCAATCGACTGTAGATATTGCCAACTATGATCGTTCTATTCCCTTGGTTAATCGGATGGTTTCTAGTTTGAAAAATGATTTTACTGGTAAGGCTAAGGTGGTTTTGATTCGTTCGCAAAACGGAACCCCGCTTGCTACTTATGTAGGTGATAAAGTGTCTCTTTATGCATCTGATGCACCTAAGACTTCTGAACTCTTAATTGATGGCAAGCGGTTGATTATATACCGCTGTGATTATACAATTTATGATAGAGAATTATTGGAGAACTAAATGATAGACATTCGTTCCGCAAGGACAGAGGATGCGGCAGACCTTGTGGCAATTTATGCTCCTTATGTAGAAAAGACCGCTATTACCTTTGAAACAGAAGTACCGACTGTGGAAGCCTTTGCAAGTCGAATTGAAAAGACCTTGGAGAAGTTTCCCTATCTGGTCGCAGTAGAAGAAGGTAAAGTTGTGGGTTATGCCTATGCTTCAACCTATTATGCCCGTGCTGCTTACGATTGGACAGTTGAATTGTCTGTTTATGTTAGTAGAGAGGCGCGTGGAAAAGGAATCGGAAGTCTCTTGTATGATGCCTTGGAAGAAGAATTGACGGCGCGTGGCTTTAAAAACTTTTTAGCCTGCATTGCTCTTCCTAATCCAGCCTCGCTTGCTCTTCATAAGAAGAGAGGGTATGAACAGGTAGCACATTTCAAAAATGTTGGTTATAAATTTGATACCTGGCATGATATTGTCTGGCTTCAAAAATCTCTTGTAGGTAAGCAAAATGAAGATTGACGAATTAGAAAAACGTTTGTTGGCTGTGGCTGATGCTAGTCAAGCCCAGCCTATGAAATCTTATATGAAAAATAATTTTGAATTCTTGGGTGTACGAACGCCTGACCGAAGAAAGATCGCCAAGCAGTTCTTCAAAGATTTCAATGCTCAGGGAATTGATTGGGATTTTGTAGAGGCTTGCTGGTCTAAGCCCTACCGTGAATTTCAATATATCGCCATTGATTATCTGGTTACAAAGAAAAAGGACTTGGTTTTAGCCGACCTACCCCGTTTGAAAAAGCTTGCTCAGGCAAAGTCATGGTGGGACAGTATTGACGGACTGGATAAATTAGTTGGTAAGATTGTTTTGGACAATCCAGAGGCCAAGCAGACCATTTTGGAATGGAGCCTTGATGATGATTTCTGGTTGAGGCGAATTGCCATTGACCACCAACTCTTGCAAAAAGAAAAGACAGACACTGAGTTGTTGGAAAAAATCCTGGTCAACAATCTCAATCAGACTGAATTTTTCATTAACAAGGCGATTGGCTGGAGTTTGCGAGATTATTCCAAGACCAATCCTGACTGGGTACGGGCTTTTCTAAAAAAGTACAGTTCCCAAATGGTAGGCTTATCCATTCGTGAAGCTAGTAAGTACATTTAGGAGGAATCTTGTCTAAAGTATATGAATTTGAAGCAACTATCCACCCTGTTCCAGATAAGGGCGGAGCCTACGTTATTTTTCCATATGATATACGAGAGGAATTTGGAAAAGGCAGGGTAAAAGTCCCAATGTCATTAAGTTAAGCATTTAAAACTATTCCCGTCCGAGCAGTTCATGACAAAACGGGAATAGTTTTTGTATTTAGGGCGCACAAAAAGGAGGTTTTTTACCCCTATTTTTCAACTATTATGTTACTC
>NZ_JARQPL010000049.1:0-11476 GCF_046032535.1 Streptococcus suis | reverse complement strand
AAGGAACTGAGGCGCAGGCTATACTAAAGTATGGCAAGGCGAAAGTGACGATGTATCAAAGATAATTCAAATGACTGTACTATAGTAAATTGAATTAAAAACGGGACAGGTTCAAGTTTATCAGCTTGAGGACTCTAAAGCTATTTTGAGATTGAGCTACTGATACAATAACCCAAAATTGTACTACTCTTGATTCAAATCGCTATACAAGAGAACTAAACAATTGATATAAGGGGAAAAGTTTCGTCCAGCCCAAAAACATAAAAATATAACAAACCCTATCTCTTTACACAACAATATCCATGTAACACCCCTTAGCTTACAGCCTGACAAGTCTATAGTCGCCAAGGTTCAACTTCATCAACATGAATAAATGTGTGCAAACTAGGTTATGGCACCGATATAAAACCAGCACTCACCTCCTCTCTTTGCATAAATATACAAGCTCCATCATTCGCATTTTTGGAAAATATAAAAAAGAAACTGGAAAACATTCAGAAAACGCTATCAACTATCCAAGAAAACAAACCTCATTCTCAGCAAATACCATGAAAACGCACCCAGAAAACCTAGCCGAATCCCGACGAGGCTGGGCAGAAAGCCCAGCACCCCTTCTCAGAGTTCGTGTCAACATCTCAGCGCAGTGGTTGATTGGCTTTAACAGTCTGGGAGACTGTTAAAGGTAGGAGATAAGATTTGCAAAGCAAATCTCAGCAGTTCGTTTTTTACACTCCAAATCTGGCCTATACGACTGATGCGAACAGAGTTCGCTTCATTTCCAACCTCAAACTGTCCCCCAGACAGTTTTGTAGCGAACTTTGTTCGCTCTATTTCCAACTTCCAACTGTCCCCCAGACAGTTGGAACTATGCGGGGGAGGGAGTGAAACAGTCTGGGGATAGACTGTTTCAGCTCAACAACTGGAAATAAGGACTTGTTGACGAACTCTTTTTAGACTGGTCGAGTTCTTTCCCACTCCCAAAAATATGAAAAATGAGAAAATTTTCATATTTTATACAGTTTTTTAGAAAAAAATTTATGCTATAATTAGTTTGAGGAGTCACTCATAACTAAATGAAAAAAACTATGAAAATAAATCAAAAAAATGCATGTAATAAGAAAATGCTTACATGCATTTTCTTCATGCGTATGGCGTGGAATGAGTATTATTTTCTTGAATTTCTGAAATAATAGTGCTATAATTTAACTATCGTACTTATGTAGATTTTTCGGAGCTTTTGCGCCAATATACGTCACCCTATGTTCAGAAATGAGCTAATCACAGACGATACTTTCTTCCTAATTTTTTAAAGCAGGGGGGGGGGTATTTTTGTGTGTAAGCAAGCGATAAAAAGGTCTATGTTAGTGACTATGGCATAAGCCAGAATAATTATAGGAGGATTTTCATGTCTAGTAAAGATATGTTTAGAAAAGAACAACGTTTTTCTTTTCGTAAATTTAGCTTTGGTCTAGCTTCAGCGGTCATTGCCAACGTTATTTTCGGTGGAGCAATCGCAAACAGCCCTGTTGTTCATGCCAACACAGCAACTGAAACAGCAGCAGTCGCAACAAGCGAGCGGATTGCATCCATACCATACACAGTTAACATCGTGGATCAAACAGGTAAAGTTGTTGAAACGAAAGAGAAAAAGGTTTTAGTATATACAGTTGAGACTATTGCAACAGCAACAGAATACTTGACTGCTGACCTTGTGCCAGAAGGCTATGCCATTGTATCAGGATTAGGTGAAGTTACCCTTACTGAAAAAGCAGACAACATCTTCACAGTAAAAGTAGACAAAATTGCACCAGAAGCAGTAGCACCAACTACGACAGCTGAGTCGGCTACATCTGAAACAGCAACTGCAGCAGCAACTCCTGAGCCAGCAAGTTTAGCAGCTACGCAACCAACACCAGTGACATCAGAAGTAGCTGAGGCTGAGGTAGCACCAACTACATCAGAAGAATCAGCGAAACCAACAGAACGTACAGCCTACCTTAGCTACATCACTCATTACGTCAATGAAGCAAACGAAACTGTTGACAGAAGAGGTCACCTTGTAGCTGTAACAACGACAGATGAAACAGCTAAAACACAAGTAACAGTTTCTGCATCTGAGAATATGCCTTCTGGTTGGGAATTGGTTCAAGATAAGGCAAAAGTTGTTGTTCAATTGGTTGAAAACCAAACAAATATATTAGTTTTTGCCGTAACGAAAAAATCTAAAGAAGAAGAGATTGCAGAATCACAATTGTCAAACCGTGATGTCTTGATGCGATTGTCTTTAGAAGCAGACTTGCTTGCGGACGAGGCACTACGCCAAGTAGCGAAAGAGCAAGCTGGCAACACTGCCCTTGAAACAGCTGCTAACGAAACGAAAGCAGTAGCTGCTACCGCTAATGAAGTCTTGGCAAATGACGCTGCAACTGAAACAGAACTCGATGACCAAATCAATACAGTACGCACAAGCACACAAAACCTTGCTGCGGAAATGTTGAAAGTCGATAAAGATGGGATCTTGACGGCGATGTTGGATGCGACAACTCAAGGTATCACAGTCACCACGTCAAGTAAAGGTAAAGTTCGTCCAAATTATCCAGACCATATCCGTGATTTTGCAACCAATGAAAAACAACGAGAATATGAGAATCAGGATTTCTTCTTTGGTTTGATTGGCAAGGAGTTAACTGAAGAGGCCAGCCAAATCAGTGCAACAGCACAAGGTCCGGATGGCTCACCTCTACCCGTTTCACTTGTAGGTGGTGGATGGCAAGAAATCCCTGAAAGAGACAGATATGGTCTGAACATCAATAATTCAGGTGTCATATACGGAACAACCACTATCAAAGAGGCAGGTAATACCTTTTCATGGCGGTTCAAAGCTAGCAGCAGTGGTTATGAGACAGTAGGACCACAGTTCACCTTTGTACCATACACGGTTGTCAAGACTGATAATGAGCCAGTTCGTAAAGCAGTTACGGCGGGAGTGACTGCTGATGACATCCTTGCAAAAGTTAAGTCAGATGTAACACGTGATGATGGTTCAACACGAGGGCCATTGAACGCTACGTTTGAAGAATATTTCAACTCTGAATTAACTGCTCGTGCAACAGGTAAATCAACCAAAGTTGCAGAAGATGCTAAGAATGGTAAACAAATCTGGCATGAAATTGTAGGAGATATTCCAACAACTGCAGGAAGACACACTGTAACCGTTCGTTCAACAAACGTCCATGGTCAAACGATTGATACAGATGTTGTTGTAGATTTGTATGATTTTGAAGCAAAAGATAGAGCTGAAGTTCGTAAGTACACTGATTGGGATAAACCAATTCATGCGATTATAGAAATCGGTCGAACTGGTGAAGAAGCAGCTGTCGTTTTAGAGAATATTCCTGACGATTTCCAAATCGAAAACTTCAATATAACCGATGATGCGGCTACCCAACTTGAAAAACGAAACTTAGAGTTTGTCAAAAATGCACAAGTAGTAGACAAAGAAGATACTGTAGATAATAAAAAAGATGGTATTGTCGGTTATATCCGTCCTAAAGCAGAATATGGTAATGTAGCAACTTATACCGGTTCGAGCAATCTCCCATACACTTTTAAGTATACAAAACTTAACAATGCAACTGCTGATGAAGCGAATGATGTATTGAGTTACACAATCTTGTTCATCGATACTCAAAAACCAGTCGTAACTCCTAAGTCAGAGTACATCCGCTTTGTCAATGAAGCGTACACTATTAGCGTTCCAGGTACAGATAATGCTTATCTCGACACAAGTAAAATCAATGGAACTCTCTCAGTTCTGAAAGATGGTGAAACAGGGCGTAAAGTATCACCAGGTCTAGGTACAGGCACTAATATTGCTTCTGAGTTGGATTCGACTGGAAAAGGTAACCAAGGTGATAACTCAACCAAATTCAATGTCAACATCACAGGAACTGGTCCAGCAGAACAAGGCACAGGTGATTACAAACTTCGTGTTGGTGAAAATAACTATCCTGCAGGTCCAGATGTAGAACGTGTTGATGGTAAGAAGCCAGAAAACGTTGGCTTGACACCTATAAAAGTAACCTTCGTCAAACGTGCGGCAGTGACAACACCAGTTGCCGTTGTAGACCCAGCAAACTTGACAGCAGATGAAAAAGCAGCTGTTATTGCTCAACTCAAGAAAGACAACGCAGACAACCAACGCTTGCAAGACTTGCCAGATTCAGCGTTTACAGTGAACGCTGATGGTACGGTTTCAGTTGACTACAGTGCTGGCGGTACAAATATTGACGCTGTGAAAGACGAAGTTAAGAATGCAACTGTTAAATTGGCTGATGCTCAGAAAGAAGCAAAAGATGCAATCGATGCTAAATTAGCAGAAGAAAAAGCTGCTATCGAAGCAAAACGTGATGCAGATATTGCTGAAATTAACAACACGCCTGGATTGACAGACGACCAGAAGAAAGCTGCGAGAGATGCAGTTACAGATACTGCTGGTAATGCGTTGACTGACTTACAAACTAAAGCTGACGATGCGAAAGCAACTATCGACACTAAGACAACGGTTGCAGATATCGACGATGCTAAGACAGCAGGTGAAAAGGCCTTGGACGATGCAACAGTAAACGGTGAAGCAGCTATCGATTTGACTAAGGATAAAGAACTCGCTAAAGCGGATGTTGAAAACCAAGCAAAAGCCGCTATCGAAGCAGTCAAGAACAATCCAAACTTGGATGAGAGCGAGCAAGCACCATACATCGAAGCGATTGAGAAAGCCGCAGAAAAGCAAAAAGCAGCTATCGACGCAGCGAAAGACACTGTAGGTATTACAGACGCAGTCAATGAAGCTGAAAAAGTAAACGAAGAGCAACAACTTGCAGCCGCTAAGGAAGATGCGAAAGACAAGATTGCTGAAGAAGCCGCAGCAGCTAAAGAAGCGATTGATAAGAATCCAAACTTGTCAGGTGCAGAGAAGACTGCAGCTAAAGATGCAGTAGACGCAGAAGCAGAAAAAGCTAACCAAGCTATCGATACAGCAACGACTCCAGACGCAGCTCAAACTGCAGAAGATAACGGTGTCAAAGCTATCGATGCTGAAGAACTTAAAGCAGCTAAGCAAGATGCTAAGAACAAGATTGCCGCAGATGTTAAAGAAGCAAATACAGCGATCGAGTCAAATCCAAACTTGTCAGAAAAAGAAATTGCAGATGCTAAGGCTGAAGTAGCTAAAGCAGCAGAAGAAGCTAACAAAGCGATTGATGATGCAACAACACCAGAAGCAGTTCAAGCAAAAGAAGAAGAAGGCACGAAAGCAATCGCTGCAGATGTTCTTGACGCAGCTAAACAAGATGCGAAGAACAAGATTGCCAAAGATGTAGAAGCAGCTAATGCAGCTATTGAGTCAAATCCAAACTTATCAGAAGATGAGAAAAAAGGCTTTAAAGATGCTGTAGATGCAGAAGCAGCAAAAGCAGTTGCGGACATCGAAAAAGCAAAAACACCAGAAGCCGCTCAAGCAGCAGAAGAAGCTGGTACGGCAGCTATCGCAGAAGATGTTCTTGATGCAGCTAAGCAAGATGCGAAGAACAAGATTGCCAAAGACTTGGCAACTGTAGAAGCAGCTATCGATGCGAACTCAAACTTGTCAGAAGATGAGAAGAAAGCAGCAAAACTTGAAGCTCAGGCTAAGGCAGCGGAAGCAGTAGCAAACATCGAAAAAGCAACGACACCAGAAGCAGCTCAAACCTTAGAAGATGCAGCTGTAAAAGACCTTGCAAACATCGAGATTAAAGCGGCTTACGATGACGCAGTGAAAGCGATCGAAGCAGCGGATAACTTGTCTACAGCAGCTAAAACACAAGCCTTAGAAGACATGAAGAAGGCTCGCCAAGCAGCAGAAGATGCTATTAAGACAGCAACAACAGCTGATGAAGTTGCCAAAGGTGCACTTGATGGTTTGAAATCTATTGCTAAAGTTGAAGCAAAAGCAGCAGCTGACGATGCAAAAGCAGCTATTGCCAACAATTCAAACTTGACAGACGATGAGAAGAAAGTCTACACAGATGCCATCGATGCAGCTTTGAAAGAAACAGAAGCTAAGATTACAGATGCAGCAGATGCAGATATTGTTGACGCTGAAACAGTTCTTGCTCAAAAAGACATCGCTAAGCAAGAAGTAGCCGCAGCTACAGCTGATGCTGTGAAAGGTATTGAAGCAAATACCAACTTGACAGATGCTGAAAAAGATGAATACAAAGCAGCTGTTACCAAAGCAGCTGAAACAGCTGAAAAAGCTATTACAGATGCAACAACAGCAGCTGACATTCAAAGCAAGACCTTCGATGCTACTCAAGATGTTGCTAAAGAAGAAGTAAAAGCTGACGCAGCTGATGCAATCGCGGGTATCAAGGCCAACGACAACTTGTCAGATACTGCCAAAGAAGAAGCAATTGCAGCCATTGAGGAAGCAAGAGATACCACTCTTGAAAACATCGAAAACGCGAAAACAGCAGCAGAAGTAGATACAGCGACACTTGACGCTGAAAAAGCAAATGCTAAAGCAGAAATCAAGGCAGCAGCCGATGACGCTAAGAAAGCCATCGATGAAAATGCAAGCTTGCCTGCATCTGATAAGAACGCTCTTAAATTAGCGATTGATGCAGAAGTTGCAGCAACAAACCTTGAGATTGACAATGCTAAGACAGCAGAAGAAATCGACGCAGCAACTCTTGCAACAGAAAAATCAATTGCTAAGGCAGAAGTTAAAGCCGCTGCAGAAGATGCATTGCAAGCTATCGATGAAAATGCTAACTTGACAGACGATGAGAAAGCAAAAGCGAAAGCAGATGTCTACGTTGAATTGAGCAAAGCTGAAAAAGCTATCGATAAAGCAGACACAGCAGACGCTATCGACAACGCAACCCTTGTTGGTGAGAAAGCATTCGCTAATGAAGAACTTGAAGCAGCAGCAGAAGATGCTAAGAAAGCTATCGACGCAAACACCAATTTGACACCAGACGAGAAAGTAGCCGCTAAGAAAGCTGTAGATGCTGACTTGGCAAAAGCTAAGGAAGCCGTTACAGTAGCGAAAACAGCTGACGAAGTTGATGCAGCAACTCTTGCGGGTGAAAAAGCACTTGCTAAAGAAGAAATCAAGGCAGCAGCTGACGATGCTAAGAAAGCCATCGATGAAAACGCAAACTTGACACCAGACGAGAAAGCAGCCGCTAAGAAAGCTGTAGATGATGAAGTAGCGAAAGCTAACGAAGCGATCGATGCAGCTAAGACAGCAGATGCCGTTGACGCAGCTACGCTTGTAGGTGAAAAAGCAGTCGCTAAAGAAGAAGTCAAAGCTGCAGCCGACGATGCTAAGAAAGCCATCGACGAAAATGCAAACTTGACAGACGACGAGAAAGCAGCCGCTAAGAAAGCTGTAGATAATGAAGTAGCAAAAGCTAACGAAGCAATCGACGCAGCAACCAAAGCCGATGCAGTCGATGCAGCCACTCTTGTAGGTGAGAAAGCAGTCGCTAAAGAAGAGCTTAAAGCGGCAGCGGATGATGCTAAGAAAGCCATCGACGAAAACACAAACTTGCCTGAGTCTGAGAAGACTGCTCTTAAATTAGCGATTGATGCAGAAGTTGCAGCAACAAACCTTGAGATTGACAATGCTAAGACAGCAGAAGCCATCGACGCAGCCACTCTTGTAGGTGAAAAAGCAGTTGCTAAAGAAGAAGTCAAAGCCGCTGCAGAAGATGCATTGCGAGCTATCGATGAAAATGCAAACTTGACAGACGATGAGAAAGCAGCAGCGAAAGCAGATATTTACGTTGAATTGAGCAAGGCTGAAAAAGCAATCGATAAAGCAACTACAGCAGATGCTATCGACAATGCAACGCTTGTAGGTGAAAAAGCATTCGCTAAGGAAGAACTTGAAGCCGCAGCTGACGATGCGAAAGCAGCTATTGATGCAAACGACAACTTGACACCAGACGAGAAAGCAGCCGCTAAAGATGCAGTAGATGCTGAATTGGCAAAAGCTAAGGAAGCCATTGCGGGAGCAGTAACAGCCGACGAGGTTGACGCAGCTACACTTGTAGGTGAAAAAGCAGTCGCTAAAGCAGAACTCAAAGTCGCGGCCGACGATGCTAAGAAAGCAATCGACGCCAACGACAACTTGACAGACGCTGAGAAACAAGCAGCTAAAGATGCCGTAGATGCAGAAGTAGCGAAAGCTAACGACGCCATCGATGCAGCTAAGACAGCCGATGCAGTAGACGCAGCTACACTTGTAGGTGAAAAAGCAGTCGCTAAAGAAGAAATCAAGGCAGCAGCTGACGATGCGAAAGCAGCGATCGACGCCAACGACAACTTGACACCAGACGAGAAAGCAGCCGCTAAGAAAGCTGTAGATGATGAAGTAGCGAAAGCTGACGAAGCGATCGACGCAGCAACCAAGGCAGAAGAAGTTGAAACAGCAACTCTTGCAGGTGAGAAAGCAGTCGCTAAGGAAGAACTTAAAGCGGCAGCAGACGATGCTAAGAAAGCTATCGACGCCAACGACAACTTGACACCAGACGAGAAAGCAGCCGCTAAGAAAGCTGTAGATGATGAAGTAGCGAAAGCTAACGAAGGCATCGATGCAGCAACAACAGCAGATGCAGTTGATGCAGCTACTCTTGTAGGTGAAAAAGCAGTCGCTAAGGAAGAACTTAAAGCGGCAGCTGACGATGCTAAGAAAGCTATCGACGCTAACGACAACTTGACACCAGACGAGAAAGCAGCAGCTAAGGCAGCAGTAGATGCAGAAGTAGCGAAAGCAAACGACGCCATCGATGCAGCAACATCAGCAGACGAAGTTAACACAGCTACACTTGTAGGTGAAAAAGCAGTCGCTAAAGAAGAAATCAAGGCAGCAGCTGACGATGCGAAAGCAGCAATCGACGCCAACGACAACTTGACAGACGCTGAGAAACAAGCGGCTAAAGAAGCCGTAGATGCAGAAGTAGCGAAAGCAAACGAAGCTATCGATGCAGCAACTAAAGCAGAAGAAGTTGACGCAGCAACTCTTGCAGGTGAGAAAGCAGTCGCTAAAGAAGAACTTAAAGCGGCAGCAGAAGATGCGAAAGCAGCTATCGATGCTAACGACAACTTGACACCAGAAGAGAAAGCAGCCGCTAAAGAAGCAGTAGATGCAGAAGTAGCAAAAGCTAACGACGCCATCGATGCAGCAACTAAAGCAGAAGAAGTTGAGACAGCAACTCTTGTAGGTGAAAAAGCAGTCGCTAAGGAAGAACTTAAAGCGGCAGCGGACGATGCGAAAGCAGCTATCGATGCCAACGACAACTTGACACCAGAAGAGAAAGCAGCCGCTAAAGATGCAGTAGATGCAGAAGTAGCGAAAGCTAACGACGCCATCGATGCCGCAACATCAGCAGAAGAAGTTGACACAGCAACTCTTGCAGGTGAGAAAGCAGTTGCTAAGGAAGAACTCAAAGCAGCCGCAGAAGATGCTAAGAAAGCAATTGATGCCAACGACAACTTGACACCAGAAGAGAAAGCAGCCGCTAAAGAAGCAGTAGATGCAGAAGTAGCTAAGGCTAACGACGCAATTGATGCAGCAACTAAAGCAGACGAAGTTGAGACAGCAACTCTTGCAGGTGAGAAAGCACTTGCTAAAGAGGAAATCAATGCAGCAGCCGACGATGCTAAGAAAGCTATCGACAACAATGCAAACTTGACACCAGAAGAGAAAGCAGCAGCTAAGGCAGCAGTAGATGCAGAAGTAGCGAAAGCTAACGACGCAATCGATGCAGCAACTAAAGCTGACGAAGTAGATGCAGCAACTCTTGCAGGTGAGAAAGCAGTTGCTAAGGAAGAACTTAAGGCAGCAGCAGAAGATGCTAAGAAAGCAATCGAAGCTAACGACAACTTGACACCAGAAGAGAAAGCAGCCGCTAAGGCAGCAGTAGATACTGAAGTAGCGAAAGCTAACGACGCAATTGATGCAGCAACTAAAGCAGACGAAGTTGAGACAGCAACTCTTGCAGGTGAGAAAGCGGTCGCTAAGGAAGAACTTAAAGCTGCAGCCGACGATGCTAAGAAAGCTATCGACGCAAACGACAACTTGACACCAGAAGAGAAAGCAGCCGCTAAGGCAGCAGTAGATACTGAAGTAGCGAAAGCTAACGAAGCTATCGATGCAGCAACTAAAGCAGACGAAGTTGATACAGCAACTCTTGCAGGTGAGAAAGCAGTCGCTAAAGAAGAAGTCAAGGCAGCAGCAGAAGATGCTAAGGAAGCCATCGATGCTAACGACAACTTGACAGACGCTGAGAAACAAGCCGCTAAAGATGCAGTAGATGCAGAAGTAGCGAAAGCTAACGAAGCGATCGATGCAGCTAAGACAGCAGACGAAGTTAACACAGCAACTCTTGATGGCGAGAAAGCACTTGCTAAAGAGGAAATCAATGCAGCAGCGGAAGACGCTAAGAAAGCAATCGATGCCAACGACAACTTGACACCAGAAGAGAAAGCAGCCGCTAAGGCAGCAGTAGATGCGGAAGCAGCGAAAGCTACAGAAGCTATCAACAATGCTAAGACAGCAGACGAAGTTAACACAGCAACTCTTGACGGTGAGAAAGCACTTGCTAAAGAGGAAATCAATGCAGCAGCCGACGATGCTAAGAAAGCTATCGACAACAATGCAAACTTGACACCAGAAGAGAAAGCAGCAGCTAAGGCAGCAGTAGATGCAGAAGTAGCGAAAGCTAACGACGCCATCGACGCAGCAACCAAGGCTGACGAAGTTGAGACAGCAACTCTTGCAGGTGAGAAAGCAGTCGCTAAAGAAGAACTTAAAGCGGCAGCAGAAGATGCTAAGAAAGCTATCGACGCCAACGACAACTTGACACCAGAAGAGAAAGCAGCAGCTACGAAAGCCGTAGATGCCGAAGTAGCGAAAGCTAACGAAGCTATCGATGCAGCTAAGACAGCAGCCGAAGTTAACACAGCAACTCTTGACGGCGAGAAAGTACTTGCTAAAGAGGAAATCAAGGCAGCAGCCGACGATGCTAAGAAAGCTATCGACAACAATGCAAACTTGACACCAGAAGAGAAGCAAGCCGCTAAAGATGCAGTAGATGCAGAAGTAGCGAAAGCTAACGAAGCTATCGATGCAGCTAAGACAGCAGCCGAAGTTAACACAGCAACTCTTGACGGCGAGAAAGCACTTGCTAAAGAAGAAATCAAGGCAGCAGCGGACGATGCGAAAGCAGCAATCGATGCCAACGACAACTTGACAGACGCTGAGAAACAAGCCGCTAAAGATGCAGTAGATGCCGAAGTAGCGAAAGCTAACGATGCTATCAATGCAGCTAAGACAGCAGCCGAAGTTAACACAGCAACTCTTGCAGGTGAGAAAGCAGTCGCTAAAGAAGAACTTAAAGCGGCAGTAGAAGATGCTAAGAAAGCTATC
>NZ_JARQPL010000048.1:0-11728 GCF_046032535.1 Streptococcus suis | reverse complement strand
TTGAAAAAGTTCGCTTTTTCGTATTTAGCTATAAACTTGTAGATACCACGTTGGAATCCAGCGAGTAAAGTCCGCATACCATTCTGAGATGGTGGCCGCCTGTTCCTGCATCAAGGGGATTTGGAGTGGATCCACCTGCTCCGCCCAAGAAAGAGCCCCCAGACTGTTCACGGTCAGATAAAGGGCTAAAAGTCTCCAAAATTCCTCTGGAATAGCGCCTTCAAAATAGGCATCTACCTGACCACGCGCAAAGGCTGGAGACAAATCTGCCGTGAAAATCAAACGGTTGAATTCTTCCCAGGGGTCTCCTATGTCGTAGCGATCAAAGTCTAATATTTTCAGTTTCCCATCCGCACCCAGTAGGAAGTTACCTGTGTGAAAATCTCCATGATGGTAGGCAATTGGTCTTCCTGCCAGCAAGTGACGGTTGGCTTGAACAAAGTCTATCATAGCAGAACCATTTGGGTAGGAATGACTAGCTGCTTGGTAGGCAGCTAATTTATTGTCAATCTTAGCCTGATAAAAACTGTTCCAGTCCCGTTGACTTTGGTCAATCGGTAGGGCATGCAAGGTTCGCAAAAACTGCCCTGACTGACAGCCCAAATCATATAAGACAGAATCAGATAGGCTAGAAGCCACTTCATTCATATCCTGACCTTCCATCCATTCATAAAGGGTGTAGACTGACTCCTCATCCGCCCAAAAACTTAGTGGCTCTGCCACAGGCAAGTCTTGTCCAAACAAGCTTTGAACCAATCGAAATTCTGCTTGCTTAGCCTCATAGGATGTCTGCTCTGCTATTCTCATAAGACAAAAGCGACCGTCATCGAGCCGAACCTTGAACTTTTGGTCCGTGGACCAGCCTTTGGTGAGGGGCTTACGCGTTAAAATCTTGACTGCCATCAGTCGATATTGGGTTTATAGAAGGCGCGGTTGTCCATGGCGAAAATGCGATTGGTCATCTCGCCTGGACCGACCTTGTCCAAAGCGGTCAACATCATCATCATTTCTGCATCGATATTGTCAATCATGTGGAGGATTTCCGCCTCCATAATCTGCGGACGGACAGGGCTACCATACTCCAGTAAACCGTGGTGGCTGAGGATAACGTGGCGCAGAACAGTCACTTCTTCCTTGCTATCGTCAATACCCAATTCCATCAGGATCTTGGTAATCTCTTCATCAATCAGGGAAATATGCCCAATCAGATTGCCACGGACAGTGTAGCCTGTGTTATCAGGGCCTGTCAGTTCAATCACCTTGGCTAGGTCATGGAGCATAATTCCTGCAAAAAGCAGGCTCTTGTTGAGCTGGGGATAAATATCTCCAATAGCATCCGCCAAACGCACCATAGTCGCCGTGTGGTAGGACAGACCAGAATAAAAAGCGTGGTGGTTGGTCTTGGCAGCTGGGTAGGAATAAAATTCCTTGTCGTACTTACTGTAAAGGGCACGGACGATCCGCTGCCATGTGGCATTTTCGATGCGGAAAATCATCTGGCTCAAATAGTCCTTGGTGTCCTTGACATCCACAGGTGGTTTTTCCTTGAAATCAGCAGGGTCGTTGGGCTCACCTGCCTTTGGTAAACGAAGAACCAGTTGGTTGACTTGGGGGGTGTTGTTGTAAACTTCACGGCGTCCCTGCATGTGAACAACTGTCCCAGCAGTAAAGTCCTTGATTTTCCCTGGTTGGGCATCCCAGACCTTGCCTTCAATCTCACCAGTATCATCCTGGAAGGTCAGAGCTAGGTAGTCTTTTCCAGCCCGTGTTTGACGGACTTCAGCAGTCTTGATCAGATAGAATCCTTCGAAGAATTCATCTTTTTTCATTTGGTTAATTTTCATTATCTTCCTCATCTAATGGGGACAGGCCAAGCAGTCCCTTGGTTTGGTCATCTTCGTACAGGTCAATAGTACGAAGACTACGCTCGATAGCGTTGGTGCGAGTTGTTAGGAGTTTGTCAATATTGCTGCTGGCTTGATTGAGTTGTTTCTGAGTCTTAAGCAAGAGGTCAGAAAACTTGCCAAATTCCAGCTTGACATTGCCCAAGACCTTGGAAATATCATCGGCTGATCGTTGAATGTTGAGGGTCTTAAAGCCGACGGAGAGGGAATTGAGCAGGGCAGAAAGTGTGGTCGGTCCTGCTACCACGATATTTTCCTGACGGCGAAGCTCATCAAAGAAAATCGGATTGCGAACCACTTCTGAATACAGCCCTTCGGTTGGCAAGAACAACACACCAAAATTAGTCGTTTCAGGCGGATTGAGGTACTTGCTCTGAATATCTTTAGCAAAGCGCTTGATAGCAGCCAAGAGATTTTTGCGATGGAGGTCAATCTGGTCCTTGTCCCCACTTTCGTAAGCATCTTCCAAGCGGTAGTAATCTGCCAGCGGAAACTTGGAGTCGATTGGCAGATAGATATAGTCTCCCTCGGTCCGTCCTGGTAGCTTGACCGCATACTCTACGCGCTCATTCGAGCCTGAAACCGTGGCAAACTCTCGCTCATATTGGCTAGGTGTCAAAATATCCTCGATAATCTGTCCCAGCTGCAACTCACCCATGATGCCACGGGTTTTGGTACCAGACAGAACCTTGTTAAGACTGCCCACATCACGCGCCACCGTCTGCATTTCACCCAGACCACGATTAACTGATTCCAACTGCTTGGACACCGTTTCAAAGGAGGCTTGTAGGCGGGTTTGCAGGGTTTTCTCCAGCTTTTCCTCAACCGTCTGCCGCATCTCTTCCAAGCGTTTTTCATTAGACTCCTGAATGGCCTGCAAACGGCGGTCGGTGGCATCTCGATTTTCCAAGTGGCTCTTATTCAGCTCTTGACGTATGTCGGTTAGCTGTTGGTAAAGCTCCGTGCGGAGTCTTTCCACCTCCTGATGAATGGCCTGCTGCTGTTTGAGAGTTGCATTTTCTAGTTGATAGCTGAGCTGGTCAGACAAATTGTCTGCTGTATCTTCGGCTTGATCTTGCAAAAGCAGGGCCAAGCTCTGCCATTTTCCATAAAGAAAAACCAAGGCCACCAAGACCAGTATCAGCAAAATAAGTAATACAATATCCATCTAATCCTTGTCCTTACTGTAGATCAGGACCACGTAGCCCTGATCCAGTTGAATGTCTATATCTCTATCTATAAATTCGTTAGAGGAATAGCATTTTTTGAAAAAATAATTGCTGGCATCCAGCGGGTACTTGGCATGACGAATGGTCAGGCGACTCTGGTCCGACGGCATAAAGGAAATGTACTTCATACCAGCAATCGGTGACAAACGGTGCTGACCTGCAGGTCGAAATCGGACGATGTTCTGACTGTCCACCAATTCGATCTGCTCCATAAAGGCAGCCAAGTCAGGCTCTGCAGCCAGAAAGAGATTGGCCATCATGTGGTCCATGCGGCCACCCAAAGCTCCATATATGCGAACCTGGGCCTGCGGATAGGCCTTGAAGATTTCCTTTAAAGCCAGCTCCAAATCTGTATCATCTTTTTCAACAGGAGCTCGCAGAAACCACTCTGCCATCTCCCTTATCTGCCCCAACTCCTCAGAGGTCACCGAGTCAAAATCACCGATAGCCCAGTCAAGAGGCAGGGAGTGGTCCAGAAGACGAAGAGAGCCTGCATCTACCCCCACATAGAGGTCGGCAGGCTCAGGAAGGCAGTCAAAGGAACCGCCTGCAATGACAGCAATCTTAATCATTGAGGGCTGCTCTCAGTTTGGCAACGTTGGCATCCAAGTCTCCTTTGAAGAGGTAGGAACCAGCCACAAAGACATTGGCACCCGCATTTTTGGCTGAATGAATGGTCTTGTCGTCAATCCCGCCGTCCACTTCGATGTCAAAGTTCAAGCCCTTGGCCTCACGCAATTTAACCAAATCCGCAATCTTCTCAGCCACTTCTGGAATGTAGGCTTGTCCACCAAAACCTGGGTTGACCGTCATGAGCAGAACCTGATCCACCAAGTTGAGCACCGGCTCAATGGTCACAAGAGGAGTGCCTGGATTGATCACCACACCCACCTTCATACCAGCCGCACGAATTTTTTGGAGGGTCCCATGCAAGTGAACCGTTGCCTCTGCGTGAATAGTCAGGATATCCGCACCCGCATGTGCAAAGGTCTCAATATGATTTTCAGGATTGGACACCATGAGATGGCAATCAAAAACCAGCTTGCTATGAGGACGCATAGCCGCAACCACATCCGCCCCAAAGCTAATATTTGGCACAAAGTGACCGTCCATGACATCAATGTGCACATACTCCACACCTGTCTTTTCTAGACGTTTGAGCTCTTTTTCAAAATTTGCATAATCTGCCGCCAAAATAGACGGTGCAATCTTATAATGTGACATAGAGAACCAACTTTCTATTTGAATTTCTTACTAACCTTGGTATAGGTTTCACGCTGATTTTGGATTTCGCTGAGGAATTGGAGATAATTGTCAAAGCGACTTTGGGAAATAGCAGAGCTGGCAACAGCTTCCTTGACTGCACAATCCGGCTCATGGGTATGGGTACAGGTCCTAAATTTGCAGGACTGGCTGCTTTCCGCAATTTCTGGGAAACAATCTGTCAAAGCCTCAGCCTCCTTGACTTCATAATCTAGGGATGAAAAACCTGGCGTATCCGCAATTTTCCCACCGAAAACATTGTAGAAGCTGACCGCACGAGTGGTATGGCGACCACGCCCCAGACTATCTGAAATCGCCCCTGTTTCCAAGGCTAATTCTGGTGCAATGCGGTTGAGAAGAGTCGACTTGCCAACCCCTGTCTGCCCCATAAAGACCGTCACCTTATCCTGCAATAATGGCGTCAATTCCTCCAAACTATAGACAAAAGGATAGCCAATTTTCTCATAGATAGCCTTGAAGGCATCCATCTCCGCCCGTTCTTCTACCAAGTCCATCTTAGAGATATAGATAATGGGATCCATATCCTTCTGTTCAAGGAGAACTAGGAAACGATCCAGTAGATTGGCATTAAAATCAGGTTCCTTGGCCGACATGATAACCACCGCCTGATCGATATTGACAATTGGAGGACGAACCAAACTATTCTTTCTCTCGTGGATTTTTAAAATATAGCCTTCTGAGTTTTCCTCCGCAGAAAAGTCCACAAAATCACCCACATAGGGCGTTTGTCCCTTCTTACGAAAATTTCCTCTGGCTCTGGTTTGATAAATCTGTCCATCTGCCTCGACATAGTAAAAACCAGCCAAGGCCTTGATAATTCTTCCTTGCAATGAAGACTCCTTTGTGTGTACTTGTTCCTATTATACCAAATTTCCTAGGAAAAAGGGAGCAAAGCCAAATCCTGCACAGCTAGTATTTTCTTGCCAATGGAAATATATACAATAGAAAAAGCCCTCAAACGAGAGCTTCCTTGGTATACATAGATGGACTAGTCTCTTTTGCGTGATGTGGCAGCTAGTCCGAGACCAGAAAGACCGGACAAGACGCCCCCTAAGACTAGGAGCATAGAGCTGCTATCACCTGTTTTTGGCAAGGTTTTGGCAACAGGTTGTGATACTTCCTCTGGTTTAACAGCAGGAGTGCTTGGAGCGGACTTGTCTACCGTTTTCTTATCAGTTGCTGTCACTGCTTGAACCTTGCCAGCTGTCTGGTCAGTTAAGGACGAGGCATCTGTTAGCTGTTCAACTGGTTTGTCTGTCGGAGTGTCAACTGGTTGTTCAGCTGGCTGTTCAACTGGTTGCTCAACTGGAACTTCAGCTGGCTGTTCAACTGGTTGTTCAGTTGGTTGTTCGACTGGGGTTTCTGGAGCGGCGTCCTTAATCATCCAGAATTGAACCCATGCAAAACCAGCAGAGTTTAGTTGCTTTAAGGCATTATCATAGGTAAGTTCATAGGTTGGACTAGTATATTGGTCCAACTTGTATCCATCAACCTTGGGTGTTTCTACCGTCTTTGTTTCTCCCGGGTTGATGGTAACATAGTAATGAGATAATGGACCATCAACTTCTGAAATTGCACCTATTAGTACCGAAATTGGTTTTTCAACTGGCTGGTCAGCTGGGGTTGCAACTGGTTGTTCAGTTGGTTGTTCGACTGGTAGGGTTTCCACTGGCTTTCTAGTCCAATATACCTTTACCACGCTACCAATACTATCCAGGTCTTCTTTTGTCACCACGGAAACATTAGGCAGATTTGAGGTGAATCCACCTAATTCTTCGCGTGGCCACTCTTTACCAGGAAATTCTTCACTATATGGCTCTAACCTAACATATGGCCAACCTGAGTTATAGCCTCGATTTGCAACACCCCAGTATTCTCCATCGATATAGAATTCGACTACATAAGGTTCAAATACTGCACCGTCTTGAGCGTACACAACAGCAGAACCGCCCAGCAACTGATTGCCCACAGGGGCAATTGCACCGCCCAAAACAAGGGTAGAAGTAAGGGCAAGGCCCCATTTAGCAAATTTTTTTACCTGCATTCTATTTTCCCAAGGTCTTATCGACCTTTCCTTTCTTTTTCACCTTATAATCCCCTGCTACAATAGGGTTTGTACCTGTTTTAGTTAAGGGTCGTTAACTAAAACATAGAAAAATCAAAAAAATGCCAACTTGATAAGGCTTGAAAAGCCCGTCAAATCAGCATTTTGAATATTTTCTATTGACAACTTTGATTGTTTTACCAAACGACCGTCTGCTAAAACACATATATTCGCTTACAGTTTATCATTTTCTCCTGTTTCTGTCAAAGAATTATGTGCTTTTTGACGACGAAATGGGATATTATTTCGTTTTAAGACCTGATAGATGGTTGCTGTTGAAATATTGAGTTGGTTGACCATGTCTCGAACGGTTGTTTCTTCTACCACATAGCTCTGAATCACTTGTTTTTCCTTTGATTTTGAAATACCCTTATTGCCCAATTTTACACCACGTTCTCTGGCCTTACGCAGTCCGTCTTTTGTACGGTCAGAAATGGCTTGGAGTTCCCATTCTGCCACATAGCCTAGCATGAGGCAGAAGAATCGACCTGTTAGCGAGTCTGTTTCGATTTGTTCGTGGATAGATTGCAGGCGGATCTGATGGCTGGTCAAGTCTGAGATGATAGCAGACAGATGGAGCATCTTTCTGGTTAGGCGGTCTAGCTTATAGACTACAAATCTGGTCTCTATCCCGCTTTCAGCACAGGCTTTGGCTAGCTTGATAGCTTTTTGAAGTTGTGGGCGGTCTTGATGACCTCCCGATTCCTTTTCCATGTAGAGTCTGTCACAGAAGTGTAGGGCTTCTTTTTGCACTTCTAGCCCCAGTTCTTGCCGATTGTCCCTCGAACTCACACGAGCGTAGCCAATGACAACAGATCCTTTTTCTTGGTATTGCTTGATGATTCTCTTCATATTTTCCTCCTTGTTCTACTATTGTAGCGGGGGTTGGTATAAAAGGACTGATGAACATGTGATCATGGTTTGATAATCATTCCATTTTCCCCTAGCCAAGTCAAGAAAAAAATAGTATAATAAAAACAAGCGGAGGTGGTGGAACGGCAGACACGCATGCTTCAGGCGCATGTGCCCATCGGGTGTGAGGGTTCAAATCCCTTTCTCCGCATGATAAACGAGAAACCCCAAGTCAGAGTTGATGACTTGGGGTGATACTTTATGCTAATTATTTGGCTTCAAATCATTTAAGTAATGTTATCCAGTTTTGCTTTGAATGCAAGATACGGGCTACAAAAACCTGATAGCCCTCTATGAAATAAAAAACGAGATAATGTTCTATCGGCATATAACGGTAGGGCTTTCCATCGGCAGTTAGGTTGCCAAATCCTCTGCTAGATACCAAGGGACAGACTTCAGGGAATAGCTCTAATATTTCCAAAGCCTTCAATATCAAATCAATTTTGCTAGCCGCTGCTTGTTGGCTGTAAAAATTGATCAGAATGTAATCATATATAGCCTGCAAATCCTGTTTGGCTCTATCAGAAATAACAAGCTCATATTTTTTCTTATCAGTCAAGACCAAATTCCTTTCTGACAGCCACGAGAGAACTTGTCTTACCTGCGAGAATATCCTGATGCCCTAACAAGATTTCTTTCTTTAACTCTTCAAAAGCAATCTTGTTGCTATCCTCCCTACTGTCTTTTGTGACAAATTCTTGGGCATCAATAGTACCTGTCGCAATTTTTCTCAAGGTCGCATTCAGCACATCTGAAACTGTCATGCTTTCTCCTGCTAATAGCTCCTTTGTCTGCTGATAATAAAATGAATCTGCCCTAAAGTTTACCTGTTGTGTTGCTCCCATTATTCCCAACTCCTTTGTATAGACGTTTTGTACATACAGTTTACCCCTTTTTCAGAAGTTGGTCAAGATATTCGCTAAATAACCCCAAGTCAAAGTTGATGACTTGGGGTCATTTTTATATCTTCTCACGCAATTTCCCATCACGCATTTCCAAAACCACATCAAACATGTCTAGGATGGCAGGGTCTGATTCATGCAAGATAGTAATGATGAGTTTGTCCTCCAGCTGCAAGAGCTTGGTCAAAACCTGCTTGGTCAGGGCAGGGTCTAAATGAGCGGTCGGTTCATCCAAGAGCAAGACATCCTTACCACTCATCAGGGCACGGAGCAGACACAGGACATTTTTCTCGCCACCACTCAAGAGATTAGGGTCTGTTGTTGTACGCAAGGTGTCCTGTAAACTCGTTGGCAAGCTCTTCAACAAGCCAAGCATGACCTCTCTTCCCTTCTCATAGGTCCCAAAAACAGACACATTGTTTTCAAAATCGGTATGGTAAAGATGCTCAAACTGGCTGAGATAGAAGGCTGTGGCAGTTTCCATTTCATGCAAAACATCATTTTCCAGATAGGAAACACTTCCCTTGTCCAGAGCTAGTTCTCCTGCTAACACTCGTAGAAAAGTCGATTTTCCGCTGGCTGACGGGCCAATGATGGCATACTTTTTCCCCTTGTCAAACCGATAGGAAAAATCTGCTACCGCTAATTCTCCCACATGATAAGCTACATCTTTCACTTCCAAGGCTGTCACATTGGGATAGCTTGGCACATGTTCAGACAAGATCTGACCAGCAAGATAGTCTTCTAGGTTGGCGACCGTTTCCTTGGTCGAATGGATATAATTGACATCCAAGAGGATGTATTTCATAGGATAGATGAAATTTTCAACATAGCTAAAAGTCGCAATGGCAGCACCGATGGTCAACTCTTCTTGTAGCAAGAGATAGCCGACTAAACCAAAAGCCGTTAATTGCACCAAAAACATGGAAAATCCATTGACGACATTAGCCAGGGTCTTGAATTGCCCAAAGCGAAAACGGGCTTGCTCACTTTCTTCTACTGACTGATGATGGACACGGCTGATGGAGCCGAAAGTTTCGGTATTAACGCGGTTCTTAGCAGAAAAGAGGTCTGTCACCACCTGAAAATAACTTTCTAAACTCTGTAAAAATGCCCGCTGACGCTGAGAAAGAGGACCAGAAATCCACTTGGGAATGAAAACCGCCAAGGCAGACGACAGAATAATCCCAACCGCAACCAGGGGATGAACAAAGATAAAGAGGGAAGCCGCATAGATGAGCATGCTCAAACTAGAGCGTATAATGTCCATGAAAGGACTCAGATGACTCTCCTCAATGGTTTCCAAATCGTTGTCAAAAATGGACAGATAGGCAGAAACATTCTTCTCTGAAAATTTGGATAAAGGCTGTGATAACAAGCTGTTTGCCAGGCCTTTTTTAGCCGTGACATAGAAGCCCTGAGACACCTTCCACTCATAAACCTGGGAAATGTACTGAAAAACTGAATTAGCAATGATGGTCAAAGCATAAGCCAATAAGAGCCAGACAAGCCCTGTCCAGCCTATCTGAAAAATATGGTCAAAAAGATACTTATTTAACTCTGGCAAAACAACATTGGTCAAACTATATAAGATATGGAAAACCAACTGAATGGCAATAACTGGTTTCAATTGATTGATAATCTTTTTCATAACTCCTCCTAGATAGGAACAATCTGACAAAATTAATTGCTCTCCCCAATCCGTACCACCCCATCATAGCGAGAAAGGACCTCATCGGACACACGGTGGGAAATATGAATGAGCGTCTTATCTGCTAGTGAGGTAAGGTAGGCTTCAATCACTGCATAGGTTTCCTGATCCAAGGCAGACAGACTTTCATCCAGCAACAAGACGTCCTTATCTTGCAGCAAGGCACGAATCAAGAGCAGGCGTTGCTTTTGCCCCCCAGACAGTCCGCTATCATCACTAATCTCCTCGCTCAAAGAAGCATAACTTGGAAAACGACTGTCAAGGTTCATGGTCTTAATGAGAAACATCAGCCTATCTTCTGAAACAACCTGTCCCATGGTCAAGTTGTAAAGAACCGTATCATGGAAAAGGGCTCCCTCTTGTGGCAGATAGGCAATCTTGTCTTGAATGGCTTGGTAAGACAAGTCTGCAAGAGAGGTTTTATCAAAGTAAATATCCCCTGCTTGCAGTTGGCTATTCTTGGTCAAAATAAGAGCCAAGGAAGATTTGCCAGAACCACTTTCCCCAAGAATCAGGTACTTCTTGCCACGCTCAAACGCTACGGTCAGGTCTTCAAAGACCTGCTTCTCACCGATAGCATAACTAGCCTTAACCAGTTGCATGCTCTGGAAAGCTGAAGCTAGTTCCTGTCCCTTCGTTTCTTGCCCCAAAGTAGATAGCTCAAACTCTTGCTTCAATTCCTTAACGGCATGCCTATCCAAAAAAGCTGCCGCAATGCTGTTAATGGGATCCACCAACTGCTCTGAAATGGTCAGAATAGCTGTCAAGCCACCGATGGTCAAGGCCCCAGAAAAGACCTGAAAACCACCGATAAAGATAATCGAAAGAGTGGTCAGATAAAAGACGAAACCGACTAAGAGCCGCATGGTTACTGTCGTTCGAGTGGCTTGATTGACCTTATCGTTGACTGCTTGATAGCGATCGCTCAGCCCATCTAAAACCTGCTGTCTTTGGTGGCTATTTTTCACTTGCAAATAACCTAGAAAGACATCTGAAACCCTTGTATTATATACCTGCTGACTGTCTGAAATCGCCTCCTGATTGAGCCTTCTCCGCTTTTTAAACAAATAGGGAATCACAACTGGCAAGAATGAAATCAGAATCAAGAAAATAGCGGTCAGACCATCCAAGCTAAGAAGGGCCAAACTGGCAATGCCAAAGGTACAAGCACCTTGAAAAATCGTAAAGAAAGCGTCGTAATAATCTTCTTTCACCGTCTCCAAATCATTATTGAGCTGGGAAATATAGGCTCCTGCCCCCTGCTCAACGAACTCTCTAAAAGGCAAATCAAAAATTTTTCCAATAAAGGTCGCCTGCAATTGGAAACCTACTTGATTGAGATAGGTGACGTTGGCAATCTGGCGAATGTATTCAAAGACCAACATGACAAGGACAGTTATGCCCATCAGCACAAAATAAGACACAAAGGCCTGTCTATCTCCAGCCGCAATAGCATCAATAATATAGCGATATTGGTACAGAAAACCAACATTGAGCAGGGATACTGCAAAAATACAAGATAAGGTTAGCCAAAAATTCCTCTTTTTCATTTCTCCTCCACCGTTTGATAGATTTCTAAGCAAACATTTGGTCACTTTCATCTACATTATAGAATACGAATTCGAGCTGTTTCCATACGTCCCCTATATGCAACTATTTCTCGTTCACTATTTTTTCAAGTA
>NZ_JARQPL010000047.1:0-12964 GCF_046032535.1 Streptococcus suis | reverse complement strand
GCATCTATCTCTTCAATCTCTGCTTCTTTTTCAACCAAGGGAGCCAAGACATCATACTTAGCCTTTACAAGCTGATATTCCTCTTCCTTGGGAAAGAGTTTCTCAACTTCTACTTTGGCTACTCGTAGCTTATCCTTTAAATCCTTTACCAGCCCTTCTGTCTTTTCTTGGTCATCTATAATATGGTCAATGGCATTACTAATTCGTTGAATGGTTCCGACGTCTGATTTCAAATCTAAGGTAACAGTATAGTGGTTGTCACCAACAATCATTAAAGAGACAGTCTCTGGCAAGGGTTCACTAGAACCACGTGTAGTCATTTTTAAATCAAATCCTCTAAAGTTGGCAAGTGTTCTGACTTCCTTGGTCTCTGAGCGGTTATAGGTGATGAGTTTACGCAGATAATCCCCTGCTTCAGCACGATTATCCATTTTCTGATTGTCAAATCGCATGACAAAATCTTGCGACTTTGTTGTCAAAGATTGGGCAATATCCTTATCATATTGACTCAACCGTTTTTCCATTATAGGGAGGTGCTTTTCGCTATAGGAAATGGTATGGCGATACTCGTCTTTGGAGCGATTAAAGGCTCGTTTTTGATTCTCTAAAACTGTCAGTTCATTTTCCAACTCCATTTTGAGTTTGAGATAAGGGTTTCCAGTTGCCAAGGCCTTAAAGTCAGAAGCCGTCATGGTTTGTTCATCAATGTCTTCAGCTGATCTCACAGGATCTTTTGAGGTCATTATCTGGGTGATATACTTTAGCTTATTCTCCTGCGTCTGCCAGAGGTAATTGTCAAAGCTCCCTTTAGTGATATAGTGATAAATATCTACCTCCTGGTGCATGTTTCCTTGTCGAATTAGTCGTCCATTTCGCTGGACAATGTCAGTCGGTCATTTTTTGCGGACAGTTCAATACATGCCCTTCGGTTCCTCTCCCTACTCCTGCGTTTGCTCTCGTTTGATTTCTCCCTCTGTATCCTCTTAGCACAAGCGGGACAATACTTTGATATTCCAGAGCTGGGGACGTATTCAACACCGCACACCGTACAATTTTTAGGCTTTAACGCCGTCCACCGCTTTGTGGGTGTGATATGTAATTCACCGACAAAGCCGATGAATTTATAGTAAATCTTGATTTCCTGCCTTACTGTCCCGTCCGCAAGTTTCTCACGTTCCGAAACAAGTATCTTGTCTATGAGTGCGTTTATGATGGTTGCGTCCAACTCTTTCAGCCCCTGATAGTTGCGGATTAGGGATAGAAAGTCCCTCACGCCCTGCGATTTCTCATAGCTGTCATTGAGCGTTTCCGTTACCTCTTTCAGCCGTGCTTCAATTTCAAGCTGCTCTTTCTGGTATTTCCCCGACATCATCTCAAAATTCCGCTCCGTGATACGCTCCATTACCTTGTCCTCATAGAGAGAGGAAAACAGCCTGTCAAGCTCCGCAAGGCGTTTGTTCAGCTTCTTCTTTTCTTTCTCTAATGATTTCGCCCTGCTCTGGTCTGTTTCCGTGAGCCGCCTTTCTATGGCTCTGACCGCCTTTTCATCATTGACCGCCATATCCGCAAAGCGGTTGATGTCGGCAAGGACGGCATTGAATAAGTCCCTCGCTTCAATGCTGTGTGCGGTACACATAACATTGCCATATCTGCCATAATTATTGCAGGTGTATTGTACGCAGTCGATGATGTCGGGGCGTTTCCTCCTGCGTGACTATCCCCTCATGGGTGTCTGGTATCACTTCCCATTCTTCGGGCAGCTTAGAGGGGCGTTTCTTGCTTTTCATGTTGGCTGCAATCCGCTTGTAGCCTGCAAGGTTGCCCGCATATATCGGGCTTCTTAAAATGCCCCTCACGCTGTTCTCGCTCCAAATATAACGGTTTTCCTCGTTATCCTCAAAGTACCGCTCATAGCCTGTTGCCCCTTGCTCCACCGCATAAGCGGCAGGGCGTAGGATATGCTGTTTGTTGATGTGCTTGCGGATTTTGGCGATGCCGTTGCCCGCTAACGCAAGGTCGAATATCTCCCTTACCACATGGGCAACTTTGTCATCTATCAGCAGATGGTTGTGGTCGGCAGGGTCTTTGACATAGCCATAAGGGGCTGTTGTTCCCATGAATTTCCCCTGCTGAAACCTCGCACGGTACGCCGATTTTATCTTGACTGACACATCGGCAGAATACATTTCGTTTAGGATGTTGCGGAAAGGCGTGATGTCCATAGCGGATTTGTTTAAGGTGTCCACGCCGTCATTGACCGCTATATACCTCACGTTATGCTCTGGGAAAAAGACTTCCAGATATAACCCACAATCAAGATAGTTCCTCCCCAGACGGGATAAATCTTTTGTAATCACGCAGTTTATCAGCCCGTTTTCAATGTCCTTAATCATATTCTGGAAACTTGGTCTTTGGAAATTTGTTCCAGAGTAGCCATCGTCAACATACGTTTTTGCTAAATGCCATCCCTGCCTTTTCACATAATCCGTGAGGATGGATTTTTGTGTCGCAATGCTCGCACTCTCGTTATCCGTGCCATCGTCCTTTGATAAGCGGCAGTAAATGCCGACTTCATAAATCTTGTTCTCCGTTCTTATTCCTGCCATACTGTAAAACCTCCATATCTGTCCTAACGTTTTCATGTTCCATTGCGTACATTCTAAGCGGACAGCCCCTCATTGTCGAAGGTGTCGCCCTCGGCAATCTTCTTCCGAATATCCTCGGAGATAATCGGGACAAACGCTTCTGCAACGGTCTGTGTGCCGATATATTCTCGACTGATAATCATTTGTACTTGCCCTTTTGGCACAATACGCTTTCTTCTTCCAGTTGTTTTCCTATCCTCGCCCATACTTAAATCTTCCTTTCCAGACAGGGCAGGAGAACGTCTGGAAACGCCCCGCCCTGTCAATCAGATACCATCAATCCCCGCTGTTTACTTCTTTCTGTAATGCTTCAAGGAGTGCCGCTGCTTCATCAGCGTTCAACGTGATACCCTTTCCGCACTTCTCACGGTTCGGGGAAAAGCTGCGGATGTCATATTTCGGCTCTCTCCCGTTCCATGAAATAAGATTGATTTCCTTTGTGTAGCCGCTGTCACTCGCAGACAATACGGCGATTTCCTTTACAATCTCATACTGGATTTCTTTCATTCCTTACCTCATTCTCCTTAAAATTCTGTCTTTCTTCTGTTCCAAATTCCTGCATTTACTTCCCGAAAAAAGAAGGTTAGCGGCTGTCCCTGCTCCGTTTTCTCTGCAACTCACGTTCCAGAAGTCGGATGATGGTTTCCTCCATCTGCTTCGGCGTTGTGTCCTTCGGAAAGTATTTTTTCAGTTTGCTTGTGTTGATTTTCAAGGTTTCTTTCTGGTTTCCCTTTTCCTCCGTCATAATGGAAAATATCATATCCATGTCAAGCTGCCCGCTCTGGCTCATGCTTTTCATCCGCTGTGCCTGTGAGAGTGAGGGCGTTGCTTCTTCGCTCTCCATCGTGGCAAAGAGATTTTCCTGCTCGTCTTTCTTCAAAAAGGACAGTTCCACCGCAGGTGTGAGGGCGATTTTCCCCTCGTCCACCATCTGCAAAATCGGCGGTATCAGTTCCGTCAGGCGGATAAAACGCTGGACGGTCATCCTGCCCACGCCGAAGCCCTGTGCCACTTTGTCGTCCGTCCGCAACTTCGTCACAACTTGTGACGAGGTTAAGTCTGTGCGGAAACCCTGCCGCTTCATGGCTTCGGATTTCATCCTGTAGGCAAACGCCCGCTCCGATGGCAGGATATTTTCACGCTGTAAATTACTGTCTACAAGGGTGATGATGGCTCGGTCACGGTCTAAGGGCAGGACAAATGCAGGCACGGTATTTATACCTGCAAGTTCGGACGCACGGACACGCCGCTGCCCCGCAATCACTTCATAACCGTTCCCGTCCTCTTTCGGGCGTGTGATTATCGGCGTGACAATGCCAAATTCCTTGATGCTTTCCGCTAACTCTGACAGCGTTTCATCCTCCACAACATGAAACGGATTGTCGGGAAACGGGTATAAATCTTTGGTCTTTAACACCTTAAAATCCTGTTTCTTCATTCACTTTTTACCTTTCTCTTGATTTGTTTCTGCCTGTTCTCTGTAATTCTTCCAACACTTCTGGCGGTATCTTTGAGAGCAGCCGCCCCATCTGCTCGTTGGTTCTCTGCAATTCAAATATCCTCTGGTTGGCTTTCTGCACCTTTAATTCCTGCTCGTACTTTTCATCACGCATACGCCCTGCATAGTCGGCTTCCTGCCCGATTTGCTCCTTTAAGCTGTCGATATACGCCTGCTGTCTGCCGATTTCCTTAGAGAATTTCTCCACTTCGGGCAGCCATGCGGCAACCAGTTCCAGAGCCTTGTCACGCTTTTTCCCTGCGTTAAAGGCGTTGATGTCGGACAGGGCAGACACGATTTCCCCATACTGCTTATCAAGCCTGCCGCCCAACTTATAGAGCCATGTGGGGACGTGTTTCCGCTTGGTTTCCATCGAAGATTGACCTCTCTCAAGCTGATTCCAACGTGAGGACATCCGCTCATGGTAGGCGGTCTGCCACTCCGACAGGCTCTTTTGATTGCCTAAAATTGTTTTGGCGGACAGCTTATTGTCTGGTGTAATCGGCACAAAGCAGAGGTGCATATGGGGCGTTCTCTCGTCCATGTGGACGACTGCGGAGAGGATATTCTGCTCCCCGACACGCTCCGAAATGAAATCCAGAGCCATCGTAAAATACGCTTTCTGTTCTTCGGGCGGTAACTGGTTCATAAATTCTGGTGAAGCCGTGATGAGCGTTTCCACCATCATCACGCTGTCTTTCCTTGTCCTGCACCCTGCTTCGGCTACCTTTCGGTTAATCTCTTTCTTATAGGTGTACTTTGGCGGTGCGACAAGATGATAGTTATTTTTAGAGCGTTCCATGTCGATATCTGGGTTGCTTTTGTAGGCTTCTTTCTTCCGCTCGTTGTGGCGTTCGCAAGCCGCAACGCCGCCCGCTTTGCGTTTCTGGAAACGCAGGATTGCATAGGGCATAATCCATCATCTTCCTTTCTTCGGCGGGTAACTGCCCTTTGGGTGACAGCGGTGACGGTGGTGACGGCAGTTTTGGGATGCCCCCTGCCGATTGCCGTAACTGTCACCCTTATCCCCTGCATGACGGTCATGACGATGGTGACGGTGTTTTTGGGATACTCCCTCGCAAGAGCTGTAACCGTCATGCCGCCGTTCTTTTATCCGAAGCCGCAAGGCGTAGGATAGCAGGGCGTAAGACCTGCCATAAGGGAGTCCAGAGGGAACGTCTGGCACACGGCTCTTTGCAGGGCAAAGTGTAGTGTGTTACACCCTGTAAACGCAGTCGGAAAAATCGGAGAGATTTTTCTGACCGCAGGGGTGATTTTACACGCCCGAAAAGGGCGGGTGAATCCCACGCCTGCATTTTGCGTTTGCGGGGTGTTCTCCCGTAGGGATGACAGCGGCAGGGTATCCTAAAATCACTGTCACTGCCGTCACCGCTGTCACCCGCAGGGCAGAGCCGCCAACTTTACATGGCTTTAAGCGTCAATGACAGTAACAGGGGGTATCCCAATATCGCTGTCACCGCCGTCACCGCTGTCACCCGCCCTCCTTGCAAGGGCAATCTGCCTGCCGTCTTTCCTGCGGCTGTACTGGTAGCAGATACGGTTCTCGCTTAAAAATGTGGTGTGATATTCATTCAGCCATTTCGTAATCACCGTGGGTATGGTTTCCGTTTCCCCCATAGCGGCTAACAGCTCCGTTGCCGTGCCTGCCCATTCTTCCTTATCCCTCATAAAATCCACCAACCGAAAAAGGACATCTGGTATCGTTTCTTTCGCAAGCTGCTCCTGCGTTTTCCTCTCCACAAGTTCCCAACTGCAATCACGGAAACGGAGCGTGTATTCCTGATAGGGCGTGTCCCTGCCCGTTACATACAGCTTGGCGGTGTCAGATGCCCGTTTCTCCTTTTCCAGAACAAAGGTAGCGTCCGCACTCCCCGTTAAGCCTGTCGTCCCAGACACCTTGTTGAACACATCGCTGTCATTCTGCTTTCGGATGTGGTGTACGACAATGACCGCCAGAGAGTGCCTGTCGGCAAAATCTTTGATTAGGGAGATGTCCCCGTAGTCGCTTGCATAGGCGTTGTCTTTTGAAGCTGTACGGACTTTCTGCAAGGTATCAATGACAATGAGCCTGCTGTCTGGATAGTCTTTCAGATAATCCTCAAGCTGCACGATAAGACCGTCTGACAGCTTGCAGCTTGCCACGGCAAAATGAAGCCGCCCGCTCGCTTCGTCCGTCAAACGGAACAGCCTGTCCTGTATGCGGCAGAACGTGTCCTCAAGGCAGAGGTAAAGCACATCGCCCTCCATTGTCGTCATGTCCCATAAGGGGATTCCCTGCGACACGCATAAGCACAGCTTCAGCATGAGCCAGCTCTTGCCTATCTTCTGTGAGCCGCAGAACAGCGACAAGCCTGTGGGGATAAGGCTGTCCACCACAAAGGACGGCTTCTCAAGCGGCTCATAAAGGAGCGTTTCGGCGTTGACTGTCTGTAACTTCTGCATGGGTTTCCTCCTTTCGGGCAGTTATCTTGTTTTTGTTGCACATAGGCGTTGACCTCCTTAAAAATAGATTTACTCCCACGAAAAAAGTGAGAGTATGTAATACCGCCAATCCCACACAAATAAAAAACAGATTTCTTTTTCGGGCGGTGTCGGTCATGGTTGGAGATATTTCCTCATTTCCGCTTTTACTTTCTTCTTTGCAACAGCAACGGATCTCTGTATTGCAGAAGCGGTGCAATGCTCCATAGCGGCGATTTGGTAAAAATTGAACTCATACTCGTAGTAGAGCAGGAAACGTCGCCTTTGTATCTCTGGCAGTCTGTCAACCGCCTTACAGAGCAGTTCCGCCCGTTCTGCTTCAATCATTTGTTCCTCAATGCTCTTAGGCAGCTTTAACGCCCGCCTGTTCAGCGTTTCGTCCCATACTTCCGAAAACTCCCTGTGCCGCTCGTCCCATTGGAGAAGATTCCTGTTCCTGCGTTCCATCTGCCGAAATTCAAAGAATAACTGCTCGGATACTTCCAGTTCGTGGTGTTCCCCCTGCCCGTCCTTAAAACTGATAAAATACCTTATACCGCTTTCCGTGGATTCCTCCCGAAGCGTGTACGCCTTAGCTTTATATGCCATCCCGTTTTCCTCCTGCCAAAAATAAGCGGGGAGATTCCACTCCCCACCCAGTAGCCCGCAGAATAATGGGATGTATTAGACGCTTACAAAATTTTCCGAAGCTTCTTCCGCAGATGGTCTAACCTCGCATAGATGGCACCAGTCGTCAAATGCACAAGTGGGGCAATCTCCTTTGTGGAATACCCCTGCATTTTCAGCAGGACGATTTTCAAGGTACGCCCGTCCACCGTGACTAATACTTGATAGAGATTTTCGCTCTCAATCTCGTCCAGTAACTCCGCAACTGTATTCACCTCCGCTTGCCGCTCCCTGTCTGCCATGTCCTCAAGGTATTCCGCAACGTCATTCGTCCATCGGTAAAACCGCCTGTTGGAATTGAAGTCTGCCCTGTCCGCTATGCGTATCTGCTCAATGGTCACTTCATCAACGCCGCACTCACGCAGCAGCTTTTCCTCCGCTTCTTTCCAGATACGCCATTTCCTGTCCTCCCGTCCGTGGTTGTATGCCATTCTTTCTTCCTCCAATCAGAATTGATTGAGAGGGCAGAGAAAAGCCCCCTCATTTTCCCAAAGGAAAAAACAAGGGGGCTGAACGCCTTAAATTTTAATTTTCTATTATCTTTCTTAGTTTTCTTAGGATTCTGGCTTTGCGTTTGTTCACAACGCTCTGGGTTATGCCTAACCTCGCCCCGACTTCACGCTCGGAAAGTCCGTCAAAAAAGATTGCCTGTATCAACTCCTGCTCACTATCCGACAACAAAGGCAGGGCGGCTTTCAGCCTGTCCACCATAACAGCATTGACAACGGTTTCCGCAATGTCCGCCGCTTCATCAGCGATAAAGTCCAGAGGATTCCCCTCGCTGTCCGTAAATCCGTCCAGAGATAGCAGGCTGTTCCTCGCATCTAATTTTTGCAGGTAACGCCACCGCTCCCTGTCACGGTAGAAGTCCGCATATTGCTCCCTTACGACTTCAAGCAGACAACCTTGGACGGGGATAAACAGCTTGTCCATATATCCCTTGTCGGCTTGCCTGCGGCGGCAGAAATCCGTATAGGACAGTTCCACATAGCCGCCGCTTTCTTTGATATATACTTTTCTTGGTGCGTATTTCACCGCTAATACCTCCAATCTGAATTTTTGAAATGTAAAAATCCAGATGGAGAGGCGGGGAGCGGCAACGCACACCAGAAACAGCCCTGCGGCACTTTCCAACAAAAAACGACAAAAGAAAAACCGCAAAGGCTCTGTGACCTTCACGGTTATGGGAAATACAAATTCTGTTGTATGGAGATTGTACTTCCACTTTCAAGGTGAGAAGTACCGCTGCACTGGCAGAAATTTTTTTAACTGGTTTCCTGCCATTCTCTGATATGCTATGTATTGATAAATTTTACTTCGTATGAGCAGATGAATAACCGCCCGAAAAAAGAACATAAAAAAATCCCTCCAAATTTAAAAACAAATTCAGAGGGTAATTTAGGGTATAACAAAATAACCCACCCGAATATCGTTTTTTTTATTTGGTGAGTTTGTTCTTTCAAATACGAAACAAAAAGAGCCGATGATTCGTGAATTGTTCCACAATTTCATCGGCTCTGCGTCTTAAGCGTCTGGCTCTTTGATGACAGTTATCTTCAAGTTGTCAACTTTAATCAAGCTTTCTTGTCTGCATTTTGGACAATAAAGGGGATAATTCTCCAAAACAGTGTCCTTCCTAATTTTATTACGGGTTTTGCTCCCACAAACAGGACACAATATCCATTCGCATTTCATCATAATTAGTCTCTAATCCTTTCAAATCTCATTTTATATGACTTTTGCAAGCTGTTAAGCTAACTTGTGGAACATATGCCGAACCTTATCTATACGGCTATTCGGGCGGCGGGGTTGGCAAATAAATTTACCAATAGCTGGCTGGTATCCTTTTAACTCTGTCAAGCAGACTCCCTGCCCATTTGTGAAATAAGTTAAATCGTTCCTGTATTCTTGAATACATCTGGCAGGGATTTCTCCTTTCAGAATGACCTCGTCATTCTTTACCTGAGTACTTACAATATCTGCACAATACCTTGGGGCATCATGATACGCCCGTGAGAGATATTCCTGCGGTGCATAAATTTCAAAGTGGAGATATGGCTCTAATAGTTCTGTCCCTGCTTTTTTTAAAGCCTGCTCCAATACGATAGGGGAAAGCAGCCGAAAGTCTGCGGGGGTACTTACAGGACTATAATACAATCCATATTCAAAACAGATTTTACAGTCTGTCACTTTCCATCCATACAGCCCCTGCTCGCAGCCATAAAGAACCCCCTCCATAACCGCATTTTGGAACGATTGGTTTAAATATCCAAGTGAAACTCTGCTTTCATACTGCACTCCGCTTCCAATAGGGAGCGGCTCTATGGACAACCCGACAGAAGCCCAGAAAGGATTTGGCGGGACTTCTATGTGGATGGTATATTCTGCTTTTCTAAGCGGTCTTTCCATATATATAACAGTAGGTTCTTTTATTTCTGCCTCCACATGGTATTTTTCCTCAAGGATGGCACAAATGACTTCCATCTGCACATTCCCCAAAAAAGAAAGTATAATCTCATGCGTTGTAGTATCCACATAATATTTTAAAAGAGGGTCGCCATCTGAAATTTCTGTAAGTGCCCCAAGCAATATTTCCCGCTGTTCAGATTTCTTTACTGCAATCGTTGTTTGGAGCATAGGGAGAGGATTTTCAATAAATTTTCTCTGCGGCAACAGCATTTCGTTCCCCAAAATACTGTTTAGCTGCAAAACATCATTTGGTAAAATTACAATATCACCAGAGCAGGCTGTATCGGATGAATATAATTCACCGTTTGTCGGAACACACATCTCTGTGATTTTTATTTTCTCTTTTTCAGATATTTTAATAACATCCCTCAAATGCAATGTTCCGCTATATATACGCACATAAACAAAACGCCGCCTTTTCTCTGAATATTCAATCTTAAAAACCTGCCCGCATAGTTCAGATTGACCTTCAGGCGTTGATGAATAAAACTTACTGGCAATCACTTCTATAAGCTGCCGAATCCCCAGATTGTTTTTAGCACTTCCGTGATAAACGGGAAATAACGTTCCGTTTTGGAATCTCCTGTTTTCTTCCTGTTCCAGTTCTGACATTTTAAACGGTTTCCCTGACATATATTTCTCTAATAGTTCATCGTTTCCCATAATTACCGCATCCCACTGTTCCATATCGTCATTGTCCGTTACATTTATATGGGGATGCTGCCCAACCTTTTGCTTCACTATAATTTCCGAAGAAAGCTTTGCTTTCATTTCTTGATATACCATTGGCAAATCAATCCCCTCTTGGTCAATTTTATTGATGAAAAAAATTGTCGGAATCTTCATTGTCTGTAGTGCATGAAACAGTATACGGGTCTGTGCCTGTATGCCATCCTTTGCAGAAACTAATAATACTGCTCCGTCTAATACGGATAAAGAACGGTATACTTCCGCCAAAAAATCCATATGGCCTGGCGTATCTATAATGTTGACTTTTACATCCTCCCACTGAAAAGATGTCACTGCTGTCTGGATAGTGATTCCCCTTTGACGCTCCAAATTCATTGTATCTGTCCTTGTTGTGCCTTTATCTACGCTCCCTGGTTCTGCAATTGCACCACTGGTATACAATAAACTCTCCGTTAATGTTGTCTTTCCTGCGTCAACGTGAGCCAGAATGCCTAAGTTAATTATTTTCATGTGATTTTCCTCCTATCAACACCCAAAAAAGGGCATAAAAATACCCAGTGATAAATACTCCTATCACTGGGTAAATAACTCCAATAGCCCCAAAACACTTATATGTTTTCGGGCATATAAAATTACATGATAAAAGTATTCTTAAACTGGGTACAAAAAACTAAGCCCCATATTAAAAGTGAAACGGGACTGCTACTTTTTGTTCCCACTATCAAATTGACAGTTTATTTAAGAATACCTTGCCGCATATTTATCAACTCCTTGTATAATACTGAATCTAATTATATTCCTTAACCCTTTATTTGTCAAGCTGACAAACTAAAGCAGAAAAAGCGGCAGGATTTCCCCCTGCCACTAATCATCTGTTTATGCAAAAATAATTTCCTTTTCCACAATCTCCCTCGCACAAGCCCTTATGTTATTGAGGCATCCTGTCCATTCTAAGGCGTTTTCTGCCTTTAGCTGTTCCGTTATGCCCTGTGCCTGTTTCATACCCTCTATGAGCCTTTCAAAGCGTTCCTGTGCCTGTCTGTCAATGTCGGCAAGGTAAGCGTTAAGTCTGCCGCTTGTAAGAAGATTGGTGTATGTAACTTTGCAGTGATGCTTCAGATAATCCAAATGCCGCTGTCCCCAGATGCCTATCGGCTGTTCTTCTTCGGCGGGTACAGTTAAGCACGGTATTAAATAATCGCCTTGCCTTTCGTATTTGCCGCCCATTTCCTCAAAAATTGTCTTTGCCATTGTCTGTTACCTCCACATTCTTTTTTATTTTGAATGTCCGCAAAATCCGTCCTACATCAGAGGGACGCCAGGGAACGTCTAAATGATGAACAGCTTTCATACGTGATTGGACGTTTAATCCTGTTCCACCTTTTTCAGTAGAAGCCATGAGAATCCGTACTTCCCCACTATTGACCTTGCGTGACAGAGAATTTTTCTTATCATCGGTATTGGCGTCATGGACAAAGGCAATTGCTTCTCTGTGAATCCCTCGGTCAACTAAGAGGTCTTTCAATTCATTGTAAACATCAAAGCCCTCTTCCTTATTCTTAGGCGTTCCAATATCTGAGAAAATCATCTGGGTAGCCTTATCAAGCTCGCCCTCACGGTAAATCCGTTCCACGTTATCCACCACTTGCATAATCTTCTGATTGTCAGATAGGGTATAGGCTGGATCAATAAGACGCATATCAATGGCTAGTTTTCTGGCTTCCCCAGTGATTTTTAACATGTTATCCTCACTAGGGTCAACGCTGCCAGACTTGATAGCGTCTGAACGGTCAACCAACTCTTCAAGATAATATTTCTGAGCTTCTGTGAGTTCACTCTCTACCGCAATGACTTTAGCTTCAGGAACAGGTAAATCAAGCATATCTGAGGTCTGAATATCAGCTGTTTCCTTATAAATCCGCATGAGTTCAGGCAGGTTCACAAACTTCTTAAAGCGTTTCTTAGGTTGGTACTTGTCTCCTGTTGGGGCAAGTTCCATAGAATTCTCAATATTCCCAAAAGCTCCCACCCATGAGTCAAAGTTTGAGACTTGATAGCGTTCTAAGACATCTGGTTGGATATAACTCATCATGGTATAGAGTTCACTAATAGAGTTAGAGACTGGTGTTCCTGTCGCAAAGACCACATTACGATAGTCGTGTTCTCCTTGAACCTGTCTCACTTTCATCTCCATATCTACATTCTTTTTGGAGGTAGTATTGGTAATCCCTGCCACATTCCCAAGTCCAGTAATTGGACGGATATTCTTGAAGTGATGAGCCTCATCCACAAAGAGAAAATCAATGCCAAGATTTTCAAATTCAATAAAGGTATCTCGCTCTAGTTTTTGAAGTTCTTCCAACTGGTGCTCCAATCCCTTAATCGAACGCTCTGCTTCTTTCACCGTATAATCACTATCACTTCCTAGCTTGATTTCTCTGAGTTGCTCGAGTTTGTCATTGATATAGGCGACCTGTTTTTCACGACTCATCGG
>NZ_JARQPL010000046.1:0-13501 GCF_046032535.1 Streptococcus suis | reverse complement strand
TCAGATTTGGAGTGTGAAACACGAACAAATCTGCCAATCAACCACTGCGCTGAGATGTTGACACGAACTCTGAGAAGTGGCTTTGGACTTTTTGCCCAGCCTCTCGTTTCTCTTATTCAACACTTGTATATGTTGCAGCTTTCTCAAGGAAAGTATCAAACTCACCACTTGCTTTTACTTCTGCGATAACCTTGTCTATCGCAGTTTTTAGTTCTGTACTACCTTTTGGCAAAGCAATGACTTTCGAATTCTCATCAATCGTTGGAAATTCAACGGATGCAACGGCTAAATCTGAATTCTGTGAAACATAACCAGCAGCAACTGGAGAATCCATTAAAATAGCATCAACTTTTCCTGATTTGAGCTCATTTACAGCTTCACCCATCAAGGTTAAAGAAATTAGGTTAGCTTGACTAATATTTTCCTGTGCGTAAGCTTCCTGTGTTGACCCCTTTTGTACAGCGAGAGTTTTTCCGCTCATAGCATCAATTGAAGTGAGTGAATTGGCGCTATCTTTTTTGATAAGTAAGACATCAGCAATTTGATAGTAACTTTCAGAGAAATCAAAAACTTTTGCACGCTCTTCCGAATACGATAGACCAGCAATTGCAATATCAGCTTTGCCATTTTGAACGCTAGACAATACATTGTCAAAACTCATTGCTGAAACTTCAAGCTTGACCCCAAGTTCGTCGGCTATTTTTTGAGCCAACATCATATCTGCACCAACAACTTCATTCTTTCCATCAACTAGTGCCTGAAACTCGAATGGAGCATAGTCTGGACTAGTTGCTACAACCAAGGTTCCTTTTTCTTTAATTTTATCTAATGCAGATTGTGATGACGTCGAAGAACAAGCTGCCAATGTCAGTCCTGCTAAAACTGTTGCTGCTAATGCCAAGATTTTTTTCATATTTCCTAACTACCTTCTCTTTATTTTAATAAAATACTTATTCTAAAAAACACAAGCTTTTTGATTTTCATTGTATTTTCTTGCAGTTTTTCAGAATGTATTCTCATTTTAATTCATTTTTATACATTTGTCAAGAAAATATTATTTTTATTCACTTTAATTGTATAAAATTTAATTGTTAGCAATGGATAATTCATAGGCTTCTTGAACAAATTGATCCATCTGTCCAGATTCTACTAGTTTTGTAATGACAGAGTCAACTTTTTCCTTTAAAGCTGTACTTCCTTTTGGCAAGGCAATAGCATAGGCATCTGAATAGCTACTTTTTATCTCAGTATCCAAAATAACCAAATCATCATTTTTGGCAACATAGGCTTTCGCAATCGGCTCTTCAAAAATAACTGCTTCTACCTTCTGTGATTTTAATTGATTAATCAGCTCTCCGTTCGAAGCCAGAGCAATAACCGTGGAAGACGGAAGCTGTTCTTTAACGATTTGTTCTTGAATAGAACCCTTTTGTGCTCCTATATTTGCCTCAGCTAGAGAATCAAGCGATGTATATTGTACAAGATCCTCTTTATTTATAATAACTTTATTGGTTGAGGTGTAGTAAGGAATGGAAAAATCATACACTTTTGCACGCTCTTCAGTGGCTGAAATTCCTGAAATGGCAATATCCGATTGCCCTGACTGGACATTGTTCAAAACATTGTCAAAACTCATCGCTGAAAATTCAACTTCTACACCCAATTCTTGACCAATGGCTTTTGCAAGCTCGATGTCAGCTCCAACGATTGTATCTTTGCCATCAACCAGTGTTCTAAACTCAAATGGTGGAAATTCTGGATTCAATGCAACAATTAGTTTTCCCTTTTCCTGAACATCTTTCAAGGAAGTATCTTCTTGAGTAGCATTTCCACTACAAGCACTTAGGGTCATCGTTGCCAACAAAACCAATCCCGTCATAATATATTTTTTCATCATCATATTCTCCTTTAAAATAATCCTGTGCATACTTATACCGTTTTTTATATAAAACATCGGACTTCCATTGCAGTAAAATGCATATTTTTTCTCCTTTTTTGAAAGATAAAAACATTTTACGTTATTTTTATACATTTGTCAACTTATTTTTTTGTATTTTTATTCAAACAACATAAAAAAGAAGCTATTTCTAGCTTCTACCTAAAATTCCTATCCCACTCTCCATCTTCATTTTTTCTAGTATAAAAGAACTCGGACAAATCTGGTTCATCCATGACTTTCAGTATTTCTAGCAAATCATAGGCCAAATCCATCTGAGGCAGGTCCGACTTCTCGACCCAACGCACCTCGCCTTCTTCAGTTGATTGGATAGTTCCTGTAAACTCTGTTGCCTTATAGAGAAATACAATGTAACGATGCCCTTCCTTATCCGGCCAATGTTTAAGACCAACCAAGCGAGCATCAGTGACTGTTAAACCTGTTTCTTCTTGCACTTCTCTAACAACTGAATCATGGAAATTCTCGCCTTCTTCAATATGTCCCTCTTATGTCAAGTAACTGACACTATTTATTTACTAGATTTCACACTAATTGTATCACAAATCAACCTATCAAGAAAGAGACTTGATACGATTCAAGTCTCCTCTTCAACTATTTATAGATAACTGTAAAAAATCCGAGGCAGTCAACAACTACTTTTTCAATGTGAGTGCTAACTATTTCTTTTGTTAACCTATCATTACTCAACAACTGAAATGTATTAACTTCTTTCAGCTGTTCTTCTAAATTCCTAACAGTTTTGTCTATTACCATTTTCTTAGTAATGTAATCTTCCCTAGTCATCAGGCTATCCTTGTAGTCTTGGAAAAAGGATAGTTTTTGTCTCTTTAATCGCTCAATCTCTCTAAGAACTCTAGTCTTAGAAGCTTTTGGGCGGGACTTATCCTCCTCATACCCAAGTTTCTCCTTGATTGCTTGCTCAATCTTGTCTGCTCGGCATGACTTCATTTTTTCTCCCTGTCCTTTACAATAGCGACAGGAAAAATACTGATAACCTTGATGGTTATATGAACCAATCAAAGAATGGTCACAATGCTCACAACGAATCAGTCCTGTTAAAATGCTAGGAATTTTCGGAGGATGAGAGTGTTTTTTCTGGATAACCTTCTTAGCTTTTAATCGAGCAACTTGTTCAAATAGTTCTGATGAAATAATCGCTTCGTGATTGTTCTCAATCCGCTCCCACTCTGATTTTGGTCTGAAAACATGCTTCCCCCTTACATACGTCCGAGTATTAAACAGATAAGTTCCCTTATAGGCTTCATTCTTTAAAATTTGACCAACGGTAGTGCTACTCCAAACATTTCGTTTTTGCTCAGTTGTTAAACGGAGTGACTTTGCGTAACGTGCCTGACTGATTTGCATCTTTCGTTCTGCTGGAGTAATGACTTGTTCTTCATTCAGGAGTCGAGCAATTGTTTGGTAACTATTACCATCAAGATACAAGGTGAAAATCCGTCGAACAATTGGTGCAACTGTCTCGTCAATAATAATCTTGAAACGGTCCTCTGGATCCTTGAGATAACCAAATGGGGGCAACCAGCTCATGTTTTTGCCCGAGCGTTTCATGCTGTTCATCGCACTCTTAACCTTTTCAGAAACATCCTTGGCATAGAAATCATTGAGGAGGTTTCTAAACGGAACATCAATATCCAGTCCATTTTGTTCAGATGTCAAACTATCATATTGGTCATTTATAGCTATGAAGCGAACTCCGAGAAAAGGGAAAATATTTTCTAAATAATTCCCTAGTTCCAGATAATCACGCATAAAACGAGACAAATCCTTAACAATGATATGACGGATAATTCCCGACTTTACATCAGCCATTAAGCGTTGGAAAGCAGGCCGATTAAGACTTGTTCCTGAAAAACCATCGTCCACAAACTCCAAGCGTTCCCAATGATTAAAGTCTGATGACTGATCAAGGTACTGATTCAAAAGATAGCGTTGGTTGGTAATGGAGTTACTTTCGTCTGTCCCGTCCTCATCGACGGAAAGACGAAGGTATAAAGCCATTTTAGACATGGTCATCACCTCCCATCAGGCAGGTAAAAGTTACTATCACAGACTTATCCACTTCAACATCTATCCGTTCTATCACTTCATTAAGCAGTTCTGCCGTTAAAACTGATTGATTTTGGCATTTAGCAAGATGTTTAACCCAACTGACCTGCTGACTGTGTTTCTCCTCAATTTTCATCGCTAAAGCCTCATAATGGGCTATTTCTGTTGAGAGGGTTTCAATTTTTGAGGTAATCGTCGCCTTTTGAGACAAATAAGTCTCTCGTTCCTGAGCCTCAAGGCGGTAATTCAGATAAAGCTCGCTTTGCTCAGCTTGTAGACTAGCCAAAGTCCTTTGAAATTTTTTTATTTTCTTTTGGCAATCTCTAAGATATTCATTCCTCTTCATTTCTAATTTGGGCAATAAGTTTTTAACCGTGCCAAGCCGATTCATCTCTGCCTGAACCAAGCTCAACACAATCTTATCTAAGGCTTGTTCACTGATATAGACAGTTTGTTTCTCTGAAGGTGCTGAACCATGAAGATATTCCATAAAGTAATAGTAATCATACTCTGATTTGGAATTTGAGAAATGCTTACAGTACCTTCGCATTTGAGTTGATTGCCCCTTGACATAGATAAGCCCCTTATAACGATTAGTAGTACGAGGTTGAGTCTGTTTTCTTATGGAACGACGTTCCCTGATTAGTTTTTGAAGGGTTTGATATTCTTCTTTTGTAATATAACCCTCATGACAATCATCTACTTGAATAAAATCTTTTTCAGATAAAGTTTTATTATGCCGACGTTGAATGAGGCTACCATAAAACGCAGGATTTTGAACAAGTCGCTGAAGGTTCGCACTTTGCCATTGTCGTGTATCATTCTCTGTTCTATACCTTTCTCCTGTTTGGCGATAGGCCATTGGCGTAGCAACTTTCTGCTGATTAAGGTATTTTGTCACCTGGTTGATAGATTGGCCTGCCATTAACTTTTCAAAGACATCTACCATAACAGGTTGAACTAGTGCATCAATGACTAAACGATTACCACCCTCTCTTCTTTCTAACTTATATCCATAGGGAGCAAAGCCAGCGATGAAATAACCTTGCTTTGCTTTCTGAATATGACTAGCGGTAACTTTCTTTGAAATATCCTTAGAATATAAGTCGTTGACCAAATTCTTGATTTCCACTTCAAAGGATTTCTTATCTTCTAATCCGTTGAGTGTGTCTAAATTGTCATTGATTGAGATAAAGCGAACCCCCATAAAGGGGAATACTTTGTCAATCAGTCGTCCCATCTCAATGTAGTTTCGACCCAAGCGGGATAAGTCTCGAATCAAGATACAGTTGATAATCCCTTTTTTGAGGTCTTCCATCATGTCCTGGTAGGCAGGTCGATTAAAGTTTGTCCCAGAATACTCATAGTCGATGTAACACTTGGTTACAAATAGCCCCCTTTCCTTGGCAAAGTTCCTAGCCAGACTTTCTTGCGTTTCTAAGGAGTGCGATTTGTTTCGCCAACTTTCTGTACGTTCATTCGACAAACGAATGTAAATGCCTGTTCGATAGGTTTTAAGAGATAACCCTTCTTCTGTTTCCTTACGGTAGCGGTTCTTGGTACGTGCCATTAGACCACCTCCTTCTCTCGATGAGAAAACTGCTGGAGGACTTCGAGTTCTGCCATATCATGAAACACCAAGGTCAGCTCCTGATTTTCGTGAATGACAATGCGGTCAAGCAAGGAAACTAGAGTGAGGCGATTGAGCTCTCGGTTATTTTGTATGGTACTCAACTGGTCTAACCACTTCTCCTTATCCTGAAGTTTATCATACAGGATTTGAGCTAACTCTTTCTTTTGAATGATTGTGTCTTCAATTTGATTTAGTTTTTGGCGATAGCATCGCTGAAACTCTTGGTATTCTGTATCATTGATCAAACCGTCGTCTAAATCCAAATACAAGGACTGGAGCAACTGTTCGTACTTCTTGCGATTCTCAAGTAGAGAAGTAAAATCGACTTCCAAAAACTGTTCTTGATTAACATAATCAGGAACTGCTTTAATCAGATAAGACTTCCAGTCAAGATGTTGATGAATAAAGGTCGATACTAAGTCAAGTAATATCACTTGCTTGACTGCATGGCGACTACATCCTCTTCCGTTATTGTAGGTGCTACAAATATACTGAACAGTCTCTTTATCCTTGTAGCGGAGCTTTCGTTGTACAAGCTGAGCTTGACAGTCGCTGCAAAATAATAATCCTGCAAATAGGTCAGGCAGCTTCTTCCCATGTTTGACATCTCTGAGTAAGAGATTATTAGCAAGCTCAAACGTACTTTTTGAGATAATCGCCTCATGTGTATCATCAACTCGTACCCAATCTGCTGGATTCACAGCTACAGACTTTTGTGACTTGTAATTGAGTTTGGTTTGCTTCCCCTGTTCCAAACTACCTGTATAGACACGATTTGTCAAAATACGATTGACCATTTTCGTGTCCCACTTGTAGTTATGACCATGAAAACCTTTAATCTTTTCTTGACAGGCTTTCTTACGTTGTAGAGGCGTTTCTACCCCAGCTTGATTAAGAAACCCTGCAATAGCGTTTGACGAATATCCCTCTAATTTAAGAGTAAAGATTTTCTCAATAGTAGGGCGTACATTCTCATCAACCACTAGATGATTCCGTTGCTTTTCATCTTTGCGATAGCCATAAGGGGCAAAAGCTCCAATAAACTCGCCCTTTTGTCGTTTAGCTTTTTGAGTGCTTCGAACTTTGGTTGAAATGTCTCGACAGTAGCTATCGTTAATTAGACTTTTAATGGGCATAACCAAGTGTGTTTCATTTGTATCAGCAGTCATACTATCATAGTGATCATTAACCGAGATAAACCTAACTCCCATAGCAGGAAAAATTCGCTGAAGGTATTTCCCAGTCTCAATATAGTCACGACCGAAGCGTGACAAGTCCTTAACAATAATAGTATCAATTGTCTTATCATTCACCATAGCCATCATACGGTTAAAGTCAGGGCGGTTAAAGGTTAAGCCACTAATACCATCATCCATAAATTCTTCTAAAATGGTGAAATCATGATTTCTGGCATAATCTCTCAAAAGTGAGCGTTGGTTGATGATGGAATTACTTTCCACATTATCCCCATCATCTCGTGATAAGCGTAAATAAATACAGGTTTTTGTCATATGTATCTCCTTAATCAGTATTTAGGTGCTTACCGATTAAGGATTGAGGTTCTACAACTCTATTTTACATCATTTCTAAAAACATGTCCGCTAAAACCTCAAATTTTTTCAAGCTTTCGACCTAATAAATCATCTAAAATATCCGTCAGACTAAGTGACTTATTCGTCACTTGCACCGTCACCTTATAACCCTCAATCACAACCTGCGGTAATTCCGCACCTGTTTGTATTTTTTCCATAAACGTTTTTCCTTTACTTCAAAATATTGACCTCAGTGGGAAGAACTGGTTAAGTCCTACATGGGGATTGCACCCGCTGTCCTTTCTCGATGGCAGCCTGAACGTTCAGAAGTATCATTATCCTCATTTGTCTCATGGCAGATAGGTAACCAACCTATTTTATAGCCGATAATTCTCGCTCATCTCACGGCGTACCAGGCTAAATTGCTCCACAAATGATTAAAGTCCCACCTTGGTTTATTCAGTTGTCAATGAACAAACAAGGAGAGACTTCTATTTTTGTATTCTTTTACGAAAATCTGTTAGATGTAACAAATAATCCGTGCTCACACTATAAAGATTTGAAAGCTTAATCAAAATATCTACTGGCAATTCTCTGGTGCCACTTTCTATTCTAGAATAAAAGGATTGACTACAACTCAAATAATTTGAAATAAACTCTTGACTATAGTCAGAATCCTCCCTCAAATCTCTTAGTCGCCTATACATTCGTTCACTCCTAATGAAATTATAATTAAGATTTGAACGAATCTTAAATTTTATGCCAAATTGGCATAACAGATAATCCTACTCTGGAGAGAAATATCCTAAAAGTTCTGCTTTATGGATTGCCTCCTGCCTATTATTAACACCTAGCTTTGAAAATACATTTGCCAAATGATTCGAAACAGTCCGTTTGCTTAAAAATAAGGTTTCACAAATCTCATCAATTGTTAAACCATTTCTGACCGATTCTAACACTTCTATCTCTCGTTCAGACAAGATATCCACGATTTCTTCTACCGAAAAATACTTTTTTCCACTATATATACCTTTTAATTGAGTAAGAAGCTTATCTGGATCGATACTTTTATCAATAAAAGCATAAGCTCCCATCTTCTGAGCTCGATATTCATAAATTTTTTTGCTATATCCTGTTAAAATAACGATTTTAATACCTCGTTCTTTTTTTATCATTTCTTCTGCCAAGGCTAATCCATCTGTTTCATAAATACTAGTCAAATTAATATCTATCAAAATGATATCGTATCGACTATAATCAATATCATCTACTGATTGAAAATTTTCAATTAAATCAACATAATCAATTGTTTCTGATAGCTCTAAAATCATTTTTATGCTCTGACTAAACAACTTGTGATCATCAATTAATAAAATTTTCATAGCATAACTCCTTATCTATTGGTAATTGGATTTCTACTTGAAACATAGCATCCATTGTCTGAATTTCTATTGTTCCACCTAAAACACTGACACGATTTTCTAAATTCTTTAACCCATACCCAAGATGGTTACTAGAAATATCATAATCATTTTTACAAGATAAATAAATAATATCGTCAGATACAGAGAGAGATAACGAAATAATATGGCCTGACGAATATTTAACAGCATTGGTCACTAACTCTTCAATAAAGCGATAAAGAATCTTATCATACGGTTCCATTAGAAAAAAATCAGACTGAAAATCTGTTTCAACTTTTTTCATAGTCTCATATCTCCTCAATATTCTATCAATTAATGATGTATATTTTTTAGTTAACTCCTCATTGCCACTACTCATTGGTTGATAATAATCCATTCTCTCTCGGATACGTTGAACTAGTTCATCTGAGACATATCCAATCTGAGTTCTAAACTTCTCATCTTCTCCATATTTATTAAAATTTTTAATAGCCATCACGCTTTGTAATACTTCGTTATGAAGAAATTCTGCGAATTGTTGCTCTATATCTTCATTAGCTAACAAATTCTTCACCATCTTATTTCTTTTCAAAAATAAAACTTCTAAATAATCTTTTGCACCCGTTAGCCGCTTACCTCTAAATAATCTAATAAATTCTTCCGTTAGAAATCCAACTATCAGCACAAGTAAATTAAAACAAATAAAACTTTGTTTTAAGTCTAGCCTTACAATAATAAATGTAGTAACCAAAAGGATACTTACCCCCAGTAGTACTTTTAAACTTGCCTCAATATATAATAGTTTCAACTCATCTATCTTTTTTTGAAAACTCATATAAATTGTTTTCAAGTGGAACGCAACAAGTACCAAAAGAATTTCTACATACCATAAAAAGTTTAAAATACCAATATCAGTCGTATTAATATATAAAATAATATAAGTAACTGGTAGGAAAAATGAAAGGAAGGTTAAATTTTTCCTCTGGTAATTTAAAAAAGATTTCAACTCTTTTTTATACATCATTAACAGAATAATAGGTAAGTAAGAAATGAAAAATGATGTAAATATAGATAAAAATAAAAAGAGGGGCTTGCTAAAAAAATAAGATATCTCTGTAATAATTATAACAATAAAAGTTACAAAAAATAGTTCCTCACCTATTTTTTTACCTAACAAAATAATAGATACTGAACTATAAACTAATAGAAAAGAATTAATGGGATGAAGTAAATCTAAAAAATGGAATAATGTGTGTTCAACATTCAAATTCAGAGCCAATTGCCAACTAATTAAAAATAGCGATAGTAATAGCCACAACTTCAATTCACTATATTTAAACTTTAAGAAATTACAAATGTAAGTAGAAATAATCAACAAAATAATAAAAACAACTGCAAATTTTTGAGTAAAAGTTGATGAAAAGTCAAATGGAATTTGAAGGTATATATAAATCATTAATATAAAATGATTTATTAAAGTGATCCACCATAACAATAGTGAGTTATCAGAAATATTCTTTAACCACGTCTTCATATTTAAAATTTCCTACTATGATTTTTTATTATCATTATATCACAAAACCAGAATAAGGATAGCTAATATCCTATTCTGGTTTTCACTCATCGGGTCTGATTACTAGCCTTTAAACAAACTTTATAGGTAAAATAGATATAAACTGCAAATAAGCCAATCATAAACAATAAATATTTTGCATCAATGACAACTGTCGTATTCGCGAAATTTTCAAAGTAGCCTAATAAGCTGTTACTAAGTGAATAACTCAATGGAACAGCTATTAGCAACGGGATTAGAAAATAGGCAAGAATCTGTTGAAAAATAATTTTTTTATTTTGCTTTCTTTGATTTCCTAGTAAATAAAGTATATTGTAATCATTAACGCTTTCTAATGCATTTGTAGAAGCCTGCAACGACAGAATACTCAATGTGATGACTGTAAAAATAACTCCCACAAAAATTAGAACTAACACAATGACTCCCATAAATCCTAGATATAGTTCTGCTGATCGAACTTTTGTTTGATATACAAAATCAGATTGATTTCCTTCTTGATCCGTAAAATAATAATTTTCAATCCAGTTCTCTAAAAATGATTCAACATTTCGTTTATCAATCCCTTTTTTATATAAGGCTACATAATGTAAACTGTTAACAGTCAATTTTTTCGCTACTTTATCAGGAACGATCAATGTCCCTCGATCATTATTTTCTACTGTAGTAACAAAATAAACATTTTCCAAAGCACTTTTAGAACTTGACCTTAACTTTACACCGGAAACAGTCAATTCGTTATTTTTAGAGAGAAATTCCCTAATCTGCTTCCTAGTGCCTTTATAGTTTGCATTTATTAAAAATTCATTGTCTGACAAACTGACTTCTTTTTTCCCTTGAAGTCTTAATAAAGAATTGTAATCAGTAAGCGAAACAATATTAACGAACGAATCTCCTAATTCTTTATCTAAATCCCATAAATTGCTTGTATCAATAATATCTTTATAAGTCAATTCACTTATATAAGTTGGATACTCAAACTCTTTATCAATAATCGAAAAGTCAAAACCATCTTCTTTTAACTTACTCTTTACATCTATATTGTTATAATGGTATTTTTCTCCCTTAAACATCTGCACATCAATATCATAAGGAATAAATTTATTTAAATCATTACTCAATGAACTGTAGGCGCTACCACTAAAAATCAATAAGCTAGTTGCTAATGTCAAGGAAAGCGATAATACCGATATAGTCACCGAATTACGATCTGCCTGTTTAGATAGTTGTCTGAGTTTAAATGAATTATATTTCTTGAAATACCAATTTGGCAATGAATAAGTTAAGCGGATCAAAGAATGGCTTAATGTACTGTAAAAAATAAATATAACTAGTACAAACAGTGTTATAAGTAACATTCCCCAATTTCTAAGAATTGAAATATGAGTATAGTCTGATAGATAGACACATCCAAAGCAAATAACTAGTGCCGATAAGATAAATAATAGCACTTGCCACTTTGTTTCTCCTTTCGAAAAAATAGAACTTTTAACACCATTTTCTTGAATAAGAGAAATAATAGCTTGCTTTCTAAAGGTAAATATGTCCATCACACCAATAATTACACTTGTTGCTAAATATGATATTCCTAGTAAATTCACTGATTTCATGTCTAGGAAAAACATATTACCAAAATAATTCCCCATAAAAAAATTAGAGGCAATATGTGCTAGAACAATCAGTACTCCTAACCCTAAAATAAATCCTGCAAGCAAAGCAAACAGATTAACAACCATTGTCTCACAGAAAAGCGTTCCTACAATATGACGTTTTTTCATCCCCAATGTTGCGTATAGACCTAGCTCTTGTTTTCTTCGGCCTAATACGAAACCAGTGGAGTAAACAACTAAAAAAGCAATTGTACTCAATACAACGTAAGATAATAGCCCCATATATTGTGTCATAATGGTTGTCATCATCTCCTTAGCACCTGATAAACTTTGCATGACAGGATGATTTGGCAAAGCATTAAATGCATAGAGTAGACTATAAATTAACGTCAAACTAAGAAAGTAAACTGTGTATGTCTGTAAATTTCTTTGAACATTTCTAAGAATTAATTTTGGATACATCTTACTTCTCCTTATCGTGTATGTTTATAAATTTCTTGTAAATATTCTTCATTTGATAAAGAGTGGCGGTACATATCTGCTGTAACTTGCCCATCCTTTAACAGAATAATCCGTGATGAATACTTAGCTGCTGCTGGATCATGTGTCACCATTAAAATGGTAATGCCAAAATCTTGATTAATATCTTGCAGAAGAGCCATTAAATTTTCTGAGTTAGCCGAATCTAAAGCACCTGTTGGTTCATCTGCAATAAGCAGTTTAGATTCGTCAATTAGAGCACGTGCAGTTGCAACACGCTGTCTTTGTCCTCCTGATAATTGATTGGGAAATTTATTTCGTAATTGACCAATTGATAATTTTTCTAGGATATTTTCTATTTTTAAATGACAATCAGAAACTTTTTTTCCTTGAATCTGTAACGGTAAGACAATATTCTCATAAACTGTTAAAGTTTCAACTAAATTATAAGATTGAAAGATATAGGAAATATTTTGTGAGCGATAGTTTGCCAACTGATTATCTGTTGCATTGATTATATCAAATCCCTCAAAGGAAATATCACCTGACGTCGGCTTATCAATTGTTGAAATACAGTTTAACAAAGTTGTTTTTCCACTGCCGCTTGCTCCCATGATAGCAAGAAATTCTCCTGTCTTTACAGAGAGATTAACATCCGATAAAGCATGAACTAGACTATCTCCCTCCCCAAACTCTTTATTTAAATTTTTTACAACTAATTGTGACATAAGTATTCCTCCATTTCTATTTTACAAGACTATTATAATCAATCTGTTCTTTAATATCATGAGTAATTCGTGCATAATCTCTCTAAAGACAAGTAAAAAAGCCATAAACTAGTATGGCTTTTTAAATATACATCATTTCCGTTCTTTCCGTTTTTTCATAACGTAGACGACACCAATAATGGATACTCCTAAAATCAATACGGGAGCATAAAACTCAAGTGTTCCAATAATTCCTTCCATCTTACCCTCCAATCTTGTTCATTCTATCCACAGCGGACATTTGGTGATGTACATTCATAAGAAAAAGTGAAAGCCCACCCACAGCGACCTTGACTAGTCATTCGAACTGCAGTTCTGAATCCAGCTGCGGAATTACCTGATAGTTCTTGATTGTCAATTTCATGACGCAAGCTATCAACTTCTACATAATTTTCTTTCATTTTGTTCCTCCTCGTAAAATAAGTTTATGGGGATTTTTCAACCCCAAATTTTTAACAATTGTAATAACATTAACTTGACTA
>NZ_JARQPL010000045.1:0-14318 GCF_046032535.1 Streptococcus suis | reverse complement strand
GTGCAAAACACGAACAAATCTGCCAATCAACCACTGCGCTGAGATGTTGACACGAACTCTGAGTAGTGGTCCTGGGCCTTTTGCCCAGCCTCTTCTCTTAACGTACTTGTTCAAAACGCAGATGTACAATAATCTTATCGCCATAGCCGTTACGTTCCAAATCACGTTGCAAGCGATAGGAAATGTAATGCTCAGCAATAGAAATATACCCTGCATCTAAAAGACGGTGTTCAACTTGCGACTGAACCATGCTAATCGTTGGTCGCTCTGTATGAGCTTCTTCCAAGTCAAGCACTACTTTCTTTGTGACCTGAGCAAGATTTTTCCGCCAAGTTTCATCAATGACATAGACTGTCTGTGCAGCTTTAATGATGGCTTGGTAGATTTTATCTGGGTCAAATTCAACAATCTCTCCACTACGTTTAATGACTTGCATAAAAGCTCCTTTCTGGTTTTCAGTAAACCCTTTCATACTTACATTATCTAGGTTTTTATGCATTTTGTCAAGTATTTCTTTTTCATAAATTTTGCCTTGGCTTATTTTCACTGAAAGCCCTTTAGTATGATATAATGGACCTATTAAAATGAAATAAGGAGAAAATCATGACAAACGCAATGCCTAAACGTCAAGAAATTGATGTACAATTAACCTGGGATACGGACATTCTATTTCCAACCCCTGACAACTACAAAGAAAATTTAGCAGCCTACGCTAAGCAAGTAACAGCTTTCGAATCGAATTACAAAGGTAAGCTAACTGATAAGGATACCATCGTTTCAGCCTTAACAGAATACGAAAAAATCGTTATTCTTGATAGCAGACTTTCCCACTATGCCTTCCTTCCTTTGGAAGTCGATAAGATGAATACTGAATTGGCGAGCCTGGCCAACGAATACGACCTCGTTTCTGCCAAGGCACGTCCTCAACGAGATTTCCTCTATTCAGAACTTGGGCAATTAGACGAAGCCTTTCTTCTTGAATTAAAAGAAGAACAACCACAATGGGCTGCATTCTTTGATGGTATTCTCCGTGACAAGCCGCATCAACTGCACCCACTTCAAGAAGAACTTTTATCAAATTTTGCACCAACATTTGGTCAGCCCTATAACAACTACGGTGTGACCAAGTTTGAGGATATGACCTTTGACAACTTCGAGGCAAATGGTCAAACACTCGGCAATAGCTATGTTCTCTTTGAAAATGATTATGAGCTCAGCCATGATACCGAAATCCGTCGTAATTCAGCTGCTGGTTTCTATTCAACCTTGAAAAAATACAAGAATACAACCGCAGCGACATATTTATCTCATATCAAGAACGAGCAAATCGAAGCTCGCTTGCGTGGCTTTGACAATACCATTGACTTCCTCTTACACCGTCAAAATGTCTCTCGCGACCTATTTGATCGTCAGATTGATGTTATCATGAAGGAATTGGCTCCTCACATGCGTCGCTATGTGAAATTGGTTGCTAAGGCTCATGGATTGGACAAGATCACACATGCTGACTTGAAAATCAGTCTACCATCTGAATACAACCAACGCATCACACCTGAAGAATCTAAGCAATTCTTGATTGACTGCTTAGGTATTCTTGGCGATGATTACGTGAAAATGATTGAACAATCATTTGATGAGCGTTGGATTGACTTTGCTCAAAACGAAGGCAAGGCAACAGGTGGTTTCTGTGCTACTCTTTACGATGGACCATCCTATATCCTCCTTTCATGGACAGGCTTGATGAACGAGGTCTTGGTATTGGCTCACGAATTGGGACATGCTGGTCATTTCCAATTGGCTAAGAAACAAAGCGTTCTCAGCTACGATCCTTCCCTCTACTTCATCGAGGCGCCTTCCACTGCTAACGAAGTCTTGACATGTAACACCCTTTTGAAAAACAACCAAGACCCTGGCTTCCAGGCTTACTTGATTAGCGAACTGATCAGCCGTACTTACTTCCACAACATGGTTACTCACTTGCTTGAAGCAGCCTTCCAGCGTGAAGTCTACACTCGTTTGGACAACGAAGAATACCTCAACGGTGATATTCTCTGCCAAATCAAGTTGGATGTTATCAAGGAATTCTGGGGTGAAGACTTTGAAATCGGTGACGATGCAGGTCTTATCTGGATGCGTCAACCGCACTACTACATTGGTTTGTATCCATATACCTACTCAGCTGGTTTGACCATCGGTACGGCTATGGCGAAACAATTGGAAGAACATCCTGAAGAAGTTGTTGAAAAATGGTTGGAAACCTTGTCACTCGGTGCAAGTCTTTCTGCCCAAGACCTTGCTAAACATGCAGGTGTTGACGTTTCAACTGACCAACCACTCAAAGAAACCATCGCCTACGTTGGTTCATTGGTGGATAAATTGGAAACACTAATCTAAGACACATAAAAGACTTGAACACTTATTTGTTCAGGTCTTTTTGTCTATTCTTTCTTGATACCAATTTTTGATATAGGTCAATTCATCCTGACTTAAAAAATGTCCCTTGTCAAAACGAACTAGGTTGGCTTTGGGAAAAGCTGATGCTTGCCAGTCATCTACAAGATGTTCAAGAACCATTTGGTCAATTAACACATCATTCTGACCTAACGTAAATAAAAGTTCTGCTCTGCCATTTTCCATAGGAAAAGCATAACCTAAGGCCGAAGGGTGGAGCAAGATATAATTGTCCGCCAGGTTTGACTGTTTGGTCAACAAGCCCATGATGAAGTTGGCACCATTTGAAAAGCCAACGAAGGTAACCTGCTGGTAGGGCTGAATGTCTAAGTCCTGCCAAAAATCCAGAAAAGCCGACAAGCGCCTTTCAAAATCGACAAGATCCAGCTGACCGTCAATGAGAGATGCAAAGAAACGCCTTTCCCTACCTTGACCCCAACCTCCATCCAAGGAAAGGACAAAAGCTTCTGGATCCAACTGTTGGCGAAGAAAGAGCATGGACTCCTTGTTGCCACCTGTGCCGTGGAAAAAGACCAAAAGACGGGGACTGGTCCCTTTGATAAAGCGATAATCCATATCTCATTTCTCCTAATAACGGTAGGAGAGATTTTTTTCAATTTCCTGTCGCTCCTCCTCAAAGAAACTTGGCAAGAACAGTTCAACTTTATCTAGCAGCTTATCTTGTCTTGGTATGGTAGCCTCTCTTTCGCCAGCCATGGTCGCGACCTCAAACATGAGATAATTGGGCGCTCGGAAGTACAAGGAATGAATGAAATCTCGATTAATGATACCAGAATGTGGACGATTGATGAGATTTAATCGGCTAATCAAATCTTCCAAATCAGACTCATCTAAGACACCAAATGCAATATGATGAATAGCCCTAACTCCCAATACACTGATTGGAGACTCTTGGTCTAAAATCAAATACAGGCGATGCTGGAAGATGTTGTCAAAGAGAAGAGAAATCACTAACTTATCCTCAAAGACAAATCGACCTTCCTCGACGAAACCAAAAGTCTCTGTCAGTAAAGATAACAATTCCTTTTCTTCACGAATCCGCATGTGAAGACTGGCTATGCCAAGGATGGCGTATTCCGACGGAATTTCATCTATTTTATACGGAAACATTTCTCCGATAGCATTATGATAGGTCAAGCCAAGCAGCTGTCCATCTTCATCTTGGAAATTCAGAATATGCCCATTTCCAAAAGCCTGGATTCCTTCGTTTTCCACTTCAAACTCTGTCAGTCTTTTCTGCCAGAATTCCAAGGCAGCAAAATCTTTAACCAGAAAAACAGTTCTTTCCAAACGATTGCTGCCTGGTCGATGACTAGGATGATTGGGCATATCAAAAATGGTAAATTCCGTTCCAAAACGACCTTCATCATCACCAAAAAAGAGATGATACATGCTTGAATCTTCTTGATTGACAGTTTTCAAGGTCAATTTCAAACCAAGAATATGATGATAAAAATGATAGGCTTGGTGTATGTTTCCTACCAAGCTTGAAATGTGATGAATACCTGTATTGTTCATAAGATGACCTCACTGATGTTGATAGATTTATTTTATCGCTAATTATTGATATAAAACAAACTTTTGCTCACGATTGACAGCCAAATAATAAAAAACTTCCCTAACCATTGCTGATTAGAGAAGGATATTTTTTAAAAAATGAGAGCATAAAGGAGAGCCGCAAGCAAGCCTCCGATGATTGGACCAACTACTGGTACCCATGCATAGCCCCAATCCGAATCTCCCTTGTGCTTCAATGGAAGGATGGCATGCATGATACGAGGACCAAGATCACGCGCAGGGTTTAGGGCATATCCTGTTGGACCACCAAGAGAAACTCCGAGGGAAACAATCAAACCACCGACGATTAAAGTGCCAAGCCCTGTTGGAAAATCATACTGACCGAAAGCCAGTAATCCCAAGACCAAAACAAAGGTTCCGATTGCTTCGCTAATTGTATTAGAAACTAAGTTCCGGATGGCAGGTCCAGTAGAGAAGGTTGCCAATACAGCACCAGTGTCTTCTGTTGCATCATAGTGATCTTTGTACATGAGGTAGACCAAGATACTTCCGATAAAGGCTCCGATAAATTGTGCAAGAATGTAAGGGACTACAGAATCCCATGGGAGATTTCCTGCAAAAGCCATGGCAATTGATACAGCTGGGTTGAGGTAGGCTGGGCCCAATAAACCACTCACAAAGGCCGCCATGGCTACTGCTAGACCCCAACCAATTGTGATTACAATCCAACCAGCATCCTTGGCCTTACTCTTATCTAGCACTACCCCTGCTACAACACCGTTACCAAGTAATATCAGCAAGGCAGTACCCAACACTTCACCGATTAATTCATTTGTCATCATGCACCTCTTTCTATTTTTCTTTCAAATGGGTCAAATCATTCTTAACAAGTGTATCTGCCAACAATTGTTCCTGTTGAGCAACTTCTTCCTCTGACCAAGCATAGTAAGCTGCCATTTCTTTCAAAACGTCTGGTGCTACCGCATCCAACTGCTCACGCATAAAGAGCATGTAGTTGGTACGACGGAGAAGATAGTCAACTGCGGTCAAGGTCATCTCTTCCTTCATAGCATAATGAAGGGAAAGCAAGTCACGCTTGTTCAAGCCAGAAACGGCTTCTACTTTATGGTTCAATGCAAAGACTTTTGTCGCATTTGAGCCGTACAAGTTTGCCAAGTAAAGCGCATCATCATAGACAAGTCCTTTCTTCACACCTAGTTGAGCAAGATGTTCAATTTCTTCTGCTACGTTAGCTGGGTTCAATTCGCCACCAGAGACTGGGTAGGTTTTAGAATTGATGAGTTTGAAGCTGCGACCATGTTCTTCTTTGAGAATGTCTGCCACTTTTTCAATTGCACCTTCCGCCATCTTACGGAAGTCAGTAATCTTACCACCAGCAAGAGTCAGCAAACCATTGTCATCACGGTCAAGGGCAGAGCCACGTGATACAGCTGAAGGATCCAAGTGTTTTTCAGAAACGCTACCTTCCAAATGTGTCAAATCATGTTCCACATCGTCACGTGTCTTTTCATTGTTCAAATAACCTTTTACCGTTTCAATCAAGCTATTAAAGCTGTCATCGCTGAGCTTACCGTTGTTTCCACCATTGTAGTCAGAAGCTCCATTTCCAGACAAGAGGGGACGAAGCCCTGCCCAACCGCTCTCAATGTCATCCAAGGTCAAGTTTGCTTCTGGGAAGCGATTGTTGACAATATCAAGCAGGTAGTCAACGTCTTCTTGGGTTACCATCGGATTCGCCAAATCGCCAGTGTAGTCTGTATCTGTCGTACCAAAATAGGTTTTATTTTCACGTGGAAGGACAAAGACCATTCGACCATCTGAGTGACCTGTATCAAAGTAAGTTGGCTGAGGTACAGACAAGCGAGAGCTATCGACAACTAGGTGCACACCCTTGGTCGGACGCATCTGGAGAACGCCTGAACCTTCTCCACCCAAATTACGCACTTCATCACTCCATGGTCCTGTTGTATTGATGACCAAACGCGAACGGATTTCAAAGGTGCGGTCTGTCAGCAAATCACGAGCAATGATACCGACAACTTTTCCAACCTCATCTTTGATGAATTTCTCAGCTTTGACACGGCTGGCAATCAAGGCGCCATCCTTGGCTGCACGTTTGATATTTTCAATAACCAAGCGGGCATCATTGTTACGGAAGTCAAGATAAACTCCTCCACCAATCAATCCTTCTTGCTTCAAGTTTGGTTCACGTTCCAGCACTTCTTCTCTCGTCAACACCTTATTGGCAAGGTCCGTATTGTTAACACCAGCCAAGAGATCATAGAGGTCCATAGCCACTTTCAAACGGAAAAGACTGAAGGTTGAACCTGGCTCGTCGTAGACTGGCAAGAGCATCGGGTCTGGCTTTGGAATATGTGGGGCAATATTTTGTACTACAGCACGTTCAGATACGGTATCGGATACCACTTCCACGTCAAATTGTTTGAGGTAGCGAAGACCACCGTGAACCAATTTTGTTGAACGGCTGGAAGTTCCTTCTGCAAAGTCTTGCATTTCAATCAAGGCTGTTTCCATGCCACTTGCAGCTGCCTGTAAAGCCACACCAGCACCAGTAATACCACCACCGATAATGAGGAGGTCAAGTTGACGATCCTGCATTCGCTCAATAGCTAAGCGTCTTGTTTCTTTTGAAAATTCCATACGATTCACTTCCTAACTTTCGAATAGGACTGTCTAACAAGAGGAAAGCCTTCTTTCCCCTAGCTAACAAGTCCTTTATTGCTCCTCATCCACTTCTGCAAATAGTTGAGTTGCTGCGACAGCTTTTTTCCATCCCTTGTAAAGTTGTTCTTTACGAGCTTCGTTCATGGTTGGTTGGAAGGATTGGCCGACAGCGTTGAGTTCTTTCAATTCATCCAAATCTTTCCAGAAACCAACTGCTAAACCTGCTAAGAATGCTGCTCCAAGAGCTGTAGTTTCAAGGTTTTGAGCGCGTGCGATTTCAATACCCAAAATATCTGCTTGGAATTGCATGAGGAGACTGTTCATTGCTGCACCACCGTCAACCTTCAAGACAGAAATATCAATACCTGTATCCAATTGCATGGTATCAATAACATCACGAACTTGGTAGGCAATGGATTGAAGAGTTGCTTTGACGAAGTCTTCTTTTGTTGTACCACGAGTGAGACCAAAGACTGAGCCACGCGCACCAGAATTCCAATACGGAGCACCTAGTCCTGTAAAGGCTGGAACAACATAGACTTCATCATTGCTGGTAGACTTACGAGCAAGCTCTTCTGACTCAGGTGATGTAGTCACCATTCGCATGCTATCACGGAGCCATTGAACCGCCGAACCAGCGATAAAGATAGATCCTTCAAGCGCATAATAGACTTTGCCGCCGATACCATAGCCAATGGTTGTGAGAAGGTTGTTCTGTGATAACTGCATCTCTTCACCTGTATTCATCACGATGAAGGAACCAGTTCCGTAAGTATTTTTCACCATACCTGGTTCAAATGCCAATTGTCCAAATAGAGCTGCTTGTTGGTCACCTGCCATGCCAGAGATTGGCACTTCTGCGCCATAGAAATGGAATGGAGCTGTTGTGCCATAAACTTCAGAGTTTGAACGAACTTCCGGCAACATGGCTTTTGGAATATTGAGAAGAGATAAAATTTCATCATCCCATTTCAACTCTTCAATGTTGTAGAGCATGGTACGAGCTGCGTTTGAATAATCCGTCACATGGCATTTCCCATCGGTCAATTTCCATACCAACCAAGTATCAATGGTTCCAAATAGAATCTCACCTTTTTTAGCACGTTCCTGTGCTCCAGGAACTTGGTCCAAAATCCAACGAACTTTGGTTGCTGAGAAGTAGGCGTCGACTACTAGACCTGTCTTTTTATGAATCATATCTGCATGACCATCCGCCTTCAGATGGTCAGCAATATGAGCTGTTTGACGAGATTGCCAGACAACTGCATTGTAGATTGGAAGTCCTGTTTCTTTGTCCCAGACAACGGTTGTTTCACGCTGGTTCGTAATACCAATTCCTTCAATCTGATCAGGACGAACACCGCTTTCGATAAAGGACCCTGCAATCACTGACTGAACAGAATTCCAAATTTCATTGGCGTTGTGTTCAACCCAACCTGGTTTAGGGAAAATTTGCGTAAACTCTTTTTGGTAACTGCCAACCTTTTCACCTTTTTTATTGAAGATAATGGCACGTGAACTTGTAGTTCCTTGGTCAATGGCCATGATGTATTTTTCAGTAGACATAGGTCTCCCTCCTGTTTGTTTATCTTTTTTTGAAAACGCTTCCGTTTTCTTGGTAATTCTATTCTAACCCATTCTTGTGAATTTTTCCTATCATTTTTTTCAAAAAAATAAAAAAATCTGATAAGCAGTGGCTAGAAAGATGATTCTATCAACTGTTATCAGAGTTTATAAAATAAATTTTTCAAGGTTAAATGCACTTACATTTTTCACAAAGACTATCTGACATCATCTAGCGATGCTCGATAGGAAAAGAAGTTTTGGTCGCCATAATCTCTGATTGACAGGACTTTTGATGATATATATCCTGTATCCATGCCTTTAATTGTACGATGTCTTGGATTTTCAATCGATTTCCTAGGCAATAAACTGGAACGCTTGTATTTTCGAGGTAATCTGTAATGATCAAATCATAGTCATACCCTGCTTGATAGGGCTCAATAAGAACCTGACGATTGCCTTCTAACTTCTCCCTTAGTTGCAACAAGAGAGGATAGGATAGAACCTCATGTAGGGAAGAAGCAAAAGCAACCTTGACCTGTATAGGCTGGACCTGACTAAAATAAATATACAAATCCGCAATATTTGTCAGATAAGAGTTCCTTATTTCTTTATCGACTTTTCTATGAAAAACTGATTTATAGACGTCTTTTAGCAAGTCTTCTGCTTCTGGATAGAAACTAGAAGCTTCTACTTCTTCCAGTTCAAGGGAAGAATAAAAGAAATATAGCTGGCTCATAATTTGGTTCAGATGATAGAGTGCTTCTTCTGAGACTGGTAAATTTCCCTCAAAATATAACCGTAATTTCTGAAGAGCCAAAGAGGTAGCTTCCATAATCGGCCCACCGAAACCAAGAACCTGCTCTAATTGATGCGGCGCTAAAATGAAATGGCTAAACAGGAAAGCAAACAACGCCATAATCTCCCCTTCTTGGAAAGAGGTGGATTGTTGCTGACTTAGTGTAAAATACATCTTTCTCAAACGTCGGTAAAACTTATGTTCTTGATAGGGTTCCATCAATTTGTAAAGGTGCTTAAAATCTAGCTGTCGCAATCGAGAGCGTTGCTGTGAAATCATTAGCCACAACAACAGACGATGGGCTTGCTTAGGATTGAGCGGCGATTGATAGAATCGTTCGAAAACCGGCAATAAAGCCTCTATTTTCCCTAGCATAAACTCTTCTTGTAATTCCGCTCTCGTAGTAGTCAAACTCAACATTTGATGTAAAAAGTACCGTATTTGAAGCTCACTACCTTTTAGACGACCACTTTTGATTCCAATACCAAATTCTGCCAATATCTGGTTCAAAGAGGCAAGATGGCGATTCAAAGTCGCTTCGCTTATCAGCAATTCTTGAGCCAGCTGTTGAATAGAAACCTCTTCCTTATCAGATAAATAAACAATAATTTGATATTTGGTACTGGTTTGACAGAGATAGGCTAGGATACGATGAAGACTCAAACTGGCCTTTTTCTTCAAAAAGACCTTTTCATCTTCGAGTTGAAAAGAGAGTCCCAAGTCGGTTACTTCTGCTTCTTCATTGAAAGATACAATATAGCGAAGAAGAGTTGATTTTGACAATTCTAAATAGTGACAAATATCCTTTAGCGATGGCGCCTCTTTCCTATCTTCTAAGTAGAGGAGGAGTTGATAAATGGCGCGCTCACGCTTTTCCAATAAGGAATCAATCCGCATAGACACCCTCCCCATCAACCTGATAAAATTGCCGAATATACTCTTGAGCGGCCTCTACGATGAAGGGGACCAGAGGAGTATTTCCAGGAAGACAGAGCCAAGAATGTTCTACCAAGTCAAAGACGGTCAAATCCTTTGAAATCGCTAGAGACAGTACATCCATCTGTTCAATATAATCTGCAGTAGAAACGAGTTGTCCCCCTATGATGCGCCCACTCGTTTCTTCGACAATCAGCTTGAAATCTACTAAAGTTGGTTCCCACTGGCTATATGACCTTCTAATCCGGATCGATTTACTCTCCAACCACAAGCTCGCCCCACTCTCGGTCAAGCCAAGGCTAGTTATATAATAGCCAAATACATGACTAGAAACAATCCGCTGGGCTCTCTTAATAGGAGCAATCCTCTTTTGCAAATTTCGAGCAGCCATCCTCCCTGTCATAATCGCATGATGAATCATCGGAAGATATGCCTGGCCAAAATAATCTACTGGGAGACTGACCAAATCACCTACAGCAAAAATATTCTCTTGACTTGTTTCAAGAAACTCATCCACCCATACAGTCCCTTCTGCAGTCACTTTTAGCCTGTCTTTCACTAGCTGAATATTGGGCGTCAAATTGGTGGATGGCAAGACTAAATCAGCTGGATAATTACCTGTGACTGTATGACAAACCAGCTGTTCTTCCTGAGTATCAATCGTTATCTGATTGACTGTTTCAGATAAATGAAGTTGGATTCCTCTTTTTTCCATCTCTTGACGAATCGACGCAATCATATCCTCATCAACGTACTTTGCAAGGAGTGAATCTTGCGCCTCAAACACATGCAAATTCAAATCCAACTGGCTAAGGGCATCCAAGCTTTCCAAACCAATCTGTCCTGCCCCAATCACTGCAACTGTTTTTGCATTTGTCAATTTCTCTAGACTAGCTTGTGCTTGAGATAGCGTTTTTGAGCAAATTAGATAGTCTTGAAGTTCTTCCGTTCCCCATTCCCATGTTTGACTAGCTCCCATAGCCAATATTAGCCGGTCATAAATAATATCACCTATATCTTGATGATGCCGTATCTTTACCTTTCGCATTTCGGGATAAACTGCGAGACATTCTGTTTCAAAAAGACAAGAAATAGCTGCATGCTGCACCTCGCTGAACAAAGAAATCTTCGCTTCTTCCCAACCAGAAATTTTTCCTGCCACTTTCCAATTCAAGGTATTTGGAAAGTAAGCCACATCTTTTTCTCTATCAATTAGTGTTATTTGAGCATTCTGATACAATTTTCGACATTCTAAAGCTGCACTTAAACCAGCAAAGGAGGCGCCTATAATAACAATATTCATACTTAATCCTTTTATCGTTTTTAGTCATTATATCAAGAATGCCCAAAAATTAAAAAGGCTTGCAACTAAAAAGCACACCAGATAACTGATGTGCTTGTGTAAACTTAAATAAAACGACTCTCCTGACTATCCTCGCTTTCGCATTTCTAGGCTCGGGTCTTCTATGGTCACTTTCATATTTCTTGGTGACCAGCTGATGTACTTCACTTTTTTGTTTTCAGGCTCAGGTACGAATAGACCACCGGTTTATTCGTATCCCCCAAACAAGCCTCGCTGTCGTATTTTCAGGCTCGGGTTAAAACAGTCACTTCCCTGACTGTTTTAATCCACTCCCCCAGACATTGTTCGCTCTCTTATTTCAAGGCTCACGTTAAAATAGTCACTCCCCTGACTATTTTAATAATCCGGTCTTACGACTCCTGTTACTGTGGCTTTGGTTGCTTCGTAGTCGCCGTCAACGACAACTTTGATAATACGTTTGGCATCTTCTTCTGGGCATGGAACCAACGGCAAGCGGAGTGGACCAACTTCAAATCCCATATAGTTAAGAACTGCTTTAACTGGTGCAGGACTAGGATATGAGAAGAGGGCATTGACTTTCGGAATGAACTTGCGTTGAATAGCGGCTGCTGTTCGAATATCTTGTTGTTCGATGGCTGTAAACATTTCATACATCTCATCACCATTCGTGTGAGATGCAACAGAAATCACACCATCTGCTCCAAGGTTCATAGCATGAAAGGCATCGCCATCCTCACCTGTATAAATCAAGAAGTCTTCTGGTTTATGCTCAATTAGGTAAGCCATGTTGGCAAGGCTTGTACACTCTTTAACACCGATGATGTTTGGATGCTCAGCCAAACGTAACATGGTTTCTGGCGTCATTTCGACCACGACACGACCTGGAATATTGTAGATAATGATTGGCAAATCAGAGGCATCCGCAATAGCCTTGAAGTGTTGATACATTCCCTCTTGAGAAGGTTTGTTGTAATAAGGCACAATGGCAAGACCTGCCGCAAATCCTCCGAAGGCCGCTACTTCCTTAGCAAACTCAATCGAATCGCGCGTATCATTGGTACCGATACCTGCAATCAATGGAACACGACCGTTGACAATTTTTTGTACCGCCGCAAACAATTCTAATTCTTCCGCGTGTGTAAGTGTTGGACTTTCGGCAGTTGTTCCTGCCAACAAAATTCCTTCCGTATGATGAGCCAATAAATGTTCGACCAATTCTGGCAACACATCATAGTTAATTGCACCATCTTCTTTAAAGGGCGTAATCATGGCTGTTATGATTTTTACATCACGTAAATCTTGAATAGACATAGGCTTCCTCTCTTACTGATTGTTGCTAAAAAAGGCTGAGTGCAGCCTTTTGTGTACTTTTGGTTAATAAAATTATTTCAATTCAAATTTCAATTCTGCCGTTGGACGAACTAGACCACGCTCATGAAGGGTTTCAGCGATTTGAACAGAGTTCCATGCTGCACCTTTAAGCAAGTTGTCAGAGACAACCCACATATGAATACCGTTTTCCTTGTCCAAGTCCTTACGGATACGACCGACAAAGGTATCGCGGCTACCAACTGCATTGACAGCTTGTGGATAGACTTGGTTTGCCACATCATCTTCCAAAACTGCGCCTGGGAAAGCTGCAATGGCTGCTTTTACCTCATCAATTGGAGCAATTTCCTTAGTTTCGATGTAAACAGACTCAGAGTGGGCAGACAGGACTGGAATGCGGACGCAGGTTGCAGAAACAGCAATACTGTCATCTTCCATGATTTTCTTAGTCTCTTTTGTCATCTTCATCTCTTCATAAGTGTAGTCATTTTCAGTGAAGAGGTCGATTTGCGGAATAGCATTGAAACCGATTGGGTAGTGCTTCTTATCGCCACCAGAAGGAAGAATATTCGCTTCTACCGCTTTGGGTTCCACGCCATCATTCAAGACTGCACGCAATTGAGCTTGTGTTTCCAAGATAGCTCCCATACCTGCTCCAGAGACTGCCTGATAAGTGGATACGATGATCCGCTCCAAGCCCCACTTCTGACGGACAGGTTCAAGCGCGACCATCATTTGAATAGTTGAACAGTTAGGGCAGGCGATGATACCATTGTGATTATCAAGCGCGTGAGCATTCACCTCAGGAACAACCAAAGGTACATCTGGATTTTGACGGAAATAAGATGTGTTATCCACCACAACTGCGCCAGCTTTTACTGCGTAAGGAGCATATTTGGCAGATGTAGAACCACCAGCTGAAAAGAGGGCAATATCCACTCCTTCAAAAGCTGTCTCTGTTGTTTCTTCGATGACAATGTCCTGTCCCTTGAACTGCAAGGTCTTGCCTGCTGAACGAGCAGAAGCCAAGAAACGCACTTTCTCGATTGGAAGTGTTGACTCTTCCAACATTTTAATCATTTGGGCACCAACTGCACCAGTGGCACCAACAACAGCTACTACATAAGCCATAGAAATCTCCTTTAAGTCAATTCTTCAAAATTTTCTAAATATTTGTTATTTCATAATTATACCACAATTTCAATAAATGGAAAGTCTGAAATGCAAAAAAAGCCCACCTAAAAGGTGGGCAAGGGCATCGTTTCCGATGAGAATAGAAGGTTCACAGCATCTAACCAAGGTCCGCTCCTGCGTTTCAATCTAATGAAGACCTCCCTAGCGTCGAATGTGACAAAGTCACTACTCGGCTCATCGCATGTCACCATTCTACCATAATCTGAAAAAATTGCAAGTTACCTAATCCAAGCGTTCTTGAATAGTCACCTGAACTCTATCACCAGCCTCTTTACCTATGGTAGCTCGAATAGCCTTTTGAATTCCAATAATATAACAGATATTGCCTACTTCATCTTTTACTCCCATATTGACAATGGAACCATCATAGGGATGACCATCAAATGTCGCATGGACTTTTACCCAATGTCATTAAGTTAACTAACCTATCACGTTTTGTGGTGGGTTAGTTTTTATGTTACACTAAAAATAAAAGGG
>NZ_JARQPL010000044.1:0-14321 GCF_046032535.1 Streptococcus suis | reverse complement strand
CATTAAAACAGCCATTTTTCTCTAAAAACAGTAAAAAAGACAAACACCAAAACGATGTTTGTCTGCAATCTGAAGAAATCAGCTCTGCTGGTTTCTTTTTCATTTTTCGAGGTCAGCTTCTACACGATTGCGGTGGCGGAAAGAGATGACCAGCATCATAAATGAACTAGCAACCAGGATAGCAGCAATCAAGGTTAGATAGTGGTGGAAGGCTATCAGAAGAATGATGGTAGCGAATACTACAATAGCATATTGAAGCCAAACCATCTTATCTAGTTGATAAAGGTCCTGGTTGTAGCGACTGGTCATTAGGATTCCCATAAAGTAGAGGAAGTAATCAATGAGGAGGAAAGGCAAGCCCAAACTAGCATGCTCACCAGGTAAGACTTCCACAGCAACTGTAAAGAAGTTGATGCCTAAAACCAGTACCATATGGGCATAGAGTAAGGTGGCTACATTTGTCTTTTGATGGTGGTTGATATTGAGATAGGTTTGCGAAATGTAAAACATAAAGGAGAATGCCATTGCCAAGAAGAAGAGAACACCAGTGAGGAAATGCGTCTGAATCGGATAATTTTTCAAAATCGCAATGACTGTTTCACCAAAGGTAATTATAGTAATCAACTGGCACCGTTCAACGATGTGCGGAAAATTCATGGCATCGTGACTGAGCTTATCCTTGAAGAAATAGGAAATACCCGTGGTGCTAGTTCATTTCAAAATACAATAAAAAGCCCAAATGGACTATACTGTAAGTGACGAAACATACAGGAGGTTAGTCCCAATGAGCCGCTTACAGTACACTGCTAAATCTCATCATTTGCAATGGAATGTACGCCAATTATCACAAATTTGTCATCACTTCTACCACAACTATTGCCCAGATTCCTTCAAATATCGGCGTAATGTTGGCTTAGCCAAAGTTTCAGATGAATCGCTCCTTGTCTTGCTTTTGTTACAAGCTGAACTAGGCATGACATCACAACGCCATTTCTACAACATCTGCCGCCTCTTTCCTTGTGGTCGGTTACTAGAAAGAAGTCGTTTCAATCGTCGGTCTAGACAATTGATTTGGCTCGTCCAATTCATCCGAAAAGCCTTGAATGATATGATTAATCCCGATGACATTGTCATTATAGATAGTTTTCCTTTGCCACTTTGCCAACCTGTTCGCAATCACAGAGCTACCATTTTTAAAGGATTAGCCGATATTGGTTACAACGCCTCTAAACATCTTTGGTTCTACGGTTTCAAGGTTCATATGCTGGTGACCGTGACCTTATCAGGTTATATTCTGAATTATGTTGTCACACCAGCCTCTGTCCACGATATCAAGGTGGTTTATGAGCTATTAGAAGGGTGTAAGTAATCGGTTATCCTGGGTGATTTAGGCTACCTAAGCAAAGGACTTGAAACGGGAAAGGTGCCATCTATGGACGCTATTTCGACAAAATATGGCAGGTGCTGAAAAACATAATGATTGGAAAGTGATGGCCATGAGACGAACTATTGAAACACGTTTTTCTGAACTGTGTCATCTCTTTGACATCGAACAGACATTAGCTAGAGGGCTAGCTGGACTACAGTTACGAATTGAACAAATTATTCTAGCTCATAACTTACGCTATTTTGAAATGAACTAGCACCACGGGTAGTCTTTGTGTAACAGGTATATTTTTGTATTTTTTAGTGAAAAAAGAAATAAATTAACAAAATTATGGTAAAATGTAGGTTGATTTAAAATTAATCATTTAATGAATGGAATGAGTTCGAAGTAAGTCAAGATTGACTAGACATTGTATTTAAAGTAATTCGCAGGAATAAGAGATGGAAGGAGATAGAACATGCAACATCCAGTTGTACGATTTATCTGTAGAACCCTGTTCTATTTTTTTATATTGTTACTACTTTTGTATCTGTATAGTTATTTAGACATTGGACAGGGAGGATTTATCTATAATGAGTTTTAAAGAGGAGAGTATAAAAAAGATTAGCAGTATGTTAGAGCGGGTAGAGCATTTTGCGACAGAAAATCCTGACTACCCTGTTTACCATTATCTAGGACAGTTGTACAGTTATGGGGATTTAAAGGCAGATTCAGATTCTTTAGCAGCCCACATTGATCGTTTGGATTTACCAGCAAACTCTCCTGTCCTTGTTTTTGGCGGACAGGAGTACCAGATGTTGGCAATCTTTGTTGCCTTAACCAAGGCTGGTCATCCGTATATCCCTGTAGATAGTCATTCTGCTTTGGATCGGATTGAAGCCATTCTGGAAATAGCAGAGCCGAGTTTGGTATTTGCGGTAGCAGACTTTCCGCTAGAGACAAGTTTGCCAGTGCTTGGTTTGTCTGAAGTGGAGGCCATTTTTGAGAAGAAATCGACTTATCAGTTGATGCATCCTGTAAGCGGAGATGATACCTACTATATTATCTTCACTTCTGGGACGACGGGTAAACCAAAAGGGGTGCAAATTTCGCATGACAATTTGCTCAGCTTTACTAACTGGATGATAAGGGATAAGGAGTTTGCGCTACCAGAGCGACCACAAATGTTGGCTCAACCTTCCTATTCGTTTGACTTATCGGTTATGTATTGGGCTCCGACGCTTGCCCTTGGTGGGACCTTATTTGCTCTACCGAAAGAGTTGACTTTGGATTTTAAGACTTTATTTGCAGCTATTCAAACTTTGCCATTTAAAATTTGGACTTCGACACCATCATTTGTAGATATGGCTTTGCTATCTCGTGAGTTCGATGGGGAACATTTACCAGATTTGACGCATTTCTATTTTGACGGAGAGGAGTTAACTGTAAAAACAGCTCAGAAGCTCCGCGAACGTTTTCCAAAAGCTGTGATTGTTAACGCTTATGGACCGACCGAAGCTACAGTCGCCTTATCAGCAGTTGCCATCACTGATGAGATGTTAGTGAATTATAAACGTTTGCCGATTGGTTATACCAAACCAGACTCACCAACTTTTATTTTGGATGAGGATGGTCAAGTAGTACCGAATGGTCAACAGGGAGAAATTGTTGTATCAGGTCCTGCTGTCTCTAAAGGATATTTGAATAATCCTGAGAGAACCGAGGCGGCATTTTTCCAGTTTGACGGCTTACAGGCCTATCATACTGGGGATTTGGGTGTAATGACAGATGAAGGTCTGTTACTCTATGGTGGGCGTATGGATTTCCAAATTAAATATAATGGTTATCGTATCGAGTTGGAAGAAGTTGCCCAACACTTAAATAAATCAACCTATATTGAGGCTGCGGTAGCTGTTCCACGTTATAATGCTGACCATAAAGTGCAAAATCTGTTAGCTTATGTTGTCCCTAAAGCAGGGATTATGGAGCAGTTCGATCGAGAGTTGGAGTTAACCAAGGTCATCAAGCAGGAGTTAAAAGAACGGATGATGGATTATATGATGCCTTCGAAGTTTATTTATCGAGACAGTCTTCCTTTGACTGCAAATGGGAAGATTGATATTAAGGGATTGATCGCTGAGGTGAATGCTCAATGATGGAGTTTTTCAAACAGCTACCTCAGTTAGAGCCTTATGGGAATCCATTGTACTTTTTCTATCTAGTCTTGGCGCTAGTACCAATTTTTATAGGACTCTTTTTTAAAAAACGTTTCCCCTTGTATGAAACAGGTGTTAGTTTAGCCTTCATTGTCTTGATGTTTACAGGTACAAAGACAATACAGTTGCTGTCTTTATTGGCCTATATCATTTGGCAGACAATGTTGATTTTTTTCTACAAGCATTATCGTCAACGGGCAAATCAAAGCTGGGTCTTCTATTTAATCGTATGTTTAGCTGTTTTTCCGTTGACTTGGGTAAAGTTGGCACCGACTTTTAGTCAGCATGGGGCAATTTTCGGTTTTTTAGGTATTTCTTATTTAACGTTTCGGTCGGTTGGAATGGTGATTGAAATGCGGGACGGTTTACTAACGGAATTTAGTTTAGGGAGTTTTTTACGATTTTTGCTATTTATGCCAACTATTTCGAGTGGTCCTATTGATCGTTATAGACGGTTTACGGAAGATTACAAACAAATTCCTGAGCGAACTGAGTTATTAAATATGCTCGATCAGACTGTGCATTATATTATGATGGGCTTCTTATATAAGTTTATTCTAGCCTATTTTATTGGGCATACTTTACTGGAGCCTTTAAAGGCAGTAGCCTTGGATCAAGGTGGATGGTTTAACTTACCTACTATTGGAGTTATGTATCTCTATGGTTTTGAATTATTCTTTGACTTTGCAGGCTATTCCATGTTTGCCATAGGTATTTCCAATCTTATGGGTATTCGCTGCCCAATTAACTTTGATCAACCGTTCAAATCGCGTGATCTTAAGGAATTTTGGAATCGATGGCATATCAGCTTATCTTTTTGGTTCCGTGATTTCGTCTTCATGCGTCTGGTTAAGACTTTGTTGAAACATAAGGTTTTCAAAAATCGAAATACGGTATCTAATGTTGCCTATCTGTTAAATATGCTCTTGATGGGGTTGTGGCATGGTGTAACATGGTATTATATTGCATATGGTCTCTTTCATGCTTTGGGGTTGATCATCAATGATGCTTGGATTCGTAAGAAGAAATCAATTAATTTAGATCGAAAAAAAGCTGGACAAGAACCACTGCCAGATAATCGTTGGACGAGTTTCGCTGGTATGTTTGTGACCTTCCATACGGTCATGTTCTCTTTCTTGATATTTTCAGGATTTTTAGATAAATTGTGGTTCAAGTAGACAATAGGTAACGATTGTATGAATCGTAGAAAGGAATATAAAATGGATGTAAAAGAAACAATATTGAATATTATCGAAGAATTATTTATGGAAGATGTATCTGAAATGATGGATGAAGACCTATTTGATGCGGGTGTTTTAGATAGTATGGGGACTGTAGAACTTATTGTGGAGTTAGAAAGTCGTTTTAATATTACAGTTCCAGTTTCAGAGTTTGGTCGTGAAGATTGGAATACAGCTAACAAAATCATTTCTGGTGTTGTGGAGTTGATGCATGCGTAAGCAATTGTGGCAGATTTTTGGGCCTGTGATTTGTGCAACGTTTTTAGTTATTCTCACGTTGTTGTTTTTCCCGAGTTCTTCTCGGCCAAATTTCATAGAAGAAAAACAAGATGCAGTAGCATTGTCTTATATTAGTTTTAAGAGCAAATATAAGAAAAATAGGGCTCTGGGAGACAAAAATCATCGTTTTGTTCCTTTCTTTGGGTCAAGTGAGTGGTCACGTTTTGATAGTATGCATCCATCAGTGTTGGCAGATGCTTATCAGAGAGAGTATACTCCCTATTTGTTAGGACAACGTGGTGCAGCTTCGCTGACACAATATTTTGGCATGCAACAGATTGGGGCACATTTAAAAAATAGTCAGGCTATCTATGTTGTTTCTCCTCAATGGTTTTCACCAAAAGGGGCATCATCTAAGGCATTTGAACAATATTTTAGTAGTGATCAAGCCACTCATTTTCTGCAAACAAGTGCTGGGGATGACTATGATAGATATGCAGCAAAGCGTTTCTTAGAACTTAAATCAGACTGTAGTTTGACAGGAATGTTTCAAAAAGTAGCTAGTGGTAAGGAATTGTCGAAATGGGATAGAGAGCAGTTGATCTGGCAAGCCTATTTATTAGAAAAGCAAGATGCCTTATTTAGTCGCTTTGCTGATTCTGGTAGTAATTTAGGATTGGTAGAGACGGAAGCGATGAAACTTCCAGAGCCTTTTTCCTATGACCACTTGAGTAAAGTAGCTAATGAGGATGGGAGTCGTTCTACTCAATCAAATGATTTCCAAATTGATGATAGGTTTTATAGAAATCGTCTTCAGTCAAAAATCAAAAAACTCAAACAATCCCAGACAAAAATATCTTATCTGCAATCACCGGAGTACAATGATTTTCAGCTGGTTTTGAATGAATTTGCTAAACATCAGACTGATGTGCTATTTGTAATTCCCCCGGTTAATGAACGTTGGATGAACTATACTGGTCTCAATAAAGATATGTATCGGGCAACAGTAGCAAAGATTAAGTACCAGTTGACCAGTCAAGGTTTCAATCATATTGCTGATTTGTCGGAGCAGGGGGGGATAGATTATTTTATGCAAGATACGATCCACATCGGTTGGCAAGGCTGGCTGGAGCTTGATAAGTACATCCAACCATTCTTGACAGAACAACAGGCACCTGTTCATTATCAGCTAAAAAAAGAATTTTTAACTTCCGAATGGGCTACGTACAAGGGAGATTTTAACCTATTTTTGAAATAGTTAGATACAGTTATAATAAAATGCAAGAAGGCTTTGAATTAGGAAGTCTCCTTGCTTTTTTTGTTCTTTTACTGTAGTAAATTGAATGATTATATATCTTCTCCCAACAAACTGTGGTTGGCTTTGCGGAAACGAATGATATGGTAGGCGACCATAGCGTGTGCGAGCAGGTTGAGGATAACAAAGATGAGTAAGTTTGAATGACTAGCTAGCAGTAAGCTAGCATTCCCAACAAATAAAATCAGCCCATAGACGAGAAGTCCTTTTCTACCAACTTGGTGGATTTGTTGATTATAGAAGGAAGTCGAAAGGATGCCTCCGTAGAAAAGTAAGTTTCCTACAACCAGCATGGGCAAGGCCAGATCATTGTGGTGGCTTGGGAAAAGCTCCATTGCCACTGTGAAGAAATTCAAGCCAAGAACAATCACCAAATGAGCGTATAGCAGAACAGTCGCATCTGCCTTGCGGTGATGGTTGATATTGAGATAGGTTTGCGAAATGTAAAACATAAAGGAGAACGCCATAGCCAAGAAGAAGAGAACACCAGTGAGTAGATGCGTCTGAATCGGATAATTCTTCAAAATCGCAATGACTGTTTCACCAAAGGTGATAATAGTAATCAGCTGGCAGCGTTCTACGATATGAGGAAAGTTCATCACATCATGGCTGAGTTTGTCTTTGAAAAAATAGGAAATGAAAAATGGAAGATAAAAAAGCAAGAGGCTCTTTTCATCATAGGTCCAGAAATTGAAGTAAATAGCTACCAAAGCCAAGAAAAATACCAGCAAATAAATCCCAAACATATAGAGACTATTTTTTATATCTGCCGTAAAACCGATTTTTCGCCCCCGAAGGTAGTACTGCAAGCAAAGTAGCAAATAAGACAGGGTCAAAAAGATAGTAAAGGGCAGGGCTGTTGCTTCAAAATCATGACTAAAGTTTAGGGATAATTGCCCCACCACAAACATAGAAGCGATGATAGTGAAAATATCCAGCAAATCTCGCTCACTATATTTGTTGAGGTAAATCGTCTCATTAATCCACAAGGTCATAATAATCAGGTTGGCGGTGATAAAAGTTAGAATTTCCCTAAGACCGATATGGTCACCGTGCAAAAGTCCAGTCAGTGAAGAAGTGGCCAGGACAAAGACCAAATCATAAAATAATTCATAGTTTGATACGCGTTTTGCGATAATTTCAGACATGTCAAATTCCTTTTCAAAAAAATCTGAAATATTATACCACAGAAATTGTGAGGGAGCCAACCAGTTAGTCTTGGAGCTGATTTTCTGAAAATCGTGGAAAATGTCTGTAGGAGCTATTAAATTGTTGTTTCATTAGTGGATGGCAACTTGTTTATAATGGCACAATTTATTCATTTCATGATATAATATCTAAGTCGCAATCACTAAACCGCCGCGACAGTTAACTTAGCCTGCGTGCCTTGAGCAAGCACAAAAAATACCCATGGCGGCAACCGTGGATGTTTTCTTTATGCGCTTATCTCTTTGAACTTTTAAGCACAATGATTATAATATATGTGTCTTTAGTTTTCAAGTGCCCAGTCCAAGTCAGGTCCGACAGGAACAATACCTGTTGGGTTAATGGTTTTGTGGCTACCGTAGTAGTGCTGTTTGATATGGTCAAAGTCAACCGTCTCCGCAATACCAGAGTGGTTGTAAATCCGCTTGGTATAATCCCACAAGTTTGGATAATCAACCAAGGCCTTGATATTGCATTTGAAATGCCCAAAGTAAACAGGATCGAATCGTACCAAAGTGGTAAAGAGTCGAATATCAGCCTCTGTCAGCTGGTTGCCAACCAGATAGTCCTTATCTGCCAAATGCTCTTCCAATTTATCTAAGGCAGCAAAGAGATTGTTGACTTCTTTTTCATAGACTTTCTGATTGGTTGAAAAACCAGCCTTGTAGACACCGTTGTTGATGTTTGGATAGATAAAGTCGTTCATGGCATCAATCTCGGCTTGCAGGTTTGCTGGATAATAATCATCCTGATTGCCCGTGATGTCATTGAAGGCGGTATTGAACATCCGCATAATCTCGGCAGACTCGTTGCTGACGATGGTATTGGTTTTCTTATCCCACAAGACAGGCACGGTCACCCGACCAGAATAGTGTGGATCAGCCTTCAAATAGACCTGATAGAGATAATCGCTGTTAAAGAGGGAATCCTTGATTACGCCAGGTCCGTCTGCAAAAGTCCAGCCATTTTCTAGCATAAGGGGATGAACGATAGACAAGGAAATATGGTCTTCCAAGCCCTTCAATTTTCGCATAATCAAGGTCCGACTAGCCCAAGGACAAGCCAGAGAAATATAGAGGTGATAGCGACCAGACTCGGCCTTGAAACCGCCTTTTCCTGTCGGACCTGCCTGTCCATCTGGAGTAATCCAGTTGCGAAATTGTGTGACAGTACGAACAAATTTACCGCCTGTTGACTTGGTATCATACCACTGATCTACCCATTTGCCATCTTGTAAAAGTCCCATGAATTTTCTCCCTTACTGAAAAAATGGGAAATCCAATAGGATGATTGGATTTCCTTTGTAAAAAAATATATCACTAACTAGTATTATAAACCTTTTTCAAAAAGAGTCAAGCTATATGATTTGTGATACAATAGTCCCATGAGATTGGACAAATGTTTAGAGAAAGCTAAAGTTGGCTCGCGTAAGCAAGTTAAAAAACTTTTCAAAGCCCAGCAAATCAAGATTAACGGACAAGCAGCTCAAAGCCTAAGCCAGATTGTTGACCCAGAGTTACAAACTATCCAAGTTTCGGGTAAAAAAGTTGCCTTAGAAGGTTCCGCCTATTATTTGCTCCATAAACCAGCAGGAGTCGTTTCTGCCGTGACAGACCAGGAGCATCAGACAGTCATCGACTTGATTTCTCCGCAAGACAGTAGGGAAGGTCTCTACCCAGTCGGTCGCCTGGACAGGGATACCGAAGGCCTAGTCCTCATTACCAACAATGGTCCGCTCGGTTATCGCATGCTCCATCCCAGTCACCATGTGGACAAGGTCTACTATGTGGAGGTAAATGGATGCTTGGCTGAGGATGCTTCAAAATTTTTTGCCTCAGGTGTTACTTTCTTGGATGGAACACGGTGTCAGCCTGCAGATTTGACTGTCTTGGAGGCTTCTTTGGACCATAGCAGAGCGACCATCAAGCTGGCAGAAGGTAAGTTTCATCAGGTCAAAAAGATGTTTTTAGCCTATGGTGTCAAGGTCACATATCTCAAGCGGATTTCCTTTGGTGGTTTTGAACTGGGGGATTTGGAACGAGGTACATACAGACAACTCACACCAAATGAAATGGAACAGTTATTCACTTATTTTGACTAGAGGAGGATATATAATGAACATTTATGATTTTACAGTACAAAAACAAGATGGAACAGACCAGTCCATGGCTGAGTATCAAGGACAAGTTTTACTTATAGTCAATACAGCGCCAGGTTGTGGATTGGCACCACAATACAAGGAACTACAGGGGGAGTGGGAAAGAACTCGACTAAGTCAAAAAGAGTTCGTCTTCCCACCCCCGCACAGTTGATTAGGTTAGATTTGGAGTGTAAAACACGAACAAATCTACCAATCAACCACTGCGCTGAGATGTTGACACAAACACTGAGAAGTGGGCCAGGGCTTTTTGCCCAGCCTCATCGAGGCCAAGGTTTTGTAGTGTTGGATTTCCCTTGTAATCAATTTTTAAATCAGGCTCCCGGTTCTGCTGAAGACATCAATCAGACCTGTAGCTTGAATTATGGTACAACTTTTCCTCGTTTTACTAAAATTGCTGTGAATGGATCTGAAGCTAGTCCGCTATATCGCTATCTTAAGAAAGAAAAATCAACCTTATTAGGAGGTCGAATTGAGTGGAATTTTACCAAGTTTTTGGTGGATAGACAAGGGCGTGTGGTCAAACGATATTTACCAACAACTAGTCCATTAAAACTTAAAGAGGATATTGAACTTTACCTAGAAAAATAACAAGAAGGCTGGAGTCATCTAGCCTTCTTGCTTTAGTAACCACAGAAAATAGGGAGCGCCGATAAGTGAGACGATGATGCCGGTTGGGATGCCTGTTCCGACAAGTAGTACCCGTCCTATGGTATCCGCTAGAAGTAGAATGAAGCTTCCTATTATCATAGTAGCTGGAATGATGACACGATGGTCATTTCCTAACCATTTGCGCACAATGTGACCAGCAATGAGACCAACGAAGGTGATATTACCAACTAAAATGACACTAAGAGAGGCTAGGGCGGTAGCTAATACCAAGGTAATCCGCCTTTCACGCTGTAAGTGGAGTCCCAAAGCCATGGCTGTCTGGTCGTTTAGATTCATAATATTGAGTGAGCGACTTCGACTAAACGTTGCCATCCACACCAATAGAAGAAGAGGAGTATAGATTGCGATAGTTTTCCAATCTCCACCATTTACTCGACCGCTGAGCCACTGGACAATGTATTCCATCTTAAAGTCATCTAATTGGCTGATGATGCTGACCATGATACCAGACAGCATGCTCGAAATTCCAACTCCCGTGATAATTAAGCGTGCAGGATGGATGCCGTACAGCTTCTTACGTGCAATCCAGTAAACTAGAAAAATGGTTAATCCACCGCCCATCATAGCAAATAGAGGCATGAGACTCAATAAGACAGGGCTGATTTTTGAAGAGAGACCGACAAATAGTGCCACAACAAGACCAGCTCCTGCGTTGATTCCTAATATTCCAGAATCTGCCAGAGGATTGCGGGTCAAAGTTTGTAGCAACAAACCCGCCAAAGCCAGAGAAGCCCCTCCGATAATGGAGGCGATTATTCTAGGTAAGCGAATTCGCCCAATAATCAGTAGAGTCGATGAACTGGCACGCCCACTCATGATGTCGATGAGATCTGAAAAGGATGAATTGCTATAGCCGATAGATAAGGAAAGTAGGAAAATGACAAATAAAAGGATCAGCAGGAATGTGAATATTTTTAGATAGTTGTGATGTCTTATCAAAAGTGTTTCTCCTTTCTAATCAACCATAGGAAGCAAGGGAGACCAATGATACTGATGACTGCGCTAATGGGAGTTTCAACAGGTGGATTGATAGAACGGCAAACCAAATCTACCCAGATGAGGAAACTAGCCCCTGCAAAGGCAGTTAATGGCAAGAGTAGCTTGTAATTTTTCCCTGTAAACATTCGGATAAAGTGAGGAATAATGAGCCCGATAAAAGAAAGTGAGCCCACAAGAGCTACCGCAGAAGCTGAGAGTAGAAGGACAATTCCCAACAAAACCAAGGTTATCAGTAAGGTTCGTTGACCTAGATTTTTAGCAACGGTTTCGTTGAGACTCAGGATGGTCAGCTGATGCGAAAAGAGCTGAGCAAGGATGAGGCCGATGATGATAAGAGGAGCAATGATGGCCAGCATCTTCCAGTTTACCTGTACCAATCCCCCTGCTTGCCAGCCAATCACTGCAGTTGATAAATCAAAGTAGATAGTAATAGCCTGACCAATAGCAGAAAATAGACTTGCTACCATGGCGCCAGATAAAATTAAACGTAGTTGATTGTAGCCTTTTTGCACCTGATAAGCTAGACCAAAGACTAGACCGGCTGCCAGACAGGAGCCCAGTAAACATATTAATAAAATTTGACTGTAGTGCAAACCGCCGAATAGAGCATAGGCAACAATGAGAGCAAGTCCTGCTCCAGCATTGATTCCTAATAAGCCAGGATCGGCAATCGGATTGCGTGTAATTCCTTGCATCATTGCCCCAGCTTGGGCCATTGCAGCTCCCACCAAGATGGCGGCTACCATTCTAGGCAAGCGCAAATCGATGATAACATCCTGAGCGGAAGAATCTGTCAGTGGATGCTTTAGGGTTTCTATCAGTTGTTGGTGGCTATAAGAAATAGCTCCAAAGCGTAAACTAAGATAGACTCCAGCTATGAAAGAAAGACAGATGATGAAAAAAACAAGCCAAATATTCTTTGGCTTTGTTTTGGGATAACGAGAACTTACTAGTTTGTTCATATATCCAGTCCTTTTACTGAAGTTTTTGAATTTCTGAGACAAAGGCGTCAATTTGTAAATCTAAAGACATCGGATCGGAGAAGTAGAAGAGGTTATAGTCTATCTCGATGACGTGACCATTCTTTACAGCAGGTAGATTTTTCCAAATATCACTTTCTTTGAGAGAGGCAGCTGCTTCTTTTGTTTTATCATTGACGTTAACAAGGACATAATCGCCAACATATTCTGGAAGAGCTTCTTGAGATACCCCAAACCAGCCTTCTTTATTGATGATGTCTTCTTGAACCTTTGCAGGAGCGGCAAAACCGAGAGCGCGATAGATTAATTCTCCACCACGACCAAAGTTATTACCATAAAGGAAGATGTTCTTATCGAAGAAGTCCATGACGGTAAATGTGGAACTTGTATCAATCAATCCTTTCAATTCCTCTTTCGCAGTAGCAACTTTCTTATCCCATTGATCTAACCAAGCTTGTGCTTCCTTTTCTTTTCCAAAAATCTGACCAATATCTGTCAGCATTTTCAAGTAGTCACTCTTTCCATAAGTGATTTCAATAACTGGAGCAATTTCTTTCAGTGTTTCTAAGTTATCATCACCAGCAAATACTAGAATGACATCTGGCTTTTGTGCGGCAATCGCTTCTGTATCTGCCGTTGTCAATTGTGGAACATCCTTTAGTTTGTCTCCAAAGACGGGACTATTTTTCTCTAAATCTAGACTATAGCTAGATACATCAATTCCTAATTGTAAGAGATAGCCTGTGTAAGAGTAAGCAAAGTTGACAACTTTTTTAGGATTTTTTGGAATGTCACCGTGGTAAGTAATGCCTTCAATCTTTGGCATGCTAGACAGTTCTACGTCTGTTGAAGAGGAAGAGGTAGAACAAGCTGTTAAGAAAACCAGCCCAACAAATAAACTAAAAATAGCTAAAAACTTTTTCATTTTTTCTCCTTATTATTTTTTTAAATCGTAAGTTAGCAAAATAGGGTAGTCTTGACCAGCAACCTGCATTAATTGAGGTTCAATGCTAAAAATGTCCCTCAGTATCTCAGTTGTCATCATATTGGACACAGAACCATGGTAGCGAATATCTCCCTCTTTCATGGCAATCATATAATCTGAAAATCGAGCTGATAAATTGACATCGTGAAGGACCATCACAATGGTTTTCTGTCGGCTTTGATTCAGTTCTTTTAAAAGTTCTAAGACTTCCAATTGATGATTGAGATCAAGATAGGTTGTTGGTTCATCTAAGAAAATGGTATCCGTATCTTGGGCAAGTGCCATCGCAATCCAAACCCGTTGCCTCTGACCACCTGATAAATCATCAACTGGTAACCTAGCGTAGGGAGCGGTCTGGGTGACTTCCAAGGCCCAGTTGATTTTCTCTCTATCCTGATCAGTGAGATGCCCCAGCCCATTTTGATGCGGAAAGCGACCATAGGAGACCAGTTCATAAACGGAAATCCCTTCTGTCGCTTCTAAGACCTGAGGGAGCAGGGCCAATTTTTTTGCGACTTCTTTGGTTGGCAGTTGTGAAATGGCTTGTCCATCTAAATAGATAGCCCCTTCTTGAACAGGGATAATCCTTGTCAACGCCTTAAGCAAGGTCGATTTTCCACAGCCATTGGCACCAATGATCGTCGTTATACTTCCTTTTGGAATACTTGTTGATAATTCATCAATAATAATCCGATTGTCGTAAGAGACTTGGATGTTTTCCGCTTGAATCGAAGACACAAACTCCTCCTTACCAGAATATGATTCATTAATAATTGGTTCCGACCAGTATTATATCAAAAAAAATTACCAAAACAAAGAGTTTTCTGAAAATTTTAATTTAATGAGAATCGTTATAAAAAAGGGAGTGGGAAAGAACTCAACCAAAATAAAACATACTAAGATTAGTAGTGAGGAAATCTCCGACGGGAGAGAGTAGTCACTACTTTTTCTTTATGTTAAAGTA
>NZ_JARQPL010000043.1:0-14428 GCF_046032535.1 Streptococcus suis | reverse complement strand
TTTCAGCATTAAAACAGCCATTTTTCTCTAAAAACAGTAAAAAGACAAACACCAAAACGATGTTTGTCTGCAATCTGGAACGGCTAAACTAGCCGTTTTTATGTTATACTAAAAAATAGCACCTAGCTTATTTTTATATATTTAGTGATGGGGAATAAATGACGTTATATATATTAGCTAATCCTAATGCTGGTAGCCACACTGCTGAACATATCATATTCAAAATAAAAGAAAGTTATCCACAGCTTGCAGTTAATATTTTTATGACAGTTGGTCCTGAGGATGAAAAAAGTCAAATAGAGGCTATTTTAAAGGAGTTTGTCAGTAGTGAGGACCAATTAATGATTTTAGGTGGAGACGGCACACTATCTAAAGCTTTGCGTTTTTGGCCAGCTAGTCTACCGTTTGCTTATTATCCAACAGGATCTGGAAATGATTTTGCTAAGGCAATGAATATAACATCGCTATATAGAAGTGTAGATGCCATTTTAGAGGGAAAAACAAGTCGGATATATGTTTTAAACAGTTCATACGGAACGGTTGTAAACAGTATGGATTTTGGCTTTGCAGCTCAAGTTATCAATGGTTCAACGAATTTAATTTTGAAAAAAATTCTGAACAAGGTAAAACTTGGGAAGTTAACTTATCTATTCTTTGGTATTAAAACATTATTTTCAAAACAAGCTATAAACTTAGAATTAACTCTTGATGGAAAATCTTATCAGTTAGATAATCTCTTTTTTATTTCTGTAGCAAATAGTCTTTATTTTGGTGGAGGAATCATGATATGGCCAACAGCAAGTGCTAAAAAGAAGGAAGTAGATATTGTTTACTTCAAAAATGGAAATTTCTACCAACGTCTACAATCATTGTTAGCCTTATTAACGAAGAGGCATGAATCTTCTCATACAATTCAGCATTTAACAGGGGTAGATGTAGTTTTAAAATCAAAAGAAAAATTATTATTGCAAATAGATGGAGAGACATGCACTGCAAATGAGGTAACGTTAACCTATCAGGAAAGAAGTATGTATATTTAAGGAGGAAGTATGTATCAATTAGGATCATTTGTCGAAATGAAAAAGCCTCATGCCTGTGTCATCAAATCGACCGGCAAGAAGGCCAATAAATGGGAAGTCATCCGTCTAGGAGCGGATATCAAAATCCGTTGTAGCAACTGTGACCATGTTGTTATGATGAGTCGGCATGATTTTGAACGAAAAATGAAACAAGTGCTGCCGAGTGAAGCCTAGTTGACAGTTTGCAACTGCTGGTTGCGAATTTTTCATAAAAAGTGCTAATCAACCATTCCGTTCTAAACTATAATAGACTTAGAAAAAAGAGGAGGACAAGACCATGAAGCAGTTAGCACAACAAATCAAGAATTTACGCACAACCAAGAACCTATCTCAAGATGAGTTGGCAGAGAAACTCTATATTTCCCGTCAGGCTGTTTCCAAGTGGGAAAATGGCGAAGCAACGCCAGATATTGACAAACTGGTCCAGCTAGCAGAAATCTTTGGTGTTAGTCTGGATTATCTGGTTTTAGGGAAAGAACCTGAGAAGGAAATTGTGGTGGAACAACGAGGAAAAATGAATGTTTGGGAGTTTCTTGCTAATTATTGGTGGGTTCTTATCCCAATCATGATAATAGCCTTTGGCTTATTTGCTGCAGCGATGAGAATTTTGCAGAAATTTTGATAAATCTTACAATCCTGTCATTTGGCAGGATTTTTCTCATCTTTTCTGCTATAATAGTCATGATTGAATTTTTAATTGGAGAGTAAAAAAACATGGCTTTAACAGCAGGAATCGTCGGTTTACCAAACGTTGGTAAATCAACCCTATTTAACGCAATTACCAAGGCAGGAGCAGAGGCTGCAAACTACCCTTTCGCGACCATTGATCCAAACGTCGGCATGGTAGAAGTGCCCGATGAGCGTTTGCAGAAGTTGACAGAACTCATTACCCCTAAAAAGACAGTTCCAACCACTTTTGAATTTACCGATATTGCCGGTATCGTAAAAGGTGCCTCTAAAGGTGAGGGACTTGGAAACAAATTCTTGGCCAACATCCGCGAGGTTGATGCCATTGTCCACGTGGTGCGTGCCTTTGACGATGAAAATGTCATGCGTGAACAAGGCCGTGAAGACGCCTTTGTGGACCCAATCGCAGATATTGATACTATTAACCTAGAATTGATTTTGGCGGATCTAGAGAGTATCAACAAGCGTTATGCGCGTGTAGAAAAAATGGCCCGTACGCAAAAAGACAAGGATTCTGTCGCAGAATTTGCAGTCCTTGAAAAAATCAAACCTGTCTTGGAAGACGGAAAATCAGCTCGTACAGTTGACTTCACAGATGAAGAACAAAAAATCGTTAAGCAACTCTTCCTCTTGACCACTAAACCAGTCCTCTATGTTGCCAATGTCGATGAAGATAAGGTAGCGGATCCTGAGTCTATCAGCTATGTCCAGCAAATCCGTGACTTTGCGGCAACAGAAAATGCAGAAGTTGTAGTAATTTCTGCGCGTGCAGAAGAAGAAATTTCAGAACTAGACGATGAAGACAAGGGTGAGTTTTTGGAAGCTCTTGGCTTGACAGAATCTGGCGTTGATAAATTGACCCGTGCAGCCTATCACTTGCTTGGTCTAGGCACCTACTTTACAGCAGGAGAGAAGGAGGTTCGTGCTTGGACCTTCAAGCGTGGCATGAAAGCCCCTCAATGTGCTGGGATCATCCACTCAGACTTCGAGAAAGGCTTTATCCGTGCCGTAACCATGTCCTATGATGATTTGATTCAATACGGCTCTGAGAAGGCTGTTAAAGAAGCAGGACGCCTTCGTGAAGAAGGAAAAGAGTATGTGGTTCAAGATGGGGACATCATGGAGTTCCGCTTTAACGTTTGATGGCTAAACTGTCCTTATTCTTCGTTGTTTTACCTTGCCATACCATCAGTATTGTCTGCGGTTTCAACGCCTAGACTAAGAACAGTTTATCGCATCAAAGAGGATGATTACTTGGTTGGAAAGCATTTTCCAGCCTTTTGGTATTTAAGGAGAAAAAATGACACGATTGATCATCGGTCTCGGAAATCCCGGAGACCGCTATTTTGAAACCAAGCACAATGTCGGCTTTATGCTGCTGGATAAGATTGCTAAGAGTGAAAATGTGACCTTTAACCACGATAAAATTTTTCAGGCGGATATTGCAACCACCTTTATTGACGGTGAAAAAGTCTTCCTAGTTAAACCAACCACCTTTATGAATGAGTCAGGTAAGGCTGTTCATGCCCTGATGACCTACTATGGTTTGGATGAGACAGATATTCTGGTAGCTTACGACGACTTGGACATGGCTGTTGGGAAGATCCGTTTCCGTCAAAAAGGCTCCGCAGGTGGCCACAATGGGATTAAATCCATTGTCAAGCATATTGGAACACAAGAATTTGACCGCATTAAAATCGGCATCGGCCGTCCCAAAGGAAAAATGAGCGTTGTCAACCATGTCTTGTCAGGGTTTGATGCAGAAGACCGTATAGAGATTGACTTGGCCTTAGATAAACTTGACAAGGCTGTCAACTTTTATCTGGAAGAGGACGATTTTGATACCATTATGAGAAAGTTTAACGGATAATGAATATACTCGATTTACTTCACAAGAACAAGCAAATCAATCAGTGGCAGTCTGGCTTAAACAAGTCAACTCGCCAACTATTATTAGGACTCACTGGAACCAGTAAGTCATTAGTCATGGCGACTGCCTATGATTGTTTGGCTGAGAAAATAGTGATTGTGACTGCTACTCAAAATGATGCTGAGAAATTAGTTGCAGATTTAACAGCCATTATAGGTAGTGAGAATGTTTACAACTTCTTTACAGATGATAGTCCAATTGCGGAATTTGTCTTTGCATCAAAAGAACGGACTCAATCAAGGATTGACAGTTTAAATTTCTTGACAGATTCTACTAGTTCAGGAATTTTGGTCGCTAGTATGGCTGCTTGTCGGGCCTTATTGCCGAGTCCTGAGACTTATAAAGGTTCTAAAATACAGCTTGAAGTCGGTCAAGAAATAGAAGTTGACAAACTTGTAAAGAATCTTGTCAATATCGGATATAAAAAGGTAGCTCGTGTCTTAACTCAGGGAGAATTTAGCCAACGAGGTGATATTCTAGATATTTTTGACATGCAAGCAGAAGCTCCTTACCGAATAGAATTTTTTGGAGATGAGATTGATGGCATTCGTATCTTTGATGTCGACAGTCAAAAATCTTTAGAAAATCTAGACGAAATCTCGATTTCTCCAGCTTCCGATATCATTTTGTCTTCGGAAGACTATAGTAGAGCTAGCCAATACATTCAGACAGCTATTGAACAATCGACCCTAGAGGAGCAACAGTCTTACTTACGAGAAGTCTTAGCTGATATGCAGACGGAGTACCGGCATCCAGATTTGCGTAAATTCTTGTCCTGTATCTATGAACAATCATGGACCTTGTTGGATTATTTGCCAAAAGGTTCTCCCTTATTTTTAGATGATTTTCATAAAATTGCTGACAAGCAGGCTCAATTTGAAAAAGAATCAGCAGAGTTGTTGACAGATGATTTACAGAAGGGTAAATCAGTATCAAGTTTAAACTATTTTGCCTCAACTTACGCTGAATTGAGAAAATACAAACCTGCCACCTTCTTTTCAAGTTTTCAAAAAGGTTTAGGCAATGTAAAGTTTGATGCTCTTTATCAATTTACTCAACATCCTATGCAGGAATTTTTCCACCAGATTCCACTGTTAAAAGATGAATTGACTCGATATGCGAAATCAAACAATACCGTTGTTATTCAAGCGAGTTCTGATGTGAGTTTACAGACTTTACAGAAAACTTTACAAGAGTATGATATCCATCTTCCAGTACATGTAGCAGATAAGTTAGTAGAAGGTCAGCAACAAGTGATCATTGGACAGCTAGCTTCTGGATTTCATTTGATGGATGAGAAGTTAGTTCTTATTACTGAAAAAGAGATTTTTAATAAAAAGATTAAGCGTAAGGTCCGTAGAACTAATATTTCTAATGCTGAGCGTATTAAGGACTATAGTGAGCTAGCTGTTGGTGACTATGTTGTTCACCATGTTCACGGGATAGGTCAGTATTTAGGGATAGAAACCATTGAAATATCAGGTATCCACCGTGACTATGTGACAGTTCAATATCAAAACTCCGATCGGATTTCTATTCCTGTAGAACAAATTGATCTTCTCTCCAAATACTTAGCGTCCGATGGAAAGGCTCCAAAAGTTAATAAACTAAACGATGGCCGTTTCCAACGAACCAAGCAAAAAGTTCAGAAGCAGGTAGAGGACATTGCGGATGATTTGATCAAGCTTTATGCAGAGCGTAGCCAGTTGAAAGGCTTTGCCTTTTCACCAGATGATGAGAATCAGATTGAGTTTGACAACTACTTTACACATGTGGAAACAGATGACCAACTCCGTTCCATCGATGAAATCAAAAAAGACATGGAAAAAGATTCTCCAATGGATCGTCTATTGGTTGGGGATGTCGGTTTTGGTAAGACAGAGGTAGCCATGCGAGCTGCCTTTAAGGCTGTCAATGATGGAAAACAAGTAGCTATTCTTGTTCCTACGACTGTTTTAGCCCAACAACACTATGCTAATTTCCAGGAACGATTTGCTGAATTTCCTGTAAATGTGGATGTGATGAGTCGCTTTAAAACAAAAAAAGAGCAGGAAAAAACGCTTGAGAAGTTGAAAAAAGGTCAAGTTGACATCATCATTGGTACTCATCGCCTTCTATCAAAAGATGTTGTTTTTGCTGATTTAGGTTTACTGATTATTGACGAAGAGCAACGCTTTGGTGTCAAGCACAAGGAACGCTTGAAGGAATTGAAAAAGAAAATAGATGTCCTAACCCTAACTGCAACTCCAATTCCTCGGACATTACAAATGTCCATGTTGGGAATCCGTGACTTATCAGTAATTGAGACTCCACCGACAAATCGCTATCCAGTCCAAACTTATGTCATGGAAACAAATCCTTCCGTTATCCGAGATGCAATGCTTCGTGAGATAGATCGCGGAGGTCAGGTTTACTATCTTTACAATAAAGTTGACACCATTGAACAGAAAGTGTCTGAATTAAAAGAATTGGTTCCAGAAGCTACTATAGGATACGTCCATGGACAAATGTCGGAGATTCAATTAGAAAATACTCTCTATGCTTTTGTAGAGGGTGAGTATGATATTCTAGTGACCACAACAATCATTGAAACAGGTGTTGATATTCCAAATGCTAATACACTGTTTATTGAAAATGCAGACCACATGGGACTGTCAACTCTTTATCAACTTAGAGGACGTGTTGGCCGTTCCAGTCGGATTGCCTATGCCTATCTCATGTACCGTCCAGACAAGTCTTTGACAGAAGTAGCTGAAAAACGATTGGAGGCTATAAAGGGCTTTACAGAATTGGGTTCTGGTTTCAAAATCGCTATGCAAGATTTATCCATTCGTGGTGCTGGAAATATTTTAGGTGCTGCTCAGTCAGGATTTATCGATTCAGTTGGTTATGAATTGTACTCTCAATTGTTAGAGCAAGCAATTTTAGAGAAACAAGGGAAGTCTGCTCAACGTCAGAAAAGTAATTCTGAGGTTAATTTACAGATTGATGCCTACTTGCCAAGTGACTATATTGCAGACCAACGAGAAAAAATTGAAATTTACAAGCGTATCAAGAATATTGACAATCGTGTAAACTATCAAGAACTACAGGAAGAATTGATTGATCGTTTTGGAGAGTACCCAGATGTAGTAGCCTACTTACTTGAAATCGGTCTATTGAAGTCATTTTTGGACCAGGTTTTCTGCCATACGGTTCTAAGACGACAACATCAAGTGACGGTTACATTTGAAGCAATGGCAGGTCAAATTTTCCTAACACAAGATTATTTTGAAGCATTATCTGTGACGAATTTGAAAGCTCAGATAACGGAAAATAAAGGAAAACTAGCTGTTGTGTTTAACATTCAACAGAAAAAAGAATATGAAATATTAGAGGAATTGATTTCTTTTGCCGAAAAATTAAAAGAAATTAAAGCAAGGAAGGCAGAATAAATTTCTCAAATACCTTGAAAAATGGTAAAATAATGAACTGAGGTAAAGTATGAGACTAGATAAATATTTGAAAGTATCCCGCATTATCAAGCGTCGAACAGTTGCGAAGGAAGTTGCCGATAAAGGACGAATAAAAGTCAATGGGATTTTGGCGAAATCTTCAACAGATTTAAAAGTAAATGATCAGGTTGAAATCCAATTTGGTAATAAACTACTCACTGTAAAAGTACTTGAAATGAAAGATTCGACTAAAAAAGAAGACGCACTGAAAATGTATGAAATTATCAGTGAAAAAAGGATAGAAAAAGATGAAGAAATCTAAAATTCTACAACTGAATAATGCCTTTATTCAGTCGGAGCGTAAAAAAACTCAGCATCAATTGGCAGAACGCCAACAAAAAAATCGTTTTATGGGTGCAATTCTCATTCTAGTTATCTTTCTTTTTATGTTGCCTGCCTATAATCTTGTTGGGACTTACACTAATATTCAGCAGCAGGAAAAGAAGCTTGCTGAATTGGAAAAAAATTACGAAGAACTGACCAAAGAACAGAAGCAGGAAGCAGAGATGGTTGCAAAATTGAAAAATGAGGAATACGCAGCAAAGTATGTTCGGGCTAAGTATCAATACTCTAAAGAAGGGGAATTTGTCTACAATATTCCAGGGTTACCAAAATGACCGAATCTATTTTTAAAATTGTAGAGCAATTTTTGCAGCATTCTGATGAAAAATTAGAAGAGTTGAATCAAAAGAATAGAGAATTAAAGTTAGAAGAAAATGAATCGTAGAAAGGAGGGAGTATGCAGAAAAAACTGCTCGTATGGTTATTGCCAGTTTTATTTGGATGGCAGGTGGTCGATAGTACAGAAATACCATTTGAACTCACAGCGCAAGAAGAATACGAATTGACTCATACTATCTATGATCAGTATTTTCAAACTATCCCTCAAAACCCAAATGTTTTTCAAACTGAGAATCTTTATTCGGATGAAGAACTGACTATAGCAGGTGGACAATTACAGCCGAACCAACATTTTTCTATTACGGATGTTCTAGTCAATAGCAAAAAAGAATTGGTTTTCCAAATAGATGACAAGGGTTACATTCTTGCAAGTAGGCATCTACTATTTGATGATGTAATTGTTACAGAAACTACTGTTGAGCAAACTTATTGGACAAAAAAAGGTTTCACATTGTTAACCTCACCAATTGCTAACGAAGCTACGGAAATAAAAAATGATTTACAACCCTATCAAGCTGTTATGGTTTCTAAAATCGTAACAACTTCCCTAGGTGATTTTGCCTATGTTACAGATAAAGGTTGGATTGCAGTAAATAATCTTTCTAAAACGGATAATAGAGTAGAAGCCGTTCAAGAGTTGTTGACTAACAAATATTCCAAAGATACTATTGGTATATATGTGAAACAATTGTCAACAGGTCAAACTGCAGGTGTAAATCAAGAGAAACTATTCTATTCTGCCAGCATTGCTAAACTACCAATTCTTTATTACGTTCAAGAGCAACTGAATGCTGGGTATATTGATTTGACTACTAAAGTGAAATATACAGCCGAATCTATATCCTTCCCAGGAGCTTATGTTGCTGGAGGAAGTGGTTCACTGTCAAAAACTCCTGACAACAAAGATTATTCAGTGGAAGAATTGATCAATAAGACTGCTAAAGAGTCAGATAATGTAGCTAGTAATTTACTTTCTTATTATGTAGCTAATAAATTCGATTCCAATTTTTATCAAGTAATAACTGCTAAAACAGGTAGTGAGTGGAGTATGGTTACACGTGAAACTTCAGCTGAAATCGCAGGTAAAATGATGGAAGCCTTATATATTCAAAATGGCTATGTGCTAGAAAGTTTGTTATCTACTCAATTTGATAATCAACGTATTTCGAAAGACATCTCAGTTCCAGTTGCTCATAAAATTGGCGATGCAGACGATGTCAAACACGATGTAGCGATTGTTTACGCAGGGTCTCCTTTTGTTTTATCTATTTTTACAGATAAATCAAATTATGATGAGATTACACAAATTGCAAATGATATTTACGGGATTTTAAAGTAAATGAAAGATAGATTTTTAAAAGTGACACTGGATGGTCACTTTTTTGATAAACATAAGAAAGTACTAGTAGCCGTATCTGGTGGGTTAGATTCTATGAACCTATTCCATCTTTTATACGAATGCAAACAAGTGTTAGGGATTGAACTTGGAATTGCCCATATTAATCATGGACAGAGAGAAGAATCTGTCATTGAGGAAAAATATCTTAGACAGTTAGCAGAAGAAAGTAATGTTCCCTTTTATCTGTCCTATTTTGAAGGTGATTTTTCAGAAGAAGCGGCGCGAAAATGGCGTTATGGATTTTTTGCTACAATCATGGAGAAGGAAGGCTACACTGCACTAGTGACAGCCCACCATGCAGATGATCAAGCAGAAACTGTCTTTATGCGATTGATTAGAGGAGGGCGTTTACGTCACTTATCAGCAATTCAACCGACTCAGCCTTTTGCAACAGGGGAACTTATCCGACCACTTTTATCTTTTAAAAAGGCAGATTTTGAAAAGCTATTTCATTTTGAAGATTGCAGCAATGCAGATTTCAAATATTTTCGAAATAGAGTCAGAAATGACTATTTACCAAAGTTAAAACAGGAAAATCCTAAAATCGAACTTACTCTCAATAATCTTGCAGTTGATACAAATAATATATTTCAAGCGCTAAGAGATTTGACACAGGGTTTATCCGTTACAGATGTGATGAGTTTTCAACAACAGACACCTGCGGTACAAAGTTATCTATTAGAGGAATATTTGGAAAAATTTCCTGATTTACAGCTCTCTCGTCCACAATTTAATGAAGTATTACACATCTTGCGTTCAAAAGCTAACTACTATCATTTATTGAAAAATGATTACATGTTAGAGAAGGATTATCATCGTTTTCAAATTTATAAAATAGGACCAGAGACGGATAGTCAACCAGAAAAAATCATGATAAAATCAGAGGGTATTTTTTCTTACGGTTCATATATTTTTTCTCTCAATCATCCTTTGGAAGAAGCGGATAGTATTTTATATTTTCCTACAGAAAATCCAATTGTAGTGAGGAGAAGGCAGGCTGGGGATACCATTTTAATAAACGGAGTAAATAAAAAACTCCGCCGTTGGTTTATTGATAATAAAATCTCACAGAAAGTTCGACAAAATGCGCTTATTATCGAGCAGAATGGAGAAATTTATGGAATTACGAATCTTGTTAGCAGTGATTTGAGTAAATCAGTAAAAAATGATATAATCAAAGCTACCTTATATATAAAAATGAAAGAGTAGAACAACTATGTTGGACAAAGATATTAAGAAAATTCTTGTTTCAGAAGAAGAAATCGTTGCAAAATGCAAAGAACTCGGTCAAATTCTAGCAACAGACTATGCAGATAAGAATCCTATTCTTGTAGGAATTTTAAAAGGTTCTATCCCATTTATGGCAGAATTAATGAAACATATTGATGCCCATGTAGAAACGGATTATATGGTTGTTTCTAGCTACCATGGCGGAACGGAGAGTAGCGGTACCGTTAAGATTATCAAGGATTTGGACAATAGTGTTGCAGGTCGACATATCATCTTCGTAGAGGATATTATTGACACTGGTCGCACATTAAAAGAATTGAAAGAACTCTTTGCTTTGCGTCAGGCAGCTTCTATTAAAATTGCCACTCTTCTTGATAAACCAGAAGGTCGTGTTGTTGAAATCGAGCCAGACTACACTTGCTTTACTATTCCAAATGAATTTGTAGTTGGATTTGGCTTAGATTATGATGAAAATTATCGTAATCTTCCTTATGTTGGTGTACTCAAAGAGGAAGTTTACACAAAATAGAAAAAGGTTTCCTACTATATTATGAACAATCAACCAAATAAAGGATTTATAAAAAATCCTTTTCTCATTATTCTCGTTATTGCCACTATTGTTACAGCCTTTCAATTTTTTAACGCTGGTCAGCAAGTAGCAACTCAAGAAATCAGTTATTCACAAGTAGTAACTGAATTGAAAAATAATAATGTATCTGAAATTACTTATCAACCAAATTCAAGTGTTATTGAAATTACTGGTAAGTACAAAACAGAACAGGAAGCTAAAGATGAGTTAGCTTCATCTATTAAGTTATTCCAAGTTTCTAGCAAAGTTAAGTATAAAAATTTTAAATCACTAATTTTACCGTCAGAAACGAATTTGTCAGAGCTACAAGCTCTTGCAAATGAAAATGGAGTAAAGGTTACTATTAAACCTGAAAGTTCAAATGGACTTTGGTTAAATATCGTCTTTAATTTGTTACCGCTTATCATTGCTGGTGTATTCTTCATGATGATGATGAACCAGGGTGGTGGCGGAGCTCGAGGTGCCATGAACTTTGGGCGAAACAAGGCAAAAGCTCTTGAGCAAAGCAATATTAAGGTTCGTTTCTCAGATGTTGCAGGTGCAGAAGAAGAAAAACAAGAATTGGTAGAAGTGGTAGAATTTTTGAAAGATCCTAAACGCTTTACCAAACTTGGTGCCCGTATTCCAGCAGGTGTCTTATTAGAGGGACCTCCAGGAACAGGTAAAACTCTTTTGGCAAAAGCAGTAGCGGGTGAAGCGGGTGTACCATTCTTCTCCATTTCTGGTTCAGATTTTGTTGAAATGTTTGTTGGTGTCGGTGCCAGCCGTGTTCGTTCATTATTTGAAGATGCAAAAAAAGCAGCACCAGCCATTATTTTCATCGATGAAATCGATGCTGTCGGTCGCCAACGTGGTGTCGGCATGGGTGGCGGTAACGACGAACGTGAACAAACCCTCAACCAACTCTTAATTGAAATGGATGGTTTTGAAGGGAACGAAGGGATTATTGTCATTGCCGCAACCAACCGTAGTGATGTTTTAGACCCTGCCCTTCTTCGTCCAGGTCGTTTTGACCGTAAAGTATTGGTTGGTCGTCCGGATGTTAAAGGACGTGAAGCAATCCTTAAAGTTCATGCGAAGAATAAACCACTAGCAGCAGATGTAGACTTGAAATTAGTAGCACAACAGACACCAGGATTTGTTGGTGCTGATTTAGAGAACGTTCTCAACGAAGCAGCCCTTGTAGCCGCACGTCGAAATAAAACTGTTATTGATGCTTCAGATATCGATGAAGCAGAAGATCGTGTCATTGCAGGACCTTCTAAGAAAGACCGCCAAATTTCAGCTAAAGAACGTGAGATCGTTGCCTACCATGAAGCTGGTCATACGATTGTTGGTCTTGTCTTGTCAAATGCGCGTGAGGTTCATAAAGTTACTATTGTACCACGTGGTCGCGCTGGTGGTTACATGATTGCCCTTCCTAAAGAAGACCAAATGCTCCTATCTAAAGAAGATATGAAAGAGCAATTAGCTGGTCTTATGGGTGGACGTGTTGCAGAAGAAATTATTTTCAACACCCAAACAACAGGTGCCTCAAATGACTTTGAACAAGCTACACAGATGGCGCGTGCTATGGTTGCAGAATATGGTATGAGTGAAAAAATGGGACCAATGCAATATGAAGGTAGTCATGCAATGTTTGGTGGCCAGACAACTCATAAACACATATCAGAACAAACTGCCTATGAATTAGATAATGAAGTACGTGATTTACTAAATGAAGCTCGCAATAAAGCTGCAGATATTATTCAATCAAACCGTGATACACACAAACTGATTGCAGAAGCACTGCTCAAATACGAAACCCTAGACAGTGTTCAGATTAAATCTCTCTATGAAACAGGCAAAATGCCAGAGAATATTGAACGTGATGATGAAGATGTTCATCCCCTTTCTTATGAAGAGGTAAAAGAGAAAATTAATACGAAAGAGTAGTATAAAAATACTCTGGGCAAGACATTCCATAACGGATCTGCCCTCACTCTCAACCACTAAAATAACCACAAAGCCTTCGCTAAGTACATAATCTTGGCGAGGGCTTTTTTACATGATACACATCAGAAACAGGGCATTTACAAGAAAAACGAATCAATAGTTATTTATCTCAATCTTAGAACTATACCAAATAACTCCCTTCTGAAGCAGAATGCAATATTTGCCATAGAGTATCAATAGCAAATGTACTTTAAAAAAGAAAAATCAAATAAAGTATGCTAGACAAAAATGTCCTGTAGAAAGACAGCACTTTTCGATAAACTTAAACCATCAACAAAAGGAGATTAAGAAATGGAATTCGAAAAAGTGTACGCAAGCGTCAAAGGTATTGTAAACAAGGCTCGAAAAGAGTTTTACATCAAACTATGGGATCGAGATGATTGGGAACAAGAAGGAATGATGACCTTATTTGAATTGTTGGAAGCGCAACCGTGGCTAGTTGATGAACAAGTTCAATTATATTGTTATTTTAAAGTCAAGTTCAGAAATCGCATCAAAGATCGTATCCGCAAACAGGAAAGTCAAAAACGCAAGTTTGACCGAATGCCACATGAAGATATTCACGAATTATCTCATGCAATACAATCACCGGGATTGATAAACGATGAACTATTAATGTTGAGAGGTGCCTTGAGAGATTATCGAAAAAATCTGAGTAATGATCAACTTGATAAATACGAAAAATTAATTAGCGGACAATGTTTTAATGGTCGTCGTGAAATGATACGTGATTTACAAATTCATTTGAAAGACTTTCGCTAAAGCTAGTCACTAACATTATGTTAATCGAATTAAGAAATTGGGCAGAAGCACCATAAAAAGTTCTGTTCAGTTTCTTTTTATATAGGTTATAGCACAGGAAGAAGGAATAGGAGAAAAAACAAAGTATCTACATAGAACTTTTAGTGTAAAAAATCCCAAAAACCCGGTTGACAAAGTATATAAGTCGTGATAGAATAATTGAGTTGTCTCATGAGGGGCTAGTTAATAGAGGAACGAAAAAAAAGTTTCGAAAAAGTGTTGACAAGACCATCAGAAGATGATAGAATGATTGAGTTGTCTCTTGAGGAACTGGTTAACAGAGGGACGAAAAAAAGTTTCGAAAAAGTGTTGACAAAGTTCACAAGAAATGATAAACTAAGATAGTTATCGCGAGCGCGATAACGACAAGACCTTTGAAAATTAAAGAAGACGAACCAAACGTGCAGGGTGATTTATCAAATGATAAATCGTCAATGACAAAAAACAATAAAACGGAAAGCTAGTGATAGCTTGAGTTTGAATCAAAACTTTTAATGAGAGTTTGATCCTGGCTCAGGACGAACGCTGGCGGCGTGCCTAATA
>NZ_JARQPL010000042.1:0-14491 GCF_046032535.1 Streptococcus suis | reverse complement strand
TTTAACATAAAGAAAAAGTAGTGACTACTCTCTCCCGTCGGAGATTTCCTCACTACTAATCTTAGTATGTTTTTGACCAGTCGAGTTCTTTCCCGCTCCCGCTTCTTAGAATTCGCGTCAACATCTCACGTAGTGGTTGATTAGCTTTAACAGTCTGAGGGAGTGAAACAGTTCAGTGAACTATTTCAGCTCAACTACTTGAAATAAAGGCTTGTTGACGAACTCTTTATTGACCAGTCGATTTCGTTCCCGCTCCTTTAATTATTTATTATAAATAACTGAATTATCAAATCAGGTTAGACTTTTTAAGTAGCTGAGAAAGACTTGGTAATGTGTTTGATAATTCCTAGAAAATCCTCTGTTTCGCCTTGAAAGGTCATTTGAATGTTCATTGAGACCTCGTTTCTCAGGACAAGCCTTGGTCTGGGAAGAAAATATTAAAGTCATGTACATTCGAAATAGGTATTCAGGTAGAGAATTCTTTCCCACAATCAAAGGTTATCGTCTTAGAGAGAGGATTGAGGACTTGAGATAACTACTAATTGATGGAAGCTCCAATATCACTTGACTTTCGTCCATTGCTTTTTAGTGTGATGATGGCGTTCTATGTCTAGCTAGTATACTATTTTACGTAATCTTTCAGAATTTCAATAGACTCAATTTTTACATCTGTTTTAGGTTTATCGCTATTGTCTGTTTCGACGGAAGCGATTTTATCCACGATGTCCATCCCTTCAATGACTTGACCAAATACGGTATGCTTGCCATCTAAGTTTGGATTGCCTCCGTTTTTATAAGCGTCAATGATTTTACCAGGATAGCTAGAACTAGAGAGTTGGCTAGACATGTCTGTTGTATTTTGATTGATGAAAAACTGACTTCCATTTGTTCCCGCGCCAGCATTTGCCATAGAAAGTGAGCCACGAATGTTATAAAGGAAAGCTGAAATCTCGTCTTTAAAACCATTCCCAGCATCGATAGTAGTATCTTTTCCGGCCCAGATAGACTCTCCACCAGTACCATTTCCAAGAGGATCGCCACCTTGAATCATGAAATCCTTAATGACACGATGGAAGATTGTTCCATTATAGTATCCTTCCTTCGCATGAGTCAGAAAGTTTTCCACAGTTAGTGGTGCTTGCTCGGGGAAGAGTTTTATGGTGATATCGCCTTCGGTTGTTTTTATTTTAACAGCAGCCTCATTTTCACCAATTTCATTGGAAAGTTGGGGGAATGTAGCTTTGGGATTGTTAATGGCGTATGCCAAATCTTTGGCATATTGGCTAGAAGCAGTTGTATCAGCTGTCGTAGTCGAGCTTGGACTAGAACTAGATACTGTAGAAGATGAGCTATTAGCTGTTGAGTTGTTTGTGCAGGCAGTTAGCAAGATGCTCGAAGCTAGAGCAAGAGCTAGTATTTTTTTCATTGAAAATCCTTTCTTGTCTTGTTGAAAATTATGCTCATTCTACCATGAAATATGGATTTTTTCAATTTTTATCTAGTATAAAAAGCGCATCTAAAACAATAATATGATATACTATATTTACAGATACAAAAGGAGAATAATGATGTTTGAGAACTTGTTTGCCCCAGATGGAAGCCTAGTATGGCATACGGTCCTTTTCTACAGTTTTTCCGCGATCATATTAGCGACGGTTTGTTTCCATATCATTAAAAATTTTATGGAATGGCACCACAACAATCGGGCGCCCAAAGAATCTTGCAAGGCTAAGCTTGTCTCTAAACGAACCCATGTTTTCGGTAACGAAGTAGCACGAACCAATTATTATGTAACGTTTGAATGGGAGGGAAAACGGCAGGAATTTCGCCTTCGTTCAGATGAATATGCCCTTTTAGCAGAGGGAGATGTAGGCACCCTGCATTTTCAGGGGACTCGTTTCCTAGGTTTTGAACGGCTCTAAGAGTCGTTTTTCTTTGGAGAATATCTCTATCTAGTGTATAATGGTTTGAACACATGTTCGTACAACGCAAAAGAGGTATTTAAGATGATTCAATCAATCGGACAAGTTATGTTATATGTGAATGATATTGAGGCTTCAGCTCAATTTTGGAAAGAGAAAATGGGATTTGAACGTGTAGAAAAACAAGTGCAAGGCCCCCAAACTTCTTACATTATTGCACCTAAATCAGATAGTGAGGTACAATTTGTACTTCATGATAAGGCAGAGGTTGCTGAAATGGAGCCAGAATTAAACTTAGGTACACCATCAATCTTAATGACATCAGTAGATGTAGCCAAAACTTACGAAGAACTTGTTGAACGTGGTGTCACAACGAATCCAGTCATGGACCTTGGTTTCATGAAGGTAATTAGCTTTGCAGACAATGATGGAAATTATTACGCAATTCGTGAGGTAAAGTAAATGTCACTCCAGAAGCGTGTTGAAGAAATGTATAAAGACCACGAGGTCAAACCCTATATCTCCCCCGAGCGTGACTTGGCAGCCTGGCTTTTGGAGGCCAAACCTGTACCTAAACGCAATATGGTGCGATTAGAAGAGGGGATTTTACCGGGAGATATTATTTTGCTATGGCGGATTAGCCTGGGTTCTTTTGAAACGACGACGCCCTACTCAAAATATTTCGAGTATATGTATGGCATCAATGGTCCTGCTCACATGGAGCAGTTGATTGCAGACGGTTATGCATATGTGGAATCAGCCTTTGATTCCCTAGACCATATCACCTCGACTGCCAAGAAAAATATCCTCAAGGCAGAAGGCGTGACCGGTCTGTCCAAGATGAAGGCGGCAGACCTCGACACTGCCCTCAAGGATAACTTGACGGAAGAAAAGTTAGCTCCATACTTTACCGTCCGAGGTTATGCCCTGACGGAAAAAGGCAGAGCTACACTCGATAATCACCCAGAAGTGCTTGCAAAACACCCAATGAAGAAGATGTACAAATAAAATAGAAAAGATTTTTAAACGGCACCTAAAAGTTAGAATCATTCTAGCTTTTTGGGTGTTTTTATGTGCTAACAAGTCAATTTTTCTTGACAGAAAACGCTATCAATGATATTCTAGTGTAAATTATTGAAACGTTTCAAAAGAAAGGGGTAAACAATGGAAGATCAAAAATCAATCACCATGAAAGACGTTGCGCGGGTTGCTGGTGTAAGCGTTGGGACTGTATCAAGAGTTATCAACAATGAGCCAGGTATTAAGGAAAGTACGCTTGAAAAAGTCAATACAGCCATTAAGGAATTGAATTACATCCCAGATGTCTATGCTCGTGGCATGAAGAAGAACAAAACCGAAACCATCGCTTTGATTATTCCGACAGTTTGGCATCCTTTTTTTGGAGAATTTGCCTATCATGTTGAAGTGGAACTGAGTAAGAAAAATTACAAGTTGCTCCTTTGCAATATTTCTGGTCCAAAAAGGGAACTGGATTATCTGACTATGCTGCAACAAAATAAGGTGGACGGCATTATCGCCATTACCTACAGTCCCATTGATGATTACCTATCGTCCAATATTCCCTTTGTCAGTATCGACCGCACCTATGAAAATAAGGCTATTCCTTGTGTCAGCTCGGACAACCAAGCTGGTGCGGAGCTGGCAGCGGATACCTTAATAGCAAAAGGTGGCCGCCATTTTGCCTTTATCGGTGGGCACAATAAAACCATCAATGAAACAAAGAAGCGTCGATTGTACTTTGAAAAGCGGATTTTAGAGGCAGGTTTTCCTTGTCATGTCTTGGATTTGGAAGAACCCTATGATGACTTTGTCGGTCAAGTCGAAGAGTTTCTGATTAACAATCCACAGGTTGACGCCATTTTCACCATCAATGATTTTACGGCCCTAGACACACTTGCTGTTTTGGAAAAACTGGGACGACGGGTTCCAGAAGATGTGCAGGTGATTGGCTATGATGGTATTCAGTTGGCAAGTGAAAAATCTTTAGCCCTTTCGACCATTCGTCAACCTTTGGAGTCTATGGCCCAGGAAGCCGTTGCCTGTCTAATTGATATTATTGAGAAAAGAGAGCGCCCCCTACAAGTCACTCTACCGATTTCCTATCTTGAAGGAAAAACGACAAAAAATTTTTAAAAAAGCAGTTGACAGAAAACGGTTACAATGATAAAATAAAATCATCAATAAACAGTTGGTTTTATTTTTACAAGAAAAATGAAACGTTTCAAAAAAACGGAGGGTTAGACCTCTTTCTAAAATCAATAAATTTGAAACGTTTCAAAAAGGAGTTCTTATGAAAACATCAAAACTGCAACAAGCTGGGCTCTTGGATCGAATCAAGCAACAGAAACTCTTGTTACTGATGTTACTACCAGGCTTGGTCTTGACTTTCATCTTCCGTTACATCCCCATGTACGGGGTCTTGATTGCCTTCAAGGACTACAATCCCTTGAAAGGGGTGCTAGGCAGTGAGTGGATTGGGTTTGAAGAATTTACCAAGTTTCTCTCATCTCCAAACTTTGGTAATTTGCTTGCCAACACCTTGAAATTGAGTATCTACGGCCTGCTCCTAGGATTTCTACCACCGATTATTTTGGCCATCATGCTCAACCAACTATTGAGCGATAAGGCTAAGAAGCGGATTCAGTTGGTGCTCTACGCTCCAAACTTTATCTCAGTCGTGGTCATTGTCGGTATGATTTTCCTCTTCTTCTCAGTAGGAGGACCGATCAATTCCATCCTAGGTATGTTTGGGATTGAAGCCAACTTCCTGACAGACCCAGACTTCTTCAGACCCCTCTATATTCTCAGTGGTATCTGGCAGGGAATGGGCTGGGCATCAACACTCTACACGGCTACCTTGGTCAATGTTGATCCAGCCTTGATTGAAGCAGCAAAACTAGACGGTGCCAATATTTTCCAACGTATCTGGCATATTGATCTACCAGCACTAAAGCCAGTCATGGTTATTCAGTTTATCCTGGCAGCTGGGGGCATCATGAACGTTGGTTACGAAAAAGCCTTTCTGATGCAGACTTCCCTCAACCTAACCAGTTCTGAAATCATTTCAACCTATGTCTATAAAATCGGTTTGGTGTCAGGGGACTACTCTTACTCAACAGCGGTTGGTTTGTTCAATGCCTTTATCAATATTATCCTACTGATTGCAGTCAATAAGATTGTCCAACGCATCAACGACGGACAAGGCTTATAGGAGGTTCGTATGAATACACAAATGTACACAAAATTTGACAAGCGAATGCTGATTGTCAATAAAATCTTGCTGGCATTTCTTGTTCTCATAACAGTTGTGCCTATGGTCTATATCCTAGTCGCTTCCTTCATGGATCCGCAGGCTTTGGTCAGCAAGGGCATTAGCTTTGATCCAAAGGACTGGACAGTAGAAGGTTATCAACGGGTATTTTCAGACAAGTCTATCCTACGCGGATTTTTCAACTCCCTCTTTTATTCCTTCTCCTTTGCCTTCGTGACCGTGGCTATTTCAGTCATGACTGCCTACCCACTCTCGAAGAAAGATTTGGTCGGAAAAAAATGGATCAACGCCTTTCTAGTTTTCACCATGTTCTTCGGTGGTGGACTTGTTCCGACCTATCTCTTGGTTAAAGATTTGGGAATGTTGAACACTGTCTGGGCCATTATTATCCCTGGTGCAGTCAATGTTTGGAATATCATCTTGGCACGGACCTATTTCCAAGGCTTGCCGGATGAGTTGGTAGAAGCAGCCGTTATGGACGGTGCCAATGAATTTCAGATTTTCTGGAAAATCATGATTCCACTAGCTAAGCCAATTATGTTTGTACTCTTCCTCTATGCCTTTGTCGGTCAATGGAATTCTTACTTTGATGCCATGATTTACATCAAGGATCCAGACTTAGAGCCACTCCAACTAGTACTTCGTAAAATCCTCATTCAAAGCGAGCCTGCTAAGGACATGATCGGTGCTCAGGCTGCCATGAATGAAATGAAACGCATCGCAGAAATGATTAAGTATGCGACCATTGTCATCTCTAGCTTGCCACTCATTGTCATGTATCCATTCTTCCAGAAATACTTTGATAAGGGTATTATGGCTGGTTCATTAAAAGGTTAAAATTGCTCAAAATTTTTATAGAAAACAAAACAGGAGGTTGTTTCTGATGAAACACACATTTGGAAAAACAGTTGTTACGCTTCTAGCAAGTACCGTTTTATTGGCTGCTTGTGGCTCAAAAAATACTGCTTCAAGCCCAGATTATGAATTGAAAGATGTTCAATTCCCGCTTGAAAAATCCGTTACACTTAAGTTCATGACAGCTAGCTCCCCTCTAGCTCCAGCCGATCCAAATGACAAGTTGATTTTCCAACGTCTTGAGGAAGAAACTGGCGTTCATATTGATTGGACCAACTACCAGTCAGACTTTGGTGAAAAGCGGAACTTGGACATCGCTTCAGGTGATTTGCCAGATGCCATCCATAACGACGGTGCTTCCGATGTGGAATTGATGAACTGGGCAAAACAAGGTGTTATTGTACCAGTTGAAGACTTGATTGATGAGCATATGCCAAACCTCAAGAAAATTTTGGATGAAAATCCAGAGTACCGTTCCATGATTACAGCACCAGACGGCCATATCTACTCATTCCCATGGATTGAAGAATTGGGCGAAGGTAAGGAATCAATCCACACTGTTAACGATATTGCTTGGATCAACAAAGAATGGTTGAACAAACTCGGTCTAGAAATGCCAAAAACAACGGATGACTTGATTAAGGTCCTTGAAGCCTTCAAGACCCAAGATCCAAATGGAAATGGTAAGGCGGATGAAATTCCGATGGGCTTCATTAATGGTGGAGGAAATGAAGACTTCAAAATTCTTTTTGGGGCATTCGGTGTTGGTGATAATGATGATCACTTAGTTGTTAGCAATGACGGAACTGTTGACTTCACAGCGGACAATGAAGACTACAAAGAAGGTGTTGAATTTATGCGTACCCTTCAAGAAAAAGGTCTTCTAGATCCGGAAGCGTTTGAACAAGATTGGAATACTTACATTGCTAAAGGTAGTGAAAATCTATACGGTGTTTACTTCACTTGGGATAAAGCTAACATTACAGGTATGAACGATACTTATGATATCTTGCCTGTGTTGGCAGGTCCTGATGGAACCAAGCACATCACACGTACAAACGGTATGGGCTTCCAACGCGACCGCATGGTTATCACCTCAGCTAACAAAAACTTGGAGTTGACAGCTAAATGGATTGACGCTCAATACGCTCCGCTCCAATCGGTCCAAAACAACTGGGGTACCTATGGGGATGAAACACAGCAAAATATTTTTGAACTTGACAAAGCAACCAATAGCTTAAAACACTTGCCATTAGAGGGGACAGCACCAGGTGAATTGCGTCAGAAGACAGAAGTTGGTGGACCGCTTGCTATTCTTGATGAGTACTACGGAACTGTGACAACTATGCCAGACGATGCGAAATGGCGTTTGGACTTGATGCACGCAACCTATCTTGATTATGTGACCAACGATGACATCTACCCTCGTGTCTTCATGGAACAAGAAGATTTGGACAAGATTGCCCAAGTTGAAGCAGATATGAACGACTTCATCTACCGCAAACGTGCAGAATGGATTGTAAACGGCGGTATCGAAGAAGAATGGGATAGCTACTTGAAAGAATTGGAAAGCTATGGTCTTTCTGACTGGTTAGCTATCAAGCAAAAATACTACGATCAGTATAAAGAAAATCAGTAATCAAAAGGAGGCTGCCTGTGAAAACAGTTGAAAAAGCCAATCAATTTATTCAGACAGAAAAAGGAAATACTAATCCGATTTTCAAACCACAAGCCCATTTAACACCAGAAACAGGCTGGATGAACGACCCCAATGGATTTATCTACTTCCGTGGAGAATACCATTTGTTCTACCAATTCAACCCTTACGAAAGTGTTTGGGGACCGATGCACTGGGGGCATGCGAAAAGTAAGGACTTGGTCAACTGGGAACACCTTCCAGTTGCCCTAGCTCCTGATAAAGCTTACGATAAAGACGGCTGTTTCTCGGGCTCTGCCATTGTCAAAGATGATGTCCTCTGGCTCATGTATACCGGTCATATCAACAATGAAGATGGGACAGTTAGCCAAGTTCAGAACATGGCCTTCTCGACTGACGGTATTCACTTTGAAAAAATCGAGCAGAATCCAGTCGCAACAGCAGAAGGACTGCCAGAAGAAGTCATTGCCAATGACTTCCGCGATCCGAAGATTTTTGAGAAGGATGGTCACTACTACTCTGTTGTCGCAACCAAGCACAAGGACAATGTCGGCTGTATCGTCTTACTCAGCTCTCCCAACCTGACGGACTGGCAATTTGAGTCTATCTTCTTGAAAGGTGAGGCCAACCAAGGCTTTGTCTGGGAATGTCCTGACTACTTTGAAGTGGACGGTCAAGAGTACCTGATTATCTCTCCCATGCGTTACCAAAAAGACGGGAATGACTTTATCAATATCAATTCCAATATCTTTGTGACAGGTCATGTGGACTGGGACAAAAAGGTCTTTGTGGCAGAATCCTTTAAGGAAATTGACCACGGACATGACTTCTACGCAGCTCAGACTACCGAAGGTCCAGAAGGCGAACGTATCATGGTAGCCTGGATGCATACTTGGGGTCGCAAGTTGGTGACCAATGACCTAGGCCATAAGTGGTACGGTCAGATGACCCTTCCACGCATTCTCAAACCAAGTCAAAAAGACCTGCTTCAAGTTGTACCAACCAGTGTTTTAGCAGGTTTTGAAGAAATTGAAATCGGTCAAGATATTCAAGGTCCAAGCAAGCTCTCTCTTAAACTGGAAGATAGTTTGGAGCTGAAACTTGGAAGCGACCAAGATTACCTGCAATTTGGCTATGATAAAGAAAGACAGGAAGTCTATATTGACCGTAGTTCTCTTAAGATCCAGCAAGCTGGTGAGGAGGAGTGGTCAACTGTCCGCCGAGCAGTGACCGTCGAAGCGAAAGAATTACTAGTCTTGATTGACACCAACTGTTTGGAAATCTTTATTAACGATGGTCAAGAAACCTTGACATCAACCTTCTACGTAGAAGGTCAGATTATTCTAAACGCTCTATAATATTATTTGCCCTCTTAAATTATTCTTTCACTCCGAGAGAAGTCCTGTATAATGCAGGACTTTTTCTGATATGAAAAATATTCTCAATTATGATAAAATAAAGAGATTGAGAAAGTTGAGGTATCTATGAGAAAGACAAGTAAAAAAGGAAAGGCTACGAGGCGACCAACCAAGGCAGAATTAGCACAGCAAGAACGTGTTAAAAATATCACCCTTCGAGTATTGGGGCTTTTATTCATTGCCTTTGCAGCCAGTCGCCTAGGTGTGTTTGGAGTGACCAGCTACAATATTTTCCGGCTATTATTTGGTAGTCTGGCCTATCTATTATTGGCGGGTGCATTTATCTACCTTCTTATTCCCAAAGTCTTACGCGAAAGAGAAGGGGCCATATCGGGCTTCTGGCTGATTGTTATCGGGTTATTAATTGAATTTCAGGCTTACTTAGACTGGACCTATCAAGGGAGTGACTTATTCGGTCATACTCTAAAATTGGCCTTGTCAGACCTAGCTAAGTTTCAGGTAACAGCATTTCTAGGCGGAGGGATGATTGGAAGTATCTTCTATCTGCCAGTCTCCTTCCTCTTTGCAAATGTCGGTTCCTTCTTCATCGGTCTTCTAGTGATAGTATTTGGTATCTTTTTTGTAAGCCCATGGTCTGTTTATGATGTTGCCGATGGCTTGGCGGTTGCCAAAGATAAGTTGGTGGAGACGCAGGTAAAAAGAGCAGAGCTTCGAACACAGAAGAAGGCTGAACGAGAAGAAAAACGTCAGCAAGAATTAGCTCGTCTAGAAGAGGAACGCCTTCGTCTAGAGGAAGAGGAAGAGTCAGCTCGGGCTTTGGCACTGGTAGATAGACATGTCGATTTAGAGACGGGTGAAATCCTCGAAGAAGAGCCTGTTCAAGTACCGATTATTTCAGAATATGACCACTTAGACATAGAAGATGAATTTCCTATTATGTTGGCAGAAGATGACCAACCAGCACAATCAAACTCGGCAAGCCAGGCTTCTGAACCAAATGAGTTTGAGAAGGACGAGACAGATGTGGAGATTGATTTCAAGCCTAAGCAGAGACTAGCATATAAACTTCCGTCCATAGACTTATTTGCTCCTATAAAAGCTAAGAGTCAGTCCAATGAAAAACGAATTGTTCGTCAGAATATTAAAGTTTTAGAAGACACCTTTGCCAGTTTTGGAATCAAGGTAGTAGTTGAGCGTGCTGAGATTGGACCATCGGTAACCAAGTATGAAGTCAAACCAGCAGTCGGCGTCCGTGTCAATCGGATTTCTAACCTAGCTGATGATTTGGCTCTAGCCCTTGCGGCTAAAGATGTCCGTATTGAAGCTCCTATCCCAGGAAAATCACTGGTCGGTATTGAAGTTCCAAACTCCGAAGTGGCTACAGTACCTTTCCGTGAGCTCTGGGAACAATCTAAAACAGACCCAGACAAACTTCTGGAAATTCCTCTCGGTAAGGCTGTCAATGGTTCCGTCCGTTCCTTTAACCTAGCACGTATGCCCCATCTATTGGTGGCTGGTTCAACTGGTTCAGGGAAGTCTGTTGCTGTCAACGGTATCATCTCTTCAATTCTCATGAAAGCTGGTCCAGACCAAGTTAAGTTCATGATGATTGACCCCAAAATGGTCGAGTTATCGGTCTATAATGATATTCCCCACCTATTGATTCCCGTTGTGACCAACCCACGCAAGGCTGCTCGAGCTCTTCAAAAAGTAGTGGATGAAATGGAGAAACGCTATGAGTTATTTAGCCAGATTGGTGTCCGAAACTTAGAAGGTTATAATGCGAAGGTCGAAGAATTTAATAGCCGTTCAGAAGAAAAACAGATTCCACTTCCTCTCATTGTGGTAATCGTAGATGAGTTGGCAGACTTGATGATGGTAGCCAGCAAGGAAGTGGAAGATGCCATTATTCGCTTGGGACAGAAGGCTCGTGCAGCAGGTATCCACATGATTCTTGCTACCCAGCGACCATCTGTTGATGTTATTTCAGGTTTGATTAAAGCCAATGTACCATCTCGTATCGCCTTTGCCGTATCAAGCGGTACAGACAGTCGGACGATTCTAGATGAAAACGGTGCTGAAAAACTCTTGGGTCGCGGTGACATGCTCTTTAAACCGATTGATGAAAACCATCCAGTCCGCTTGCAAGGTTCCTTTATATCCGATGATGATGTAGAAGCAATAGTTTGCTTTATCAAGGATCAGGCAGATGCAGATTATGATGAATCCTTTGATCCAGGTGAAGTGGCAGAAGGTGATGGCGATGCAGGTTTTGGTGATGCTGGAGGAGATCCACTTTTCAACGAAGCACGTGCCTTGGTAGTTGAGACACAAAAAGCCAGCGCCTCTATGATTCAACGACGCTTGTCTGTCGGTTTTAACAGGGCAACACGCCTCATGGAAGAGCTAGAAGCAGCGGGTGTCATTGGTCCAGCTGAAGGAACAAAACCTAGAAAGGTATTGGAAACACAATAATGAAATTTGATGCAGTTCATCATATTGCAATTATCGGTAGTGACTATGACAAAACAAGAGAATTTTATGTTGAGAAACTAGGCTTTGAACAGGTGGATGAGCATATTCGCCCAGAAAAAAATGATATTCTCTTCAATGTCAAAAAAGGCAATCTGATCTTGGAAATTTTTATCAAACCAGATGCGCCAATGCGTCCGGCCATGCCCAATCCTGAACATACAGGTCTACGCCATCTAGCCTTCCAGGTTGCAGATGTGGAAGCCTGTCTGGAAGAATTTGACCGTTTGGACATCCGACACGAAGCCCTTCGTACAGATGATTTTGATGGTAAAAAAATGGCCTTCTTCTTTGATCCAGATGGCCTCCCTCTAGAAATTCATGAATGAGTCCATCTTTTCATGCCCAGAGAGGCCTATCAATATGACAACTAATTAATACTCTTAGAAAATCAAAATCATACGCTGTTGACTTGATTTGATGAAGGTCAGTTCTATCTATAGTTATTTGAATTAACTTTGATACATCGTCACTTTTGGCTTGCCGTACTATAAGTAGAGCCTGCACCTCAGTTCCTTGTCTGAAAGCTAATTCATTCGACTATACATCTACGTCGCCTAGTCTGATTTAGTATAAAAAGAATCCCCACTGCGCCTGCAATGGGGATTTATTATGCCATCTATGAAAGGATGGATGATTTTAGGATTTTAAAGTGAAGACCGCAATAACCAAAGCTAGATACATCAAAAAGGTCAAGATAAAACTAGCTCGCCAGAAAACCTTGAAGAAACGGCGATATAAAAAATTCTTTTTCTTTAAAAGGAAGGAACCACAAAGACCAATCGCTAGTAGTGAGAGGGCTAGGACAAGCTGAGGCAGTAGACTGTTATAGTAGGCCTTGTCCGAAATCAGATAAAATTCAATTGCATAGAGAGGAAAGGCAATGTCTGCAAAGTTCCATCCTCGGTTTTGCAACCTAAAAAACTTGACAGCAATTATCGAAATGGCCAAGGTTAGAAAGATAAATAGGAAGGCTACTATTTTTAAAAATATAATCGATTCAAACATACATTCATTCTATAAAAAATGTGAAAAAAAGTAAACCTAAAGCTTGCATTTCTTTGAAATTCGTGTATAATGAAAAGGTATGTGTAAAACACATATTTGTGGGAGGTAAAAATCTTTAATTACCGCCAAAACCACAATAGGAGGATTTTATATCATGGCTAAAAAAGTCGAAAAACTCGTAAAACTTCAAATTCCTGCAGGTAAAGCTACTCCAGCTCCACCAGTCGGTCCAGCACTTGGTCAAGCAGGTATCAACATCATGGGATTCACAAAAGAGTTTAACGCTCGTACAGCTGACCAAGCTGGTATGATCATCCCAGTAGTTATCTCTGTGTATGAAGATAAATCATTCACTTTCATCACTAAAACACCACCAGCTGCTGTTCTTTTGAAAAAAGCTGCAGGTGTTGAAAAAGGTTCAGGTACACCAAACAAAACTAAAGTTGCAACAGTTACTCGTGCACAAGTACAAGAAATTGCTGAAACTAAAATGCCTGACTTGAACGCTGCATCTCTTGAATCTGCAATGCGTATGATCGAAGGTACTGCTCGTTCTATGGGATTCACTGTTACTGACTAAGTAGCACCCAAGATTATCTGATTACAAGGAGACATATAACATGGCTAAAAAAAGCAAAAACTTGCGTGCTGCTCTTGAAAAAATCGACAGCACAAAACTTTACAGCGTAGAAGAAGCTGTTGCTCTTGCAAAAGAAACTAACTTCGCTAAATTTGATGCGTCAGTTGAAGTTGCTTACAACTTGAACATCGACGTACGTAAAGCAGACCAACAAATCCGTGGTGCAATGGTATTGCCAAACGGTACTGGTAAAACTTCACGCGTTCTTGTTTTCGCACGTGGTGCTAAAGCAGAAGAAGCAAAAGCTGCTGGTGCAGACTTTGTTGGTGAAGATGACCTCGTTGCTAAAATCAACGGTGGTTGGTTGGACTTCGACGTTGTTATCGCAACTCCAGATATGATGGCTGTTGTTGGACGTCTTGGTCGTGTACTTGGTCCACGTAACTTGATGCCAAACCCTAAAACTGGTACAGTAACAATGGATGTTGCTAAAGCAGTTGAAGAGTCTAAAGGTGGTAAAATCACTTACCGTGCTGACAAAGCAGGTATCGTACAAGCTCTTATCGGTAAAGTATCATTTGACGCTGACAAACTCGTTGAAAACTTCAAAGCTTTCCACGATGTAATGGCTAAAGCTAAACCAGCTACAGCTAAAGGTACTTACATGACTTCAGTATCAATTACAACAACACAAGGTGTTGGTATCAAAGTTGATCCTAACTCACTTTAATAAATAGAAAGATTGTCTTAGGGCAATCTTTTTTAGTTGACATTCAATAAAACAAGCTCTACAATATATGTAAAAAGTGATTGAGGAGGCAACTCAACCAATCCATTGCCTTGTTAAAATTTTTAGAGTATAATAAAAGCATTCTATCATCAGAAAAGTTCAACTGGAGGATGCTATGAAAAAAGCCAATAAAGAAGAATTTTACCAGTATCTATCTGCGGTCTATAATCTCAAGACGGATGTACTCAGTCAGCCTGTCCGTGACAAGATTCTGGAGACGGCACAGTCTTTGGACAAGGATGTCAGCCTCTACTGGCTGGCAGATAGACTGGCTGTGATTATCAATACAGAGTTGACAGGGTTAACCTGGCGGGCTCCTAAAGAATTGGTGGATTTGGCTCGTTACCTTCAAGAATTGCAGACAACCTATCGTCGTTTTGCAATCGGTTTGGATGATTTAAAGTCTAGTGGTAAAAAGTCAATAGAAAGTTGATTAATTTTTAGATGATTTTCTAGACAAAAGGGTGCACTAAAAA
>NZ_JARQPL010000041.1:0-15382 GCF_046032535.1 Streptococcus suis | reverse complement strand
TTAACTCGCTTTCTAGATTTTAAGCTCGTGAAGAAATCATCCACTGGATAATTTCTTTATTCTTGTATATATTTCTTTATTGTGGCTTCATTAAGTCCAACTTACACTCTTCAACAATTCCCCAAATTGTTGAAGCTCTCTGCCCAGAAATGACGATTACCAAATTTATAGAGAGATTGGCGTGTTTATCAAACATCATTAGAGCACTCTTACCTTTTAAATATCCCATAAAGCTTGATACACTTAATCGCGGAGGAATACTGACTAACATATGAACATGATCCGGCATCAGATGTCCTTCGATAATTTCTACGCCTTTATAAGTACACAAACGTCGGAATATTTCTCCCAAACTACTTCGATATTGATTATAGATGATTTTTCGTCTATACTTAGGTGTGAAGACAATGTGGTAGAACACAGCCACTTTGTATGTGATAAACTATGTGCCTTTTGCGCCATATTTTTCTCCTTTCGCTTTACAATAGGCTTGAACACCTTTATTGTATCGCGTTTGGAGTTTTTTTGGTATAACCTTCGTCGCGCACCCGCATAGCGGGTGGTTTATTTGTCACGCACCTTACGGAGCGTGACGGACTAAAAGTCACATAATAAGAAATCCGACTGCCAAAAATGGTAGTCGGTTTTGTTTATTATGCTAATTTACTTGCTGCCGCTTGGTCGAGGATAAGGATGACATTGTCGTGGTTTTGGAGGACGCTTGCTGGGACATCTTCTGTCACTGCTCCTTCCACAGTCGCCTTAATGGCGTCAGCTTTTTCCTGACCATAGGCCATGAGAACAATGGTCTTGGCTGCCATAATGTTGGCGATGCCCATGGAGATAGCTTGTTTTGGTACATCTTCTGGATTGTCAAAGAAGCGCGCATTGGCTTCAATGGTTGATGGCGCCAATTCAACCAGATGGGTCTGACCATCAAATGGAGCACCTGGTTCATTGAAACCGATATGGCCGTTGCGACCGATACCCAAAATTTGGAAATCAACTGGATGTTCAGCCAAAATTTTATTGTAACGTTCTGTTTCAGCAACTACATTTGTCGCCAAACCATTCGGTAAATAAGATTGTTTAAACGGTTTGTCATTGAAAAGATTTTCCTTCATAAAATGAATATAGGATTGGTCGCTCTCCTCACCTAAACCAACATACTCATCCAAGTTTACAGATGTCACATCCGAAAAGTCTAAATCCGACTCACGAATCAATCTGTAAAATTCTAACGGACTGGAGCCTGTTGCCAAACCTAATACCTTGGCACCTCCGTTCAATTTTTCTTTCAAAATGTCTAATGCTACAGTTGCTCCTTCAACTTGATTGTTTACTACATGAATTTTCATAACACACCTCTTTGGTCTATACCATTTCTTATTTTTCTTTATTATATGGTATAGACCAATTTTTGTCAAGAATTTATACTTATAGAGTATTACATTAGCACGAATAATTTTAATTCTCTTCCCATCCATCAAGACTTAAGTGTCTAACTATGATATAATACATTTATGACAGATGTGCTTTTTTACTTATTTTTTATTGGTATTCTGTTCTGCCTTACTGGCTATTTTATTTCTAAATCAAAGGTCCTAAAGTTTATTTTCTACCTGATTGGTAGTCTATTGGTGGCTTTGCCATTTGCCCTATTGATTTATTTTACCTATATTTTATTTTAGTCTAAGGAGTGAATATGAATACTGCAGATTTTGATTTTGATTTACCCGAAGAGCTTATCGCTCAAGTTCCCCTTGAAAAGCGCGACAGCTCTAAACTATTGATCCTCGACCGCGAAAAACGGAGCATGGTTGACAGTCACTTTGACCATATCATCGACCAGCTAAATCCCGGTGATGCTCTGGTCATGAACAATACACGTGTTCTGCCTGCCCGTCTCTATGGCTACAAGCCTGAAACTATGGGACATGTTGAGCTTTTGCTTTTGAAAAATACCCAAGGTGATCAGTGGGAAGTTCTTGCCAAACCAGCAAAACGTCTGAAAGTCGGTACCACAGTCGCTTTTGGTGACGGACGATTAACTGCTACTATCGTAGAGGAATTAGAACACGGTGGAAGAATAGTTGAATTCTCCTATGAAGGTATCTTCCTTGAAGTCTTGGAAAGTCTAGGCGAAATGCCACTTCCACCTTACATTCATGAAAAATTAGAAGACCGTGAACGCTATCAAACAGTTTATGCCAAGGAAAACGGTTCTGCCGCAGCCCCAACTGCTGGACTACATTTCACCCAAGAATTACTCGAAAAAATCGAAGCTAAAGGAGTGAAACTAGTCTATCTGACCCTTCACGTTGGGCTTGGGACCTTCCGACCAGTCTCTGTTGATAACGTTGATGAACATGAAATGCACTCGGAATTCTATAACCTATCAGCAGAAGCTGCTCAAACCCTCAATCAGGTCAAAGGTAGCGGTGGTCGTATCGTCGCAGTCGGCACTACATCCATCCGCACCCTCGAAACCATCGGTAATAAATTTGATGGCCGTTTGGAAGCTGATTCTGGTTGGACAAATATCTTCATCAAACCTGGCTACACCTTCCGAATCGTTGATGCCTTCTCAACCAATTTCCACCTGCCAAAATCTACTTTGGTTATGCTAGTTTCTGCCTTTGCAGGTAGAGAATTTACCTTAGATGCCTATAAACATGCTGTTGAAGAACGCTACCGCTTCTTTAGTTTTGGGGATGCAATGTTTATTCAATAGGCTGTTATCACCAAATTATTCTGAGTTCAGATTTTATTTTCCTTACATCTCAAGGAGGGCCCTATGAACAAGATTGAAAGCCGCCATCAGCTGATCCTGTCTCTAATCATGGAGAAGAAAATACATACCCAGCAGGAATTGCAAGAATTACTAGAGGTCAACGGAGTCTCCGTCACCCAATCTACCCTCTCCCGTGACATCAAGATGCTCAATCTTGTCAAAGTCAACGAAGATGATTGTTCTCACTATGTCATCAACCCCATTGCTCCTACTCGCTGGGAAAAACGACTGCGACTCTATATGGAAGATGCTTTGGTCATGCTAAAACCTATCCAACATCAAGTGGTGCTCAAGACCCTACCTGGATTGGCCAACTCATTCGGTTCTATTTTGGATGCCATGGAGATTCCTCAAATTGTAGCGACCGTCTGCGGTGACGATGTCTGTCTCATCATTTGTGAAGATGTAGAGGGGGCACAAGCTTGCTTCGAGCACTTGAAACAGTTTACTCCACCATTTTTCTTTAGTAAATTATAAAAATTTGTGTTCACAAACAACATACTTAATTTTAAAGATAATTTTTCAAATAAATATCAATAACTTCCCTTTATACTCATAAACGAAAATATAACATGTACGCGTTTTATTGTAGAATAGTCTAATTTGACTTATTCTATATGCAGATGGGGTCTATTTCTAAAACAGCATATAATAAGTCTCACTTTCATATATTTTTGTACACTTCTTGTAAACAGTGACACATTTCTATCTCATCTTTCAATGTTATTCTTCATAAGAAAAGCTCTTAGATATTTCACTAAGAGCTTTTAAACTGTAATTTACTATTCAATACTGATAATGGCTATTCCGCAGCTAGGCGATAGACTGCCTCAGCATAAATATCCATTGTTTTATATAAGTCTTCTAATGGCATGCGTTCATTTTCCTGATGCTCAGTTTGTTCTGTATCTGGGAAACATGCACCAAAGGCCACACAGTTTGGCATGGTACGAGCAAAGGTAGCCCCACCTGACGAGATTGGCTCGCTTGTCAAATCTCCTGTCTTATCTTGATAAACAGACATGAGCGTAGATACCAGCTGACTGTCTAATGGCACATACAAGGAAGCAAGGTAGTCGTACTCTTCATAGGTCAAACCACATGATTGCGCTTTGGCTTGTAAAGTAGAAACTAGGGCTTCCTTATCCGCAGTGACAGGAATACGAATGTCCAAGCGAATTTCTGATTTTTTTGCGCTAATGGTTAGGCCTGCAATATTGAAACTGAGTGTCCCTGATGGTTCATCGGTCACATCACCAAAAAGCTTAAATCCTGTGGCATCTTCACCAACTGCATTGACGATAAAGTCCAAGGCTGGATGATTTTCGAAATGTTCCAAAGCCTTTGCCAAACGAACAATGGCATTGACCCCCTCAGCAGCATCCTTGGCGTGCCGCGAAATACCAAGAACCGTTACTTGATCATCTTTGGTTTCATAATCAAAGCCTAATTGATCTAATTCCGCAATAACTCCTGCTAATAAATGACCAGAATAGCTTGCCTTGGCAGGTACTACGTTATAGGCAGTTCCCGCTTCGATACTCAGACAAGGGTGACCTGGACCATGCAATTTGGCCTGTAGCAATCCTTTTTCAGCATAAGTCAAAGGGAAGGAAGAATCTGGTGCAAAGCCCATAGTTGCCACTTCTTCCAACTGATTGTAGCGGTTCATACACCGCCATAAGGTCTCTTCATCTGTTCCAAAAATGAAACGAATCCGTTTGTTAAATTGGACTCCCGCATCAAGAAGTGCTTTTACTGCAAATAAGGCCGCCATCGAAGGACCTTTATCATCCTGAACTCCGCGTCCAATAATGTAATCTCCCTCTACCACAGCCTCAAAAGGCGGCGTCTGCCATTGACTAAGATCACCAGCAGGTACCACATCTAAGTGGCAAAGGATTGCTAATAATTCTTCGCCTTGCCCAATTTCAGCATAGCCGTAATAACCAGCAGGGTCTAAATAAGTTTTAAAACCCATTTTTTCCGTCAAAGCCAACGTGTGCTCCAGAACATCCTGAATCGCTTGGCCAAATGGCGTTTGGTTTTGACCTTCATGCAGGACAGACGGAAAAGCTACCAGTTCCTTAATCGCCTCTACACAAGCCTCTTGATGCTGTGCTTGAATAAAACTTGTTTCCATTGTTTCTCCTTTCAACAGATTAAAATATAGTTCTTTCTGTTTTCATTCTATCACAAATGGAAAAACTGAGCCAAATTTATCTGTATTCATGATAAAATCTGACCCAGAATTTCGATTAGAAGAATGTCGCAATGACAAGAATAGCAATTGATGCAAGTACAATAGCTGCAATCAATTTACCTACAAATTTATACCAAGTTCCGATTTCAACACGACCTAAAGCCAAGGCACCCATTACAATACCTGAGGTTGGTGCAACCAAGTTAAGTACACCTGAAGCTGCTTGGAAGGCTGTGATAATCAAGTGTGCTGGCACATTAACAAATTCTCCAAGAGGTGCCATGATACCCATAGATGCCCCTGCAAGACCAGATGTGGACGGAATCAAGAAGGACATTGGCAGGTAGAAGAGATAGGTCAAGATGATGAAGACTTGTGAAGACAGACCTTGCAAGCCAACTTCACCCCAGTGTAGAATTGTCGCAGTAATCATACCGTCGTTCATGATGACTTGAATACCACGCGCCACCGCACAGATAAGGGCAACACTGAGCAAGTCTGCCGCACCATTCATAAAGGCTTTTACCAGACGTGCTTCATCCATGCCATAGACAATACCGACCAAGACACCAGCAAAGGCAAAGAGCATAGCTCCTTCAGGGAAATACCACCAGCCAAATGGATAGGCTGAACTACCAATCACCTGACCGATTCCTGGCAAGCCAAGCAACCAAGTATTGAAATCTGCAAAGACAGAAACACCCAAGTCTTCCCAAGGAATAAAGCTACAAATCATGACTACAAAAGTCAATACGAAGACCCAAAGGACACGTTTTTGAGCAGGTGTCAAGACAGCATTGACTTCTTCACTTGATGTGTTGACATTAAAGTGAGCCATATCTGCTTCACGTTGTTTGTAAACGAGGGATTTAGTTGGGTCGTTTTTCACTTTTTCAGCATAGTTAGCAACGAACCACACACCCAGACCCAAAATAACGATAAAGAAGATAATCCGCCATATCATACCATCTGCCAAGGAAACCCCTGCTGCATCCGAAGCCACACCTGTCGCAAATGGGTTTACAGTCGAAGCCAAACAGCCGATTTGAGAACCCAACAAGATAATAGCAACACCTGTAATACTATCAAAACCAACTGCCATCATAACAGGAACTAAGAGTGGGAAGAAGGCCATGGTTTCCTCACCCATACCGTAGGTAGAACCGCCCAAGGCAAACAAAGGCATGAGGATGTAAATCAGCATTTTCTCGCGACCCTTGAAGCGTTTCACAATGGAGGCAATCCCCACATCAAGCGCACCAGTTTCATTGACCACGCCTAAGAAGGAACCAACCATCAGAATAAAGAAGGCAACGTCAATAGCCTTACTAGTGTCGCCATGACCCAACATAGCACGGACAGGTGCCATCAGAATATCCCAAATTCCCTGCGGATTTTGAGCCACTGCTTGATAGGTGCCTGTGATAAATTTTCCAGCTTCGTCTTTTTCATACTGACCTGCTGGAATAACCCATGTCATCACTGCCATAAAGGCAATAATGAGCATCAAAATAGAATACGATGAAGGCATTTTAAAGCCTTTTTTCACTTTTTCGCTCATCGCAAAAACCTCCTATAATATTTTTTGAGCGCAACCTGGATTGACAAGTAAAGTACTTTATATAAGAAATAGTTTTTTGCTCATCAAGATAGTTTTTAAAGAAATACTGAAAAACTAACGATGAATAGCTCAACAACTAGTCTTAGATGAAAGTCCTGAACTGGGAATACAGGTTCTAAATCCCCTATTTAAGGGAAATTGTATCCGTAATAACCGTATCAAATATCCACCTATCTTCAAGAGATGTCTATCTCCTTCAGTCTATTATCTGAAATCATTGCTTATAGATAGATACTTGATAGGAAATGGATGAGAGGGGAGGGAGCTTAGAAAGCCCAGACCTTCATGTTTAGATTAAAGGGAACCCTTATGGGACTATCAACACTTTCTCTCCCCTAACTCCATCAATAAATAACCCGTCTAGTTTAAAAACTATATTTGCATGCAGAGTACATCAATAAATAGAAGCCTCAACGATACAAACAGCTACTTAGCCTTTGACAATGATAGTGCCGCTATCGGATTCAATCAAAGCGCCTAAGTTTTCTAATGAGGTAATGACTGCTTTTGATTGTGGCTTATTGTTTACAAAAGCAATAGCTGCTTCAACTTTCGGTAGCATGGAACCTGGTGCGAATTGATTTTGTTTGATATATTCTTCCAATTCAGCTACGGTAACTGTTTCTAATTTTTCTTGGTCTGGTTTGTTGTAGTTAACAAAGACATAGTCTACACCGGTCAAGACGATAAACAAGTCTGCGTCAACCAATTCTGCCAAACATTGAGAAGCAAAGTCCTTATCAATAACTGCTTCCACACCGGTCAGGGTGCCATCTGCTTCTTGGACAACTGGAATACCTCCGCCTCCAGCAGCTACGACAACTTCACCTGCATTGATAAGGGTACGAATGGTACCTATTTCTTTGATTCCTACAGGTTTTGGCGAAGCAACGACTTTGCGCCAGCCACGTCCGGCATCTTCTTTGAAGGTTGCACCAGTCTTTTCTGCTTCTGCTTTCGCTTCTTCTTCTGTATAGAATGGTCCAATCGGCTTGGTCAAATTTTCGAAGGCGGGATCATTCTTATCCACGATAACCTGGGTCACAACAGATGCTACATCTTTTTCAATGCCTTCCTTGATCAATTCATTTTCCAAGGCATTTTGCAACCAGAAACCAATCGAACCTTCTGTCATGGCTACCAAACTGTCTAGTGGAAAAGCTGGGTTCTTTTCCGAATCAGCAGCAAGGTTTTGAAGAAGTAAGTTTCCAACCTGAGGACCATTACCATGCGTGATAATAAGGTCATCCCCATTTTTTATCAATTTTACAAGGTGCTTGGCTGTTTGTACCAAGGCCTCTTTTTGTGCTTTAGCCGATGGGTCAGACGATAAAATGGCATTGCCACCCAAGGCTACTACAATTTTACGATTTGCCATATCTCTTGCTTTTTCCTCACTTTCGCGAAATAGTAATCGCTTACACATCTATCCTCAAAATAAGGGGGCTGGGTGCCAGCCCCCGGAGGTTGCGATGACTAGATTCTACACACGTGGAACAAATGGATCCCCCAAAGTCGCTGCCATAACCGCTTTAATTGTGTGCATACGGTTTTCAGCTTGGTCGAAGTGACGAGCATACTTGCTACGGAATACTTCGTCTGTTACTTCCATTTCTTCTACGCCGAATTTTTCAGCGACATCTTTACCATAAACAGTGTTTGTATCATGGAAGGCAGGTAAGCAGTGCAAGAAGATGAGATTTTCATTTTCTGCTTTTTTCACCAATTCCATATTCACTTGGTATGGTTTCAAGAGGGCAACGCGTTCAGCAAATTTATCTTCTTCACCCATGGATACCCAAACGTCTGTATAGAGAACATCTGCGCCTTTGACTGCTTCATCAGCATTATCAGTAATGAGAACACGCGCTCCGCTTTCTTTGGCAAAGCCTTCTGCCAATGCCACAACAGTTTCATCAGGGAAGAGTTCTTTTGGAGAGAAGATATGGACATTGACACCAAGGATAGCACCTGTCACCAATAGAGAGTTGGCAACGTTGTTACGGCCATCACCACAGTAAACCAGAGTCAAGCCTTCCAACTTGCCAAAGTTTTCTTTAACAGTCAAGTAGTCCGCCAACATTTGAGTTGGGTGCCATGCATCTGTCAACCCATTCCATACTGGCACACCAGAGAATTCTGCCAATTCTTCCACCATCTTTTGGCTAAAACCACGGAATTCAATACCGTCGAACATACGTCCCAAAACTTTAGCAGTATCTTCTGTAGATTCTTTCTTACCAAGTTGGATGTCATTTGCACCAAGATATTCTGGATGGGCACCAAGGTCAATAGATGCTACTGTGAAGGCAGCACGAGTACGTGTTGATGTTTTTTCAAACAAGAGAGCAATATTTTTACCTTCCAAATAACGGTGTGGAATATTGCGTTTTTTCAAATCTTTCAAATGAGCTGAGAAATCAATCAACCATTCCAATTCTGCGCGTGTGAAATCTTTCTCTGCAAGAAAATGTCTACCTTTAAATACATTTGTCATTGTCTCTTCTCCTAATGTTTAAATAAATTTTGTCAATGTCTGGCACCATTCTCCATCTTCTTGATAAACTTCAGAAGTTGCTTGGTAGCCAACTGACTCATAAAAAGTCTTTGCAGTTAACTCCGAATGTATATTCAACTGATGAAAGCCAGCTTCACGTGCATAAGCTTCCAAAGAGCTAATAATCATTTTTCCATAGCCTTTTCCACGAAAATTCGGTAGAGTGGCTATTCGAGTTAGACGAGCTTGACCAGAACCGACAGGAAGAAAACGTCCCGTTGAAACAGGCTCTTCACCAATAAAGAGATTGGCGTAAACACTTCCTTCCGTATCATTCTGGTCAAATTCATCTTCCTTTGCAATACCACGCTCAAGGACAAATACCTTATAGCGGACATAGATAGAGGCTGCGCGTTGCCATTCTTCCGAACCGATTGTTGTTCGTTCTATACTCGGCATTAGATGTCTTCCCGTTCAAACGGCATTGACATACAACGAGGTCCACCACGACCGCGAACCAATTCGCTTCCGCCAATCTTAATCAAACGAAGCCCTTTGGACTCGAGGATAGCATTGGTAATCGTATTGCGTTTGTAAACAACTACCACACCTGGTGCAATAGTCAATGTATTTGAACCATCATTCCATTGCTCACGACCAGCAGCAACCATATCACCGCCACCACAACGGATCAATTCTACTTTTTCAAGACCAAGGTTCGCAGCCAAAAGTTCTGCCAAGTCACCATGTTCTTCTTCAATATGAAGCGTATCATTTTCATAGGTTACAGAGAAGACACGAAGGTCACCTTCAATTTCTGGGTGGATAGTAAACTTATCATAGTCAACCATGGTAAATACCGTATCCAAGTGCATGAATTTACGGTTGTTAGCAAATTCGAATGCCAATACTTTCTTGAAGCCAACATGCTGTTCAAAGATATTTACCAATAGTTTTTCAATTGATGCAGCATCGGTACGTTGTGAAATACCTACTGCCAAAACATCTTTTGAAAGAACCAATTCGTCACCACCCTCTATACGAGTAGTTGCTTCACGATTGTAAACCAATGGAACTTTTCCACCATATTCTGGGTGATGGGTGAAGATATATTTACCATACAAGGTTTCACGGTTCCGTGTTTCTGAATACATGTGGTTAAGAGAAACAGCATTACCAATCGTAGCAAATGGATCCCGAGTGAAGTAAAGGTTTGGCATTGGGTCAATTGCAAATGGGTAGGATGATTCGACCAGGTCTGTCAAACCTTTTTCTTCAGCGGGGACTTCCGGTAACTCAGCTTTCTGAACACCCGCCATCGTTTTCTCTACCAACTCTTTGTTGTCTTCAATAGCTAGCAACAGTTTGCGGATGGCTTTCTTAGTAGCACGACCACGAATATTTGCTTCTTCTAGGTATTCATCAATAAATTGCTCACGAATTTCAGGTGTTACTAAGGATTCAGCAGCCAATTGTTCAAGGTAGAGAACTTCGACTCCTTCATCTCGTAATGCTTGTGCGAATGCATCGTGTTCTTTTTGAGCATCTTCCAAGAATGGAATATCATCGAAGAGTAGTCGTTCTAGGTAGTCAGGCATGAGGTTTTCAATTTCCTTACCTGGTCTGTGTAACATAACTTTTTTCAGCTTACCAATTTCTGAAAAAACATGAATTGGATGGTTTGACATGATCTGTCCTCCTAATATTTTTTTATACTCTTCGAAAATCAAACTCATACGTTGTTGCCTCGATTTGATGAACTTCAGTTCTATCTTCATCTTCGTCGCCTAGTCTGATTTTGATTTTCATTGAGTATTACTTGATTGGAAATGATAGTGGACCGTACGCTTTCCTGCCTCTCATTTCCTCTTTACATCCATAGTTTAACAGAGCAAAAAAACAAAAACTTGAAAACGCTCACATTTATTTTGAGAAATTCTTCACATTTTAAACCTTATTTATAAATAATTATCGATTATATCGCCTATATTCCGCATAATTCTTTGCATTATATCATTGTATGAATTTTTATTTTTTATAAAAAAACAGAAACTTCAATGAGTTTCTGTCAAATTTTCTAAGAAATAATCAATATCTAAATAAGTTAACTGTTTATGGCTATAAGCAATTTTACCATCCTGCTTCAGTTGCTTCAAAACATAGCTAACCGTTTCCCGTGTCGTAGCTGCTAAACGCGAAATCTCTTGAATATGAATTTCAAATGGCAAGGTAGCAAACTGCTCTCGCTGGCACATATCCCAATAAAGAAGAGCCAAGGCTTGAACGACTCGATCTGATGCCTTGGAACGCATCGCATTTCGCAAGCGCAACTCTTGAAAACGAAGCACTTTGGATAATTTTTGACAGATATAAGTCATTTGACTCGGATTTATCTTCGACAAGGTTTCAAACAAGACCATCGGTACAATAAAATACTCTAGGTCCGTTATGGCAATGGCGGTATAATGATAAGGTTTGTCCTGAAACATATCTCCAAAAGGAAAGGCACCACCCTGCCGAATATAGTCCAAATACGTAAAACTATCCGTCTCATCATATTGCTCAATCCGGGCATAGCCCTTATACAATACAAATAGATAATCTCTAGGATCCTCTGCGTAAAAAAAGATTTGTCCCTTAGGAATCTTTCGAAAACGAATATGCTTAGCTAATTGATCGAAACTTTCCCTTGAGAAGTTTTCAAACGCAGGATGGTTTCGAAGAAAGTTGTATTGTTCGTTCGTAATCATCACTCTCTCCATTCTAATCAAAGTATTTCTCTACACATTCTAACATATATTAAGATATAATTCTAATAATATTCCGTAATTTCATATAATAATCTAAAAAACCAGCCCACAAGGAACTGGTTCTAAGTATTATAATTCATCCGCAATCTTATTGATTTTCCGCAAACGATGGTTGACACCACTTTTAGTGATCGGTACCGTTAGACTATCTGCCAATTGCTGAATGGAATAGTCTGGATGCTGAATTCGCAACTGGGCAATCTCCTGCAAGTCACCTGACAACTGATCTAGACCGATAGTATCCATAATTTTGATAATATTATTGATTGTTTTCATACTAGCATTGACCGTCTTTGCAATATTAGCGGCTTCCGCATTTGTAGCTCGATTTAGGTCATTGCGAGCCTCACGAAGCAATTTAACATTCTCAAATTCTGTCTTTGTCTCTTCTGCTCCAATCACCAAAAGAAAATCCATAATGTCCTCTGCACGTTGCAGATAGGTAATGGTTCCCTTACTTCGCTCAATAACTTTGGCATCCAAAAGAAATTTCTGCATCAGATTGGCCAGGTCATTGGCATGGTCACTATAGACAGAAGCTATTTCAAGCTGGTATTTTCCCTTTTCAGGATCCTTAACAGAGCCTGCCGCTAAAAATGCTCCACGAAGATAGGCTTGACTCCACGAATCATTTTCTAAAACCAAGGGAGAAATCCCCGTCTCTAATCCAAAGAAGCTATCAGCCAAATGCAAATCGTTCAATATCTCATTCACGCCGTCTTCTATCAAAACTGCATACACACGATTCTTTTTGAGATTAGGTTTTTGATGATGGCGAATCTCAGCCTTAATCTGGTAGAAATGAAGTAACAGTTCATAAATGTGACGGGCAATCTTTGCATTTTCCGTGCTGATAGAAAGAGTCAAACCTGATGAAGCTAAGCCCAAACTCCCTGATAATTTGATAATAGCAGATAGCTCGCTCTTATTTGGGCTAGACTGAAGCAGCAATTCTTCCTTTACTTGTACTGTAAAACTCATGGCCGCACCTGCAAAATCTTGAGCAACTCTTCTACCACCAAGTCACCATCATGGAAAGCTCCGCCATTTTCCAAACGAAGAAAATTCGAAGAAATCACACGATTAGCCTGTTTTTGTAAACCTGCAAAATCGTGTTTTACCTGTACCAAATATTCATCAAACTGGTTGCTATTCATATACTCTTGTGGAACCGGCTCAATATTGACCAAAACTGTATCAATGAATTGTTCAGCTAGGTGTGCATTGAGAACCGCCACATGGTCTGCATCTGAGAAAAACTCAGTCTCTCCTCGTTGGGTCATAATGTTGCACACATAGGTCACTTCAGCCTTGGTTTCTTTTAGGGCTTTGCCAATATCAGAAATCATCAGATTCGGCAAGATTGAGGTAAAAAGAGAACCCGGTCCAAGTACAATCATGTCACTTTCCATAATCGTTTCAACTACCTGACGACTGGCTTTCGGTTCATCATCATTATAAGAATTTGTCACATAGACATGATTAATCATCCCATTATGCTTGGAAATCTTGCTCTCACCTGCTACCTCGGTCCCGTCTGTAAAAATAGCATGAAGGGTCAAGGCCTGTTCGCTAGATGGATAAATCCGTCCTGTCGTATGGAAAAAGCGCGTCAACAACCTCATCGCATTGTAGGTTGAACCCTGCATCTCAGAAATACCAGCGATTATTAAGTTTCCCAGTGGATGCCCCGCCAAAGGTCCATCTGAATCCGCAAAACGATACTGGAAAATTTGTTCATAAAGTTTGGGCATATCCGACATAGCCAATAGGACGTTACGCAAATCACCTGGAGGGGTCACCTGCAAAGCCTGACGGATTTCCCCCGAAGATCCTCCGTCATCAGCTACCGTCACGATAGCGGTAATCTCTACATCCTTATCCCGCAAACTCTTCAAGATGACTGGAATACCAGTCCCGCCCCCGATAACTGTAATTTTTGGTTTTCTCATGAGCGGTTGACCGTCTCCTTCCGTCTGTCCTTATCACGATGACTACGATTGACAATCCAGTTTTTCTCCAAATCATCTGCCAAGCGTTTGGCAAAAGCAACGCTTCTATGTTGACCGCCCGTGCAACCAACGGCAATCGTTAGAACTGATTTTCCTTCCTTCTGGTAACCTGGCAAAATCGGCTTAATTAAGCCTAGAAGATTTCTGTAAAAGTCTTCTGATTCCTGATGGTCCATAACATAATCAAATACAGCAGGATCCAATCCAGTCAAGTTGCGCAATTCTACTTTATAGTAAGGATTTGGCAAGAAACGCACGTCAAAAACCAAGTCTGCATCCAGAGGTAGTCCATATTTGAAACCAAAGGACATCACTTCTATGCGAAACGACGGCTGATTATCTTGACTAGCAAACTGCTCCGAGATTGCCTTACGGAGATTGCGAGGTGTCAGCTCTGTCGTGTCAATAACATTTTGACTCATATTTTTCAAGGGAGCCAAAAGTTCACGTTCTAGCTGAATCCCGTCCAAAACACGACCATCAGCCGCCAAAGGATGGGAACGACGAGTTTCCTTATAGCGAGCAACCAATTCACTATCCGTCGCATCCAAGAATAGGACTTTAAAATCTAAATCCTCTGCCCCCTCAATCTCATCCAACACCTCTCGAATCTCCGAGAAGAAGGAGCGACTCCGCATATCTACAACAAGAGCAATCTTATTGTTATCCTGGCTGTGGCGAATCAATTCTAAAAATTTTGGCAAGAGAGTCGGCGGCATATTGTCAATGGTAAAATAGCCCAAATCTTCAAAAGACTGAATAGCTACCGTCTTACCAGCTCCCGACATCCCTGTCACAATCACTAAATGGAGTTTGTCCAACATGACATTCCCTCCTTTTCTTTCTTAATCAATTACCGCAATGACTTCAATCTCAACCTTAACATCACGTGGCAAGCGTGCAACTTCCACCGCTGAACGAGCTGGAAAATCTGCTGAGAAAGCTGTTTTATAAACTTCATTAAAGGCTACAAAATCATTCATATCTTTGAGGAAACATGTAGTCTTAACCACATGATCAAAGTCTGTCCCAGCTTCTTCTAAAATTGCTGCAATATTTTTCAAGACTTGCTCTGTTTGTTCTTGAATGGTCTCGCCAACAATCTCACCCGTTTCAGGCGAGAGAGGAACCTGACCAGATGCAAAGAGAAAATTGCCAACAACCTTCCCTTGAACGTATGGGCCAATTGCTGCAGGTGCCTTATCTGTATGAATCGTTTTCATATCTCTATCTCCTTTTAATTTTTTATATCTATTATAGCATAAGTTCTGTATAAAACAGCTCACCTACTACTATCCTACATCTATTTTCTTTTATAGCTAAATTCCCAAAGTAAGTTCTAGTCTCCCGACTTTATCACTTTATTTTTCTCGAGTTTATCAGTTAATTCATTTCACAACCGCCGTTTTTGTGATAACAGCGGTATTTTTTTAACATTTTATTGA
>NZ_JARQPL010000040.1:0-15513 GCF_046032535.1 Streptococcus suis | reverse complement strand
AATAGTCAAGTTAATGTTATTACAATTGTTAAAAATTTGGGGTTGAAAAATCCCCATAAACTTATTTTACGAGGAGGAATAAGATGACAGACTATGTAAAACCTCAAGTGTGGACTTGGGAAGATGAAAATGACAATCGTTCAGGCAATCGTCCAACAGCAGGGAGTCGCTTTGAACATAAATTACCAAAAGGTGACAAGCCCCTCCAAGTTTATTCCTTGGGAACACCTAACGGTATTAAAGTTGCTATTATGCTAGAAGAGTTGAAGGAACTAGGGATTTCCGAAGCTGCTTATGACCTATATCTGATTAATATCGGACAGGGAGATCAGTTTGGATCAGATTTTGTAGACATCAATCCAAATTCAAAAATACCAGCTATGGTTGATTATTCGGAGAAGGAGCCAGTTCGGGTCTTTGAATCAGCCAATATTCTCCTCTACTTGGCAGAAAAGTTTGAGGCCTTCCTACCAAAAGCTTGGGCAGAGCGGACAGAGGTTCTTAATTGGCTCTTCTGGCAAACTGGCGCCGCTCCATTTGTTGGTGGAGGATTTGGACATTTCTTCCATTACGCTCCGACAGCGCAAGAATATCCGATTAATCGCTATACAATGGAAACTAAGCGTCAACTGGATCTCTTGGATCAACTATTGATGACAAGAGAGTATATAGCTGGAAATACCTATACCATCGCAGATATTGCTATCTGGTCTTGGTATGGACGATTGGTGCAAGGAGAACTATATCCAGGTTCGGCAGAATTTTTAGATGTTGATTCTTACAAGCATCTAAAGACCTGGGTAGAGAAAATAGCTCAGCGCCCAGCTGTACAACGAGGGTTGACAGTGAAATATCATTCAATTGATAATTAATTGACTTGCCCACCTTATGGGTGGGTTTTTCTTTTACTTTGGTATGATAAAAGTTTATAATGAAAGAGTTAGACTTTGTGAAAATCCAAAAATAGAAATTAATACTCAATGAAAATCAAAATCAGACTAGCTCCAAAGGTTTGGGGAACCTTTGGAGGTTGGAGATAGGGCGAACGTAGTTCGTTACTACTTACGCAGATAGAACCCTGTTACTATTTTGTTTCAAGGTAACAGGCTGAAAGGCTCCACTGGAGCCTTTCACTCATCAAATCAAGTCAACAACGTCTGATTTTGATTTTCGAAGAGTATAATAATTGAGTTTTTCCTATCTTATATTTACATAGAAAGTAATAGAAAAATGTCCGAAAAAGTTGAAATGCAGCAGTCCAAAGAACAGGCGACAATGGCCAGAGGCTTGGCTTGGTTGACTGCTGGAAATATTCTTAGTCGCCTGCTTGGTGTTGCCTATGTTATTCCCTGGTATATTTGGTTAGGGGAATATCGAGCTGAAGCCAATGCCCTCTTTAGTATGGGGTATCAAATCTATGCCAACTTTTTATTGATTTCAACAGCTGGTCTTCCGACAGCTATTGCCAAACAAGTAGCTAAATACAATGTCTTGGGTAAAGAAGAGGTGTCGCTTTACTTGGTCAGAGAATTCTTCAAGCTCATGTTGGTCTTTGGAGCTGTCTTTGCAGGAGTCATGTATCTAAGTGCTCCGTGGTTGGCAGACGCATCGGGGTCGAAGGAAAAGTTACTTCCAGTCATGTATAGTCTAGTCCCGCCTCTCTTTATCTTCCCAGCCATGAGTATCTTGCGTGGTTTTTTCCAAGGTCGGCACGATATGAAGCCCTATGCTATCAGCCAGCTTGCAGAGCAACTGGTACGGGTTATCTGGATACTTGCAGCAACATTTATGATTATGAAGTTGGGTAGCGGTGAGTATCTTGAAGCGGTTGTCCAATCTACCTTTGCAGCTTTTGTCGGGATGATTGCTAGTGTTGGGATTTTAGTTTATACTTTATGGAAGCAAGGTTACCTTGGTAAGTTGCTTCATGCTAAGAAACAAAAGATTTCTTTGGATACAGGTCAACTTATTAAGGAAACTGTTCGAGATGCGATTCCAATTATCATTTTAGGTCTAACGATTCAATTATTGCAGTTTATTGATCAAGTCACCTTTATTCGTGTTATGGAAAGAATTACGGATTACAGTAATTCGGAACTTTTGGAACTTTATTCATATATGGCTGCCAATCCAAGTAAGATCACGATGATGATTATCGGGATTTCACTGAGTTTGGGAAGTGTTGCTATTCCATTGATTACAGAGAAATTTGTCAAGAAAGATTTGAAGGCGGCGTCTCATTTAGTGGCGGATAATCTACAATTACTCTTTATATTCACTATACCGGCAATTGTTGGAACAGTCCTGTTAGCTGGGCCACTCTATACGATTTTTTACGGACCGTCAGAGCCTATCGCCATTACTCTATTTATTTGGAACTTATTTTTAATTTTACCTCTGGGACTATATTCTGTCATTAGTGTGGTCATTCAAGCGATATTTGAAAATAGAAGAGCCATTTATTATTTCTTGATTGGGATGCTAGTGAAAATCGTTTTACAAGTACCAATGATCTATGTCTTTAAGGTATATGGTAGCTTTATCTCAACGATATTTGGGTTGGGAATTATGCTGTACCTCTTCTATAGACGAATTGACAAGGTTCTGCATATTGATGAAAGACTAGTGATAAAAGACATTGCGACCATTAGTTGGATTTCTATCGTAATGGGACTCGTTGTATGGGGGATTGAATTTGTCTTGAATCTTATCCTTCCAGCAAATGGCTATGTATCTAGCTTTATCCACTTGGCTGTTGCAGGTGGAGCAGGTATGCTTGTTTTTGTCATCTTGACATTGAAGACTCGTCAGCTAGATCGTTTAATTGGAAGTCGGGCTCAGAGTTTACGGAGGAAATTGCGCCTAGGCTAGTTTGTTTTAAAAATCTCTATTTTCTACTATTGAAAAGCTGGGAAAAAGAAGCGTTTTAGGATGTGAGAAGGAAAGTTCGTTGAGGATTTTCCTTTTTTCTTGGAGATTTCAGTATAAAAAAAACGGTTTTTGTGGTAGAATAGTAGGGATAAAAAAGAGGAGAGAGATGATGAAACCTAAATACGAACGTATTCTAATCAAACTATCTGGTGAAGCCTTGGCTGGTGAACGTGGTGTCGGTATTGACCTCAAAACTGTTCAGGAAATGGCAAAGGAAATTCAGGAAGTCGCAGAATCAGGTATTCAGATTGCCCTTGTTATTGGTGGTGGTAACCTTTGGCGTGGAGAACCTGCTGCTGAAGCGGGTATGGATCGAGTTCAAGCAGACTATACAGGCATGTTGGGGACTGTTATGAATGCTCTTGTAATGGCTGATTCCCTTAAACAGCTTGGTGTGGATACACGTGTGCAGACAGCGATTGCGATGCAGTCAGTTGCAGAGCCTTATATTCGTGGTCGTGCTCTTCGTCATCTTGAAAAAGGTCGCATTGTTATTTTTGGAGCTGGTATTGGTTCTCCGTACTTCTCAACGGATACGACAGCGGCTCTTCGTGCTGCAGAAATTGAAGCAGATGCGATTTTGATGGCTAAAAATGGTGTGGATGGCGTCTACAATGCTGATCCGAAGAAAGATGCTAATGCAGTTAAATTCAATGAATTGACCCACCGTGAAGTGATTAGTCGAGGTTTGAAAATCATGGATGCGACAGCATCAACTCTCTCAATGGACAATGATATTGATTTGGTCGTGTTCAATATGAATGAACCAGGAAATATTAAACGTGTTGTCTTCGGTGAGCCAATCGGTACTACCGTTTCAAATTCTTCAGAAGAAAAATAAATCATATTGTCATTTAGTTTTTCTTTTATTACTTCGTTAATTCGCCTTGCCTAACTTCGGTTATGCCTGTGGCTCGTTGCCTAGTACTAAAAGTAAACTAAAAGACTGTAAAAAAAAATACAAAAAAGGAAGTCTTATGTCTAAAGAAATTATTGCTAAAGCGCAAGAGCGCATGAATCAATCTCATCAGAGTTTGGCACGTGAATTTAGCCACATTCGTGCTGGCCGTGCCAATGCTAGTTTGTTGGACCGTATTTCCGTTGAGTACTACGGTTCTCCAACACCATTGAACCAGTTGGCTGGTATTACAGTGCCAGAAGCGCGTGTTCTATTGATTACTCCGTTTGATAAGTCAATCTTGAAGGATATTGAGCGTGCTTTGAACGCTTCAGATCTTGGTTTGACGCCACAATCTGACGGTACTGTTATCCGTTTGGTTATTCCTGCCCTAACAGAGGAAACTCGTAAGAACTTGGCGAAGGATGTGAAAAAAGTGGGTGAGAACTCTAAAGTTGCTATCCGCAATATCCGTCGTGATGCTATGGATGATGCTAAAAAAGCTGAAAAAGCAAAAGAAATCACTGAAGACGAATTGAAGTCACTTGAAAAAGATATTCAAAAAGTAACAGATGATGCTATCAAAACAATTGATAAAATGACTGCCGACAAAGAAAAAGAATTGTTGGAAGTTTAATCAACACGTTTTTAGACTACAAAAATAGATCATCACTGGGCTGTCTAACTTCCAGTGGTGAACCAATAAGAAATCTAATGGGGGGAGTTAGACAAGACTTCCCCCACTTTTTAATCAGAAAGAAGAAAATCATGAATGATTTATTAGCACAGTATATCGTTGGTTTAGTGACTGACGAAAATGATCAGTTTTACTTTGTCCAAAAAGAGGGGAGAACCTTTGCTCTTTCTAAGGATGAAGGAGAACATAGTTTAGGTCAATCTGTTAAGGGATTTGCCTATACCGATATGAAACAAAAACTCCGGTTGACAACTAAGGAAGTTGGGGCGAGTCGTACCAGCTTTGGTTGGGGAACTGTCACAGAGGTACGTAAGGATTTGGGTGTCTTTGTGGATACAGGTCTACCAGACAAGCAAGTGGTTGTTTCCTTGGACATTTTGCCTGAAATCAAGGAACTCTGGCCGAAAAAAGGGGATCAGTTGTACGTCAAATTAGACGTCGATAAGAAGGACCGCATTTGGGCTCTGCCAGCTTTTCAGGAAGATTTTCAGAAAATGGCTGGACCTGCCTATGACAATATGCAAAACCAAAATCTGCGAGCGATTGTCTATCGTTTGAAAATGAATGGTACTTTTGTTTATTTGCCAGACAACAACATGCTTGGTTTTATCCATCCGAGCGAACGCTTTGCGGAACCACGTTTGGGTCAGGTTTTAGAGGCGCGTGTCATCGGCTACCGTGCAGTTGATCGGACCTTGAACTTATCTCTCAAGCCACGTTCATTTGAGATGCTGGAAAATGATGCCCAGATGATATTGACTTATCTGGAAAGCAATGGAGGTTTCATGACCTTGAACGATAAGTCTGCTCCGGAAGACATCAAGGCCACCTTTGGTATTTCCAAAGGGCAATTCAAAAAAGCTCTTGGTGGTCTGATGAAGGCTGGGAAAATTAAACAGGATTCTTTGGGAACAGAGTTGGTGTAGGGGGCGTCTATGCTAGTTTATATTGCTGGTAGTGGGGCAATGGGGTGTCGTTTTGGTTATCAATTGTCTAAGACAAATCATGAAGTGATTTTGTTGGATAATTGGGAAGAGCATATCGAAGCGATTCGAGAAAACGGCTTGAAAGTGACTGGAGATGTAGAGGAAACTGTACACTTACCCATCATGAAACCGACCGAAGCAACGAGAGAAGCTGATTTTATCATTCTATTGACAAAGGCTGATCAGTTGCCAAAGATGTTGCGGGATATTAAGCCGATAATCGGTCCAACTACTAAGGTTTTGAGTCTCTTGAATGGTTTGGGGCATGCGACGACCATGCGTCGGTACGTGCCAGATGAAAGTATCATGGTTGGGGTGACCATGTGGTTGGCGGGACTAAAGGGTCCTGGACATGCTCACTTAGAAGGTCCGGGTTCTATGTCTGTTCAGCATATTCTTGGTGATGAGCAATCAGTTGCGGATATTATTGAAATGCTGAATGAAGCTGGACTAAATGTGACCTATGACAATCATGTTGTCAGTGCTATTTGGCAGAAAGCCTGTGTCAATGGTGTGATGAATCCAACTTGTACCATTTTAGACTGTACAATTGGTGAATTATTTGGTACGGAGGCTGGACTGAATCTAGTACAGGGGATTTTCAAAGAATTTATTGCTGTTGCTAAGTCTGAGGCAGATGGAATTGACGAAGAAGCTATTTGGAAATATGTTATTGATGCTTCGAAGAAGGCTTCCAATCACTATCCATCTATGCACCAGGATTTGGTCCAACATGGTCGAAAGACAGAAATTGATTATCTGAATGGAGCAGTTGTATTCAAAGGCAAGCGAGCAGGCATCCCTACGCCATACTGTCAGATGATAACAGACATGGTTCACGCCAAGGAAAGTATGCTGGGGTTGAGATAGGAGAAAGTCATGCTGATTGAAGTGGAAACGATTGAAGAATATATGGCTGCCTTGCCTGAGAATAGGAAGGAAGCGGTTAAACGGCTCCATCAAGTGATTGTGGAACAGTTACCAGCTGGTTTTGAAGTAGGCATCTTGGGAGGTATGATTAACTATTATGTGCCGCTTACTGCCTACCCTGATGGTTATCATTGCACACCAGGAGAGCCCCTGCCTTTCCTTGCCTTGGCATCACAAACGGCCCACATCGCCCTCTACCACATGGGAATCTATATGGACCAAGAATTGAATGATTGGTTCGTTGCTGCTTATCAAGCACAGGTGCCTACCAAACTGGATATGGGCAAGTCCTGTGTTCGCATGAAAAATCCCAAGAATATTCCTTATGAATTGATAGGGGAATTGGTTAGTAAGATGTCTATGGAGCGCTATATAGAGCTCTACGAAAAAAATCATAGAAAGTAGATGTAGTGAGAAGAAGTTTTTATTCTTGGTTGATGACTCAGCGCAACCCGAAAAGTAATGAACCAGTAGCTATCTTGGCAGATTATGCCTTTGATGAATCTGATTTTCCTAAGCAATCAGATAATTTCGATGAAGTCAGTCGTTTTTTGGAGGAATCGGCCAGCTTTGCCTTTTCCATGTCTGATTTTGATGCGATTTGGGAAGAGTATTTGGGGCATTGATGACAAAAGAAGATAAAGCAAATACATATTTGTATTTTGCTTTTTTTTTATTTGTATGAATAGCGCCGATAAATGATGGAAGAATTGTTCGTTTTTTGATATAATGACAGGAGAAGGTAGCATTTGATGCAAGAGAAATGAAAGGAGATCATATGCACAAATTTTTTTACGAACAGAGGAAAGCGTTTTCTTTTAGAAAGCTGACCATCGGTCTTGTTTCCCTGTGTGTGGGTACTAGCCTACTATTTGGCATCCAGTCCCAAGAAGTTTCAGCTTCGACAGTAAGTCCTAGCCAGATTCGTTTCGAATATGTTTTAGAGGCGGAATTATCGGCAGAGGAGCGACAGTTGATTCAGTCTAGCCTACCAGCTGAATTGAAGGAAGAAGCGACCTATTTTGTAGTTTATCGTCCCTCTAAGAAAGTTCTTCCTGCAACGGGTGAGCTAGCTGGTTCAGGTTTGGCTGTCCTAGGACTAGGTTTCTTGGTTTTAGCTGTTTCTGCGACCAAGTCTAAGAAGGCGCGTGTCTTGACCATGCTTTATGTGACAACTAGTGGTCTGGCTCTACCTGTTTTGGAAGTAGGAGCAGTTCAAAGTTCAGCACTGGCTGCTTACAATCAGAACATCACCATTCGTCCAGGGGATTCCTTGCCGGATGGGAAATTGCGATTGGATGGCTATGACTTTGTGGGGTATTATGTTCAGGAGTCATCAGTCAAGACCAGTCTTCCTCCATCAGAAACGGAAAAAAATGATACAGCTAAGGGAACACAAGCTAGTTCAGCACAATCAGAAGGTAAGAAATCTGATTTAGAAGAACTTGCGAAACCAAGTGTTCTTCAGGAAAATTCTGAAAGCCAACTTTCCAACAGAGATGATAGTCTACAATTGCCTCTTAAGGAGTCATCGGTTGAAAAAACGGAGAATACAGTCTCTTCAGAAACAACAAATTCGCAAACAGGCGATGGTTTAGTTTCTCCATCAGATACATCAACTATTGCTGATAAAAAAGAGGATACTCCTAATACAGAAGAAAGCCAAAATAGCGGACTTGATTCTACTTTGCAGATTCCAGGCTTACTTATCTTGAATCGTAAGGATAGAACAGATGCAGTAACAGAAGTGGCACCTGTTGGTCAAGCATTACCTTTTGTGGCTTTTCGTAAGGAAAAAGAAACGTTTGCTTTGGAGTTGGTTAAACAAGAGGATCCGCAGCTTGAAATTGGCAAGTCTCGCCTTGTTCCTGGTCAAGAGGGAGAGAAAGAGATTACTTATGCTGATTTTGTTCAAGGAGAGAAGATTCTTCGGAGTGAAAAGATTTCCGAACAGGTGACGAAGAGCGCAGTAGCACCTATAATGTATGTAGGTACTAAGCAGTTAGAAGCACCAGTTATTCCACTGCCAGAAGTTCCTTCTTCTCCAAAAGTGGAATCGGAAATCTCAGATGCAGGTTCAACGGATGCGAATAGCAGTGCCAGTCAGCATACAGAGCAACCTAAACCATCAACCCCAGATTCAGCAGTCGACCTTCCTGTTCCGCCTCAACCAGAAGTAAGGCCTGAGGTCGACGTTCCAGTTCCACCTCAGCCTGAAACAACTCCAGAAACAGAGGTACCCGTATCCCCACAACCAGAATTAGCTCCAGAAACAGAGGAGCCCGTAGCTCCACAACCAGAAGTAGCTCCAGAAACAGAGGTGTCCGTAGCTCCACAACCAGAAGTAGTTCCAGAAACAGAGGAGCCTGTATCCCCACAACCAGAAGTGGCTCCAGAAACAGAGGAGCCCGTAGCTCCACAACCAGAAGTAGCTCCAGAAACAGAGGAGCCCGTATCCCCACAACCAGAAGTAGTTCCAGAAACAGAGGAGCCCGTATCTCCACAACCAGAAATGGTTCCAGAAAAAGAGGTACCAACAACTCCAAATACAGGTTCTACAGATGCCACTAGTGGTGTAAGTCAGCATGGTGAATCGAATGAGAATCCAACTTCGCAGGAGCTAACCGAGGCAGAAATCCAGTGTATTCTGGACCCTTCGTCAACCTGCTGGCCAGAAAAAGAGGAGAAAGTGGATCCTAAAGTTCAAGCTCAACAAATAGAGGAAGCAGCAGCAAAACTCAGAGAAAAAATGGAAGAGCTTCAGACTTATAAGTCCCGCTTTAAAGGTAAAGAATGGACAGACTATATCAATACTGTCTATGAGGCTTCCAGAGCCATTTTGGAAGCAAGAGATTTAGCTGATATGCTCATTCAGACAAGTTTGATAGAGGATGATCTCCGTTTCCTTCTTATTGAGACAGATGCCAATAGCGGAGCAAGCCAGAAAACAGAAGGGGAACTGATTTTCGAACTGCCAACATCAACCAGTGAGACAGTAACACCTCCGCTTACTCCAACTACCCCAGACTCTTCTGGTTCAACAACTCCGAAACCATCGGATTCTACAACCGCCCCATCAACAGAAACCGAAGAAGGGTTCTGTCCGATAGATCCAAAACCAGAGGATACATGTGGTCCAGAAACCTCTCCAACAGAAGAAACTCCATCAGGTGAAGGCTCGTCAACTAGCGGTTCTTCTGGAGAAACTAATTCTTCAGAAACTAATCCGTCTACATCGACTATCCCAGACTCTTCTGGTTCAACAACTCCGAAACCATCGGATTCTACAACGGCTCCATCAACAGAAACCGAAGAAGAGTTCTGTCCGATAGATCCAAAACCAGAGGAAAACTGTGGAGTAGAATCAGAGCCACAGAAAGAAATCGTTAGTCAAGTAGAAGTAGAGAGCACAAAAGATGTGAGCTTTATTAGACGATATGAATCGAACGACCAATTAGAGTTTGGGGAAACACGAACCAAACAAATTGGTCAGGTGGGGCAGGAGAAGGTGATAGAAACTTATCGCCTTGTCAATGGTGAGAGAAGAGAGCGGTTATCAATTCGGACTGAGAATGTTCGACAAGCTCGCGAAGAAATAATCGAAGTAGGTACCAAACCAACTGTTACTAAGACACCAATTCGCTTTACCGAAAAAGAGATAGCTGATGGAAATCTTTATGTTGGAGATCGTGTGATTGAAGTTCATGGAGTGGACGGAGAACGAACTGTAACTACTAGCTATCGACTAAATACGCAAACAGGAGAAACGCAACCAGAACAACCAGTTGTTACTGAGGTGGCTGCTAAAGAACAAAAAGTCCGTATTGGTACTAAGCCAGTTGATGAAACACGGCAAGTAATCCAAGATACCGTTGTGAAGTTTACTACTGAATTTGAGAGTGATGTAAACCTTTCTTATCCAGAGACTCAAGAAATCACGCCAGGAAAAGATGGCTTGAATCGGACGATTATTACCCGTCGTTATATTCGAGGACAGGAGGTTGGTCAACCTAGTCAAGAGAAACTAACTATCACTCCAGTACAAAATAGACGGGTTAAGGTCGGTATTAAACCTGAAAGTCGTATTGTTGAGACACCGTTCCAAACAGTGTATGAAGCAGACAGTAGTCGTCAATTAGATACTCGTCATACAAGACAAGAAGGAGTCAATCAGCAAATAACCTACACTAAGACCTACAGTATGAATTCTGAAACAGGTCAAGTCACGGCTCAGCCAGAAACTGGTCGACTTACAAGACAAGGGCAAAATAAAATTATTCAAGTCGGTACTCGTCCGACGGAACGAACTGAGGAGATTGTCTTAGAGACTATTAGACGAGATAATTCCGAACTGGAAAAAGGCACAGTGAAGGTCATTCATGAAGGTAGACCGACAATTAAGCGTTTCCAAAAGAGCTATACTGTAGATGTGAATACGGGAGCGACTGTAGCCCAGCCAGAAGTTTTACTAGAGGAAATACCTGGACAAGCTCGGGAAGAAGAAGTAGGTACCAAGGAGCCAGTTCAGCCAGAAGTGATTGACTCGACTGGTTCTACTGAGACAACTCAGCCTGAAGAAACTACAAAACCTGAGCAACCGATAAACCCGCTTCCTGAGCCAGAGCAACCTAATATTTCCGAAACGGAACCAGTTTCTCCGAAAAAACCAGAGGAAACAACTGAAGAAACGGTTGAGGATGTGAATAAGCCTTTGTTACGTGTTTTGAAGAATGAACCGCACTATCATCTGATGAAGCATGTTCGTTCTTCTAAAGTGACTTACAAGCTTGATGACCAATATAATACTTTTAGGAAAGCCATTGCTCGATTGTTTGTTAATGATACTGAGATTCACCAAGAAGAATTAACAGATAAAAATAAGCTAGAAGTTCGCTTTAGAAACCTACTACCAAACGTTGACTATTTCGTTAAGACGGATTTAGTGTACATGGATAGTAAGAATGTTGAACGCACAGAGCGTCTTATGGATGAAGTCTACATTGATTTTGAAGAACGTCATTTTGAAATCAAGAATATTGATGAGGCAGAGGTTTGGAAGAATGAAAACGGTAGATTAGTGAGAAAAGTTGCAATTAAAGTAGAACCAAATGATGACCATAATTATTTCATCAAGCTCCAATCAGATGAGCATAAGGATATTTTCTTACCAGTTGTGAGCATTGACGAAGAATCATTGAGTGGTAAACGTCATTTCAAATTGCAGGCTAAATTCACCAATCCAGAGGAAAGACGACAAAAACTAGATAAGTATCATGATACTGTGATAGTATACTTACCGAGAGAGGTTCGTGAAAATCATGAAACAAGGAATAAGTACAGCACATTCACTAGTCTATTAAATGCTATGAAGACTAATTCTTCGGGTACTTTTGAACTTCAACAAGATTTGACGGCATCAGAAGTCGTGCTGTCGGATACAGACAAATCTTATCTGAAAAATCAATTCCATGGAACCCTCAAAGGTAATGGTTTCACTATTCATGACTTGAAAGTACCGCTATTTGATGATTTACGAGGAATTGTATCTGATTTGAATTTGAAAGATGTGGATATTCATCTGCCGAAAGAAGCAGAGGTAGGTGCTTTAGCGAAACAGTCTACCTATGGTAGTGTTACCAATGTCCATGTTGAAGGAAGAGTTGTTGCAGACAATTTCTTAGGTGGTCTGATAGGAGAAGTGGATAAAACGTCACTCTCAAAAGTTAGTTTTACAGGTTCTTTAATCAGTCTTGGTAAGGATGATAATAAAGTTGGCGGTATTGCTGGCTGGCTCGGTGGCGGTAGCCTTGAAAAAGGTTATGTAGATGCAACCATTTCATCAACCTCTTCGAATGTGAAGGCTGGAGGCTTGGTTGGTCAGTTGGAACATGCTAATGCTCGGATTACTTCAAGTTCTGTGACAGGTAGGATTATTACAACGAAGACAAAAGATACGGAAGTTGGCGGTCTAGTTGGAGCGGTCTTGCAAGGAAACAATATCCGTATTGCTGATAGTATTGCAGCAGTGAAAGCTGTAAACGGTCATAAGGTGTATGGCGAAAACCAGCAAGGTGATTCGGTATTCTCAAATATCAAGATAGTAGAAGCCCTTTCAACTGGTGAGGATAATCCAAATATTAGTTTGGCAAGTTCTGAGGATGTTAAGGCTATTATAGAAGATAGAGGTCGTATTAAGACACATCCAACAATGCAGGTGTCTAAAACTCATAATGTATTCGATATTACTTATGCTAATGAGAAGTACACCATAACAGACCGCAAACAAGCCTACGAAAACATGGAAAAACTACTTCCGTTCTTCACACGAGATGTGATTATCCAGCATGCTAATCGTTTAGAAAGTAATGACTCTCTGGTTACCAAGAAATTGGTAGATGCCGTTCCGTTGATTGGTGATACGCCAGTCTTTGATATTGTACAGAATAAAGATAATATCACTCGCTTGCTCTTACACTTTGAAGATGGAACGATTGAGAAACATTATCTTGTTAAGAAGAAAGAGCTAGGTAGTGGGGCTGTTGTTGAATACCATCTCCTTGATAAGAATATTAGCTATACTCCAGAAACCTATGTTCGTAATACAGATATTGGACCTATGATTTTTGAATTGCAGAATCAGTTTGGTGCAATTCAGTTTGAGTCAGATGAAGTGAATAAGGTTTTAGGTTTACCAGCTTATCAACCAGAGAAAGAACGACAGTTGTTATTCTTGGAAGAATCATTTAATCGTGTAAAATCTGATATTCAAACACATCTTACTGATTTGATTTCCAACTATAATCTAGTCGGATTGGATAATTCGGCTATTCGGGAATATTTGAAGTCCTATATCAGCAAAAACAAGGTTCAGCTCCTACTTGGGTTGGCCTATATGGACAAGTGGTATAATATCAAGTTTGGTAAGGTTAATGCCAAGGACTTGATGATGAAGAAGGCAGATTTCTTCGGCAAGAATGTCAATTCCCTGGACCAGCTTATCCGTATTGGTAGCATGGGAGCAGAGATGTTGAAACCGAAGAACAACTATGCTCTTGCAAGTCAAGTGATTGCTAAGGAATCAATCGGTGGTGATTTGTTTGATTATCTAGAAGGTTATCGTAAGGCATTTGCTCCAGATAAAACGACGAATGACTGGTTTAGAACGACGACCAAGGCTACCATTATTGAAACCAATTCAAGAGTGCCAGAAGTGCTAGCCAAACAAACCAATCCGACTAAGGACATTTATAAGAATGGTTTCTATGATAAGTTGGCTAGCAATCATTGGATGTACAAGGAAATGGCCTTGATACTCCTAGCTATGCCAAGCAAGGACATCTTTATCCTGACGGATATGGCCAATACCTTGATTGGTACCTATGCTAAATTAAGTGGTAGTGATACTGATAAAGAAAATCGTCTAAAACAGATAGCTAAAGAATGGGCTGGTCATGCAGACTATCTTTATAACATTCTACCAGAGGGACATAAGGAAAAAATGTTCCGTCGAGTAGTGACATGGGATAATAAATATATTGAAAATACTTGGCGAGATCCAGCAGATGTTTCTTACTATAACATGAGAATACCAGCTATGAAGAATTTTTACATTCCTCTAGGACATCCGCATGCCAATAGGGAAACAGGAGCACATGCTGATTATACGATTGATAATATTTACTATTTTAGACATGAGGCAACAGATCCTGATGGAGCACGTGTCTATACTCATGAAATGACTCACGTAGCTGATGATGATACTATTTTGCTTGGTTATAATAAGCGAACTAGTTTAGGATTTGAGGTCTATGCGAGAGGATTGTTTGAATCCATAACATGGGGAAATCAAGATCGAATTGGAATGAATACTATCTATGATTTTAGTGAATATGACCAACGTAATTATGGAAGACGATTGACCAATAAGACTCCAAATCGTTTCCAATCAACTCAAGACTTACAAGACTATATGAAGGGCTATTTGGATGTCCTCTATACTCTGGATCTCTTGGAAGCCGAGGCTGTTCTATCATTGTCAAATAGCTACGCAAAACAAAATTGGTTTAATCAGATGGTAACGCAAAACGGGAATACTTCTGTAGCTAATCAATTTAATAATAACTTTGCAACGCTTGATCAGCTAATCGAAAATGGCATGATTTCGAGACGTCCGTACGGATACGGTGTAAGTAATAAAGCTGATGATTATCTGGAAGTCGGGGCATTTGACCCAATATATGGTTCTTTAAATAACGATGGAACTAGTCGTAACGAGTACGAAGTGCGAAAGATTGCCTTTGAACTCTTAGCTGAGTATGGTTATGAAAATGGTATGGTTCCTTACCTGTCTGACCAGCATAAACAAACCTTTGGAAAAACAGAGGCGAATGGTCGTATGAATGACAGTGACTTGATTTCGCTCATTTCGAAAAATGAGTATGAAAATAGTGCGGCATTCCGAAAAGCGATGTTTGCGAAGCGTCAGCAACGTTTAGAAAACTTGAAACCAGTAGAGTTGATTGCTAAGAATCCTCTAAATGGTGATGGTTATTTCTACGAGACCACACGTACGGTAAATTCTGCGACAGAACTTCGTCAATTGATGCAAGCGGCAGTAGAGTATGATGCTACTCATCAGAAGTACTACTCACAGAATGGTCAGAACGTAGGTACACAATCCCGTGTTTACAGCCTAAAAGCAGCTGTCTTAAACGGCTATCTGCGCGAAACCAAGGACTTTAGGGAGTCTATCTATGTGACAAATCCCTAATGGCTATATAGTGTAGTCATTAAGAAATACTAGTCAGCTAGTTTTTTAGGAAAACAGTGAGCAGGTTTGTTCACTGTTTTTCCGCTTTGATAGTGCAGTGTCTAGTTTATTGTCGAATGGATTAGATTTCAGATATAGTAGAGTAGCCTCAGTTCAATGGGATGATTTATCAAAGTGATTTTAAAATACTAGACTTTAACACCTTTTAAAGATATCAATTATGATATAATCCCGACTTTATCACATAAAAAAATGCAAAGGATAGCTAACCCCTTGTGGGACAAGGAGTTTGGCTATCCTT
>NZ_JARQPL010000039.1:0-18127 GCF_046032535.1 Streptococcus suis | reverse complement strand
CAGCATTAAAACAGCCATTTTTCTCTAAAAACAGTAAAAAAGACAAACACCAAAACGATGTTTGTCTGCAATCTGAAACGGGATTAAAAGTCCCGTTTTTTTGCTGTCTTCTATTTTTTACCCAATTTTCTCGTCTTTTTGAGGGCGGCGGCGACTGCCTTGATGATGGCGTAACGGAAGCCTTCTTTTTCAAGAGCCACAACGCCTGCGATAGTCGAGCCGCCTGGCGAGGTCACTTCCTGTCTCAGCTGGGCTGGGTGCTTGTCGCTGGTTAATACCATCTGAGCAGTTCCAGCCAAGGTCTGAGCCGCCAGGACCTTAGCATCTTGAGCCGTCAGCCCGTTCTGCACACCGGCATCTGTCAGGGCCTCAATCATCTGATAGACGAAGGCAGGGCCGCAGCCTGCGATAGCCGTCGCTGCGTCAATCAGGCTCTCTGGCACTTGCTGAACCTTGCCTGACTTTTCTAGGATTTGTTCCAATAGCGGAGCGAGCTTTGGATTGACCAAGCTATAGGTTGTCATGCCCTGGCCGATAGCGACAGGTGTGTTAGGCATGATACGAATGAGTTTATCTGCCGATACAAATTCTGCCAGGCTATCAAGGGGCACTCCCGCTGCCATGGAAATCCAGATAGCTGACGGATTCTGGCTAATCTGGTCCTGTAAGGTTGACAAAACGGACTCAATCAGGTGAGGCTTGACCCCAAGGAAAATGACCTCGGCCTGCTCTGCTATTTCCCCATTAGAAAAAAGTTGACCGCCCACCTTCTCTTGAAGTGCCTGGGCTTTTGCTGGGTTGTGGTTGCTGAGTAGAAGCTGGGTATCTGGCTGCTGGCTGACCGCTTGGGCCAGGGCCGCTCCCATGTTGCCCAGTCCAATAAATCCAATCTTCATCTTGTCCTCCTAACGAATGTGGCCGTCGCCTGTGATGATGTACTTGTAGGTGGTCATCTCCCGCAGGCCCATAGGACCACGGGCGTGCATCTTCTGGGTGGAAATGCCCAACTCGCAGCCCAGACCGAACTCGCCACCGTCTGTGAAGCGGGTCGAGGCATTGACATAGACTGCTGCCGAGTCCACATGGAGCGTGAAAAGATCTGCCGTCTGGCTGTTTTCTGTCACGATGGCCTCGCTATGCCCTGTCGAGTGTTGAGCAATGTGGCTGATAGCCTCTTCTACACTTGAAACGACTTTGACTGCCAAGATATAGTCCAGAAATTCCGTGTCAAAATCTTGGTCGCCTGCTGGTGTGGATTGGTTTAGAATAGCCTGGGCCTGACTGTCGGCACGTAATTCCACCTGACCAGAAAGAGCTTCTTCCAAGCGAGGTAGGAATTGGCTGGCAATAGCTTCGTGAACTAGCAAGACTTCCGCCGCATTACAGACTGAGGGACGACTGGTTTTGGCGTTGACCACAATTTGTAAAGCCTTGTCCAAGTCCGCATCCTTGTCCACATAGACATGGCAGATGCCTGTGCCTGTTTCGATAACTGGCACAGTCGCATTTTCAACGACGGCTTGAATAAGCCCTGCACCACCACGTGGCACCAAGAGGTCAATCTTGCCTTTGGCAGTCATCAATTCCGTCGCAGAGGCACGGCTGGTGTCTTGAACCAACTCAATGACCTTTGGAGAAAGACCCGCCTCTTCCAAACCAGCCTTGAGGGCTGTGACAATGGCCTGAGCCGAGTGAAAAGCTTCCTTACCACCACGCAAGATGACTGCGTTTCCGCTCTTGATTGCAAGGGCAGCGGCATCCGAGGTCACATTGGGACGGCTTTCGTAAATCATTCCCACCAAGCCAAAGGGAATGGACTTCTTGCGAATGTTCAAGCCGTCTGCCCGAGTGGATTCTTCTAAGGTCAAACCAACTGGATCTGGCAAGTCAATCAAGGTACGAATGCCGTCTGCCATCGCTTCAATCCGCTCCGCTGTTAGGAGCAATCTATCTTGCATGACCTGGCTAATCTTGCCTTGGGCATTCTCCATATCAATGGCATTGCCAGCTAAAATCTCCTCATTCTGAGCAACCAACTGGTCTGCCATAGCCGACAAGGCTTGATTTTTTTGTTCGGTTGTTGCAAGGTTGATAGAAGCCTTGTGGGCCAATAAACTATCTAATAATGCTTGTGTTGTTATCATAAATTTCTCCTATTTAGTCTTTCAGTTTGCTCGTTCGTCAACATAATCAAGACAAACTGAATAACTATAAGCTCACCCAATCGTTGCGGTGAATAAACACGCCTTCTGCTCTGCCATTTGCCAACTGGTTCTGCAAGTCTTTAGAGGACAGTTTGACCCGTCCTTTACCAATCAAACGATGGTCTGCTTGGCTATAAACCTCTACGACCTGGCCCACTTCAAAGTCTCCTTCAAGGGCTTTGACACCAGCAGCTAACAAACTGCGGCCTTGGTGCAGCATGGCGTCAACCGCACCAGCATCCACTTCAACTGCTGCATCTATCCGAGCGTAAAAAGCCATCCACTGCTTGCGTTGGTTCATGGCGTGGTCGTCAGCTAAAAAGAGGGTGCCACGGTTGGCTTGGGTGACGGCTTGTAAAAGGGCCGTATCCTCTTTTGAAGAGCAGATAAAGACTGGTACGCCTGACTTGGTCGCAATCTGTGCCGCCTGCAATTTTGTCGTCATGCCACCTGTTCCGTTGGACGAACCAGCTCCTGCCGCCATAGCAAATAAGTCTTCCGTAATTTCCTTGATCTCCGGCAAATGCTGGGCAGTCGGATCGCTGTTAGGATTGGCAGTGTAAAGTCCGTCCACATCCGTCAAAAGCACCAAGAGGTCTGCTTTCAAGAGAGAAGCCACCTGAGCAGATAAAGTATCGTTATCCCCTACCTTAATCTCTTCAATGGCAATGGTATCATTTTCGTTGATAATAGGAATAGCACGTTGTTTCAGCAAGACCTGCAAGGCTTGAGAGGCATTCTGATAGCGTCTAGCATCCGCAAAATCATCCTGGGTCAGCAAAATCTGAGCCGACACAATGCTATCCTTCATTAGATTTTGCGTGTATTCCTCAATCAGCAAACCTTGTCCAACAGCCGCAGAAGCCTGCTTCTCCGCAATCTTGGTCGGTCGCTTGTCAAATCCCAATCTCCGAAAACCAGCAGCAATCGAGCCCGACGTCACCAGCACAATCTGGTAGCCCTTCTGATGCAACTGAGCCAGCTGATTGGTAATTCGAGCGATTTTGATACGGTCCAAACTCCCATTTTCTTGCGTCAGAGAACTTGTCCCAACCTTAAATACAATCGTTTTTTCTGTCATAATCTCTTCTCACAAAAACTAATATTTGGAAAATTATACCATATTTTAATCATAAAGAAAATCACTGTTATTCGGCAAGGAGAGAGGGAATATGAGTAGCATTAAAAAACGCTGGAAACAAAAGGAAGCCTTGTGGCTCCCTTTCAACTTATTCAAAAAAATCTTGAATAGCTCCTTCTATTTCTTTCGCATCCACACTTAACATTGAATAATCTTTCTCAAAGAAGGACAGAATTTGCTGTCCATAGCGTTTGGTGTGAACACGCGGGTCCAAAACCAAGACTAGTGAATCTTGTTTGTCATGGCGATTGGTACGACCGATGGCTTGTTTGAGCTTAATCATCATCATAGGCAGGCTGTAATCATAAAATGGATTTTTCCCTTCTTCACGCAGATGGTGATTGATTTTTTGCACAAACCGGTCCTTGGGATTGTCAAATGGGAGCCTTGTAATAACCTGAATCAATTGGTCCTGACTGGCAAAGTCAACGCCCTCCCAGAATACCCCTGTTCCCAGTAAAATCTGGCTTTCCCCTCGTTCAAATTTTCGTTTGAGGGTCATTTCCTGTCCATGCTTGTGCTGGGCTAGGTGGGGAATATTACTGCCTTCTAACAAATCCGACACCTGCAAGAGCAGAGAAATCGATGTGAACAAGACCAAAATCGGTCGTCCCAGCTCTGCTATTTCTCCTAAAGTAGTAGCCAAATAAGCTGCATGCTCCTCCTTGGTCCAAGCGAGGATGTCGGGGAGATGGGTCGGAAAAAGTAGCTGCTGGTTAGGCACTGCTTGTGTGGGAAGCAAGTCCATGGTGACCTGCTCAAAGCCCAGTAGATCGGCCAGACTGACCTTTTTGCTGATGGTCAAGGTGGCGCTGATGCAGAAAATCTTAGTATCTGGCAGGTAACTAGCCACATTTAAGAGGCTGTCCTTGGAGCCCCGCAAATAAGCAAGCCGCTTGTCCTCAAGATACTTTTCCTCCAGCCAAAAATGGTCGTAGACATCAAGGAGTTGGTCCAGGTCTTGTAGGTCAACATCTTGTAACTCAGCCAGATTCTGCTTGACTTGACCCAGTTCGTCTTTTGAAACTTCTCGCTGCCCATGCTGGCGAAAACGGGTCAAGAGGTGGTTAAGTTCAAACTGGCAGGATTCGTAGAGCCGTTGGTCTAATAGACTATCTGACTTATCTTTTTTGCTCTGCAATACTTGCAAAAGAGCTGTTATATCCTGAGAATCCGTCGCTAGATTTTCAGCAGCCAAGAGAAACTTTTGTGCTTCATCAATCACCACCAGACGCTTATCCATGAGAGGATCTTGATCCTTAAGATGGTTGAGAAAATAAGCGTGGTTGGTAATGAGCAGTCTACTAGAGAGAGCTTGTTGGTTCAATCGTTGCCAAAAATCCCAGCCCCAGAAGAGACTTTCTGGTTCCAATTTCCCATCGTGGGCAAGCTCATCAAAGTAAGCTTGGTAGCGTTGTTTTTGTTTAAGCTCATCCAAATCACCTGTCGTGGTTTCGCATAACCAGACAAGCACCTGCATTTTGAATTGATTGACTAGGCGATTATCATCCTGCCTCTGCAGGGTTTTCCAGTAGTTGTCTAACTTGATAAAATGCTTGGGTGATTTTAGAGAGACTACGGGGATACGAAATATCTCTTTAAGCTTGCTCCCCTCTTTTTCCATAATCTGCTCTTGAAGGAGCTTGGTCGGCACCGTCACCAAGAGAGGCTGGTCTGACTTAGCAAGTAAAGGCAAGAGATAACCGTAAGTCTTGCCCAAGCCTGCCTGAGCCTGTATAAAATGTACTTGTTCTACATCAGCCAGTCGTTTTTCAACCACTTGAGCAAAGGCCATTTGTTTTTTGCGTTCGTGCAGACCGAGTAGGGCAAGATTGGTCACAAAATCTTCTGATAAATGGTAGGCTGGTTGGTCTTTTTCTGGCTTTTTCAAGACCAAGCCATGAATACTTTCTAGACTGGTCGATATCGTTTCTGATAGAACAGGAACCATTTCATCAATGACCAGGCGGGATTCGAAGAGTAGATTGTCCGCCAAATCAAGAATCTTTTCAACAATAGATTGAGGTAAGCTCTTAATTTTCTCTTGAATTTTGATGAGCAAGCGCGCCGTAGCCATGGCATCCGAGATAGCTGTATGCGCCTGGTCCAAGCCCAAGTCCAAATGCTCTGCAAGATTTCCCAGACTATATTTTTCAAAAGTCGGGAAAAATAGCTGGGATAATTCCACAGTATCCACGCGCGGAGTCAGCAATTCAAAGCCTTCAAAAAAGAGGGCCTCCGCCAAGAGATTGGCATCAAATTTGACATTATGGGCTACAAAAATAGCATCTCCAATCATGTCATAAATGCTACTTGCTACCTGACCAAAATCTGGAGCCTGATTTAGCTGTTGGTCTGTGATACCTGTCAGATTCTTGATATGGTCATCCAGTAGCTCATAGGGATTGATGTCCGTTGCGTAACTGTCAATGATTTCTCCGTTTTCAACCAGAACAATCCCGATTTGAATGATTTTTGCATCGGCTCCTGTACCAGTTGCTTCCAAATCCACAACGGCATACCGATTGCTTGTTCTTGTGTCTTTCATACTGTTCATTATAGCATATTCCCTCTCATGGAAAAAGCTCCAAACAAATTCCATGAAGTCGTTGGAATTTTTTGTTAGACTACTAATATAAAAACTGTTTCTGTGAGGAGAAATGCCATGCTTATTCATAAATCTGTCAACCCTGTCGCTTTTCAAAATACCTACTACCTTGAAAATGATACCCATCTGATTATCATTGACCCTGGGAGTGACTGGACAAAAATTCAAGCAACTATCGAAAAAATCGGAAAACCAATTTCGGCTATTCTCCTGACTCACACTCACTATGACCATATTATGAGTTTGGACATCCTGCGTGAAAGCTACGATTTTCCACCTGTCTATGTGGCTGAAAGTGAAGCCAGCTGGCTCTACACACCAGAGATGAATCTGTCAGGTCTACCTCGTCATGATGATATGGAAAATGTGGTCTGCCGACCTGCTGAAAACATCTTCCAATACCAAGAAGACTATCAGTTTGACGGTTTTCATTTCAAGGTTGTACCGACGCCAGGTCATTCTATCGGTGGCGTATCCTTTATCTTTCCAGTAGCCGAAGCCGTTATCACTGGAGACGCACTTTTCCGTGAAACTGTGGGACGCACAGACCTGCCAACCAGCAACTTTGATGACCTAATTACTGGTATCAGAGAACATATCTTTACCCTGCCAAACCACTATACTGTCCATCCAGGTCATGGTCAAAATACCAGCGTTGGACATGAGAAAAATTTTAATCCATTTTTTAGATGACAAGAAAACCTGTCTAGTTCAATGAAATCTAGACAGGTTTTTATATAATTGGAAATAGTCATAAATCATTCTGCATTCTCAACATACATTTTGGAATAGGTGAGCCCATCATAGATTGCTACCTTTCCTTTACCAAATAACTATTCTCTCTTCGGGTGCCCTATACATGGGGTCTTCATTTTGAATAGTGTAGACTACATAAAAATCATCTATTTGCTGTAATTGGAGATTGACCCGAAATTCCTCAGGAGAATGTGTGTCTACCTGAAGTTGATAAAGGCCATAATCAACCGCAACCATTTCTCGACGGCTACGGGCATAGTGCTCAAAAAATTCTTTTAGATTTGCTGACGGTTCTTCTTTTTTGAGCGTAGCCAAGGCAATCTGTATTCCTCCCAAATCCGCAAGATTTTCAGATAGAGTCAGTTGCCCATTTATTCTACCACCATAAACTTCCAGACCATCAAACAAGTCTACTAGGGCTTGATTTTTTTCTTCAAACGCTAGTCTATCTCGCTCTATCCACCAGTCTTTTAGACTACCAGTCTCATCAAAATTTGCTCCTGTGGCATCAAAGGCATGAACAAACTCATGAGCGATAATTTTGCCAATCCCGCCATAATTCTCGGCTACAGATTGATTTTTGTCATAATAGGGAGCTTGTAAAATAGCCGTCGGAATATAAATAGCATTCTGACTAGGAGCATAGGCGGCTGTTACTTCACTTGCCGATACATTGCTAGCCCAAGTTTGTCTATCTATTGGCTGACTATAACGCTCGAAAACACCTGTTCTAGCTTGAATCGTAATAGCCAAAACATTTTCAATATAAGACAAGTCTTCACGCACCTTTAATGACTTGGTCCAGTCGCTCAACTCCCTTGGATAGCCGATATGATAAGTGATATTTTCTAATTTTTTAATTGCGGCTTGCTTGGTGGCTTGACTGAGCCATTTATTGGCTAGAATCCTTTCTTGATAAGTCCTAGAGATTGCCTCAGCCATTTCCTGAATGGCAAGTAAGTCCGTTTCATCGGCATAGTTATGACCATAATAAACACCCAAACTTTCCTTGAACATTCCAGTCACATCCAGATAAGTCGTGTAATCATTCGGATAGGAGGCTGAAAGTCCTTGGACTTCTGCATGAAATCTCCCTGCTGTCTGCATGATTTCCCCAGTCAAATAGGGGGCTAGTTTCATTGCTTGACTAACCAAAGCCCATGATCGATATTCTGAGAAATTTTCTTCCTTGACAATTTGGGATAATTGTTCAAAGTAGCTTGGAGTAGAAACATAAACTTCCTTCGGTTCCAAGCCCACCAGTCCTACTAATTGTTCTCCAATTGATAAAGTTGGAGAGTAGTTTTTGACCTCTGAGAATGTTCTAAGTTCTTCTGCGTTCACAGGTCCCCAATCACTATACACATTCTCACTAGCTGGTAGAGTGCCAACGAGTCGATTGTCAAAAGTAATGGCTCCTTCAACCAAAGCAATGGCCTCCTGGTCTGAGTAGCCACATTTTTCCAAAATATGTCTCGCAGATATACGGTATGAATCCATGAGTTTCTCACGAACAGTCCTGTCTTCATAGTAGGACATATCTGGTAGAATCGTCTGAGGTGGTAGTAAGATCAGCATTCTTTCAGATGTGTTTCGTGGATTGGCAATCACATCAAGACCATAGGGCAATGGATAGTCCTTACGAATCCAATCTTGACTAAGCGATTTCAGCTCGGAAAACGAAGTAATTCCCATCATTTCATCCAGTATCATGCTAGCTACTCTGACACCATCTTCTTCCCTTTTGGTAAAATCAAGACCTTGCTGATACAACTTGATAAATTCTACTAAATCCTCAGACTGAGGCTCTAGCTGACCAGCTACCATTTTGTCAAAATCCGATTTTAATTGCTCATCGACTTCCATTTGTAATCTTGTAAACTCATTGTAGAAAGCTGTGCCACTTGATAACCAGCCACCATTTAACCAGTCCCTATTTATAGCTTGATAAAAATTAGTTTGGATAGTCGGTTCTGCTTTTTCAACTTGTGTTTGGTCATCTCCTATTTTCTGACCACCACAGGCAGCTAAGAGACAGACTAAACCAAGTAAAACCAATCTCAGTAGACCTTGTTTTATCACGCGTCACTCCCTCACTTGTTTTCTACAAACTATTTCGACAGGCAAAGAAGCAGAAAATAATTACTCCTCCGCATCTTGCTCTTTCTTCAGCTCCCCAATCGTCTCAAAACTTGCTCGGCTATCAGCTGCCAGAGCCTCCTGTTCGTAGGCATTGATAATCTGGGCAACGACTGGGTGACGAACCACATCCTTGGCTGAAAAATGCACGAAATCAATCTGCGGAATGTTGCTCAACTTCTCCGTCGCATCAATCAAACCTGACTTAACCTTGCGTGGCAGGTCAATCTGGCTAATGTCCCCATTGACAATCATCTTGGAATTAAAGCCCAGACGAGTCAGGAACATCTTCATCTGCATAATGGTGGTATTCTGTGCCTCATCTAAGATGACAAAGGCATCTTCCAAGGTCCGACCACGCATATAGGCCAGCGGTGCAATCTCGATGATCTCCCGCTCCATTAGGCGCGTGGTCTGCTCCTTGCCCAAAATCTGATAGAGGGCATCATAGACAGGACGCAAATAGGGGTCTACTTTTTCTTTTAGGTCCCCTGGCAAAAAGCCTAAACTTTCGCCCGCCTCGACCGCAGGACGGGTTAGGACAATCCGCTTGACCTGTCCCCGCTTGAGGGCTGTTACAGCTAGAGTAACCGCCAAGAAGGTCTTACCAGTACCAGCTGGTCCAATTCCAAACACGATGTCATGACGCTTTACGCTGTCCACGTAGAGTTTTTGTCCAAGGGTCTTTACGCGAATGGGTTTGCCGTAGTTGTCCTTGATAATTTCTTCTTCGTAGAGGGCAACGAATTTCTCAATCTCATCATTTTTGACCATAGAAATAGCCGTGACCACATCAGGCGTATTGATGATCAAGCCCCGATTGACCAAAACCAATAGGGACTGGATAACCAAACGAGCCTGTTCGACATGCTCTTCTTGCCCAATCACTTGAACTTTTTCCGTCCGTGCATGAATAACCACACCTAGTTCCTGTTCCATCAATCTCAGATGGCGTTCATTGGACCCAAAAAGGCTAAATAGATCATCTGGATGTTTTAAGTGAATATCAATCGAATGTTCTAGCAAGAAACTTCTCCTTTGGTAGTTTTTCTATTATTATACCAAAATTTTCCACCAACTGAATTTTCGAGGTAAAAAGAAAAACAGTGAATATGGCGAACATTCACTGTTTTAGAAAGACCAAACTTGAATTTTCTATGTGGGGTGTAGAATAATTAAGAAAGGAAGGGAAGTTTGGTTTCCTGTTGTATCACCGTTTTCTCAGATACTGTACTGAAATCATCAAGTTATTCCAGTAGCAAGAATCCAAACGGCTTATCAGGACAAATCCTATCCTGAATATATATTATACCCCCCCCGAAAAAATGCAAGTATTTTAGGAATCCTTATTATCTTTTCTGGTTTTCTAGACCGTACCCCTACAGAAAATCCTTTAAGAAGCTGGCAAGAAAATACTTTCCCTAAATTCTTGACTTGCTTCATGAAAGGCTTTATAAAGGACTTCCTTAAGTTGCTGACGCTTAAAGCTGGTTCCTGGATTGGCCACATCTGCCTTAATAGCTGCTCTCATCAGGTCTTGGATGGCTTGACCATTTTGCAGGTCATACTGTCTGCCGTTCCAGTGTATCTGGATCGGTTTCATGGCATTTTTCTGGCTCAGGCTGGTCTGATAGCGGGCCTTCTTGAAGCTAGCATAATCTTGATAGTCAGGCATAATCTTTTCCCAGATATAGCTATCTGTCAAAGCTCTGCCATTGGCCTGAGCCTCCTGAGCCAATTTGTTGCTGACATATGGCAGGAATCCTTGATCCCAACCTTTTTCGGCCAAAAGTTCCAGGGCTGTTCGGCGGAACTGAAGTCCTCCAACCGTACCTTGATTGTTGAGCAAGCCGGCATAAATTGGGTAGTAGAGAGGTACAAAATAGTAATTCTCATCGTTGTCTCTGAGATAGATACCGACATTGTTGATGGTATTGGCCAACTGGAGATTGTGGGTAACCAGATCTTCCACCTTGGTCAGCTGGATGTTCTGCCACTCTTCCTGGCTTAGATTCCTAATCTTGTCATGGGCATCGCGATAGGTCTGTCCATTTTTAGAGTAAGCTGTTCCAAGCTCTAGTTCGATCCTACGCAAGAGAGTCTGCTGCTGAGCTTTTGGTAGCTTCAGAAGTTCTTCTGCTTCCAGAGCATCCAGGAAGTAGGTAGTGTCAAAGGAGCCCTTGAGGTAGTCTTTCAAGTCTTCCTTACTGGTCAGACGGCTTGGGCTAGAGTTGTGACTGGCACGGCTATCCAATTCCTCTGTCAGATTGAAACCGTAATAGTAGGCATTGGAAGAAGCGATAGACTGCAAGAGACCCATAGCATAGGATTCTGACTCTTGACCCTGCCGTCTTCCTGCGAGATTCAGGATTTGGTCTTCGAGAATGTGGGTCATCTCATGGGTGAAGGTTGAATTTCCCGTAGGAGTTAGCAGGTCCGCATTGCCATAGATGATGTACTTCTTGAACTCAAAGTCTGCTGCCCCTGACTTGTTAAAGGTGCCGTAGTAAAGTTCTGTCGGTCCGAAGAAATCATCAATTGGTCGGTAGGAATCGCCAAATTCCGCTGCCCAACGACGACGATCATTTGTCTCAGCTAACGGTTTACCACTCGCATCCTTGATATTGTAGCCCTCACGGACGGTAATCAACTTGGATTCGATAGACTGGCGGGCTTCTGGAGAGACTAGGGACTTGATGAAGTCCATGTAGTTGTTCCAAATGCGAGCGTGTTTTGGAATAGCTTGTTCTTGGATTTCTTTAACTTTAGCCTTGTAAGCAGTTGGTTGCGTCTGCTGCAACTGGTGGTCGACATAGCGACCATAGCTGCCAAAGACCAGGACATTTGCCAGGGAAACTAGGTAAACCTGGTCTTCCTCCGGTAGATTGAGCAGTGGCAAGACATAGCGGTGGTAGTCGCTATGGCCTTTCAACTGGTCGTAAACCTGCACAGGCTGGTCTGGTCGGCTCGCACTTGCCTCCTCATGCATAAAGGCCTTGCTGGACTGCTTGAACCAAGCCGCATCAGTTTGTTCTGGTGAGAAGAGGCGACGGTTTAACTCTAGGTAGTCAAACAGGTTGCTTGGCTGTGCCAACTGTTTCTCAAAAAGACTTTCAAAGGTTTGAGGTGCTCTAAACGGAGCCAAGTCTTTATAGGTTAACTCGCCCACCTGCTTCAACCAATCCAAGGTAGACAGGTTTTGTCCATAGAAGTTTGGATGGTAGGTCGCCAGATTGCGTGTATTGAGCCTGTCGTAGTCGATAGCATAGTAGCGTGCCAAGTAAGTCAAGGCTAGCCAGATGGACTCCTTGTGCTTTTCGATTTCCTCTTGGATGTAGCCTTCAATAGCAGCGGAAGGCTGACCAGTCACCCATTGACTAGCAATCAGAGACCGGAGTTCCTTCTCTAGCTGGTCTTTCAACTGCTGCTGGCTATGCTTGAGGTAGAGTTGTTTCATGGAAATGACCAGATTTGGATTGCCTCGGGTAAAGCGGAGCTCCTGTAGGTAATCGTCCATTCTAGTCTTCTGGGCATAGGCCTCCGACTCAACATCCAGACTTTCAAAAGAGCTACGCAAAGTCGAGAGTATGGAAGAACTTGTAGCACCAGTCACCCATTGATATGGGGTGAAGAGCAAGTTTTCTCCAAACTGGTATTCCAAGACGCCTGTTTGATCAAAGGCTCCTTGATAGGTCAGGTCAAATAGCTGAACATCCTGGTCTGTGAAATGCACCAAGAGTTTGTTAACCTGATCAGGTCGGTCAGAAAAGTCTGATACCACCTCCCTATCTTTGAGAGCCAGGATGGACTGAATGCTCTTGGTCGCAAATAAGGAATCATCTGCCAGCTGGTTGCCCAATCTGACAATGGTATGACGGTCATAGAAAGGCAGTAACTTGGACATATTTTCATAGGCAATCTTCCGATCTTCCCGACCATTTCGTAGAAGGTGGTAATCAGGCTGTGATGACGGAGCCAAATTCTCAGCACTTCCTGCTGACTGAGGCGGATTAACAAGTAGATCCAGACCTCGTTCTCTGAGGAACTGCTGGATTTCCTCTGTTGATTTCCAGCTAATTTGTAGATTATCTCCCGTCCTACCTGTCGCTTGACCTTCCTGAAGGTTGAGTTGGAAAGGAAGGATGGTCCGTAAACCAGAATAGAAGCCCTCTTCTGGCAAGGCTAGGGCAGAAGCAAGGTTAGAAACGGTGACGCCGTATCCTCCCGTACCAATTCCTGCAAGTGTACCGCCTGAAGTCGTTTTCTCAACCTGCCCTTCCACAAAGACGGAATCGATAGTGGAAAGCAGAGCATAACCTACAACTGCTCCCAGTTGATCTTGCATGGACAGTCGTGGAGTGAAGGTCGAGGTCAGATTGACATAGGCCTTGCGCAAGGCACTACCTGACATCAATTTACCAATCAAACCACCAGAAGTAATCTGATTTCCCGTTCGGTGTTCACTCAGTACTAGTTCTCCCTTGAAGGAAACCGACTCAAACTGACTGGCATTGGCGTTATAGACAAGTCCTGCTGCTCCTGCATAGGATTGTACTCGGCCAGTCACATGGACATCACGAATTTGGCTATTGGTTGCGGTAACTGCCAGGGCTGCCGTAGGCCAATCCCCACCCTCCAAGGCTACATTTTCAAGGAGGATATGTTCAATCTGAGCTCCGGTTATATTTTGGAACAGTGGCTTGGTCAGCTGGAGGATACGGAAGGTCTTGCCGTCTAATCCTTCCAAACGGCCACTAAAGTTCTCAACATAGGCACCCGTAGAACTTGGACTGGCTACCAAATCTGCCGCCAATTTAAAGTTGCCTCTCGGATTCTCTCGCATGGCTTCAACAAGCTGGTCAAAGTCCGCATAAGTTCCTTCAGCTAATTGAATTTTAGGAATGCTGAACCGATCCAAGGCTTCTAGCTGGTTGGCATCAGCTCGATTTCTTGCCTGAACTAATTTTGGCAAGCTGATAGATACTTCAAACTGATCTCCTCTATCCTGAATAGACTGGACTTCCCAGAGGAATTCTTTCTGATCACCTGTCTGATAGCGAACAAAGTAGCCTGATAGGTCACTTGGCTCTTGGAAAAGGCCTGTTACCTGCTTCAATTCTCCCTGTTGATTGCGATAGAACAAGTCCCTCTGGCTGACCCTGTTCAATTCAATGGCTTTAGGACTCAGTTCAAATGGTAGAGAGGAAACAACTTCCTCTTCTCGCTCGCCGTCTGGACTTTGATAGCGGAAGGATAGCCGAGCCTGATAGGATGTATAGGCTTGTAAGTCTGATACCTGAATCTGATTTTCAGCTGTAAAATCAGTGGTTTGTTCAATGGTCTTAACAAGTCTGTCTCCATCGTAAATGGCCAATTGGACAGATTCCAGAGTCTTATCTGGGTCGGTCACACGGTAGAAAATAGCTGCACTTCGGGCATTTTCATTTACAACCAGCCCTGCTGGATGAGTGTCCGTACCTAGAACTACACTTGGTTTTTCCAGCGGTTGCGCTGGCTCTTCTACCACTTTTTTACCCACTCGAATCACCTGGTCGATGGCTGGAATTTCTTCGACTTGAACAGGAAGAGTTTCAAGCTGACCTGTCCTTTCATCTAAGCGATAGGAAGTTGTTCGTGTAATGCTACCATCCTGCCCAACTGGACCTGCAACTTCCTCTCCAATTGGTAAATCCATATCGTCTTGACGGATAATTCGGTGCTGAATGTTTTCCCTTACAAGAGTCGCTTTGGTTCCGACTTCAACCTCTGCTGCTCGACCCGGAGTCAACTCGGTTTGGACTTCTTCCTGGGCTGTGCGGTTACCTGTTTGCGGGTCGACCACATAGTTTGTTTGGTAGCGGATACGACGGGCGTGCCCTTGAACGACCTCTTCTCGATAAGGCGGTTCCTTGTCTTCTCTTGCCCTGTAAATAGTTGGAAGACTCTGACTTTCCTCACGGACGGTCGGCTGGGCACCAACTCGGACAATCGTTGCTGCTCCCTCGTCCGTCACTTCACGGACTGGCTCATTGGCCGTGACTTCTCCCGTGCTTGAATTGAGGGTGTAGGTGGTGGTGATGATAGTCAGCTTGTCTCGACCTTCTTGACGGACAGGTTCGCTGGTGATTAGGAGACTGGTGTCAGCTTGGTAGTGAACTGGCAGAGGTTCATGATGGGTTTCAATAGTCGGCTTCGTTCCTTTTCGAATCAAGGGAGCTTCACCTGTTTCACGGATCTGGCCCTGACCTCGATGACTGGTCACAATTCCGGTCTCTTCATCAACAGTATAGGTAATCTGATAAACGGTTACTTTTTCCCTACCACTTGAGACAGGACTCTCTTGACCAACTAGAGCTGTCTCGTCTGCTTCATATCGTGTAGGCAGAGATTCACTGATGACCTCCTCGGTAGACTTGGTTCCCACTCGGATTAGCTTATTCACAGGCGGAGTATACTCGATTCGTTCTCTACCTAGCTCCACTGTTTTTTGTCCTTTGATGGTCCGATAGGTGATGGCAATAACCTCTTGACCCGATTGACCTTCAAACTCTTCTCTCCGTCCAAACTCCAATTCTGGATCAGCCTGATAAATGGTGCTGAAGGCAATTGAACGCGATTCTTCCTCAATCAAACTGCCTTCAATCGGCTTGATGCCCTTGTGGATAATTCTTTCCTGACCTGGCTCTACTTCTTCGCTAATGACTTGACCATTATGAGAAATTCTCCTTCTCAGTCCAGGATATCCGGTCTGCTCTACCCATATATAATCTGTGTATTGGTCAGCGAGCTCAATGATTCTTTCCACAAGTGGAATTTCTTCCTCAACAACCTCTTCCACACGACTGCCACGGTAGGTCACTTCTGATTTGGCTGGTTTGATTTCCTCACTGGTTAAGAGAGTGCGAACACCATTCAAGTCTGCATAGGTAACCAGGGCTAGACCATCCTGACCCGGTTCCACACGGCTAGTACCTTGGGCCATATCGGGATCTTCTAACTCTATTCTATCAAAAGGAATGGCAACTTCTTCACTGATTAAGGTAGCAGACGGAAGACTGTGCTTAAGTGGAGCAACTTCCTTGGAATCCACACGACTGCCACGGTAGGTCACCTCTGATTTGGCTGGTTTGATTTCCTCACTAGTTAAGAGAGTGCGAACACCATTCAAGTCTGCATAGGTAACCAGGGCTAGACCATCCTGACCCGGTTCCACACGGCTAGTACCTTGGGCCATATCGGGATCTTCTGACTCTATTCTATCAAAAGGAATGGCAACTTCTTCACTGACTAAGGTCGCAGACGGGAGACTGTGCGTGAGTGGAGGGACTTCCTTGGAATCCACACGGGTTCCCACATATACCTTACGGCTGATTGGGGAGGTTTCTTGTCGATGAAGTTCATTGCTGGCAATAACTTGACCTGCTACTACCACATCCTGATAGGTAATCTCTAGCAGTCCTTCTCTACCCTCTTCTACCTCAGTCTCACCCTGAGCCAAACGATCTGTTTCAATCCGCTCCTCTGGAATAGACAAGACCTGACGGTCCACTCGCTCTTTCAATTGGAAATCCAAGCGGACTGGCGGTGTGGCTTGTGGACTGTCGCTTGGAATGAGGGTCTCTATTGGAGGTTCAGGAACTTCTTCTTTCTCACGGGTCCCCACATATACCTTACGGCTGATTGGGGAGGTTTCTTGTCGATGAAGTTCGTTGCTGGCAATAACTTGACCTGCTACTATCACATCCTGATAGGTAATCTCTAGCAGTCCTTCTCTACCCTCTTCTACCTCAGTCTCACCCTGAGCCAAACGATCTGTTTCAATCCGCTCCTCTGGAATGGACAAAACCTGACGGTCCACTCGCTCCTTCAATTGGAAATCCAAGCGGACTGGCGGTGTGGCTTGTGGACTGTCGCTTGGAACTTGGCTAACCTCTTCTTGCACAATTGTTGTTTTTGTTCCTCGATAGAGAATTTCTGGTTTGCCAACTACTTCTTGGGTTTCCATTAAGTGACTAGACTGCAATTGGTCGCCCAACCACTTTTCCTCATAACGCTGAATCCGATAGCCAGCCTGACCAGCTTCCAATCGCGTCTCACCAAGTGCTAGATTCGGATCCTCTACATCAAGTCGTTCGATTTCTAGCGGAATCTTTTCCTCACGATATCTGGTAACAAGCTGTAAACCTGTTTCTTCAGTCTGCACTTGTTCTGACACAGGTGCTTTTTCTGGTAATACTGTCTGATTTGAATGAGAGCTATCAAGAATTTGCGGTTGTTTAGTTACTTGTTCAACTGCCTGTTCACTCAAAACCGTTTGATCAACTTTCCCATCTTCTACGATATAACCTACAAAATCATAGGAAGTTAGTTCCAACTTACCATCTGGAAGCAAGTCTCCTGCCTTGACCGTCACCGTTTGATTGAAGTGAGCAAGGGCATGACTCTGGAGGGCATACACTTGTAAGAGCGGCAAGGCAGAACCAGCCATAGTGATATAGAGCAAACTAACTACTCTTGATTTCTTGGAGCCGATAGCCTGAACAGCAATCACCAAAAATCCAGCCGCCAACCAGGCTGCTGCATGGGAAACAACCTCACCCGTCGCTGGTAAAACTTTAGGAGACTGTGGTCGATAAACCAAAAAATAAGTCGCTTCTTTTCGCAAGTCCTTTGGCAATTGCTGGACAATCCTACTCTTCTCCTCAGGACTCAATTCCTCTTCCAAAAGATAGTGAAAACGGATTTCCTGATCGACTGTCGCAATTCGCTCACTGGCTTCTACCTGCAAGCCCGTCAAACTAGACAAGAACAAACCTGTACCAATACAGAGCGAGACCACACCGATGGATAATTTTCGTATGGAAAATATCGAATTTCGGTATTCTTTCATTTCTACAAAATTCCTCCTTTGCAGTTTTTCATTTGCTTTTGATAAAAGGTAACGATTTTTAGGCTATTTCAACCTTCGATGAAAATAGGAAGCGGAAAATCCCAAAGGTAATCTTCAAATTACAACTTCTTACCTGAGAGTAGATAAGCTGAAAATCTCCACTATAACTGACAATCATCGCAATAATAAAAACCAGTCCAAATGATAACCTATCCTTAAAAACTAAATGCACGACTATTATTATATCATAATTGATATCTTTAAAAGGTGTTAAAGTCTAGTATTTTAAAATCACTTTGATAAATCATCCCATTCCCGACTTTATCACTTTATTTTTCCACGATCCGCTTCAATCGCTTGATAGAATTGGATTTTTTAAGTATTTTTTG
>NZ_JARQPL010000038.1:0-19506 GCF_046032535.1 Streptococcus suis | reverse complement strand
TCACTTGTGAAAGCGCCTTTGAAAATGTTTACATGCTAGTTTCCAACAAAGAAATTTATTCGCCAATATGGTATAATAGAAGCACAATGACTGTTGAAAGAGGCATATAATGCAAGATAAAAATTTAGTAACGGTTAATCTGACCAATGAGATGAAATCATCCTTCATCGACTATGCGATGAGTGTTATCGTTTCACGTGCTCTGCCTGATGTACGTGATGGTCTGAAGCCGGTTCATCGCCGTATTTTGTATGGGATGAATGAATTAGGAATTACACCGGATAAACCACATAAAAAATCAGCCCGTATCACAGGGGATGTTATGGGTAAATATCACCCGCATGGAGATAGTGCGATTTACGAAGCAATGGTTCGTATGGCACAATGGTGGAGCTACCGTCACATGTTAGTTGATGGTCACGGAAACTTTGGTTCCATGGATGGCGACGGAGCAGCCGCTCAGCGTTATACAGAAGCACGCATGAGCAAGATTGCGCTTGAAATGCTTCGTGATATTAACAAGAACACGGTAAATTTTGCGGATAACTATGACGCGAGTGAACGTGAGCCTGAGGTTTTACCTGCTCGTTTCCCTAACCTTCTGGTTAACGGAACGACTGGTATCGCCGTTGGTATGGCTACCAACATTCCTCCACACAACTTGGGTGAGACTATCGAGGCAGTTAAGCTGGTTATGGACAATCCCGAGGTAACAACACGTGAGATTATGGAAGTCTTGCCTGGACCAGATTTTCCGACAGGTGCCTTGGTTATGGGGAAATCTGGAATTCACCGTGCATATGAAACTGGTAAAGGTTCAATAGTTCTTCGTTCCCGCACAGAAATTGAAGAATATGGAAATGGTCGTGAACGCATTGTTGTTACAGAGTTTCCATACATGGTCAATAAGTCCAAGGTTCAAGAACATATTGTCAAATTAGTCCAAGAAAAACGTATTGAAGGAATCACTGCTGTTCGAGACGAATCCAACCGTGAGGGTGTGCGCTTTGTCATTGAAGTTCGTCGTGATGCTTCTGCTAACGTTATTTTGAATAACCTATTCAAGCAAACTCAGCTTCAGACCAATTTTAGTTTCAATATGTTGGCCATTCAAAACGGTGTGCCGAAAATTCTCTCTGTTCGTCAGATTTTAGAGTCTTATATTGAACACCAGAAGGAAGTCGTCACTCGTCGTACGCAATTTGATAAGGAAAAAGCAGAAGCGCGTGCTCATATCTTAGAAGGTTTGCTGATTGCTCTTGACCATATTGATGAAGTCATTCGCACAATCCGCAATTCAGAAACTGATGCTATTGCCCAGGCTGAATTGATGGAGAAATTTGACCTTTCTGAACGTCAGAGTCAGGCTATTCTTGATATGCGTCTCCGTCGCTTGACAGGCTTGGAACGTGATAAGATTCAGTCTGAATACGATGAACTGATTGCCTTGATTGCAGATTTGGCTGATATTTTGGCTAGACCAGAGCGTGTTGTAATCATTATCAAGGAAGAATTGGACGAGGTGAAACGCAAGTATGCAGACCCACGTCGTACAGAATTGATGGTCGGTGAAGTCCTTTCTCTTGAAGATGAGGATTTGATTGAGGAAACAGATGTCTTGATTACCCTGTCAAACCAAGGCTACATCAAGCGTTTGGCTCAGGATGAATTCCAAGCTCAGAAACGTGGAGGACGTGGGGTTCAAGGAACTGGTGTCAAGGATGATGACTTTGTACGTGAGTTGGTTTCAACCAGCACGCATGACAGACTTTTGTTCTTTACCAACAAAGGTCGAGTTTATCGCTTGAAAGGGTATGAAATCCCAGAGTATGGTCGTACGGCTAAAGGATTGCCGGTTGTCAACTTGCTCAAGTTGGAAGAAAATGAGTCCATTCAAACCATTATCAACGTGACTAAGGACCAGGAGGCAGATAGCTATCTCTTCTTTGCAACCCGCCAAGGTGTTGTAAAACGGACTAGTGTGTCAGAATTTGCCAATATTCGCCAGAGCGGTCTGAAAGCTTTGAATTTGAAAGAAGACGATGAACTCATCAATGTTTTCTTAACAAATGGTCAAGCAGACATTATTATGGGGACTAAGTTCGGTTATTCTGTACGTTTCACTGAAACAGATGTTCGTAATATGGGCCGTACAGCAACAGGTGTTCGTGGTATCAATTTACGCGAGGGAGACCAGTTAGTTGGCGCTACTATGATTTCTGATGACCAAGAAGTACTCGTATTGACGGAAAAAGGTTTTGGTAAACGTACACCAGCCAGTGAGTATCCAACCAAAGGTCGTGGTGGTAAGGGTATCAAGACTCTTAAAGTTGCTGAGAAGAATGGTTCTCTAGCAGGTTTGACAACGGTATCTGGTGATGAAGATATTATGGTTATTACCGATACTGGCGTGATTATTCGTACAAGTGTTGCCAATATCTCTCAAACTGGTCGTTCAACCATGGGTGTAAAAGTGATGCGCTTGAATGATGAAGCGAAAATCATGACCTTTGCCTTGGTAGATGCTGCCGAAATTAAAGAAGAAAAGGAATAAATAATCATGTCAAAACGTGAAAAAAAGAAGAAGCGTAAAGGTTCTTTTTGGCGCAATCTTTTAACAGTTGTATTGATACTGATTTCCCTAGCGTTGATATTCAACACCTCTATCCGTAATTTTATTATCGGCTGGAATACGAATAAATACCAGATTAGCAATGTTACGACAGAGGATATCGAAAAGAATAAACAGGCTGAAACAACATTTGATTTCGATCAGGTTCAATCTATTTCTACAGAGGCTATTTTAGCAGCTCAGTGGGATGCACAACGCTTACCTGTAATTGGTGGAATTGCGGTTCCCGAGCTTGGTATCAACCTTCCTATTTTTAAAGGGGTCTTCAATACTTCGCTCATGTATGGAGCTGGTACCATGAAGGAAAACCAAGAGATGGGGAAAGGAAATTATGCGTTGGCCAGCCACCATATTTTTGGTGTAACTGGTGCGGCAGATGTTCTCTTTTCACCGCTTGATCGTGCTAAAAACGGCATGAAAATATATATTACTGACAAGACCAATGTTTACACCTACGTTATTGATAGTGTGGAAATTGTTTCGCCTGAAAGTGTCTATGTCATTGATGATGTAGAAGGACGTACAGAAGTTACCTTGGTAACATGTACGGACTATAATGCAACACAACGTATCATTGTAAAAGGAGTTCTTGAATCAACAACTCCATATAATGAAACTGCAAAAGACATCTTAGATTCCTTCAATAAGAGTTATAATCAGTATGATTATGGACAATAAAACATCTATATATTGGCTCTTTGTCAACTGTAGTGGGTAGATGAAAAGCTAACACCTAGAGAGGACGAAATGCGTTCTCTCTTTCCTTATGTTTAAAACACAGATAGATTCAAGCTGATTTTAATGAAATCCAGCCGAACTATTTGTGTTTTTATTTTTATCTCTATTATCTTGGACTAATTTCTTATACTTAACTAATTTCAAAAACTGAAGTATGATAGAAACATGGAATTTACTAACGAAATGATTAAAGAGCTTAAAACAGCTCTAAAAGATAAAAACTTAGCACCTCATCACAAACGTATTCAAGCAGTATATCTCAGGGCTATCCATACTCCCTACAAATCCATTATGGATATGCTTGATGTCTCACATGATACGGTTTGGAGATTGACTAAGAAATATCAAGAACATGGTTTAACAGGGCTTACCTCAGATGCAAGAGGAGGTCGTCGCCACTCTTATATGACAGTTGAAGAAGAACAAGCTTTCTTGAGTGAGCAGTTAACTTCTGCTGTAAATGGAGAATTTGTAACTGTTGAATCCCTTTATAGAGCTTATCAAGATAAAATTGGTCGCACGACAACTAAAGATGGCTTCTACCAACTATTGAAACGTCATGGATGGGTCAAAGAATCAAAAGATTCTTTGAGACGGGAAATAAAGCTTACGCAGTAAGCAACAAAAGTTAACTCCCCGTCCAGAACATCCAAAGAAAGCAGACGCCGAAACGATTCTAGCGTCTAAAAATAAAATCTTTGTACAAGGAAAAGTCTGGTAAGCGATTTCTTGAAGAAAATTCCTATAAGCAAACCCGTCTTCGCTTTCCAATTTCCGAGCTCAGGAAAAAGTCTGCTCCCAGCAGACTTTTTGTATCAAGATGAGGCAGGGTTTGGTCGGATTAGTAAACTAGGGGCATGTTGGAGCCCTAAAAACCACCGTCCGAATATCTCAAGTCATCACATCCGCGAATTTCGTTACTGCTATGGTGCGGTAGATGCCCATACAGGTGAATCTTTCTTCATAATAGCTGGTGGTTGTAATACCGCTTGGGTGAATGAATTTTTACGACAATTATCAGAAGCTTATCCCAATGACTACATCATTTTAGTCATGGACAATGCCATTTGGCATAAATCTCAGGCACTTGAAATACCTGATAATATTGAATTTACATTCATACCACCATATACCCCAGAGATGAATCCCATTGAACAAGTTTGGGCAGAGATTCGAAAACGCGGCTTTAAGAACAGAGCCTTTCAAACATTGGAATCAGTCATTGATAAGCTCCAAGAAATCATTCGAGGGTTAAATAATGAGACTCTAAAAAGTATTGTCCATAGAAAATGGATTTGTTCAGATTTTGAAATCGAATGAGTATAAACCTAAGACTTCACCAAAGCGTAGACCTGTTTTTAATTGAAGATAGAGCAAGTAGTCAAGAATATTGTATTCCTTGTTTATGTTATATTTTCAAGTTGATAGAAGTTTATAGTAATCAACAGTACTTGTGATAGCTTTTTCAGTTTTGATTTTCCGACTAGCTTGTCCTGCGATGATAACTCCGTCAGTAAAATCAGTAATAGAAAGTTTGTCTCGTTTAGCGAATTTTAATATTTTTCGTATTTCTGAATTTAGTCTTTTAACAGTATGGTTACATGCATTTTCTTCATGCGTTTGTCCTGCGACGGCGTGGGTTGAAAATTTGACAAAATGACGGGGGGGGTACAATAGAAATATTAGTGTCTGAAAATAGAAGGAAAAAATGAAGAGAATATTAATTACAGGTGGTTGTGGTTATATTGGTTCTCATACTTGCATAGCGTTACTTGAAGCAAGCTATGATGTTGTTGTGATTGATAACTTGATTAACTCTAGCAAGAAAAGTTTAGAGGCTATCGAAACAGTTACAGGAAAATCTTTAACATTTTACCAAGGTGATATTCGTGATAAGGAATTGTTGGAGAATATTTTCAAACAGGAACAGATAGAAGCTGTTATACATTTTGCAGGGCTAAAAGCTGTTGGGGAATCAGTTGAAATACCTTTGGAATATTATCACAATAATGTGGCAGGAACATTGACATTACTCGAGGTGATGCGACAGTACAATTGTAAAAAGATAATATTTAGTTCTTCAGCCACAGTGTATGGAGATCCCGAGATAAATCCAATTCCAGAAGATGCAAAACTTTCTGTAACCAATCCATACGGTAGAACAAAATTGATGCTTGAGAATATTTTGCGTGATTTGTACCACTCAGATCAGACTTGGAAGATAACCCTGTTAAGGTATTTTAATCCTATAGGTGCTCATCAGTCGGGATTACTGGGAGAAAGTCCACAAGACATCCCTAATAATTTGCTTCCCTACATCACACAGGTCGCTATTGGTCAGCTTCCCTATATTCGAGTTTTTGGTCAAGACTATCCGACCAAGGATGGTACGGGAGTTAGGGACTATATTCATGTGATGGACTTGGCTACAGGGCATTTAGCGGCTTTAGAACATTTAGAAAATCAACAAAGTTTAGAAGTTTATAATTTGGGAACAGGTCAGGGTTACTCTGTTTTAGAACTAATCCAGATGATGTCTGAAGTTGTTGGTCAGTCGCTCCCTTATAAAATCATGGACAGGCGTCCTGGTGATATTGCAACATGTTTTGCGGATGCAAGTAAAGCTGAACAAGAATTGGGGTGGAAAGCTCAGTTTGATATTAAAGATATGTGTCGAGATTCTTGGAGATGGCAGCAAAAGTATCCTCAAGGATTTAAAGATTAAGTAGAAAAAGGAATGATATTCTCGTTATGGAAGAAATTAAAAATGAGCAAATAGATTTGATGAATGTTGTTCGATTTTTGCGAACACATCTTTTTAAAATAATTATTTTGGGACTAATTGGTGCTATTATCATGTTTGGATATGCTATGTTTATGGTTGCTCCAAAATATAGTTCTACCACTCAGTTATTGGTCACGCGTAATGAGACCATTGAGCAACAAAGTTACCAAAATGAAACAAGAACCAACCTAGAGATGATACCGACTTACAAAGAAATTTTAGTGAGCGAACCGGTGTTAGATGAAGTGGTCAAAGAAGTTGGAGGCCAGGTTACAGTAGGTCATTTGAAAAGCAATTTAACATTCAACCATTCTGATGAGAAATCTCAAACCTTCACACTATCATTAAAATGGAATAGCCCTGATGAGGCACAACGAATACTAACGATTATAACAGAGAAGTTTACACAGGTCTTACAGACGATTTATGGGGACAATGTATCTAAGGTGGTTGTTCTATCAAAAGCGTCTTATAGTGCGGGGAAAACGGAACCAAATTTAAAAAAATATGCCTTAATTGGTGCCGTGATTGGCGGAGTTTCAGCCATTGTACAAGCACTTTATATGATGTTGGCAGATAATACAGTAACTAATGCAGAATTTTTAGAAAGTATGAACCTAGTTGTTTTGGGGGAACTATATACAATGTCCCCAAAAGAACAGCAAAATAGTCGCTTACAAGAACAGAGTTCAAGACGTAGATAGATAAGTTGGAAAGGAGGCAATCTAATGTTGTTTAAAAAGAAACGTAGAAATAGACAGAGTTTGGCTGTTGAACAAAAAAAAGGAGCACCACTTTATACATATGTAGAACCAGAATCACAAAATTCTGAACGAATTCGAATGTTGCGCACTAATTTAGAGTTCATACAAGTTAATGATTCATTGAAGTCGATTGCGGTGACATCGTCTATTCCTGGAGAGGGAAAGTCAACAGTAGCGGCAAATTTGGCGGTAAGTTTAACGGCAACAGGAAAGAATGTTTTGCTTGTTGACACTGATTTAAGAAGACCAACTGTTCATAAGACACTTAGGGTGTCAAGATTTCCTGGGATATCAGATTTAATCTTAAACCCCAAACTTCCAGCCAAAGATATTATTTATTTCAAGGAAGATATCTCGCTCTTTATTATGCCAGCGGGCGAGTTGCCACCAAATCCATCAGAGTTGCTCGCCTCTCAGAATATGAAGAAAATTATGGGGGAACTGGAAAAGCATTTTGATTATATCATTTATGATGTTCCGCCGATTAATAGCGTTACAGACCCTCAAATTATAGCGAGCCGTGTTGATGGAGTTATCCTTGTCGTACGCTCTGGCTATGTGAAAAAAGATGAGGTGAGAAGGAGTAAGACAGCTTTGGAAAATGTCGAGGCGCGTATTTTAGGTTGTGTGTTAAACGATGTGCCAATGGACCAGGACGATAAATACTATTATTACAAAAAAGAGTGAAGATTTAGGAGAGAAGAATGTCCAGAAGTTTAAAGATGAAAATTTTATACGTAACAACCATTTCAAATACACTGAATGCTTTTTTTATACCCCATATTGAACAATTGGTTGAAGATGGGCACACGGTTGATGTGGCTTGTAAACTAGAAAGACCTTTTGAGGATAACTTATTGAGCTTGGTAGGGGCAACCTATGAGTTACCATTTAGCCGTAGCCCCCTACGAAATCCATATATAGAGCTTATTGGTCAGTTAAGAGATATCATTAAAAATGGGGGATATGATATCGTTCATACCCATACCCCGATTGCATCTGCTATTGTACGTCTGGCTTGTCGTAATCTTCCAAACGTTAGAGTATTTTATACTGCTCATGGTTTTCACTTTTTAAAAGGTGGTCCATTATTTAATTGGTTAACCTATTATCCTATTGAAAAATTCCTCTCTCGCTACACAGATACCTTGATAACGATTAATCACGAAGATTATACGATTGCAAAAAAGAATTTTCAGATGAAGCACCTTTACTTGGTCAATGGGGTAGGGATTGATACAGAAAAGTTCCAACCTGTGAACGAGGAAGAAAAGAGTGAACTCAAAAGAAGATTAGGATTTGATGCCAATAAAAAATACTTGATTTTTGTTGGAGAACTCAATGCCAATAAGAATCAAACCGTCTTGATAGAGATGATGGAGCAACTCTCTAAAAAGCGACAAGACCTAGTACTCTTGTTGGTTGGTCATGGTGTCCTTGCAGATACTTACCAACAGCAAGTTGATGAAAAACAGTTGGGGGACTTTGTTCACTTATTAGGTTACAGAAGCGATGTTCCTGATTTAATGAAAATTTCAGAGCTTGCTTTATCTAGTTCCAAGCGAGAGGGGTTACCTGTCAATTTAATCGAAGCAATGGCGACGGGTCTCCCCTTGGTTGTTTCAAATTGTCGGGGCAATCGTGATTTGGTTGAAACCGGGCAAAATGGCATTGTTTTAAAAGAAGCAACAGCAGAAGCATTTGCTAATGCGGTAGAACAATTGATAGATGATGAAGAATTGTATCAGTCCTATTCTGCTGATTCTTATCGGAAAAGTCAGAACTATGCTGTAGCTAACATAAAGAAAGACATAGCAGCTACATACAATTAATGTTACTGGGAGGAAGAGTGTGGAAGATAGTTTAGTCAGTATTATCATGGGTGTTTATAATGCTCAGGAGACGATTTCGACGTGCATTGATTCTATCATAAATCAAGATTATCACAACTGGGAATTTATCATTTGTGATGACTGTTCTACGGATGAAACACTTTCTATTGTAAAAAAATATGCTCAGAAAGATTCTCGTATTAAAGTCATTCAAAACACCAAAAACGAGAAGTTGGCTTATTCTTTAAATCACTGTTTAAAATATAGTAGTGGAGAATACATAGCTCGGATGGATGGAGATGATATTGCTTTACCTCACCGCTTGCGTACTCAGGTAGAGTTTTTGAAGCACCATCCGGAGTACCAACTAGTTGGCAGTTGTTCATATGTTGATGATGGTTCTGGCGAGCAGTCTATCAAAACAGTCAAGGAAATCCCAGAGTCTACAGATCTTTTATATGGTGCGCCATTTATGCACCCTACAATAATGATGCGAAAAAGTGCCTATGATGCCTTGAAAGGTTATACAGTTTCTTGGCGAACTCAAAGAGGACAAGACTTGGATTTATGGTTTCGTTTTTATGCGAAAGGGTATAAAGGTTATAACTTACAGCTTCCGTTGTTAGTATATCATCAAAGTTTAGATGATTTTAAAAAGATTTCATGGCGAAATGCATGGATGTATTTTTTAACAACACTCAATGGTTACCGCTTGATTGCTATTCCATTTTATAAGTATCCTATAGCTTTCAAACCTCTATTGAGTGCAGCTATACCAAACCGTATCAGAATGTTCTACCATCAAACACGAAGAGATAGGAAATAAGATGCTAGAGTTACTTCCCTACTTTATCACGTATGGTATTGTTACAACTTTATTAGCTGTACCTACTAGAGACAAACTACTTAGAGTCATTTGTACTGTTTCTGCCTTTGTCATTATTTTTATTTTTTCAGGTGGACGCTACATGGTGGGAACTGACTCTGTTACCTATCAACAAATCTTTGAGCGCTATGCTGAAATGCCATGGTCAGAAATTTTTTCACCTGAGCGTAAGGAAATACTGTTTGTTATATTATCTAAAGTAACATATAGCTACGGAGGCATGTTCCTAACTCAAGGGATTTTTGGTGTGCTAACTCTTCTTCCTGTCTATGATACGCTGAAAAAAGATTATAAACAGATTCCAATGCACTATGCAATGACAATCTTTTTGCTACTCTTTTTTACAACGTCATTTAATATTTTAAGACAAATGCTAGCAGTATCCATTGTCTTTTGGGGATTCAAGTTTATCGAGAGAGGACACTTGCTACGTTATATGTTGACGGTATTAATTGCAATGGGCTTTCATAGTACAGCACTCATTGCCCTAGCTATTCTCCCCTTGTGGAATTTTCGAGAAAGAAAAGTTTTGTCTAATATTCCACTTGTCATCTTTTGGGCGATAGCTTTCTCTGTTATGGTATTTTTTAGAGGACAGGTCATATCATTCATTGAAGCATCAGATGATTATGGAAGTTACGCTTCTCCAGAAACGAGTGGGGGGAATAGAGACTTTATTTTATACGTTATTGAATTAGCTTATGTATCTGCTGTCTTGTATAAACGTCGTAAAAGTGAGCATGTTCTTTTACTCTATCAAACGATGCTGATGGTTGTACTAATTGGTTTGACTGGTTTCTTCAGCCCCTATATTAAACGTTTGGCTTTTTACTTTTCACTTCCTGGCAGGGTATTGCTGTTTCCAGAAATAGAGCAATACTTTGTACCGACTAGTAAAAAAGTTGTTCATTTTTTAGGATATGCTTGGTTCATTCTTATTTTTATTGTGACAGTATATATTTTAAAACAAGGTAATTTACTTCCGTATCAGTTTAAATTTGTATGGGAATGAGGAGGAAAATGAAGAAAATATTATTTATGGTTCCTTCGTTAAGCGGTGGGGGAGCTGAAAAGGTGTTGGTTAACCTGGTCAATAATTTAAACAAGAAATATGACATCACAGTGCTAACGTTGTTTGATGTTGGAGTCAATAAACAGTTTCTGAATGAGAGAGTCAACTATAAGTTTGTGTTTCCGAGAGTATTTAGAGGAAATAGGTTGTTATTGCAATTGGCTTCACCAGAATATCTTTATAAAAAAATGGTGAAAGGTGATTATGATATTGTTGTTTCCTTCTTTCAAAGTCCAACAACTCGCATCATAGCTGGTGGAAATAAGCAATCCACCAAGTTTGTTCAGTGGATTCATAATGAATTTCATAATAAGCAAGAACTATTATCATGTTATCGTTCGGAAAGAGAGTTCAGAAGACTTCAACAAAAGTATGATGCAACTATTTTTGTTGCAGAGACGGTAAAGACATCATACGAGTCACTTTTTCCTAATCTTGTTCATAATCCTCAGGTATTATACAATGTGATTGAGACGGATAAAATTAGAAGGTTATCTCTGGAGCAAGTAGACGCGGATAAGTCATCCAATCCTCAGAACTTACAGCTTATTTCTGTTGGACGTTTGGTGCCACAAAAGGGGTTTGAACGATTAATTCGTATTGTCTCACGATTGGCAAAAGAAGGCTATTCTATAGAACTGTCTCTGTTAGGGACTGGTGAACTATATTCTGAGTTGCAACGGTTGATAGAAGCAGAAGAAGTTGATTCAATTGTTCATTTACTTGGATATAAAGAAAATCCCTATGCTTATGTCAAAAATGCAGATCTATTTGTCTGCTCCTCGCTTCATGAAGGATATAGCACCGCAGTAACAGAGTCGTTAATTGTGGGGACACCAGTTCTGACGACAGATTGCTCAGGAATGGCTGAATTACTGGGGGAACAGAATGAATATGGAGTGATTGTTGAAAATTCAGAAACAGCATTATACAAAGGATTAAAAGAGTTATTGGAAAATCCTAATAAGTTAGCAAACTACAGAAAGATGGCAGAAATACGAGGACAAAACTTTAATCAAGCGAATCAAGTATTAGCGATTGAAAGGATGTTACAGGAACTATGATTTCAAAAAAAACGATTGATATTGTCATTGCTAGTGATAAAAATTACTTACCACACGCAGAGACGCTGCTAATTTCTATCGGAAAAACAAATACAAGTTATCAGGTAATCAATGTTCATTTATTTGGAAATAATCTGACTCAGGCGGAACTCCAGTCCTTGAAACAATTATTGCTTCCATATTCTGCCTTCCAGATTAATTACTTCTCCATAAATAATGAGAAAATTCAGAAATTAATCGGGGGGCTGGTTGGAGACAGGAGTCTCTCAACTTATGCAAGAATTTTTATTCCTGATTTATTAGAGAGTGATAGAGCTCTTTATCTTGATGTTGATGCGGTTGTAAATTCAGATTTAGCAGAGTTATATGAAATTGATTTAACAGGTTATGCAATAGCTGGGGTTAGAGATACGAATCCAGTCGAAAGGCGAAAAAATGTAGGTTTAAAACCAGATGATATTTATATCAATGCGGGTATGATTCTTTGGAACTTAGATTATTGTCGAAAAATTCACTTTGTGGAGCAATGCCGAGAGTTTATCCACCAACATAACGGTGAAGTGGATGCCATGGATCAGGGAACCATAAATGGTGTATTGGGAAAACAAAATTTGATAAAAGCTATTTCTCCAAAGTACAATGCTTTTTCAAGTATATTTCAATTGACACGTGAGCAAATAGAAAAACTATATCACGTGATGCCTTACTATGATGATTCTACTTTGGCTGAGGCACGAAATAATCCAACATTTATTCACTATACTCCAAATATGATGACGAGGCCTTGGGTAGAGCATTGTGGTCACCCCCTTGCAACTAGGTATCTTGAATATAGAAATCTGACTAATTATCCCTTACGTAATTTGGATAAGGATACTAGAGGATTTAAACAACGACTTTTGAGTTACTTGTATAATCATTTTCCAACTCTATTCATCAAGCTTTTTTCTAAATAGGTAGTTTGCAAATATTAGGATTTTGTAATTCTTGATATTCTATATCTCCTATCACTAGTTAAACAAATATTTTTAAAGATGGTGTGATTAGATGAATATAGTTTTTTATGGACAAATATCAGGTGGTGGAGTTGATAGTGCGTGCTTCAATCTTGTTAATAAGCTCGCAGATAGTCACAAGATTACGATTATCAGCACAGGATTTTCAGAGCCACCAGTACTTTTAAGGGAGGATGTTGCTTATTATCATCTTAAGAGTGATAATATTCTACGAATGAATCTTGAATATTTCAAACTATTAAAAAAACTCTCTCCAGATATTGTGGTGACAATGGAGGCTTTGTCAGGCATGGTATCCTTTCTACCAACACTTTTGTGTAGGAAAAAATATATTGTGTGGGAACATGCCAATTATTATCAAAATCAAGGAGTATCCTACATTCAAATCGTTAGAGCGATAGAACTATTGTTATCAGATGCCTATGTCGTATTGACTAAAAGAGACTTTCAAACGTTTCAGCGGAAGTTTTTCTTTAAAAGGCGATTGAAACAGATTTATAATATGTTTAGTAAACAGAGTGAAGGAAACTACAATATCGCCTCTAAAACGATTGTCAGTGCTGGTCATCTTCGACCTATAAAGAATTTTGATAGTATTCCTGAAGTTGCCTCTATTGCTCTAAAAAATCACCCTGATTGGACTTGGAAAATATATGGTTCGGGAACAGATGAATATTTAGAATACTTAATGGAAAAGGTCCGTGAATACGGTGTTGAAAATCAAGTGGAATTTTGTGGGCGTACAAATCATTTGATAGAGACTATGAGAGAATCAGCTGTATATGTTTTACCATCTCTCTATGAAGGATTGCCGATGGTTCTGTTAGAAGCAAAATCACAGAAGTTACCAATAGTGAGTTTCGATATTGAGACGGGACCAGATGAGATTCTTAGAGATGGCATTAATGGCTATCTGGTGGAGCCCTATCACAAGAAAAAAATGGCTGAAAAAATTCGCTTTTTAATTGAAAATCCAGATGTGCGTCAATCTTTTTCTGATAAATCAGAACTAGATTTACCATTATTTTCAGATGATACAGTAGTTAAGCAATGGTTAACATTATTTGAGGAAATCTATGAATGAGATAATAAGTAAAAGTTACGCAGTGTTAAGTGATAAATTAGGCAGAGTTGCAAGGCGATACTGGAGGAATCGTCATGAACGTTCTTTATTAAAAAATAAGCAGTTTACCATCTTTTCACAGAACTGTATCGGTAGCGTCATGTATCATGATTTAGGGGAACAATTTCTTTCTCCTACTGTGAATTTAATGATGCGTCCAAAGGATTTTATAACATTTCTTAAAAATATTCAGCATTATTTGGAGCAGCCTTTAACATTTGTTGACTCCCAAAAGACTTATCCAGAGGCTTTGCTTGGGAATGACATTTTAATTTCTTTTGTTCATTATAAAAGTAACCATGAGGCAGAGGAAGCTTGGAAGCGGCGAAAAGAAAGGATTAATTGGCAAAATATTTTTGTGATTTGTTGCGATGAAGGATTGGATGAGCAAGACATTGTAGATTTTGAAGAATTGCCTTTTCAAAATAAAATATTGTTTGTGAGTCAAAAAAACGCTAGCTTCTCAGGAGCATCAGCGGTAATTTGCAACGAATATGAAGAGAAAACAGATGCTAGATTATTGAATTTCTCTTCTCCATCGGGAGAACGTTTTTATCAGAAATACATTGATTACGTTGCATTTCTAAATGGAGAGGACAACTATCGAAAATAATGCGTGAAAAAAGAAATATCGTTTTAAACTTATTAGCAGCTATTGTTTTGCAGATTGTAACAATTCTCATAGCATTTATTGTACCTAAACTACTAATTTCTACTTACGGTCCACAGATGCATGGTTTTATTACAACGATTACCAATCTAATAACATATTTGATGTTAGTAGAAGCAGGTATAGCTTCCTCCTCTATTCAAGGTTTGTATAAACCACTCGTGTCAAAAGAAGAAAGAGCAATAAATGCAGGCTTAAATGCAATTGGTCATTTTTATGTTCGAATTGGTGTAACTTTTTCAGCTTTGCTTATTGCTCTTGCTTTGATTTATCCATTGATTGTAAAAAGTAGTTGGGACTATCGAATTGTTTTTGCAATAATTATTGCTTCAGGGTTAGCACAACTCTTAGAATATTTTTTTGGTAGTAAGTATCGTATATTGCTTCAGGCAGATAAAAGGTTGTACATTTTAAATCTCATCAATATTATTGCTGTACTTAGTCAAGGTGGTCTTCGTATTGTATTAATGCTTCAAAAAGTTGACATTTTATGGGTGCAGTTGGTTCCAGCAGTTGTCTATTTATTGAAGCTATTATTGATCGTTATTTATATTAGAAGACACTATCACTTTCTGGATAAAACTACTAAACCTGATTTTCAAGTGACTGCTAATAGATGGAATGTTTTTATTCACCAAATTACAAATTTGGTAGTGAATAATACAGATGGAATTGTTTTATCCATTGCAAAAGGATACAGTATCGTCAGTGTTTACTCTATCTATAATTTGGTTATTTCAAATATCAATGGATTTTTCTCTCAAAGTTTTACCAATTCCATTACAGCTAATCTAGGTCATCTTTATGTATCAAGTGGTAGAGAAGTGTTTGCTGAGGAGTATCGCTTTTTTGAGAAAATTTACTATATACTTATTGCACTTGTTCTTGGGGTTTGTTGCTTTGCTCTGCTTCCTTTTGTTAGGCTCTATGTAGGGGAGGTTGATGGAATTAATTATGTAAATTTCTGGATAATGGTTCTATTCTTAGCCAATGCACTTGTGACTAATCTTCGAACACCACTTTTGACAGTGGTAATGGCTGTCGGTGCTTTTAAGGAAACACAAAATTTTGCTATTATTGAATCCCTTTTAAATCTTTCTTTATCATTACTTTTAGTAAAAGATTATGGTATTTATGGTGTATTATTTGCAACGCTTTGTTCAAGTTTATATCGTTACAGCACCTTTATTAAATATGTTAACCGTCATATACTGCGTCGTTCACCTGTCCACTCTTTAAAAACTGGTATAATTGCTGTTCTAGAATTTTTTATTCCTGTTATTATTGGAAATGCATTGCTGACAAAATTTGTAATAAATGGTTGGGGACAGTTATTCTTGTTATGTGCTGTAACAGGGGGAATTTCTTTAATGTTGATAATTATGGTGATTGCCTTACTTGATCGTTCATTTTTTAAACGATGTTTAAGTTTGATTAGTCGTTAGTGACTTGAATAGGAGAAGAAATGAATTATTTTACAAACAAAACCATCCTAATCACTGGTTCTGCTGGGTTTATCGGTAGCCATCTTGTTCAGAAGTTATTGAGAGCCAATCAAGCGATGCAGGTTATTGGTCTGGATTCTTTAAATGATTATTATGAGGTATCTTTGAAAGAATGGCGATTGGCTGAATTGGAAAAAGAGGCTGCAAACTCTAAAGCCAGTTATCGCCTTATCAAAGGAAATATTGCTGATAAAGACTTGGTTACTCAAGTTTTTGCTGACTTTAGACCTGATATTGTGGTGAACCTTGCAGCACAAGCAGGTGTTCGCTATTCGATTACGAACCCAGATGTCTATATTGAGAGTAATGTGATTGGTTTTCAAAACATCTTAGAGGCTTGTCGCCAGCATCCTGTTGAGCATTTAGTGTATGCCTCGTCATCGTCTGTTTATGGTGGAAATGAGAAAGTGCCATTTTCGGTAGATGATCAGGTAGACCATCCAGTCTCGCTCTATGCTGCGACTAAAAAGTCCAATGAATTATTCGCTCATGCCTACAGTAAACTCTATCAAATCCCAACCACTGGTTTGCGTTTCTTTACAGTTTATGGTCCTGCTGGTCGTCCAGATATGGCTTACTTTGGATTTACCAATAAATTACTAAAGGGAGAGACGATAGAAATTTTTAACTATGGTCACTGCAAGCGTGATTTTACCTATATTGATGATATTGTACAAGGGATTTGTCTGGTCATGGAGAAGGCTCCAAAGTTAGAAATCGGTGAAGATGGTTTGCCGATTCCGCCGTACGCCTTATACAATATTGGAAATAGTCACCCTGAGAACCTTTTGGATTTTGTGACAATTTTACAGGAAGAGCTAGTAGCAGCTGGTGTTTTAACTGGTGACTATGATTTTGAAGAGCATAAGAAACTTGTTCCTATGCAGCCTGGCGATGTCCCAGTGACCTATGCTGATACGAGTGCATTAGAAAAAGACTTTGGGTTCAAACCAACAACACCTTTTCGTGAGGGACTGAGGCAGTTTGCCCAGTGGTATAAGGAATATTATCTGTAATTAGATGAATGTGAGAAAGGAGAAAGCATCTGTTTTATAAAGTATTCAAACGATTGATAGACATTGTTGGAGCTGTGCTCATGCTCTTACTCTTTTCTCCTATTTTTCTTTTGGTAGGGGTACTTATCGCCTGTGATACAGGATTTCCTGTGATGTTTACTCAAACGCGTATTGGAAAAGATAAGATGCCGTTTACCATTTATAAATTTCGTACCATGTATGCTACAGTACCTAGCGATGTTCCGACCTATCAGGTAAAACCTAGGAAAGGTCTGGTAACTCCTGTGGGAAAATGGCTGAGAAAGTCAAAGTTAGACGAACTTCCTCAGCTGTGGAATATCTTAAAAGGTGATATGTCTCTGGTTGGACCGAGACCAGCCTTGTGGAGTGAAACGGCTTTGATTGACGCTCGTGATAGATATGGTATCAATCGTTTAAAACCTGGTTTAACAGGACTAGCTCAAGTGAAAGGATTACAAGTCCACAAGGTGAAAAGTAAGGTTGAGTGGGACAGACAATACCTATCTGAAGCAAGTCTCTCCCTTGACCTGTACTGCTTGCTGATAACACCGTTTGTATTGATATCAAGTCTGCTTCCTTTTAGAAGACGAAATAAGCGTAAAAGATAGCGAATGAAGGAAATTTGCTATTCATCTTGTTTTAATGTAAAATAAATAAGTTAGTACAACATTGAAAAAACGTATCTTTCCAATAGCTATACTTTTGTGAAAGGGATATAAAACAAATGACTGTGACAAATACTAGTGATTTACCTTCCGATGAAAAAGAACGCTTGTTTATGCAATTAAAAGAAGAAATTCGCCAAAGAGTTTCAGATGTTCAATCAGAAAATTATAGTCGAATGAATTAGCTTTCAGACAAGGAACTGAGACGCAGGCTGTACTAGAGTACGGCAAGGCGAAAGTGACGCTGTATCAAAGCTAATTCAAATGACTATGCTATACTGATGATGATTTGAAGATACAATATAATCTATAAAAAGAAGAACCTGTATTCACATGTCTCGTGCTTTTATGTAAGAAAATTTTTTGCTAATCAAAGTAGTTTTTGAGGAAATACTGGCTGTATTTTGAAAAAAACGAACAATGAGAAGCTGAAAAAGGAGTTTTAGATAGAAGTGCTGAACTGTAAATGCAGGTTCTAAAAATAGTTTAAGTCTAGTGGTAAAAAGTCAATAGAAAGTTGATTAATTTTTAGATGATTTTCTAGACAAAAGGGTGCACTAAAAACACCTAGTGAAAATCGCTTTTTTTCACCAGTTTATCCAAGGACTTGTGCAGATCATTATCTATCTTCCATAAGCCTCCTTGGTGGCGCATAGAGTTGGCGATTGCGTAGTAGCGCATCCACCAGACGCACAAATTTTCTAGCGGTTAAGACGATGGCTCGTTTGTGTTGATGTTTAGGAACTTCTTGATACTTCTTCTTGTAAAAGGTTTGATATTCACTATCATGTCGTCTGACCGAGTTGGCGGCTTCAACTAAGTAATAACGGAGATAGCGGTTGCCTCGTTTGACAAGTTCAGTATTTTGAGAGTTAGTGTTCCCGGATTGATTCTGTTTCCAATTCAAGCCTGCATATTTAGCGACTTGAGGGTGGTCTTTAAAGCGATCAATCTGTCCAATTTCAGCGATAATGCCTGCAGCGTACACTTTCCCCACACCAGGAACAGAAGTTAAGCACTGGTATTCAGGGATGACTTCGACCATGTCTTCAATAGCTTTATCAATATCCTTGATTAATTTCTCAAGGTTTCTGATTTCTCGAGCTAATAGACCGAGAATAACATTGACAGAATTTTGTTGTAGCTTGGGTAGACGATAAGATCCCCTGACAGCTGATTGAATAGCTTTAGCTAATTTTTCAGGCGCTTTGAATCGTCCTCTCCCCAATTTTTGGATAAAGTCCGCTAGGTCATTGAGAGGAACGGTCGCTAACTCGTCGAGGGTATAGTCTTCAGTCATTAAGGAAATAATGGTGCTAGACCAGAGAGAAGTTGTGAGGCTCTCATTCTTGATTTCAGTAGATAAGGTATTGCACTTATAATAAATATTTTCAATAAAGTGTTGTTTTGTTCTTGTCAACTGTTCAATGAGTTGTAGTCTCGTTCTGGTTAGGTGTTGGAGAGCCAGATACTTTTCTTCTTTGAGAAAAGCAGGTGAAAATCGCTCAGCACGAAAATAATCGGCGATGTAGAAGGCATCAATAGTATCATTTTTACTTTCTTCAAAGGCTTCCCGATATTTCTTAATCTTATTAGGTTGTTCCACCCTGACTTCAACCATTAGAGCTTTCAAGTCGCTATCTTCATGAAAGAACATGGCAGGGTGAAAGCTGTAGAGACTGGTGGCTTCCATACCAATGACGATGCGTTCAAATGA
>NZ_JARQPL010000037.1:0-22931 GCF_046032535.1 Streptococcus suis | reverse complement strand
TCAGCATTAAAACAGCCATTTTTCTCTAAAAACAGTAAAAAAGACAAACACCAAAACGATGTTTGTCTGCAATCTGAGCACCCGAAGGTGCTAGGTATTTATGCGTTAAACGCTTCAGTTAATTGTGGTACCACTTGTTTCTTACGGGAAACGGCACCTGGAAGGAAGGCGTGGTTGTTTTCCAACTTGAAGTTGAAGGCTGCTTCCACCTTGTCCATGTTGCTACCGAGCGCAAGGATTTCAGAGTTTGAGTTAACGATGTCTGTAATCATGAGGACAAAGTCAGAGTAACCATTTGCTGTTGATGCTGCTGTCATAGCTGCTTCGATTTCTGCTTGGCGTTCCAAGACTTCTGCAATGTCCACTGTGTTGACTTGGGCTACACGCACGTCATTTCCGTTCAAACCAAAGGTTTTTGCGTCGATGTCAATCAATTCTTCTGCTGACTTACTGGCAAGGTTGGTTCCTGCTTTCAAGAGTGCCAAGCCGTATTCTTCCAAGTTCACACCAGCAATTTCAGCCAATTCAGCTGCTACTTGTGGATCTGTTGCGTGAGTAGTTGGTGATTTGAGCAAGAGGGTATCTGAAATCAAACCTGATAGAAGAAGTCCAGCTACTTCTTTTGGAGGTGTCACACCATTTTCTTTGAAGGCACGGTAAACGATTGAAGATGCTGAACCTACTGGCTCCAAACGCATGTACAATGGGTTTGCCGTTTCAAAGTTTGCGACACGGTGGTGGTCAATAACAGCTGCTACTTCCACATCCTTGATGTCTGCGATTGATTGTTGGAATTCATTGTGGTCTGTCAAGATGACTTGGCTAACACCTTCTGCCTTAGCAGACTCAACCACGCGCGGTGCAGTAACACCAAAATAGTCAAGTGCAAACGCTGTTTCTTCATTTGGCGTTCCTAGAACTACTGCTTCCGCATCACGACCAAACACTTCACGCTCCAAATAAGCCCAACCGTATGATGATGCAATGGCATCTGTATCAGGATTTTGGTGACCAAAAACTAAAAATTTAGACATGTCTACAACCTCATTTTTCTAATAATCTCCTACATTTTACCATAAATAGAAAGACTTGTGAACATGGACGGGTCGAGATTTGCCAAACGTTTTCAAAAAGAGTAAGATAGAAGGTAGCAATACAAAAGGAGAACCTTATGAAATTTTCAGACTATACCTATGTTCGTCCAGATTATGAAGCTATTAAGGCTCAATTTTCTGACCTGACAGACCAGTTGGCTGCGGCTAGCGATTTGGAAACAACTCGTACACTTGTGGCAGCCATTACAAAATTACTCAACCTGGTCGATACCCAGTACAACCTCTGGATGATCCGTCATACTATCGACATGAACGATGAGTTCTACAATGAAGAAACCAAGTTTTGGAATGAATATTCGCCACTTTTTGAAGAATTGACCACCAACTACTACCGTGTCATTGTCCAGACGCCTTACAAGGCTGAGCTTTCAGACATTTTACCAGAAACTTTCTTCATGCAGGCTGAGAACAAGCTCAAGACCTTCTCATCTGATGTGATTCCCTTGTTCCAAAAGGAAAATGAATTGACCGATGAATACAGCAAACTGATTGCTGGTGCAGAGATTGATTTCCAAGGACAGACTTACAACTTAGCACAAATGGGGCCATTCGGTCAATCAACTGACCGCGAGGTCCGCAAGGCTGCTTCTGCTGCCACAACTGCCTTCTTTGAAAGTAAGGAAGCTGATTTTGACCGTGTTTACGATGAATTAGTAAAAGTCCGCACAGAAATCGCCCACAAACTCGGCTTCAAGGACTATGTGGAATACGGCTACCTCAAGATGAACCGTTTTGACTACAATCGCGACATGGTCAAGGTTTACCGCGAAGAAATCCTCAAACACATCGTACCGATTGTGCAAAATCTGCGTCAACGCCAAGCCAAACGCTTGCAGGTGCCAAGCCTGAAACACTACGACCTCAATCTTGAGTTCTTAGACGGCAATGCGGTGCCACAAGGTGACCCTGATTTTATCGTCAATCAGGCCAAAGACATGTACCGCGAATTGTCTGCAGAAACAGGCGAGTTCTTCGATTTCATGATTGAGCATGAACTCTTGGACTTGGTTGCAAAACCAGGCAAAAACAGCGGTGGCTACTGTACCTATATTCCTGACTTTAAGAGCCCATTCATCTTCTCTAACTTCAACGGAACCAGCGGTGATATTGATGTCTTGACTCACGAAGCAGGTCACGCCTTCCAAGTCTATCGTTCCCGTTGGATCCAAAGTCCAGAAGTTGTCTGGCCAACCTATGAAACCTGTGAAATCCACTCCATGTCTATGGAATTTATGACCTGGCCTTGGATGGACCGTTTCTTCAAGGAACAGGTGGATAAATACAAGTTTACCCACTTGGCAAGTGCCCTTCTCTTCTTGCCTTACGGTGTCTTGGTGGATCACTTCCAGCACGAAGTCTATGAACACCCAGAGATGACACCAGCAGAACGCAAGGCAACTTGGAAAAAATTCCAAGACCTCTACTTGCCAGACCGTGATTATTCCGAATCAGAAGCCCTCAACCGTGGTATCTTCTGGTACCGTCAGGGGCATATTTTTGCCAGCCCATTCTACTACATCGACTATACCTTGGCTCAAGTCTGCGCCCTCCAATTCTGGAAACGTACGCAGGTAGATCACGATGAAACAGCTTGGGAAGATTACATCCGCATCTGTGATTTGGGCGGAACCAAGTCCTTCTTGCAAGTTGTTGCGGCTGCAAATCTCCAATCACCGTTCAAGGAAGGCGCCCTTGAAAGCACCGCCAAAGCTGCTGCCGATTGGTTAAATGCAGTTAAGGATGACGAACTATAAAAGACAAAAATCTGAATGAGATTCAAACTCATTCAGATTTTTTTGCTTTGACAAATTCGATGTACTTATCCCCAAAAACTTCAATTTGCTCCAAAACCAACTTGAATTCCCGACCAATCTCGCTCAGTTCATATTCCACTTTTGGTGGAACTTGTGCATAAACCTTCCGAGTGATTAAACCATCATCTTCTAGCTGACGCAACTGCTTGGTAAGGGTTGCTTGGGAAATCCCTGTCAATCGACGGTGCATTTCATTAAACCGAATGGGACCTTCTTCGATATGATGTAGTAATAAGATACTCCATTTCCCAGATAATACACTCTGAGTGGTCACAAAAGGACACTCCGGAACCGTATGTTGTGTGAAAGTTGCCATAATTTCTCCTTTATTTTCCCTTGATATTACACATTACTTCACAAAAAGATAGTGACTATTCAAAAAAATCGTACTTGTAATATTTTTAGTACCTGATACAATAATACCATAAACTGCGAAAGCAGGAAAGTATTTTCTCAAAGGAGTTATACAATGAACATCAATTGCACTATATAATACAAAGGAGTCCCTATGTCACTAATCTCAGTTTTCAAAAATATATTTACAAAAAAGGAAGAAAAAAACATGAAAAACATTTTATTTATCGTCGGTTCACTACGTGAGGGTTCATTCACAAATGGCTAAACAGGCTGAAAGCATCTTAGAAGGTCAAGCAACTGTATCTTATCTTAACTATAAAGAAATCCCGCTTATGAACCAAGATCTTGAAACACCAGTCTTGCCAGCTGTCCAAGCTGCACGCGATGCGATTATGGCTGCAGATGCTATCTGGATTTTCTCACCAGTTTACAACTTTGCTATTCCAGGCACTGTGAAGAACTTGATTGACTGGCTCAGCCGTGCCCTAGACTTGTCAGAAACACGTGGCCCATCTGCACTACAAGACAAAATCGTTACTGTATCATCTGTTGCCAATGCTGGACACGAGCCAATGTTTGCTAGCTACCATGCTCTCCTACCATTTGTTCGTATGCAAGTCGTTGGTGAGTTTACAGGTACAACTGTCAATCCAGAAGCATGGGGAACTGGACAGTTGGTATTGTCAGAAGAAGCCATCGCTGGTCTGCAAGCTCAAGCTCAAGCCTTGTTAGAAGCTTAGATTCTACAGGTCAATATACATCCTTCTATGATCTTTATCGAGTTGAAGTTGATAAAATTGCAGAACTCTGAGATGTTGTTGTACCAATCGAGGAAGATTCCAAAACTTCCAATAGCAATGCTAAATTCTAATCAAAAACCAAGAAATCGAAATGAAAGAAATTTAATATGAAACTATATTACATCATCGATGCTTATTGTGGTTGGACCTACGGCTTTAACCACATTTTCACAAAATTCATGCAAGACCATTCTGACATAGAAATAGAGGTCATTAACGGAGGCTTGTTTGTCGGAGATAACAAAAAGAAAATGGCTGATTTCCAGCAGGCACAGACCATCAACAAACAAATCGAAAGCTATTACCAAATGTCTTTTGGCGATAACTACAATCAATTGTTTAAGGATACGGACTTTATCATGGATTCACTTGGTCCTGCTAGGGCTTACTCCGTTTTGAAAAACTACGTTGAACCACGCCAGCTTGCTCAGCTGACATTAGACATTCAAGCCTTATTTTTTGAAGATGGGTTAGACCTCAATCAAGCAGACAGTTACACCAGCCTAATCGGTACCTATCAGTTACCTACAAAGGCTATGGAAGAACTATCAAGCATCTTGAATCAACCAGAAAATCTACACCCAGACTTTATCAAGGCTTATGAAATGGGGGTAACCTCTTTCCCAACCTTGTTACTCGAAAAAGACGGAAACTTCTTTAATCTTATCAATAAAGTTCGTACAGTAGACGATTTGGAAAAAAATTTCCAAGCAGCTATTACGCAATAGAAAGGGCGACTATCTATGGAAAAACATTATAAGCTAGAAAATGGAACAGAATTACACATCTTTACAAATGATGAATCAAGTTTTATGGTTACGGCGACCTTAATCATTAAAAATGGCAAGGCTCTCCTTGTAGGTTCAGGGTTTAAACAATCAGAAGGAGAGCGAATTGTTCGCTATCTACAAGACGCGCAACTGACATTAGAAAAAATCTTTATCATTCAAGGGGATCCAGACTATTATTTTGCTCTTGAGCCTATCAAAAAATCATTCCCAGAAGTCATTGTCTATGCAACGTCTTATGTTATCGATCATATTTTAAAAACAGTATCAAAAAAATTACAGGTATGGGGAGACTCTTTAGGTAACCAAGCTCCTAAAAATATTATTTTACCAGCGCTCATTCAAGAATCTACATTAGAATTTGAAGGTGATAAATGGGAATTTTTCGGTAGTGAACCAAGTCAAATCAATCTTTGGAATGCAGAAACCAAAACCATTATTGGCGGTATCAATACCTTTAATCAAATTCATCTCTTCTTAGCAGATTCACAAACTACCGAGCAATTGAAAGCCTGGCAAGATCGATTAAAAGATATGAAGGCACTGGATGCCTCTCTCATTATTCCAGGTCATGCAGATAGTGAAAGTTCATTTGATTCTCAAGCACTTGATTTTTCAATCGCCTATATTGAAGTAGCAATCAAATTAAAAAAAGAAGTCAAAGACTCAGCTACTTTTATCGCTAAAATGAAAGAAAAATTCCCTAATCTTCGTAACGAGGCAGTCTTAGAATTGAGTGCTAAAGTCTTAACCGGTGAAATACCATGGGGGTAATGTATGTCAAAAAATCAATTATATAAAAATATTTTAGAAGAAACTTATCTAGCTACTGCTCAAGGTCGAATAGAAGATTTCAAGAGCCATTTGGCTGCTGATATCTCTTGGACAGAAGCTGCAGGCTTTCCCTATGCCGGTACTTATATCGGTCCAGATGCAGTGATTGAAAACGTCCATGCAAGACTAGGTTCTGAATGGACCAATTACAGTGCCACACCTGTTGATTACGCCTTTTCAGGAAACCGTGTCATGGTTTATGGCTACTACAAGGGAACCTACAACCTTACTCAGAAATCCTTTCAAGCAGACTTTGTCCATATTTACGATTTTAATGCTGAAAATAGAATTACACACTTTATCCAAATCGTAGATAGCGCACTTGTTGAGAGAGCTATGAGATAAAAATCAATTTTCAAAAGTCTATTCGTCACATATTACTTCACCAAAAGATACTAAGTAACTCGAAAATTCCTATAAATTGTATCAGAAAGTCAGGTATTTCCATGTACAATTCCCATTTTGAACTGGGTTATGTCGCCCTCAACGTCCGCGATTTAGAGCTTCAAAGCCTATTTTACCAGCAAGTCTTAGGTCTCCAAGTTCTCTCCCAAAGCCCCAACCAGATTGATCTTGGCGTTGGCCAAACCACCCTTGTCCGCCTGATTCAAACAGAGCAGAAAGGTGAAGTTAGCCACAGCTACGGACTCTATCACTTGGCCATTGTCCTACCTAGCCGTGAGGACCTTGGGACCATTTTCCGCCACTTTATTGACAACAAAGTTCCCCTCCAAGGTGCCAGCGACCACGGTTATAGCGAAGCCATTTACCTAGCTGATACAGAAGGCAATGGCATCGAGGTTTACCGCGACCTGCCACAAGATGCATGGGATGTTCGAGCTGACGGTCGAATCGTAGGTGTAACTGAGCCTATGGATGCTGAAACGATCTATGCTTTAGGGAAAAAAGCTGACGCAGCCTATCAGATGCCAGCTGGCAGTCGCATGGGGCATGTCCATCTATCTGTCCGAGAAAGCTCCGCTTCAAGCCGATTTTACCAAGAAGTCCTAGCTGTCGAGGATAAATTCTCCGTCCCATCTGCAGCCTGGCTAGCCTCAGGCGACTACCATCACCACCTAGCTGTCAACGAATGGGGAGGAAAAAATCTAGAAACCAGACAAGAAGGCATGCCAGGCCTTGCTTACTATACTGTCATCTATTCCAATCAAGAAGCTTTTGAAGCAACCTTGAATCGTGCCATTGCTGCAAACCTAAACCTTCAAAGACTAGACAATAGCGTAGCCTTTGTCGATGTGGATGGTATAAAAACTAAGCTTGTTTTAGAATAATACGAAAAGAGGCTGGGCAAAAAGACCAACCTCGCTTCTCAGGGTTCGTGTCAACATCTCAGCGCAGTGGTTGATTGGTAGATTTGTTCGTGTTTTACACTCCAAATCTAACCTAATCAACTGTGCGGGGGGCGGGAAGACGAACTCTTTTTTTGACCAGTCGAGTTCTTTCCCGCTCCCTTTCTTTGTTTATTTGATTAAGCCAAGATCATATTTCATTCCCAAAATCCGTTTGACGGATTGGTCAATCCGCTCCTCTGTTATAGTTCCAGCCTTTACTTGTTCGATAATATAAGGAATTTGACTGGCATAGCTTGAAGACAAAATCATATCTGTCCCAGCTTGAATGGTCTGCAAGGCACCTGTATCTTGATCTACAAATTGGACCAATCCCTGCATATCAAAATCATCCGTCATTATGACACCCTCAAAACCAAGCTCATTCCGAAGGATTTTATTGATTTCAGGTGAAATGGATGATGGGACATCATCAATGGCAGATACGATATTGTGACTGACCATAATGGAGTCAGCTCCTGCTTCAATACCAGCCTTAAACGGAAGAAAATCATTAGCCCGTAATTCTTCTAAACTACGGTTGTCATAGACCAAATCCGTATGCGAATCTGCATTGTCCCCATAACCCGGGAAATGTTTCAAGGTCGAAGTAAACTGTTCTTGCTTTAACAATTTGACCAATTGACCAATATAGTCTGCTGTGGTTTTCGCCTCCTGTCCAATGGTCCTGTCGTAGATAAAAGATGATGGATCGGTGGATAAATCCGCAACTGGGAAGAAGCCTGCATAGATTCCCTCTTCCTTTAAAAGACTGGTCTTCTGCTTGGCGTCCGACAAAATCGCCTCAATGCCGCCAGATTGGTACAATTCCAAAGGCGATGGAAAAGGTGTTTCCAGAAGTTGACTAATCCGAGTTACCGTCCCACCTTCCTCATCTGAAGCCATTAATAGCGGTACTTTTGAAAGTGATTGATAAGAAGCAATCTCTTCTTTAACCTGCTCCAGTGTCTTACCTTCAAAATCAGTTGCAAATAAGATATAGCCCCCAAAATGATAGGTTTCCAATGCCTCAGCTTGTCCTGCAGATGGCATCCGAGCAAAGATCATCTGTCCGACCTTTTCTTCTAAGGTCATCTGATCTAGATATTTTGCAATCACTTTGTCCCTAGCAGATATTTCTTGGCTAGATGATGTCGTTGCAACTTTGGTTTGCTCCTTTTGTGTTCGATCTCCCAAAAAGAACAAGCCTAACATAAGCCCAATAAACAAGAGACAAGTGATACTTGTCCCTAACACATTAAATCTTTTTCGCATCAATCTCCGACCTCTTCACTATTATCCCTTAATTCTATTCAAGTACTCCTGATAGGTTTCTGTCTCCATCAAGGCCTTTGCATTTTCCACTCGAGCCTTCGTTGGGGGCTTAGTCCCCTCTAGTGGATAGGGTCTGCCCAACTCACGCCACTTAAATTCACCAAGATTGTGATAAGGTAACACCTCAAAACGTTCGACATTTTTTAATGTTTTAACAAACTTACCAAGTTCAATCAAATCCTCATCTCGGTCAGTCAAATTTGGTACCAGGACATGACGAATCCAAACAGGCTTACCAATGTCTGATAGATATTGAGCACATTCTAAAATAGTCTTGTTACTATGACCTGTCACAATGCGGTGTTGCTCAGGATTCATTTCCTTAATATCAAGGAGCACCAAGTCTGTTACTTCCATAAGCTGACTATATTTTTCCAAGTAGCGTTCTGTCTTACGGAAAGTCAACGCACAGGTATCCAAAGTAGTGTGAATCCCTTTTTCTTTTGCAAGGGTAAACAGAGCAATTAAAAAATCAATCTGGATGGTTGCTTCACCACCTGAAACGGTAATCCCCCCTTCTTTTCCCCAAAACATACGAAAACGCAGGGCTTCATTCAAGACATCTTCTGCTGTTCTCTCAGTCGCTGCTGGATTGACCAGATCCCAAGTATCTGGGTTATGGCAATACTGGCAACGCATGTGACAGCCCTGCATAAAGACTACAAAACGTACCCCTGGGCCATCAACCGAACCAAAACTCTCTGTTGAATGAACCAAACCTGTCACTTTACGATAATCAATTTCTGTCATCATCTCATCCTCATCATTTTATAAGACTAGTATATCACAAAAATGAAAACGCTTCTATCATTTACTTTCTTTCTTTCATAACTATCATCTTCCGTAAGAAGAAAGCTAAAAGACTAGGTTGCCCTAGTCCTTATCAGCTTCTTCTTTCTCCAGTGGTGTAATCAAGAGTTTTAATTTTGTTACGCGACCATTTTTTACCTTGTCATTTATTAGTACCAAGTGTTGGTCCTTGCTGTCCACTTCGTATGTTACCTTTTCCTCTTGACTCGGTATAGTACCAACACCAGTTAGATAGTAGCCAGCGATGGTATCCACATCATCACTCTCTAGCTCGGTATCAAAATGCTCATTGAAGTCATTTAAGGTCATATTTCCTTGAACAATATAGGTATTTTCCGCGATTTCACGAACAAAAATTTCTGTCTTGTCCGTTTCGTCATCAATTTCACCGACAATTTCTTCCAACAAATCTTCCAAGGTAACCAGACCCGCAACTCCACCATACTCATCTAGCAGGATAGCCATCTGATTTTGGGTGTTTCGCAATGACGTCAACAAATCATCCACGAAAATCGTTTCTGGAACGAAGAGAGGCTCCTGCATAATGCGGCGGATGTTGAGATTGTCAAAGCCATTACTGAAAGCTTCTGACAAGATTTTCTTGGTATGAATCAGACCAATGATATTGTCCTTATCGCCATCATAAACAGGGATACGTGAAAAATTCTGCTTGAGGATGGCTGCCATGATGGTTGCTGTATCATCCTCAATATCCACCATGAAAGCATCCGTACGGGGAACCATTACTTCACGTGCCATCAACTCATCTAAAGAGAACACACCTTGAAGCATTTCGATTTCTTCGGCATCTAAGGTTTTCTCACTCTTTGTCAAAATATATTCAATTTCATCCCGTGTCATCTGCTCATCCGCATCATCAAAATTCATAGGAGTAATACGGCTGATAAGATTCGTTGCAGCAGATAATAACCACACAAACGGACTAACAATTTTCCCAAGGAAAATAATCACAGGTGCAGTGACTACCGCCAGATTTTCCTTCATATTCATGGCAATCCGCTTAGGATACAATTCGCCAAGAACGATTGAAACGAAGGTCAACATAGCCAGTGCAAGCCAGTATCCTGCGGTTTGCGCGGTTGTTGAATTCCCCATCCATTTGGCAAATACAGCTCCCAAATCATTAGCCAAGCTGGCACCTGAAAGGATGGAGATGAAGGTAATACCGACCTGAATGGTTGATAGAAAATTGTTAGGATTCTCTAAAACTTGAAGCAAGCGAATGTATTTCTTCTCACCGTCTGCGGCCTTTTGTTCCACTCGAGAACGATTGAGGGATACAAGGGCCATTTCAGAGGCTGAAAAGAAGGCATTGAACAGGGTCAATAAGAATAAAATTAACAGTTGTAAATAGATGGTCTGACTACCAGGGTCTTCCATGATGTTCTCCTATAATAAAATTAATAACATTTCCATTATACCACAAATTCTAAAATTTAACATATTTCTTGTTATAATTAGTCCCTCATGTCTGTTTATGTTACAATAATCAAAAGGAATAGGAGAGCAACTATGATTATTTCGATGAAGAATGTCCACTATAAACGACAAGGTAAAACTATTTTAGAAGACATCAACTGGGAATTTAGAAAAGGCGAGCGTTGGGCTATTTTAGGGCTAAATGGGGCTGGAAAGTCAACCCTCCTTCGTATTTTAATGGCTGAGTTTTGGAAGACCTCTGGTGACCTGACTGTTCTTGGAGTGGAGTTTGGTAAGGGAGATATTCCTAGCCTACGCACTAAGATTGGGGTCGTTGGTTCTTTCCTTGCCGAACGCTTTCCCATTGATTTGACAGCTGAGCAGATTGTCCTGACTGGAAAGTACAAATCCTCCATCCTCTATCGTGAATATGGACAAGCAGAGCTGGACCAGGCTATTGAAATGCTGAAAACAATCAAGGCTGACCATTTGATAGGTCGGACCTATGCTAGTTTGTCACAGGGCGAGCGCCAACTCCTACTCATTGCCCGCAGTTTGATGGAAGAACCAGCTATTTTGATTTTGGACGAGGCAACTGTCGGCTTGGACCTACTGGCTCGTGAACGCCTGCTCCAGCACATCGACCACATCTGCCAACTCCCAACAGCTCCTGCCATTATCTACGTCACCCACCACGCAGAGGAAATCACTGATAATTTCACTCATGTCCTCCTGCTCAAAGATGGCAAGATCTTGGCCCAGGGTGTAAAACAAGATATCCTGACACCTGAACTCCTCAGCGATTTTTATGGCAATCAGGTGGAATTGATTGACTTGGGTGAGGGAAGATTGTTCATTAAGCCCATACTGTAAACAAAACTATCTCTTCTATACAGCACTTCACTTGTGAATACAGGTTCTGAAAAAATCCTTAGACAGCCAAGTGTATAAGCACAAAGTAAGAACTATTTTTCAGGTTCTTACTTTTTTATCCCTCTTGAACAAAAATACTTGACAAGGTGCTTTTTTTTTTTAGTATACTAATAGGTGTACTTCGGTACAAAACTCTTTCGTCATTCCTGTACTTTCTTGATCAATCCTACAGCCTTTATAAGGATTGAAACAGGAGATAGGTTGTATGACAATCACTATTTTTTGGAGGTCATCTACATGAACAAAATTGTCAAGTATAGTATTACACTTACTTCTCTTGCTGTCTTAGGAGGGGTATCACCTCTTAGTACTCAACTAGTTGGACCAGAAACAATTGTCTATGCCAATAATCCGACACAGACTGAAACCAGACAAATAAGAATGGTCTATAAAGATAGCGAAAAGGCTGAGTATATTGGGGAAGTCAGCTATATTAGCTTGAAACCTGGCGAAACCTATACCTTTACTGCACCTGAACTAGCTGGTTATGAATTTGTAAGCCTTGACTATGCAGATGCCAACTATTGGACAGAAGGAGTCATCGTCAGCGGTACAAAAGAACAACACTACCGAAGTAATGTTGGTACTCTAACACTCGCCTACGAAGACATCGTCCCTGTAATTGAGGCCGACAAGAGCTATATCCCAATTCTATACATAAACTACAAAGAAGTCGTAGCTACCAATCCTGATAGTAACAGTGAAACAGGAGAAACACTTCCAACGGATAAGGAAGAAACGATTCCTACCGACACCAGCAAGAGCCAGATAAGTACGTCAAGTAAGGAAACGACTACCGAAACATCTGCTTCTAGTCAAAGTACAAACACGGAAACAAGTTCAGCTACAGGTAGTGAGATGCCAATCAAGCATGCAGCAGATGACAAAACAGTGAATACTGGTAAAGCTGAGAAAAGAAACACGGAAACTACTGGTAGCGAAACATCTATCAAAACAGGTACTTCAAGTAAGAAAGAAAGCACAGAAAAGAAAACTCTCCCTAAAACGGGACAAGAGTATTCTTACCTTCCTCTACTCGGAATCACTGGTCTCAGTCTTATCGCAAGTACCTATCTTCTAAGAAGAAAAAGCAACTAATACTCAATTAAAATCCAGCCCTAGTTTGAGCTGGATTTTAATCGTTCTACCATGACCAAAAACGGTGGGGTATTGACTTGGTTAAGTGGTTTGTAGAGCATGGCTGTAAAGACGGTTTGGTCTAGCTGGCTGATAAAGTCTAAGACTGCATCCTTCTCAAGAGCTCCGCCCTCGTGACCATAGTAAATCATGATAGCCAAGCGACCTCCAACCACCAGTCGCTCTAGGACTTTCTCAATGGCCTGAAGGGTAGTTGTAGGCAGGGTAATGACTGACTTGTCCGCCGAAGGTAGATAGCCCAGATTGAAAATCGCTGCCTTGCATTCCTCTACATACTGGTCTAGGTTTTCGTGTCCTGTCAAAACCAATTGGGCATTGGTCAAGCCAGCTTTTTCTAGTTTTTCAGCCGTTGTGGTCAGGGCTTGTTCCTGAATATCAAAGGCCACAACTTTTCCTGCTCGTTGGGCTAGAAATAGAGTGTCATGGCCATTTCCCATAGTCGCATCGACCGCTAGGTCTTGGTCAGTTAAAATCTCATCTAAAAAGGCATGGGCCATGTGTAAAGGTCTAAGCATACTTTCTCCTAATTATCGTCAATACATAAAATCTATCACATCTAGTATAGCATAATTCCCTACTTCAAAAAAATTTTTAAATAATCTTCCATTTTCTTATCCCTTTTGCGAACAAATAGGTATGAAGACAATTATCCTATTTTTCCTTGGAGCTTCTATCGGCTCCTTCTTGGGATTGGTCATTGACCGTTTCCCTGAACAGTCCATTATCGCCCCCACTAGTCACTGCAATGCCTGCAAGCGACGGCTCAAGGCCTGGGACTTAATTCCAGTCCTATCCCAGCTTTCGACAAAATCCAAATGCCGTTACTGCAAGGCGAAGATACCTTATTGGTATCTGGGACTAGAATTCTTAGCTGGTCTAGTTGTCCTGCTCTGCCATTTTCAAGTCCTAAACCTAACCGAAACCATTCTCATCTTAGCAGGACTAGTTTTGACCATTTACGACATCAAACATCAGGAATATCCTTTTGCTGTCTGGCTCATTTTTACTTTTATAGCTCTGGTACTCTCCCAGCTCAACTGGCTTTTCTGTGGCTTTTTACTCTTGGCCTATCTGACTGAAAAATGGCAAATCAATATTGGTTCTGGTGACTTTCTCTATCTAGCAAGTTTGGCCTTAATATGTGGATTTACAGAACTCCTCTGGATTATCCAGATTAGTTCCCTCCTAGGGCTTCTTGTCTTCGCCATTTTCAAACCCAAGTCTATTCCCTACGTACCACTCCTTTTTCTTTCAAGTATTCCTATCATTCTGTGCATCTAAATCGAGTTTTTCTCGATTTTTTTGTTATAATAGAAGGCATATTAGAGTTCAACTCCATCAAAATAATTGGAGTGCCTCCTTGATCGGAAGGCAAAAGGAGAAACGTTATGACACTATTTAAGGATGACAGTTTAACCCTGCATACCGACCTTTACCAGATCAATATGATGCAGGTCTATTTTAATCAAAACATCCACAACAAACATGCCGTATTTGAAGTCTATTTCCGTTCACAACCTTTTAAAAATGGCTACGCTGTATTTGCCGGTTTGGAACGCGTTGTAAACTACCTCAACAATCTCAGCTTTAGCCAGACAGACATTGACTATCTGACAGAACTAGGTTATCCGCAGGATTTCCTTGATTACTTGTCCCAATTGGAAATGACTCTCACTGTCCGTTCGGCTAAGGAGGGCGACCTGGTCTACGCTAACGAACCCATTCTTCAAATCGAAGGACCATTGGCACAATGCCAACTAATCGAAACTGCTCTTTTAAACATTGTCAACTACCAAACCCTAATTGCCACAAAAGCTCGCCGTATCAAGGCTGTCATTGAAGATGAGCCCTTGATGGAATTTGGTACTCGCCGTGCCCAAGAAATGGATGCTGCTATCTGGGGTACACGGGCAGCCTTTATTGGTGGAGCATCTGCGACTTCCAATGTTCGAGCTGGCAAAATCTTCGGCATCCCTGTCGCTGGTACCCATGCCCACGCCTTGGTTCAAACATACGGAGATGATTACAAGGCTTTCAAAGCCTACGCTGAAACCCACCATGACTGTGTCTTCCTCGTTGATACCTATGATACGCTTCGTATTGGTGTTCCAGCAGCCATCAAGGTTGCCAAAGAAATGGGAGATAAGATTAACTTCAAAGGGGTTCGGATTGATTCAGGCGACATGGCCTATATTTCCAAAAAAGTCCGTCAACAGTTGGACGAGGCAGGCTTTACGGAAGCAAAAATCTACGCGTCCAATGACCTGGATGAAAATACCATCCTCAACCTCAAAATGCAAAAAGCCAAGATTGATGTCTGGGGAGTTGGTACCAAACTCATCACCGCCTACGACCAGCCTGCCTTGGGCGCTGTCTACAAAATTGTATCCATCGAAGATGAAGATGGAAATATGCGTGACACCATCAAGCTGTCTTCTAATGCGGAAAAAGTCTCCACTCCTGGTAAGAAACAGGTTTGGCGCATCACCTCCAAAGAAAAAGGGAAATCAGAGGGGGACTACATCACCTTTGCGGACACTGACGTCACACAGATGGATAATATCTATATGTTCCATCCAACTTACACCTACATCAATAAAACCATCGAGAACTTTGATGCACGTCCTCTCCTAGTTCCTATTTTCGAAAAAGGAAAACAGGTCTATGAACTTCCAAGCCTAGCGGAAATTCAAACCTATGCCAATCAAGAATTTGATAAACTCTGGGATGAATACAAACGCGTGCTCAACCCACAGCTCTATCCAGTCGACTTGGCACAAGATGTTTGGGATAATAAGATGAACCTCATCAATCGTATTCGCAAACAAACTCAGACCAAATCCATCTAAGAAAGGTATGTTATGACCCTACAGGAAACAATCATCAAAGAATTAGGTGTCAAGCCAAGCATTGACCCAAAAGAAGAAATCCGTCGCTCCATCGACTTTCTCAAAGATTACCTGAAAAAACACCCATTTTTGAAAACCTATGTCTTGGGGATTTCTGGTGGACAAGATTCGACCTTGGCTGGTCGTTTGGCCCAGCTGACTATGGAAGAAATGCGGACGGAAACGGGTGACGATTCTTATCAATTTATCGCTATCCGCCTACCTTACGGCGTGCAAGCTGACGAGTCCGACGCCCAAGCAGCCCTAGCCTTTATTCAACCAGATGTCAGCTTAACCATCAACATCAAGGAATCAACAGATGCCATGGTGGCGGCTGTCAATGCAAATGGGCTTGCTATGTCTGATTTTAATAAGGGAAATGCTAAAGCCCGCATGCGCATGATTGCCCAGTATGCAGTTGCCGGCGAACGCAAAGGAGCTGTGATTGGAACCGATCATGCAGCTGAAAATATTACCGGCTTCTTTACCAAGCACGGTGATGGTGGTGCAGATATCCTGCCCCTCTTCCGCCTCAACAAACGCCAAGGAAAACAGCTTCTAGCTGAACTAGGGGCAGATGAAAAACTCTACCTCAAAGTCCCTACTGCGGACTTGGAAGAAGACAAACCTGGCCTTGCTGACGAAGTCGCACTTGGAGTGACTTACGAGCAAATCGATGACTACCTAGAAGGCAAAACCATCGACCCTCAAGCCCAAACCATTATCGAAGGATGGTGGAACAAAACAGCCCATAAACGCCACCTGCCAATTACTATTTTTGATGATTTTTGGAAATAACAAACATCCCCTGACGATATGCAACCGTCAGGGGATTTCTTTTATCTATTCTCCAAATAATCCGCAATCGCTGCGACATCCTTGTCTCCTCGACCGGAAACATTGATAATAATGATTTTATCTTTATCAAGTTGTGGTGCTAATCGAATTGCTTCTGCAATCGCATGAGACGATTCAATAGCTGGAAGAATTCCTTCTGTACGACTTAAGGTCAGAAGGGCATTAACAGCCTCATCATCTGTTGCTGCGACATACTGAACTCGACCAGTTTCCTTATAGTAGGCATGCTCTGGTCCAACACCTGGATAGTCCAAGCCTGCAGAAATGGAATAAACAGGTGCAACTCCACCATTTTCATCAAAGAGGGAGATTGTCTTCATACCGTCAACCACACCAACTGTTCCCTTAGTCATAGTCGCCGCATGCTGTTCTGTATCAACACCTTTACCAGCCGCTTCTACACCGATAAGCTTGACTGACTCATCTGGTAAATATTGAGAAAATGCACCAATGGCATTGGAACCACCACCTACACAGGCAATGACATAGTCTGGCAAGCGACCTTCTTTTTCCAAAATCTGACGACGAGATTCAACACTGATAATCTTCTGGAATTCATGGACAATGGTTGGATAAGGGTGTGGTCCAACTGCAGAGCCCAATACATAGAAGGCATCCAAATCAGCCATCCATGCACCAAATGCGGCATCAACGGCCTCTTTCAAGGTTTGCGTTCCATCCGTTACAGCATGAACTCGCGCACCCATCATCTCCATACGGAAAACATTGAGGCGTTGGCGTTTGACATCTTCAGCTCCCATATAGACATCGCAACCCAAGCCAAATCGTGCCGCAACAGCAGCCGTTGCTACACCGTGCTGACCAGCACCAGTTTCTGCAATCACTCGAGTTTTCCCCATACGTTTCGCCAGAAGAATCTGCCCCAATACATTATTCAATTTATGGGAACCCAAGTGATTCAAATCTTCCCGTTTGAGATAAATTTTGGCACCACCTAGCTCTTTCGTCAAAGATTCTGCAAAATAGAGGGGTGTTTCACGACCTGCATAATCCTTTAAATAGCCTTGGTATTCTGCAATAAACTCTGGATCATTACGGTAGGTTTCAAACGTTTCTTCCAATTGGTCCAACAAAACCTGAATTTGCTCTGGTACAAAACTACCACCAAATTGTCCAAAATAACCTTTTTCTGCCATATGCTTTCCTCTTTCTATTTTTTAATAACTAAAATATTATGATATATTATTTCGTTCTTGTTTTACCTAATTGCTTCGCCATCGTTTCATCTTGATTACCTCGTTTTGTTAATAATTGTCAAAGTAGATTGCTTTTAGATTAGGAACGGAGGCGCAGACATAACTCAAGTTAGGCAAGCCGAACGTGACGCAATATAAAAGCAATCTACGAAGACAACAAGGAAAAAGCCCCCGCAGGAAAAATAACCTGCGAGGGCGTCAATGGACACGGTGCCACCTCACTTATAGACTCGACTAGAAAGTCCATAACTCTATCTCCTCTAACAAGGAGTCGCACGATAAGGGGTGCGGACCGAATTCTCATTGTTTCGAATTCACATACCCAAACATAGATAAAACTGTTTTATACCACTCATTACTATATTTGGCATCAGCCCATTTCATAAACCACTAGCATCTATTTGCACCAACCATAGACTCTCTTCAGCTAAACTGTTTATTACTTCTTCTGATTACATAAAATTATACGCCACAATTCAAAATAGGTCAAGTATTTTTTTGAAATTTTCTAAAAAATTTGAAAATTCATTCAATGACACCTATCTTTCTATCTGTCATCTTTTGTTCTTGATAATAGGATGCCAATTCCTTTTTGAAGATAGGTAAATAATAGATAGGCCAAGACACCACCAAGCGTATTGGTCCAGAGGTCATCCACTTCAAACACACGCCCCGCATCGAGCAGCAAGTCTAACAAGAGCTGGGTAGACTCGATAAACAAGCTCATACAAAAACTATAGCGAGTAACTGCTCGAAGGCTCCGCCATTCTTCCCGAAGAAATAAAATAAGGAAAACAAGAGGAAAGAGCAGAAAAATATTGGTAATATTTTGCAGGAAAATCCAGCCTAGGTCCGCCAGACTGTCCACCTTATCCCCATTGACAATGCTGTTGAATGGGGTGGGCAAGAGATAGAGCCGTCCAATCTGAATAATTCCTGGTGTGGAAAAGGTTTTGTATTGAGGATACCAAGACTGAGGTAGGAAACAGAGTAAAACAATAGCCAGAGCATAGGCTCCAGCTAAGGTCTTACAAATCTGTCTTCCTAGCTTGGTCAAGTTTCCATCTACTTGGAAGAAGGTTCTCATGCTCGAATACCTGCCTTGGCTTTTGCGGCTGCAATACGAGCACGCGCTTTTTCACGGTCCTTTTTGAGGGTATTGGAACGCAATTGACCACAAGCTGCATCGATATCTGTACCATGTTCCTGACGAACGACACAGTTGACCCCGTTTTTCTTCAAGACATCAAAGAAAGCCAAGGTCCGTTCTCTAGTTGAACGGCTGTACTGGTCATGCTCACTTACAGGGTTGTATGGAATCAAGTTGATATAAGACAATTTACGGATGTTCTTGGTCAAATCAGCCAATTCCTGAGCTTGTTCCACTCCATCATTGACCTCGTTGAGCATGATGTATTCAAAGGTCACACGGCGGTTGGTCACCTTGATATAGTCCTCAATCGCTTCAAACAAGACTTCGATTGGATAGCGACGGTTGATGCGCATGATGCTGGAACGAAGGTCGTTATTTGGCGCGTGAAGGGATACTGCCAAGTTAACCTGAACTCCCTCGCGGGCAAAATCACGGATTTTCGGTGCCAAACCAGATGTTGACACTGTGATGTGACGAGCCCCGATTGCCAAGCCCTTGTCATCATTGACCACACGCAAGAAGGTCATAACATTGTCGTAGTTATCCAATGGCTCACCAATCCCCATAACAACGATATGGCTGACACGCTCATTCTGGTTACGCTCATCCAGGTATTTCTGCACCAACATAATCTAAGCCACGATTTCACCGCTGGTCAAGTCCCGTTGTTTCGGAATCAAACCAGAGGCACAGAAGGTACAACCAATATTACAGCCAACCTGGGTTGTCACACAGACTGAGAGACCATAGTGCTGGTGCATGAGAACTGTCTCAATCAACATGCCATCTGGCAATTCAAAGAGATATTTGATCGTTCCGTCCTTGGATTCCTGCACAATCCGTTGTTTGAGTGGATTGACCACAAAGTTTTCTTCCAACTTTTCAATCAAAGACTTGGGCAAGTTGGTCATTTCCACAAAGGTTTGGACACGAGAACGGTAGAGCCATTCCCAAATCTGTGTCGCACGGAATTTCTTTTCTCCATTTTCTAAAATCCAATCCACAAGATTGGCTTGACTAAAGGCATAAATTGATGGTTTCATATTTCTCCCTATTTCTGGCGGATAACAAAGTTACGCTTCACTTCATTCATCTCACGCTTGCTCTGCTTACGCTCACGTTTTTGAGAACGCTCCGTTTGACTCGCCTTAACACCAGCATTCTTCACAGTAAAATGACGCTGTTCCGACTGTTTGTTCTGCTGCTTCCCCTTTTTCTGACGGTCATTGCGATTATTTTTGTTTTCTTTTGGCGCAATAGGCTCCGTCCGCTGTTGATTTCTGTTGCGATTGCGAGAACGACTCCGCTTGCGACGCGGTCTGTCCTCCTCCTCAGCAGGCAAGTCTTGTGGATTCGGATTGGCTAAGACGAAATAAGCACAACCAAAATTACAATACTCCGTCAAATAGTCGTCCAAGCGGCTGATTTTTAAGTCTGATTTAACATTTTTATCGTCTGTATAGAATCCCCTTAATCTCAGCTGCTCATTGCCCCAATCTCCCACGATATAATCAAACTTGAGCATGAGTTGTGAAAAACGTTGACCAAAAATCGTCTGGTCAAAAGCATTCTTGTAATCTTCCAAAAGGTCCAATTCAATATTTTCAGATACAACCTTATCTCCGACACGAGCAAAACTCGGACCAGGGTATTTATTATAGTTATACATTTCAGGTGAAATTTCTTTTTTCATTTGTCCTCCTATCTTATAAAATCTTCATACGTAAAAATCATTTGATTAATAATCTATCTGGTCAGAATCTAAATTCTCACACTTAACCTTATTATTATAACACGATTTATCTGGAAATTCTTCTACTTTACCATTTAGGAGAAATTTCTGACAATTATAATATTATTCTCTAACAAAAAAGGACGATTTACTCGCCCTTTGTTTTCTTCAAATAATCAATAGCCTCTTGAACAGTTTTCACAGGAACTACCTCAATATCCAATCCTGCTTTCTCCGCAGCTTCCTTAGCTTCTTCATAGTTCGTTTTAGCCTTTGGATCTTCCTTCAAAACTTCCACATCAACTGGATTGTTTGGTACGAAAAAGATACTTGCACCAGCCTTGGCTGCAGACAAGACTTTCTTGTCTGCCCCACCAATATCACCAACACTACCGTCTTGCTCAATGGTCCCTGTACCAGCAATCACGCGCCCATCACGTAAGGTTGGGTCAGCTAATTGCGTATAGATGGCAAGGGTAAACATAAGACCCGCACTTGGACCACCGATATTGCCAGTTTGGAAATCAATTGGGACGGAACTTTCCACTTCCGTATGGTCTACAAGAGTTATCCCAATCCCGTTTTTTCCGTTAGAGAGCTTGATAATCTGACCGTCCGCAGATTTCTCCTGACCAGCGCTAATATAACCAACTGTTACATCACTTCCAAGTTCCAAACCACTCACATATTTAATCAAATCAGGAGAAGACTCAAATGTTTTTCCATTGATACTCACAACAGTGTCGGCAATATTAAGAACTTTTTTAAAGGTCGAATCATCCGCCAAGGCAAGTACATAGACACCAAAGAAATCAAGATTGACTTCTTTTCCTGCCAAGGTCAGACCTTGGTACTTCGCCATATTTTGCGATGTCTCCATGTAAAACTGTGCTATACGGAAATACTCTTCATTGTCGGCCCCTCCTGTCATCTCTTCAGAGGAACGAACTGTCGTATAGGGATCAAACTGAGCAGCGAATAGTTGTAAAGCTGTAGCTTGTTGGACTGATACATAGGTGAAGTTGTAAGAGCCATCCTCTTGGTCTATTTGATTGTTCACCGTTAGTACCTGACGAATATCAGCAGCTCCACCTGGACTTTCCAGATAATAAGGCAGACGAACAAAAACGGCAAACCAAATCAAAAGAGTTCCTAAAACAATAGATGCAATTAGGGTTAACTTCCTATTTTTCTTCATTCTTTCTAATCTCCTCACTAACAATTTCTGGAACATAAGGGCCTATGTCCTGTTTGAAATACAGCAATTCTCGAACCTGGCTGGATGATACGAACTTAAGCTCTGGCTTGGCGATCAAATAAATAGTTTCCAAATCTGGCGCCAACTGACGATTGTAAAAATCAAAACTTGACTCGTATTCCAAATCGGTCGCATTACGCAATCCTCGGACCAAATGTGTTACTCCATAGCGCTTAGCTACATCGACTACCAATTCATTTTCAGACAGAACGACCTCGATATTCTCCATTCCTACAAAAAGCTTCTCCAAAATGGCTTTTCTCTCCAAACCTGTCAAGAGTCCTGCCTTTTTAGGATTGGTAAAAACTCCCACATATAATTTATCAAATAGTCCACTCGCTCGTTCAATTAAGTCCAAGTGTCCATTGGTAATGGGGTCAAATGAGCCCGTAAACAATCCAATCTTATCTGACATATACTGTTACCTTACTAATTCCGTAGAGTTTCTCTTTCCATATCCCCAGCTCTGCTATTTCCTCCGGAAGAGAGACCGCCTTATCCGTTTCGCAGACTACCATAACATCATCTGCTAGTAAGTCACGGCGACAAAGTTCTGTTATCACATCTTCAATTTCCTGCTCTGCATAAGGAGGGTCCAAGAATACCAGGTCGAAAGGCCCTTCCACACTGTTCAAAGCCTGTCTAGCTTCCATTGCTAGAAGCTGAAATTTATCTGCTTCCTTAGTCATTGCAATATTTTCACGGATAATGGCTTGTGCTCGTCGATCTCGCTCAACCAGAACTGCTGACTCCATGCCACGAGATATAGCCTCGATAGATAAACCACCACTGCCAGCGTACAAGTCAAGAACTCTCCCCCCCTCAAAATAGGGACCAATCATATTGAACATGGCTCCACGGACCTTATCCGATGTCGGTCTGGTTGTTTTTCCATCTAACGTTTTCAGTGGTCTTCCACCATAGCTTCCCGATACAATTCTCATAAGGTATATTATAGCAAAAAATGAAGCTCGTTGCTGAAACCAAGTGCACTTCCTGCTTTCCTTTTTGCACCAACTCCCGACTTTATCACTTTATTTTTCCACGATCCGCTTCAATCGCTTGATAGAATTGGATTTTTTAAGTATTTTTTGT
>NZ_JARQPL010000036.1:0-23562 GCF_046032535.1 Streptococcus suis | reverse complement strand
TCAGCATTAAAACAGCCATTTTTCTCTAAAAACAGTAAAAAGACAAACACCAAAACGATGTTTGTCTGCAATCTGAAATGACCCCAACGGGTCATTTTTTCTTGCGCTCTAGAAATGCGAAAAGCGCAATAACAGTATGGACTGTTTTTTCACGAGCATGAAAATAAGAAAGCGAGTAATGGTCCAGTGGACCATTTTTGCATGAACTCGAAATTAAGAAAGCGAATTAAGCCCTTGAATGGACTATTTCAACCCGAGCCAAGAAGTTAGAAAGCGAGGCACAGTCTGGGGATAGACTGTTTCAGTCACTTACGCAGATGTGTAAAACTCCCAGGTGAACTGTATAGATAAACAAAAGCGACTGGAATATTCCAATCGCTTTGTTTTATTATTGAACTGGGGACATGGCATTGCGAATGTTATATTTCTTTTTCAAGAGGTAGCGTGCACCGAAAGCAGCAGCTCCGATAAGAATAGTAACAAGCGGAGGGAGAACTGGGTTAAATGCGGCCGGAATCAGTGCTGCCAGAATGAAAACGACTGACCAAGCCAGAGTAGCAAGTCCGAGAAAAGCGATAGCTTTCAGCAATTTAGGGCGTTGCCCAGTTTTAATTTGTTCTCTGTAAACGAAATGGTACATCAAGTACATCCCTGCACCAACACCGAAACCGATGACAAATAAGGTTAATAGCCCATACTGTGCACCTTGACCAAAAAGATTCATCAAACCATTGATACCAGCAATAATTGCAAGCATGAAAAGACTAGAATCTAGCCACATCAACCATGGATTTTCATTGTATTCCACTTGGTCTTTCTTTTCCTGTTCAGAAATTGTCTTACTAGCAGCCCACTCACTTGGTGATCCATAGAGATTGCGGGCAGTCACGCCAGTTTTTTGCTTTTCAATGATAGTTGGTAAAATTTCTTCCAAGAGTTCTTTGATTTCGCTATCAGACTTTCCATCTTTAATCAGTTGGTTGGTCGCAATATGGATAAATTCTTGGTTCTTTTTTGTTAATCCGTTGATTTCTGTAAATGACATGTTAATCTCCTTAGGTTAAAACCATCTCTTACGGATGAAGTAGAAGGTGAGTGATAGGCTGATTGCAAAGGCGAAAAGAATAATCCACCAAAAAGCATAGGGAATATCGTTAAAAGGAATGATGTTGTCCTTAAAGTTCATACCGTATGCAGAGAAGACCATGGTTGGGATAGAGAGAACGATTGTCACTAATGCCAAGGTTTTCATGATGGTATTCTGGTTGTTGGAAATGATAGAAGCAAAGGCATGGGTCATAGAGTTCAAGATGGAACCATAGATGTCTGCCATCTCAATGGCCTGTTGGGTTTCGACCAAGGTATCTTCAAGCAAATCCTCATCCTCTTCATACTTACGGAGTAGACGTGAGGAACTAGCAAGTTTTTTGACCAAACGCTCATTGGTTTTGAGGGAAGCCTTGAAGTAGACGATGGTTTTTTCCAATTCCATGAGTACAATTAATTCTTCATTTCGAGTGGCCTCATGGAGTTGCTTCTCAATCTCTTCGCTCTTTCTGTCAATGGTTCGTAGGGCTGACAAGTAGAGTTGAGCATTTCGGTAGAGAATTTGGAAAACGAAACGAGACTTCATGAAAGTGAAGAAATTCCGTAGACGACGATGGATAAACTGCTCAAACAGTGGCAATGGTTCCAAACAAGTCGTGATAATCGCATCATCTGTTAGAATAATTCCCAAAGGAATAGTAATATAATATGTCTTGTTGTTTCGTTCTTCAAGAATTGGGACGTCGACCAGGATGAGCGTATAATCATCTTCGACGGTGATACGAGAGGATTCTTCCGCATCGAGCGGTGCTCGCAGGTCAGCGATGTCAATTTTATAGTGCTCAGCAACTTCCATAGACTCGCTCTGGGAGGGGTTGACCAAATTAATCCAAGCCCCTGGTTCAAAGGTTTGAATTTCTTCTAAATCAGTCATGGTTGATAGAAAAATTTGTTTCATATCTTTGCCCTCCTTTTATCTTTGTTGCGTTAACGCAACCTCTATTATACCAAAAAATGTGCAGTTTCGGAAAGGTTTTATATAGAAATGTGGTATAATATGTAGACATTTAAGCGAATAAGTTGTACGAACTTTTTCTAATCTCTCATGGTACAGCTAGATCCTCTTAAGAAAGGAATTGAATGCGGGCTAATGATGTTGGTGTAATGAGGAAAACTGCGTTTTCCCTATTTCCCGATTGTAACAGTCTCCCAGACTGTTACAACGCCCTCTGTATCTTTAGAAAGGATTTGAATGGTCGAGTTTTATAGGGTTTTCTTAACGTGAGATTTTCAAAACGATATTTTTTGAAAATCGAGCTAATACAAGATATAGAAATTGCCCATAGGCAGTTTCGTCTGGTGACGCGGAGTTCATCGACCGTCACCAGTTATCTTGTGAACGCACTTATATCTAGAAAGGAATTGAACACGCCCTAAACGCTGTGTGAAAAAAGTGATGCTTCTTCGTGTTCAAACATGGAGAACAGGCTTCTGCGTCGTAGACATCTGTGCTTTCTTCGGTTTTCGACCTGTGAAAGCACTAGTTGTCTTGACGGGGGTGCGTTTTCGAAATCACAGATTTCGGACTTACCGCCTATTTTCACCTTACGTTTTACGGGCTCTGTATCTTAGAAAGGATTTGAATGCGTGCTAAAAGCGTCGAGTTTTATAGGGTTTTCTTAACGTGAGATTTTCAAAACGATATTTTTTGAAAATCGAGCTAATACAAGATATAGAAATTGCCCATAGGCAGTTTCGTCTGGTGACGCGGAGTTCATCGACCGTCACCAGTTATCTTGTGAACGCACTTATATCTAGAAAGGAATTGAACACGCCCTAAACGCTGTGTGAAAAAAGTGATGCTTCTTCGTGTTCAAACATGGAGAACAGGCTTCTGCGTCGTAGACATCTGTGCTTTCTTCGGTTTTCGACCTGTGAAAGCACTAGTTGTCTTGACGGGGGTGCGTCTTCGAAATCACAGATTTCGGACTTACCGCCTATTTTGACTGTGCATTTGACGCCCTTTGTATCTTAAACTATGCAAGAAAATATTGTGATTCATGGGGCGCGTGCCCATAATTTAAAAAATATTGATGTGACCATTCCGCGTGAGAAGCTGGTGGTGGTGACTGGTTTGTCGGGGTCTGGTAAGTCGAGTTTGGCTTTCGATACTCTGTATGCCGAAGGCCAACGCCGCTATGTAGAGTCTTTATCTGCCTATGCTCGTCAGTTCTTGGGCAACATGGACAAGCCAGATGTGGATTCCATAGAGGGTCTCAGCCCTGCTATTTCCATCGACCAAAAAACGACGTCGCGGAATCCGCGTTCGACAGTCGGTACAGCGACGGAAATCAATGATTATCTCCGTTTGCTCTATGCTCGAGTTGGGGTGCCTTACTGTATCAATGGCCACGGAGCGATTGCGGCTTCTTCGGTGGAACAAATCGTTGATGAGGTCTTGGAATTGCCAGAGCGCCAGCGTTTGCAGATTCTAGCTCCGATTGTTCGGAAGAAAAAGGGGCAACACAAGACTATTTTTGAGAAAATCCAGAAGGACGGCTACGTTCGGGTGCGGGTCAATGGTGATGTCTATGATGTATCGGAAGTACCAGAATTGTCCAAGAGCAAGGCTCACAACATTGAGGTCGTGGTCGATCGGATTGTCATCAAAGAGGGCATTCGTTCGCGGCTTTTTGACTCCATTGAGGCGGCCCTGCGGATTGCGGACGGCTATGTCATCATCGACACCATGGACGAGAAGGAAATGCTTTTCTCTGAGTACTATGCCTGCCCAGTTTGTGGTTTTACGGTACCAGAGTTGGAGCCTCGTCTTTTCTCTTTCAATGCGCCTTTTGGGTCTTGTAGCGATTGTGACGGTTTGGGGATGAAGCTGGAAGTGGATACGGATTTGATTGTCCCAGATGCCAGCAAGACCTTGCGTGAGGGTGCCTTGGCTCCTTGGAATCCAATCTCATCCAACTACTATCCTCAGATGTTGGAGCAGGCCATGAACCACTTTGGTGTGGACATGGATAAGCCTTTTGAGGAATTGACGGAAGAGGAGAAGAACCTGATTTTCAACGGCTCGGACGGCAAAGAATTTCATTTCCATTATGAAAATGAATTCGGTGGGGTGCGTGATATTGACATTCCATTTGAAGGTTTGATTACCAACATTAACCGTCGCTACCGTGAAACCAATAGTGACTATACGCGGACGGTTATGAAGACTTACATGAATGAGCTGACCTGTGGAACTTGCCACGGCTATCGCCTCAATGACCAAGCCCTGTCTGTCAAAGTTGGTGGCGAAAAGGGACTGCATATCGGACAATTATCAGACTTGTCCGTGGCGGATCATTTGCAAGTCATTGAACATCTGACCTTGTCTGAAAATGAAGCGACGATTGCGACGCCCATTGTCAAGGAAATCAAGGATCGCCTGTCCTTCCTTAATAATGTGGGTCTTAACTACCTGACCCTTTCACGAGCAGCGGGGACGCTTTCTGGTGGTGAAAGCCAGCGGATTCGTCTGGCGACTCAGATTGGCTCTAACCTGTCTGGTGTTCTTTACATCTTGGATGAGCCATCGATTGGTCTGCACCAGCGGGACAATGACCGCCTGATTGCTAGTCTTAAGAAAATGCGGGACTTGGGTAATACTTTGATTGTAGTGGAGCATGATGAGGACACCATGCGTGAGGCGGACTGGTTGATTGACATTGGTCCAGGTGCGGGTGTGTTTGGCGGAGAAATCGTGGCCTCTGGAACGCCTGCCCAAGTAGCTAAAAATAAAAAATCCATTACAGGCCAGTACCTGTCTGGCAAACGTGAAATTCCTGTACCTCTAGACCGTCGTGTTGGAAATGGTCGATTCTTAGAGGTGACCGGTGCCAAGGAAAACAACCTGCAAGATGTGACTGTTCGTTTCCCGCTTGGAAAATTTGTGGCAGTGACAGGAGTGTCCGGATCTGGTAAGTCAACTCTGGTCAATTCCATTCTGAAAAAAGCCATTGCCCAGAAACTCAATCGCAATTCGGACAAGCCAGGTAAATTCAAGTCCATTTCAGGAATTGAACACTTGGACCGCCTGATTGACATTGACCAAAGCCCGATTGGACGGACACCACGTTCTAACCCAGCTACCTACACAGGTGTTTTTGACGATATTCGTGACCTCTTTGCCCAGACCAATGAAGCTAAAATCCGTGGCTACAAGAAGGGACGGTTCTCCTTTAACGTCAAAGGTGGTCGTTGTGAGGCTTGTTCTGGTGACGGGATTATCAAGATTGAAATGCACTTCCTGCCAGATGTCTTTGTTCCTTGCGAAGTCTGCCATGGACACCGTTATAACTCTGAAACCTTGGAAGTACACTACAAGGAGAAAAATATCGCTCAGGTCCTTGATATGACAGTCAATGATGCGGTCGAGTTCTTCAAGCATATTCCGAAGATTGAGCGGAAACTCCGCACCATTCAAGATGTAGGCTTGGGCTATGTTACCCTTGGACAACCTGCGACAACCCTATCAGGTGGGGAGGCCCAGCGGATGAAATTGGCATCGGAACTTCACAAGCGGTCAACTGGTAAATCCTTGTATATCTTGGATGAGCCGACGACAGGTCTGCATACGGAGGACATTGCCCAGTTGCTCAAGGTCTTGGCCCGCTTTGTTGATGATGGCAATACCGTGCTAGTCATCGAGCATAATCTGGATGTCATCAAGACAGCCGACCACATTATCGACATGGGACCAGAAGGCGGTGTCGGTGGCGGTACCGTTGTCGCGACAGGAACGCCAGAAGAAGTGGCGGATAACCCAGCCAGCTTTACAGGCCAGTATTTGAAAATGAAGTTGAAATAAGCATTTAAAAAAGAGCCATCGGCTCTTTTTTACTGTTCTTTATCCATATTATTCAAGGCATAGTCACAAGCCTGAATGACAAAGCTTGAGAAACTGACATCTTTTTTGACGATTGCTTCCTCAATTCTATCTACCAACTCTGACGGAAATCGAATAGTTTTGATTTCTGTTTCTTTTTTATCTGATTTTAATTTAAATGCCATTTATTTGCTCCTTGTTACAAGTGTATAGCGAAATAAATGAATATGAAATATTACAGATTGTATTACTAAATGTATTGCAAAAATAAAAATTGTATAGTAAAATATTTTGGAAGACTATTTCATAAAAGGGAGAATTATATGGTTTATAGTAGAACTCAGCGCATCCAAGAAGAAAAGAAGCAGCGTTTACGATATGGGATTCGTAAATTTACAGGCTTAGGAGCCGCATCTGCTCTATTAGGAGTGGGTTTACTAACAAGTTTATCGGTTCATGCACAGACTAAGACGGCAGAGGTTCGTTATGATTATGTAACGACTGAGGAATTGACTGAGGCAGAGAAAAAGGCGATTTTTACAGAGCTTCCAGCTCAGGTGACAGAAGATGTGAACTACTATCTTGTGTATAGAAAAGTAGGGTCTTCAATTTTGCCACAGACAGGAGAAAGCACAGGTGTATTAGCTGGAGCTATTGGGGCAGGCTTGCTACTGGTTGGTATAACTGTTGGTCGGAAAAATCAACGGATGGTTCGCTCAGCAATGACCTTGACCTTGGTAGGAGGAAGTCTAGTCTTTACTTCTGTATCTGCCGTGACGGTTGCCCAGCTGGCTCAGTATGGTCAAACTCAAACCTTGACAGTAGGATCAGCACTCCCAGATGGAAAGATTTCAATTGCAGGTTATGAGTTTGTAGGTTATTTGGAGGGGAAAAAGCAGAGCAGTGAGACAAGTCCAACTCTACCTACTGGTTCAATAGATAAGGCAGAAGAAAATGAGAATCTACTTGTCCAACCAACCCAACCAGCAGATGAGAACAAATCAGACATCCCAGCAGAATCAACTCCGTCAGAGGACAAGGCAACAGACGCTTCGGCAGAACAGAAACCATCTGAAGACAAGGTTGAAGAAGTTCCAGCAGAAAGTAAGCCAGCGGAGAAACCTGTTGAAGAAACAGGAGGTGGTCAGGTTATCGGTACAGAAGACAAGGTTATTTCAGAAACGGAGAAACCAGTCCAACCAGAAATACCTGCGCCAGTGGAAAAACCAGCTGTACCAGGGGAAACGGAAACGACTGTTACACCTGGAGAAGAGAAACCTGTTAGTCCAGAACTTCCAACTAATCCAGCAGAACCAGATCGACCTGTTGATACAATTCGAACAGATGTAGAGAAACAGGTAACGGTCATCAAGTATGGAACTAGCTATGTGAAAGATACAAGTTTGCCAGCTGGAGAAAGCAAGGTTCTTACACAAGGTGTGGATGGAAAGCAAACAGTCACCACCAAAGTGACTTATACCAATAATGTAGAGACCGCTCGTGAGATCGTTGCGACTGAAACAATTGAACCTGTTACAGAAGTAATCGCCTATAATGATGAGGTTTCTAAAAATCTAGAAGAGCTTATAGAAAGCTTGGCGACTATTTCATTTGCTACAGAGCGTCGTGGCAATGCTGATTTGGAAGTAGGTTCCGAACGCGTACTGGTAGCAGGAGTTAATGGACAAACCAAGACCCTTACAAAGAAAGTCTATGATTCTACAGGTGCAGTCATTAGTGAAGAAGTGGTCAGCACGGAAGTTATTGCTCAACCAGTTACGCAAGTCATTGAATACGGTACTAAGCCAAAGTCTGTTGTTGAAACAACAGAGGAAACCAAGGTAACAGAGCTTGACTACACTGTTGAAACTCGTCAAAATCCAGACTTAGAAAAAGGTCAAACTCGTACACTTACAAAAGGAAGAAAGGGAACACTAACCCAAACCTACCGCATTACTAAGACAAACGGTAATGAAACGGCGCGCGAACTAGTAAAAGAAGAGCGTGTCGAGCCGGTAAATGAGATTATTGAAGTCGGTACAAAGGCTGTTGTTCGTTACCAAACTCGCCAAGAAACAAGTGTCATTCCATTTACTACAGAAACTCGTCAGGTGGATAGCTTATTTGAAGGTGAAAGTCGTGAGTTGGTAGCAGGTGTAGATGGTCAGCAAACACAGGCCTATAAGGATACCTATGTGGACGGCGTCAAGGTTGCCTCTGAAATGGTGGGTCAACCAGAGGTTATTCAGCCAATTAAGCGTATAGTAGAAGTTGGTATCAAGAAAGAAGAGACGAGTCAAGTTCTGACAGAAACGGAGGTGCTTGCCTATACTTCAATCAAGGAAGAAGATCCGAATCTCCCAGAAGGTGAAACAAAAATCAAAGTTCAGGGAGTAAACGGGGAGCGTAAGGTCCGTATCACACGGGTCACCAATAACCGTACTGGTCAAGTAAGCGAAACCCGCGAGGTCATCTCCGAGACTGCACCAGTCAATGAGGTCCTTGTGGTCGGCACTAAACCTGCCAGCACTAGCATACTCGACAAGAAGACGCTGACGCTGGATGAGTTCATGAGCCTCACAGAGGAGCAGCAGGACGCCTTCATCGCTAAGAAAGGAACTGTTCCTGGCACGACCATCCGAACTGGCGCAACCAAGGACACCCTTGAGAAGGTGGAGCAGCTCATCAACCTCGACAAGCTCAACGCTGAGTTCGTCAGCCTGCTTAACGCAGCCCGTGCGGCAGAAGGCCTATCGGCTGTAACATACGCAGGTCAGGGCTCAGACGCTCAAAACGCGGCGACTGCTCGTGCCAACGAAATGGCGGACCACGGTAGTCTTCGCTACCAAGGGACAGCGGATGGCGCTCACAAGCGCCCAGACGGCTCTAAGTGGACCACCATCTACACAGCAGAGCAGACAGCTCGACAAGGCTGGCGTGGTGAAAACGCACTCCAGATGGGCTCATCACTCAGCGCGTACAGCGCCATCAACGAGAGCCGCATCGCCAACAACCTCTTCACTGAGTGGATGAACTCCGCTGGCCACAAGGCCGTCATGATGAAAAACCTGGACAACCTCCAGGTGGCAGTCGGCATCGGACTCAACGACAAGGCTATCGAGACCACCTTCAACCAGGGTGTGACCGTGGCCATGCTGGAATTGGTTGAGCCAAAACCGTAGAGGAACTGAGAAAAATTGTCGAAATTGCATGGATGGTATTATACTATAGGAGAACATATGAAAAAGAATTTTTTAAAATTGTTGGTGGCAATATCAACGTTAAGTCTAGTAGCTTGTGGTCAGACGGAACAGACTAGTCAAGTGAACCAAGAAACCTCTAGTAGTACACAAAAGGTGACGGAAAGCTCAAGTACAACGAAAAGTGAGAAAGTAGTCAACAGCCCAGATGATTTTCCTCGTGTAGATGAACATACTGAAATCGATGCTGAAGCAAAGCAAGCTGTAAAAGACTATGTAGGATTTTATTCAGGAATAGTTGAAATTCCGTCAGCTGAAACAAGTCATGCTCCCGATGATAATTTGACCGTATTTTATAAGATTGATTTTGCAATCAACGAAGATGGTAGCTATGAATTGTATCTAGAGCGAGATGTTCCTGGAAGTCAAATAGGGCATTTGTATGTCACAAAAGACAATCAAATGAATGCTACACTAAAGGTTGGGGAACTTCATCAAGGTAAGTTCGAACTAGAATATGGACAACTGTTGCTTTCAGAAGGTCCTAGCCTAACTCAAGGTTTTCTTGGAGAAGATGGAGAATTACTGCCAATGTATGGCTTTTATGGCAGTGATACACCAACAAACTATCTTGGTGTAACAGATAATGATGAAATTGTTGTAAAAGACGGTAAAGTACAGGCTACCTTTTACTTATCTGCTTATACCGACAAAGCAACTGTCATTGACCTTGAAAAACAAACAACAAGACCAGCATCATTGAAGTACAGTACAGAACAGATTAGCCAATATTCAGCGGAACATTACAAAGAATCGGGGATGGCGTCTGAAGTGACCTATCAGTACAATACAGTAAATGAGTTTCTACAGGCACTCAGATTGAGTCATACGACTCAGAAAAAAACGTTAGAAAAAATAAAAGTTGTTGATGGTAGTAGTCTGACTGGCTATTATACTTCTGATAATAAGGAAATTAAAAATATCAAGTTTGCGATATTCGATGGGATATCTAACTCTTACTATGTTTATACGGGAGATAAGGTTTATCAACTCGAAAATGAACATGAAGCCAAAGAAATAAAAGTTATACCAGAACTCATTGATTACATTAGTTACTCTGTAGGTTAAAAGGAGAGTAGGATGAAAAAATTATTAACCCTTATTTTAACGAGCGTCACCGTATTTTTCTTAGTTGCTTGCGGAGCTAAAAATGATAACGGGACCTATACCTATTCAAGGGAAAAAGACGGCACTACTTACACGGTAATTATCAAAATTGAAAATAATACTGGGACCCTTACGTTTGAAGAAAAAGGGGAAGATGGTCAAACTCAATCTGAGGAACAGGGACTGACTGTTGATCAAGAAAGAAAAACGCTAACAGCAGAAAATGATAATTCGACCGTGGATTATGAAATTGTTGATGGGGTCCTAACGTTAGACACTCTTGATTCAACTTTAGCAAATGCAGAGTTTACCAAAGAATAAACGTAAATACTCTGTTCCATTTGTCAGAAAAGTCGCTCTAGCGGCTTTTTTGTCTGATTTTTTCTACGCTTGATAAGCTAGTACAAATCAGATATAATATAAAAAATAAGTTACTTAACAAGGAGACCTCCATGCAATCGGAATACGTTTTATTGTGCAGTCCATACAGATACAGTTCAGTTTTTGCCAATTCAGTCAATAGACAATTTATCGAAAAAGAACTAATGAGTGTCGTCATGCCAGGTGTCAATATAATGACCAGAGGCCTGTTGCGAACCATGTTAGAAACAAACTATGGAATTACAGATTATTCAAGTTTAAAAGAAGAAATTGATAAGCTTGAAGATGGCCGTTATCATGCTTTAGAAGATGTTTCGTCATTTATTGATGGAATAGGCACTCCTGATGTAAAAGACTTTTACCTTTCTTTAAATTCATTAACAGGTTCTCAACTAATCAAAGGCTTTGACGACTGCCGTATAATTGATGTCTTGACGAAATCGTATGCTACTCGCTTGATTACTAAAGAAGAATTTGAGGAACTGTTTACCAAGCAAACAGAGCGTATCAAAAATAGTTATCAGACTTGGGAACAATACCTAGCATCTTGTGTAATGGGAAAATTACTTCAGTATGTTCCTAGCTCAGAAACGATTACAAGCGTTGAGGAATATGTGGTAGATGTTTATTCTTTTTGTATTGCACCGACGAATGTCTTTTCTTATGGTACTTTTTGGGCAAATCATGAGTTAGCCAACTTGACAGCCTTGTTAGAAAACTTCATACCTGAAGAAATTGTTAAAGAGTTAAAATCAAGGCAAAATCGTGTGGATTATAAGGGTGAGATTCCAGGACTTACTGCGCCTTCAAATGATTTGCTTGCTTCCCTAGAAGGAACCTCTATAGACCCAACTTTTATCGATTATGAACGCTATCAGTACCTAAGCGAACTTGCAGATTACGTTTTTTGGACTCCCCTTATTGAGAATAATCTTGAATGGATGATTGCAGAAAAAAACTTGCAAGAACAAGATACAATTCTTTTACCAAAGGAGTATGCAAGTCTTTATTCGGCTAGAGTATTTTGGTATCATTATCCAAGCTACAAGGAGTTGCATGAAGAACATATTTTTGCCATGTTTGAAGGAACTCTAAGTTTAAATCTTATCTTTACAGAGGAAGCTGTCTACACCTTTAAGAAGAAATTATTCGGCAAACCAGCACTTGTCAGGATCCCTTGGGAACAAGTTGAGTTAAGCTCCTCACTTAATTTATGGATGGAAGAAAGTAAAATTCATTTTGGCAAAAAGACAATCTCTAATGTCAGTCCAGTTTTAAGCGAAATCGGCCTAAATAGTAAGGCTATTGACGACCTAGATTCTCAAGAAAGGAAAGCTCTTGAAAATGAATGGCAACAAAAAATGAATCAATTTTTAGAGGGGATTCCTCAACGGATTCGTGAATTTAAAGGGAAATGAGAAGAAACTCTTAACGCTGTTTTGAAAAGTCGCCTCTGCGGCTTTTTTGCATGTTGGAGGCTATTCCACTTCAATTAATCAAACATATTTAGAGATATGGTATAATATAAACGATGATACAATTACAACGAACTCAACCAACTTTACAACCTTTTACAAAATGGACTGGTGGGAAGCGACAACTGCTTCCGGTTATAAAATCTCTTATGCCAGACAATTATAATAGTTACTTTGAACCATTCATTGGTGGTGGGGCGGTATTTTTCGAACTCATTCCGAAAAAAGCAATTATCAATGATTTCAATAGTGAGCTTATCAACTGTTATCGTCAAATAAAAGATAATCCCCAAAAACTCATTGAGTTACTAACTAAACATCAAGAAAATAACTCTAAAGAGTATTACTTAGAATTACGTGCTGTCGATAGAGATAATAGGATTAATAAAATGACTGATGTTGAGCGTGCTGCACGTATTATGTATATGTTGCGAGTGAATTTTAATGGCTTGTATCGTGTTAATTCTAAAAATCAGTTCAATGTACCTTATGGTCGCTATAAAAATCCTAAGATTGTTGATAGTGAGTTAATTTTATCTATTTCTCAATATCTAAATAAAAATAATATTGAGATTTTGACGGGGGATTTCGAAAAAGCTGTTGAAGATGTAGGTGCTGGAGATTTTGTTTATTTTGACCCACCGTATATACCTCTTTCAGAAACAAGTGCCTTTACATCTTATACTCATGAAGGTTTTTCCTATGAAGAACAAGTTAGATTGCGTGATGTTTTTAGAAAACTAGATAAGAAAGGTGCCTATGTAATGCTATCCAATTCATCTAGTCCGTTAGTAGAAGAATTGTATAAAGGTTTTAATATTCATAAAGTAGAAGCCATTAGGACTAATGGGGCGAAAGCATCAAGTCGAGGAAAAATATCAGAATTTATCGTAACTAATTATGACAAATAACGAATATAAGTATGGAGGGGTTATTATGACGAAACCATACTATCATAAAGAGAATTCCATACTTGTTCATGCGGACACTTTTGAGTTTTTGTCCAAAATGAAACCTGAGAGTATGGATATGATTTTTGCGGATCCGCCGTACTTTTTGAGTAATGGCGGAATATCTAATTCAGGTGGTCAAGTTGTATCAGTTGATAAAGGTGAGTGGGATAAAGTTTCCTCACTTGAAGAAAAGCACAACTTTAATCGACGCTGGATTCAGTTAGCTAAAAAAGTTTTGAAACCCAATGGGACGATTTGGATCTCAGGTAGTTTCCACAATATTTATTCAGTTGGAATGGCTTTAGAACAAGAAGGTTTCAAAATTCTGAATAATATTACATGGCAGAAAACGAATCCTGCCCCCAATTTATCCTGTCGTTACTTTACACATTCAACTGAAACAATTCTTTGGGCGAGAAAAAATGATAAGAAAGCTCGTCACTATTATAACTATGATTTAATGAAAGAGTTAAACGATGGAAAACAGATGAAAGATGTCTGGACTGGTGGATTAACAGCAAAATCAGAGAAATGGGCTGGCAAGCATCCCACTCAGAAACCAGAATATCTTTTAGAGCGAATAATATTAGCTAGCACAAAAGAAAATGACTACATTCTAGACCCTTTTGTTGGTAGCGGAACAACTGGTGTTGTTGCGAAGCGATTAGGTCGGAGATTTATTGGAATAGATGCCGAACGAGATTATTTAAAAATAGCGAAAACGAGATTGGAGAAAAAAAGTGGAAAAAAAAAGAGACTTTGACAAATGGTTGTCTACCATGACAGATACTATAGCGGATTGGACTTATTATACAGATTTTCCAAAAGTCTACGATAATGTGGAAAGTATAAAAGTTCCTCTTAATATTATGAATAGTCTTATTGGTAGCAAAAATATACAACAAGATTTTTTAGATTTGTACCAAAATTATCCAGAAGTTTTGAAAGTTATACCAATCCTTATTGCGAAACGTTTGAAAGATACAATTATTGTTAAAGACCCTATAAAAGATTTTTATTTCGATTTTCGTAAACCAAACTATAGTATTGAAGAATACGTTATGTTTTTGGAAAAGTCAGGTATCTTTGATTTACTTGAGAAGCATATTGTATCGAATTTAGTGGATTATGTTACAGGAGTTGAAGTTGGCATGGATACTAACGGTAGGAAAAACCGTACTGGTCATGCTATGGAAAATATTGTTCAACATTATCTAGAAGCGGCGGGTTATGTTTTAGGTGAAAGCCTATTCAAGGAAATCTATCAAAATGAGATTGAGGAACTCTTCTCCGTTGATTTATCCGCCATCACTAATGAGGGGAATACAGCTAAACGATTTGACTTTGTTATCAAGCATAATTCAACTATTTATTTGATCGAGGTTAATTTTTACTCAAGCGGTGGTTCAAAATTAAATGAAACAGCACGTTCATATAAGATGATTGCAGAAGAAGCAAAGACAATTCCTAATGTAGAATTTATGTGGTTTACTGACGGACAAGGCTGGCATAAAGCTAAGAAAAATTTACAAGAAACTTTTGAGGTTTTGCCTCACTTGTATAATACTAACGATTTAAAAAATGATATTTTAAAGACTTTAAAATAGTTTAGGCAATGATTAAATTTTCCCTAAAAATTAGCCGAAGGCTCTAGTGTAGACGTATCCGATAAAATGCGTATGTTCTTTATGGGAAATGCTCTCGTAACTGAAATCGTACGAAAAATTGGAGAGTATATAAAAGTATTGGATTAGTGAAAGATTCCATTTCTCTGTGACATACTTAAAACAGTCGCTCTAGCGGCTTTTTTGTCTGCTGATAATAATTGGTATTTGTCTGTATTTCTGCTATAATAGTTACAAAATCTTTGGAGGTAGCTTATGCAAGCGCGTGTGGAAAAATTTGAAGCAAAATTAGCTCAATCAACTGTTGATGGAATTTTGGTAACGGGACAGAACAATATTTACTACCTAACTGGTTTTTGGGGGACAGAGGCGACTGTCTTCATCAGTGGCAAGCGTCGTTTGTTTGTGACTGATTCGCGTTATACTTTGATAGCCAAGGCATCAGTAAAAGGTTTTGATATTATCGAGAGCCGTTTTGCCCTTGAAGAGATTGCAAAGGTGATTAAGGAAGATGGGCTTGAAAAAATTGGTTTTGATAGCGAGGTGACCTATGGTTTCTATCAAAGTCTGACCAGTATTTTTGAGGGCTATCAACTGGTTGCTATGTCAAACTTTATCGAAGACTTGCGCATGATTAAGGATGAGAAAGAAATTGCGACCATTCGCCGTGCTTGTCAGATTTCAGACCAGGCTTTTATTGATGTTCTTGACTTTATCAAACCAGGTCAGACGACTGAGATGGACATCAATCATTTCCTTGACCACCGCATGCGTCAACTCGGTGCAGAAGGGGCATCATTTGAGTTCATCGTGGCATCTGGATACCGCTCTGCTATGCCACATGGAAGAGCGTCTGAAAAGGTTATCCAAGCTGGAGAGACCTTGACGCTGGATTTTGGTTGCTATTACCAACATTATGTCAGCGATATGACGCGTACCATCCATATCGGTCATGTGACAGACCAAGAGCGTGAGATTTACGATGTGGTTTTGCGTGCCAACAAGGCTTTGATTGAGCAGGCAAAGGAAGGCGTCACCTACCGCGAGTTTGACGCTATTCCTCGTGAAATCATCAATGAAGCAGGTTATGGTGCCAATTTCACTCATGGAATTGGGCACGGGATTGGTTTGGACATTCACGAATATCCGTATTTTGGAAAATCTGACGAGACTATCAAGGCAGGTATGGTCTTGACGGATGAGCCTGGTATCTATTTAGATGACAAATATGGTGTCCGTATCGAAGATGACCTCTTGATTACGGAAACGGGTTGTGAAGTCTTGACATTAGCTCCCAAGGAATTGATTGTCATTTGAGAAATTTGACAGTTTGTGGTAAAATAAAACGAATAAATAAAATTTGAAGAGGTATTCAATACAATGATTGAAGCAAGTAAACTTAGAGCAGGTATGACCTTCGAAGCTGAAGGTAAATTGATTAAAGTTTTGGATGCGAGCCACCACAAACCAGGTAAAGGAAACACCATCATGCGTATGAAATTGCGTGATGTACGTACAGGTTCAACCTTCGATACAACTTACCGTCCAGATGAAAAATTTGAACAAGCTATTATCGAAACAGTTCCAGCACAGTACCTTTACCAAATGGATGACACAGCTTATTTCATGAATACTGAGACTTACGATCAGTATGAAATTCCAGTAGCGACTATCAAAGAAGAATTGCTCTACATCTTGGAGAATTCCGAAGTGAAAATCCAGTTCTACGGAACAGAAGTGATTGGTGTTACTGTACCAACAACTGTTGAATTAGTCGTTGCAGAAACACAACCATCTATCAAAGGTGCGACTGTTACAGGTTCAGGTAAACCAGCTACGATGGAAACAGGTCTTGTAGTCAACGTACCAGACTTTATCGAAGCAGGTCAAAAACTCGTTATCAACACAGCTGAAGGAACTTACGTATCACGTGCTTAATCGTTTCCTCTTAAGAAAGGAGAGCCTATGACAACAGAATATCAAGGCGAGATTGTTATCGCACCTCGCGTCCTTGAAGTAATTACAGGCATTGCTGCAGCGAAAGTTGATGGAGTGCATTCCCTTCACAACAAGCGAGTTGCGGATACTTGGTCAAAAACATCCTTGAATAAAGGTGTTTATCTTGAAACTGACGAGGAAGGTCGAGTGACTGCGGATATTTACGTCTATCTAGAATATGGTGTAAATGTTCCTGCCGTATCAATGGACATCCAGCGTGCAGTCAAGACAGCAGTTTACAACTATGCAGAAGTTCAAGTGGTTGCGGTTAATATCCATGTCAGCGGCATTGTTCCTGATAAAACACCAAAACCAGCATTGAAAGATTTATTCGGAGAGGATTTCCTTGATGAAGAATAATAGACATGCCCTGCGTAAGTGTGCTTTGCAGGCAATCGTATCACTTGAATTTGGTCAAGAACCTGTTCAGGCAGCTCAGTTTTCTTATCTTTATGATAGAGAAGAAGAGCAAGAAGGAGTTGAAATTCCGCTCTTTCTCCTTAACCTTGTCAATGGTGTAGCAGACTATCGTGATGACTTGGATAAGGAGTTATCTAGCCGATTAAAAGCAGGATGGACCTTAGACCGTTTAACCTTGATTGACAAGAATATCATGCGACTAGGCCTATTTGAAATCTTACATTTCGAAGAAACGCCAGACCGTGTTGCTGTTAACGAGGCTATTGAATTGGCTAAAGAATTTTCTGATGAATCTTCAGCTAAGTTTGTTAATGGAGTTTTGAGCCAGTTTATTAAAGAAGAAGCCTGATGAGCTTCTTTTTTACTTGAGAAATAAGAAAATGTATCACAAAAAGCTGCACCTAATTTTTATTAGGTGCAGCTTTTTTTATATACTAGCTCCTGCTAGTAGGCTAATCGGCAGGATATAGTCTGTTTTTGTCAGTTTTTTTCCTTCGATTTTATCAACTAATAGTTCAACCAGCAGTCGAGCTATTTCGGTTAATGGTTGCTTGATGGTTGTCAGTTGAGGGTAGTAGTTTTCGATGAAACTGGTTCCATCATAACCAATCAATTTAATATCCTCTGGAATAGATAGTTTCAATGAACGAATGACGTTCCATACCAGCATAGCCGTTGCATCGCCAGATACAAAGATACCATCTGGTTTTTGCTTTTCAAGAATAGCTCGGATTTCCATCTCCTTGCGCACAGGTGAGAAATCACTGGAGATATGAAAAACTTCGGCTTTGTTCAAAATAGATGTGAAACCTACTTGGCGAAGGCCGGTAGGTGAATTGGAATCATCGTTCCCCGTAATCATTAATGGATTGTGACATCCCGCTTTTTGTAGGGTTTGGGCAGCTAATACCCCGCCAGCAAAATTATCGGAAGAGACAATGGGGATGGAAGGAGAGAGGTTGCGGTCAAAAGCGATAATTGGAGCTACGACACGGTCGTAGTCTTGGATACCGAGATTGTGACTGCCCGAGATAATCCCATCTACTTGATTAGCTGCTAACATTTCTAGATACTCACGTTCCTTATCGGACTCGTGCTGGCTATTGCAAATAATGGTTTTATAGCCTCGATCAAAAAGCTCTTTTTCTAAATGGCTAATCAATTCAGAATAAAAAATATTGTTTATTGTTGGGAAGATGAGACCAACTAATTTTGCAGATTTACCTTGCAAACTACGAGCTAAATTATTAGGTTTGTAGCCCAGTTCACGCATAGCCTCTTCGACATTGCGAATGGTTTTTTCAGATAGGTATCCTTTTTTATTGATAACGCGCGAGACAGTTGTTGGGCTGACCCCAGCTAACTGTGCGACATCAGTTAGTTTTGCGACCATAATCTAAATGGTAGTAGGTTCCGGTCGGATTACCAGTCGTAATGACGATACCAGACTGATCCGCATCAGGGAAGACACGACCAGAAAATACTTTCTCTCCTTTATTGATAAAGATTTCAAAGACAGATTTGTCGATGAAGATATTGGCTGTAAGAGCTCCTGGAGAAATCTCGCAAGAGCGACTTGTACCGAAATCGAGTGCGAATGGCTGACCACAGTTGCCGCGGTCCAATGTAATCTGGCCTTGCTCAGTGTCCACAGACAAGACCAAGCCTTTTTCTTCTTCATTTGCGAACAATACGATTTCGTGCTTCGTGCCCGCTGAAAAATCAAGTTTCAATTCGTAAACATTATTGGTTTCTTTTTGGGCTGAAAATGGCTGAGCTTCTTTACGAAGACTGGTGATCGCATCGACTGGATACTGGTAGAGCTTACCATCCTTGATGGTTAATTCTTTAACCAATGACAGACAGCCTTGGTAGTCATAAGCATCGGTTGGGTATTCCACATCTGGAAGTGCCAACCAGCTAACAGATAGAGTTCGACCGTCTGGTGCATTAAAGGCCTGGGTTGCATAGCACTCAAAACCATAGTCCAGATTGATCAATTCGCTCGGTTCGACAATGCTTGCTGTTTCAGGATCGAAACTCTGACCAATCTTGTACATATTTGGATAGATATTGCCGTAGTCCAAAACTTCTTTGTCCAGACCTTGTGGGCAGTAAAGTAAGATTGGTTGCTCACCGACGAATGCAATATTTGGGCATTCCATCATATATGCGGTCATATCATTGGCAAAATCTAGGTCGCCAACATAGGACCAGTTGAGGTAGTCGTTACTTTCAGCTTTATAAAGTTTGACAATTCCCTTTTTATCCAAATTTTGTCCACCGACGATAGCGTAATATTGCCCTTTATAGTTGAAAATTTGTGGATCACGGAAATGGTCGGTGGTATCTTCTGGTTGCTCAATCAAGACTTTATCAATCTTTTCAATCTTACCATCTTTATCCATCAAGGCACCGATTTGGTATGGATGGCGAACCCAATTTTCATCGCGGACATTTCCAGTATAGAAGAGGAAGAGCTTGTCGCCAAATTCCATTGCAGATCCAGAGTAGGCACCATGGCTATCAAGTGGTGTATCTGGGTACATAACTGTCCCAGTTTCTTCAAAATGGACCAAATCTGTTGATTCTGTATGGACCCACGATTTCAATCCGTGCGCAGCACCGAATGGGAAGTATTGGTAAAAAAGAGTCCACTTTCCATTAAAATAAGAAAATCCATTTGGATCATTTAACAGTCCATGTGGTGTTTCAATATGGAAATTTGTCCTCCAAGGAGAACTCTCTGTATTCTTCTTTATTTTTTCAATATATTCGGGTGTCCAGTCAGCATAAGCCCTGTAACGCTCCTCTGTTGTAAATGCCATAATTTTCTCCAAATTTTCTAGTTTTTCATTAATATAGTAAACGTTTTCTTGAAAAAAATCAAGTTCTTACTGTGATTCTTGGAATTTTTTAAAAAATTCTGCAAAACGTTTGACATATTCGTAAAAACCATATATAATAAAACCATCGAAAGTTTGAAAACACTTTCAAAAAAATAAAAAATATTTAATAAGGAGATTTTTGCAAGATGAATAATACAGAAATTGCAAAAAAAGTCATTGACGCCCTTGGTGGACGTGAGAACGTACGCAGTGTTGCCCACTGTGCGACTCGCCTTCGTGTCATGGTTGTTGATGAAGGAAAAATCGACAAGGATACAGTCGAAGACATCGAAAAAGTACAAGGTGCTTTCTTCAACTCTGGTCAATACCAAATCATCTTTGGTACAGGTACAGTAAACAAAATCTACGATGAAGTGGTTGCTCTTGGTTTGCCAACAGCGACTACTGGTGAGCAAAAAGCTGAAGCTGCTAAACAAGGTAATGCTTTCCAACGTGCGATCCGTACTTTCGGTGACGTATTCGTTCCAATCATTCCTGCTATCGTAGCAACTGGTCTTTTCATGGGTCTTCGTGGTCTTCTTGGAGCTCTTGGTTATACTCTTCCAGAAGATTTGAACGTTTACTCACAAATCTTGACAGATACAGCCTTCATCGTATTACCAGCCTTGGTAGTATGGTCAACATTCCGTGTATTCGGTGGTAACCAAACAATCGGTATCGTTCTTGGTATGATGCTCATTGCGGGTCAGTTGCCAAACGCTTGGGTTGTAGCATCAGGTGGCGATGTGAAACCAACTATCTTCTTCGGTTTCATCCCGGTTGTAGGTTTGCAAGGTTCAGTATTGCCAGCCTTCATCATCGGTTTGATCGGTGCTAAATTTGAAAAAGCTGTCCGCAAGGTTGTTCCAGAAGTTCTTGACCTCTTGGTAACGCCATTCGTGACCTTGTTTGTAATGTCTATTCTTGGCTTGTTTGTCATCGGTCCAGTCTTCCACGTGGTTGAAAACTACATCTTGGCTGGTACACAAGCTATCTTGAACTTGCCAATGGGGCTTGGTGGTCTCCTTATCGGTGGTGTTCACCAAGTTATCGTTGTATCAGGTGTTCACCATATCTTCAACTTCTTGGAAGCTCAATTGGTAGCTAACACAGGAGCTAACCCATTCAACGCTATCATCACTGCAGCTATGACAGCACAAGGTGCTGCTACAGTAGCGGTTGGTGTGAAAACTAAGAATCCTAAATTGAAAGCTCTTGCTTTCCCAGCAGCTCTTTCTGCCTTCCTCGGTATTACTGAGCCAGCTATCTTCGGTGTTAACTTGCGTTTCCGCAAACCATTCCTTCTTTCATTGATTGCTGGTGCCATCGGTGGTGCTGTAGCATCTCTTCTTGGTCTTGCTGGTACAGGTATGGGTGTTACTATCATCCCAGGTTTGACACTTTATGCAGGTAATGGTCAAATTCTTCCATACATCCTTATGGTTGCTGTATCATTTGCTCTTGGTTTTGCTCTTACTTACCTCTTCGGTTATGAAGATGAGGAGAAAGAAGTAAAAAAGCCTAGTGCTTCAACACAAGAAACAGCTGAAACGCTTGAAGAAGCAGAAACAGGACTTGTAGCTGAAGAAACTCTTGTATCTCCACTTTCAGGTGACGTTGTTGCCCTTGAAAATGTTAATGATCCAGTCTTCTCATCAGGAGCTATGGGTAAAGGTTTGGCTGTTAAACCATCTGAGGGTGTTGTTTACGCTCCAGCAGATGCAGAAGTAACAATTGCTTTTGAAACAGGTCATGCTTACGGATTGAAAACAGCATCTGGTGCTGAACTTTTAATTCACATCGGTATTGATACTGTATCAATGAACGGTAATGGATTTGAAAAATTAGTAGCAGCAGGTGATAAAGTAAAAGCTGGTACTCCGATTGCTAAATTTGATGCAGCTAAGATTGCAGAAGCAGGTCTTGATGATACAACCATGATTATCGTGACCAACACTGCTGACTTTGCAGAAGTATCTCCACTTGCAGAGGGAACAATCGCTCACGGTGTAGAATTCTTGAAAGTAGCTAAGTAATCTTATATAAAATCGATTTGTAGAGCATGACTCTACTACATAATTAACAGGAAAAAGGCTTTCAGCCTTTTTCTTCTGTTTGCTTATATGTTATAATAAAAGTGATAAAAATTTTGGAGACAATCAAATGACAAAATTATATGGTAGTTTAGAAGCTGGTGGCACAAAGTTTGTTTGTGCAGTAGGTGATGAGAACTTTCAAGTTGTTGAAAAAACTCAATTTCCAACGACAACTCCTTATGAAACGATTGAGAGAACGGTTGAATTCTTCAAGCGCTATGAAGATCGTTTGGCAGGTATTGCGATAGGTTCTTTCGGTCCAATTGATATTGATCAAAACTCACAGACTTATGGTTATATCACTTCGACACCAAAACCACACTGGTCAAATATTGATTTACTTGGTCTGATTGCTAAGGAATTTAACATTCCATTCTACTTCACGACGGATGTGAATTCATCAGCTTTTGGTGAAACATTGGTTCGTAAAGGGGTAAAGAGTTTAGTTTACTATACAATCGGTACAGGTATTGGTGCAGGTGCTATTCAGAATGGTGAGTTTATCGGTGGCTTGGGTCATACCGAAGCGGGTCATACTTACGTTGCTTTACATCCTTACGATGTAAAACATGAATTTAAAGGAATGTGTCCATTCCACAATGGGTGTTTGGAAGGCTTAGCTGCAGGTCCTTCTCTTGAAGGTCGTACAGGTGTTCGCGGAGAATTAATCGAGCTCAACTCAGAAGTGTGGGATGTTCAAGCCTATTATATTGCTCAAGCAGCAGTACAGGCAACCTTGCTTTATCGTCCGCAAGTGATTGTATTTGGTGGAGGAGTTATGGCTCAAGAGCACATGCTTAATCGTGTACGTGAGAAGTTTGTCGGTTTGATGAACGATTATCTCCCAACACCAGATGTCAAAGAATATATCGTAACGCCAGCTGTTGCTGAAAATGGTTCTGCAACTCTTGGGAACTTTGCTTTGGCAAAACAGGTATCAGAAAAGTAACATAAAAAGTTAGGGACTAGAAATAATCCCTAACTTTTTTCTTATTCTGTAAAAATACTAGTTCTATAATCAGGCTCTTGATTTTCTGTAATGGAGAGAGCAGTATACATATTTTCAGAACGAAATTCAACCGCTTGTAGGCTTGGAACTACCTTGTCTAGAATGTCAGAGTAGTCTTGTAATGTTTGGAAAGGTGAATAAGTAACTCCCCAATCCGCTACTTGGTAGTAAGCACGTTTATCTTTGCTTTCTGTATATTGGAGTGGGAAAAATAAGGTGCTGCCATCTTCAAAGTGAGCTAGGAGTGTATTGATGTTTTCTTCTCGTCCCTGTATATCAGAAGTAATGGTATTGTCGGTCATGGGGACAAGGCTGATCATTTTACTACTAGCCAATTTGTGGTCTGCGGGGGTGGGAGTGAAACAGTCTGGGGATAGACTGTTTCAGCTCAACAACTAGAAATAAAGACTTGTTGACGAAC
>NZ_JARQPL010000035.1:0-23713 GCF_046032535.1 Streptococcus suis | reverse complement strand
AAGTTTATAGCTAAATACGAAAAAGCGAACTTTTTCAAGAAAAAAGGTTCGCTTTTTGTGTTTTTATGTGCTATAATAGGAAAAAGCCAAAAAGGAGAACAATATGAAATTAAGAAGAAGTGAGCGTATGGTTGTCATTTCCAATTACCTCATCAACCACCCTTATGAATTAACTAGTTTGAATACCTTTGCGGAAAAGTATGAATCTGCCAAGTCATCTATCTCAGAGGATATTGCCATCATTAAAAAGGCTTTTGAGGAAAGCTCTATCGGGCATATTGAAACCATTACTGGTGCCAGTGGAGGAGTTGTTTTTACTCCATCGATCTCTAAGGCAGAGTCTGTCGAAATTGCACAGGCCCTTCGTGATCAGATGGCCGAAAGTAATCGTATCTTGCCAGGCGGTTATATCTATTCTTCTGATTTGTTGTCTACCCCACATATTTTGAAGAATGTTGGTCGTATTATTGCGGATGCTTTCAAGGAAGAAAAGATTGATGCTGTCATGACAGTTGCGACAAAGGGTGTTCCCTTGGCCAATGCCGTTGCCAATGTGCTCAATGTTCCATTTGTTATCGTTCGTCGTGACCTCAAAATTACAGAGGGTTCAACCGTTTCTGTCAACTATGTGTCAGGATCGAGCGACCGTATCGAAAAGATGTTCCTGTCTAAGCGTAGTTTGAAGGCAGGAAGCCGTGTCTTAATCGTCGATGATTTCTTGAAAAATGGTGGCACCATCAATGGTATGATTAGCCTCTTGTCTGAGTTTGACTCAACCTTGGTAGGCGTGGCTGTCTTTGCAGAAAACCAAAAAGGGGACCGTAGCGTAGCTAACTACAAGTCTTTGCTCGCTGTGACCGACATCAATGTCAAGGAAAACCGAGTCGATGTAGAGTTGGGAAATATTTTTGAATAACATACATGCAAAAAAGAGCTGGTTTTTCAGCTCTTTTTTACTATTCTTTCAAAACTCTCCGACCGTGCTTCCACGCTGATTTCTTCGAGTGTCAGCGGGTGGGTCAGGCTGAGTTTTTGGGCGTGGAGCATGAGGCGGGGGGCTGCGACTCGACTGTAAAGAGGGTCACCGATTAGAGCATGACCATGATGAGACAAATGCACCCGAATCTGATGTGTCCGCCCTGTTTGGAGGCGACAGGAAACTAGACTATTTTTACCAAGGGTCTTCAAGAGGTGGATCTGGGTAAGAGCGGTCTGTCCCTTGCGGTTATCGACCACCCGCTTTCTACGGTCATGCCGGTCCCGTCCGATTTTATCGGTAATGATCCAGTCAGCCTTTTTAAGCTGGCCTTGGCAGAGGGCTAGGTAGTCACGGTAGATGACTTTGTCCTCCAAAAGCCGATTGAGAATGGGCAGGATAAAGGGATTTTTGGCGAAGAGAATGGCTCCGCTGGTTTCCATATCGAGCCTGTGGACCACATAGCAGGTCTGTCCCACATAGGCGGATACATGGTTGAGCAGGGCAATTTCCGTCGGCTCATTGCCGTGGGTTTTCATTCCTTCTGGCTTGTTGACGATAATCAAATGCTCATCTTGATAGAGTTCCTCCACCAAGTCCGCCTGTCCCAGAGGAATACTTTTTTCAGGATAATCTTCCTGGTCAAAGGTCAATTCTAACAAGTCGCCTGCGGCAATCGGGCTCTGCCAGTTAATCAGCTCACCGTTGACACGGACGTGCTTCTTGGTGCGGAGGAAGTGGCGGATTTTTCTGGGAATGAGAAAATAATCTTCCAAGACTTCCTTGACAGTGAGTTGGGGAAAGGCTTGGGGAATGCGAATGTCAATTTTCATCATTATAGGCTGGTTGAGTGCTTGGGTTGCACTTTTTCGTTTGGATTGAGGTAGTTCATGGCATTGTTGACAGCGGTTGGGGCTTCGCCAAGACCAGTTGCAATCAGGTCAATCTTGCCCTCGTAGAAACAACAGTCACCGATGGCATAGATACCAGGGATAGAGGTTTCTTGCTTGCTGTTGACGATGATGCGGTGACGATTGAGTTCCAATCCCCATTCTTTCAGCGTTCCGACAGATGATTTGAAACCGTAGTTGACAAAGAGGTGATCGAAAGACAGGCTGAGCTTGTCCTCGCTCTTAACCTTGTCAAAATGAATCTCAGAAGCTCTGCTATTTTCCCCAGAAAGCCCTTTAGGAACAAAAGGTGTGTGAATGGTCACGCTGGACTGCTTGAGTTCTTCCACGCTGTGCTCGAGGGCTCGGAAGTTGTCGCGACGGTGGACAATCTGGGTGGTCTTGGCGATCTTTTCAAAGGCCAGGGACCAATCGACCGCAGAGTCACCGCCACCCAAGACGACGATGTCCTTGTCGGCATACTGCTGGATGTTAGACACGTGGTAGTGGACGTTGTCAAAGCTGTCGGCACCGTCAATCTCCAGCGGACGAGGCTTGAAGGCCCCGCCACCCATGGCGATAATCAGAGTCTTAGTTTGATGGCTACCCTTGTTAGTTGTTAGGGAAATGACCTCCCCAGGTTCGATAGCAGTCAGGGTTTCATTGAGGCAGATGGTGGTGTCAAAGGGTGCCAGTTGGGCAAGGAGGTTGTCGGTCAATTCCTGTCCGGTCAGACTTGGAAAGGCTGGGATGTCTAAAATAGCTTTTTCAGGATAGAGAATGGCGGGCTGGCCACCCAGTTGGGGCAGGGAGTCAATGATTTTGACCTTGGCTTGACGGAGATGAGCGTAGAAGGCGGCGAAGAGACCGACTGGTCCGCCACCGATGATAGTAATGTCATATACTTGTGTCATGGGAATCCTCTTTTTTGTTCAGAATGACCCTATTTTATCATATTTTTAGAAAAAATTCCCTGTCTGTTGTCACAAGTTATCGCAGGCTTTTTTCTGCTAGTTTTTAGGAAATGGTGTATAATGGTACAAAATTCACTAGAAAGAGGTAGAGTATGGACGATTTGCAATACCAGCCAATCGAAGTTCCAGAAGATTTCCAAATTGATCATGAAGACCGACCTAGCCGTCGCCGCAGGGGAAATCGTGGCTCTGTTGATAAACCAAAGAAAAAATCACGTATTCCGGAGCCGATTCGTAAATTTTGGCGCCGTTATCAACTGACTAAAATTTTGATTATTTTTATGGTCTTGACAGTTCTTACAGTAGGTGGCTATCTATTTTTCCTTGCAAAGACAGCTAATGTTGGTGATTTACAACAGGCGCTAAAAGCCACAACGATTATTTACGATAAAGATGGTGCGGAAGCTGGGACATTGTCGGGTCAGAAGGGGACCTATGTAGAGCTGGATGCCGTCTCTGATAATTTAGAGAATGCCGTTATCGCTACAGAAGATCGGAGCTTCTACAAAAATTCAGGCATTAATTACCAGCGTACTATTTTGGCTGCCTTGACGTTAGGTCGGTCTGGAGGTGGTTCAACTATTACCCAGCAATTGGCAAAAAATGCCTTTCTAACTCAGGATCAGACCATCAGTCGAAAGGCTCGAGAATTCTTTTTGGCTCTGGAAATCAATAAAAAGTACAGCAAGCAAGAAATTTTGACCATGTATCTCAATAACGCCAATTTTGGGAATGGTGTTTGGGGAGTAGAAGATGCAAGCCAAAAGTACTTCGGTATTCCAGCCAGTGATCTTACTCTTGAGCAAGCGGCCGTCATTGCAGGTATGCTCAAGGGACCTGAGATTTATAATCCTTATTATTCTCTAGAAAATGCAGTTAATCGTCGGGATACAGTCCTGCAAAATATGGTCAATGCTGGTTATATTGATCAGGCGACTGCAGATGCAGGTTTCCAAGTAGACCTAGCCAGTCAGCTTTCAGATACCTATACAGGGAAACAAAGCAATTATTCCTATCCATCCTATTTTGATGCTGTGATTGCTGAGGCGATTGAGCGATATGGACTGAAAGAATCAGACATTATTAATAACGGCTATAGGATTTACACAGAGATGGATCAAAATTCTCAAGCCAGCATGCAGGTGATTTTTAATGATGAGACTATGTTCCCAACATCAAGTTTTGATGGTACCCATGCTCAGGCTGCCAGCGTAGCTCTTGATCCTAGGACTGGTGGAGTTCGCGCCTTGGTTGGTCGAGTTAACAGTTCAGAGGATGCGGTCTTTCGAACTTTCAACTTTGCGACACAAGCCAAGCGCAGTCCTGGTTCAACAATCAAGCCTCTTGTTGCCTATGCTCCAGCAGTAGCGGCGGGCTGGTCGATTGATACGGCTCTGGACAACCATACAGAAACCTACGGTGATTACACCTTGCATAACTATGATTATTCGACTTCTGATACCATTCCAATGTATCAAGCTTTGGCTCTCTCTTACAATTTACCAGTAGCTTATATAGTGAACACCTTGGGGATTGACAAAGCCTTCGAGTATGGACAAAAGTTTGGGCTTGATATGGAAAATGTCGAGAAAGTTTTGGGTGTTTCAATTGGTTCTGGAGTGGAGACTAATCCTCTGCAAATGGCCCAGGCCTACGCTGCTTTTGCGAATAAGGGTGTGATGAAGGATGCCCACCTCATCACTCGTATTGAAACGGCTAGTGGAAAGGTTTTAGCAGAGCATCGAGAAACAAGTACCAAGGTGATTGACCGCTCTGTCGCAGATAAGATGACAGCAATGATGCTTGGAACCTATACCAATGGTACGGGAGTGACAGCAGATGCTGCCAATTATTATATTGCTGGGAAAACAGGAACAACCGAAACGAGTTTTGATGTCAATCTTGTCAATGATCAGTGGCATATTGCCTACACACCTGATTTGGTCATCAGTCAGTGGGTTGGTTTTGAGCAGACAGATGAAAATCATTATATAGATAGCAGTAGCTACTGGATGGCTCCGTCGGTCTTCCAGACTGTAGCCAATTCAATCTTGCCATATACTGCAGGAACTCAGTTTGAAGTAGAAAATGCCTACGCACAAAATGGTATTGTAGAAGTAGCTCCAGATGAAGCTGCGCAAACTGAATCAAGCCTTGGTCAAGAACAGGTACAAGAAATTTCAGATCAGGCGAAAAACTTGATTGAGCAAACCAAACAAAATCTAATCGATGCCCAGTTACCAGAAAGAGCAAAAACCTTGTGGGATAACATTACGTCTTGGTTTGGAGAGTTGTCAAATCCATAAAAACATGGTAAAATGAAAAGGATGGAGGGCTTTATGGCACTAAAAAAAGCAAGCCTAGCCTGTACTGTTTGTGGTTCTCGAAACTATTCAATCAGCCTTTCGAGCAATCCCAAGCCAACACGGTTAGAAGTAAATAAATTTTGTAAACACTGTGGACAATACACTGTTCACAAGGAAACCAGATAGGAGTCACGCATGAAATTTATCAAAGACATTATCCGCATTTTAAAAGATACGTCTTGGCCAACTCGTAAGCAGAGCTGGACGGATTTCGTGTCTGTAGTGGAATATACTGCCTTTTTCGTAGCGGTGGTTTACCTCTTTGACTTGATTTTGTCACGAGGAATCATGAGCTTGATCAATCTTTTCTAGAAAATACTTGCCATTTGTAAAATGGAAGTGATATAATAAGGAAAAGCGAAAGCCTTCGGGCTTTTTTTAGCGTCTAAAAATTCCGTGTTTCCAAAGAAAGGAAGTAACAATGTACGATAGTTTTGATAAAGGCTGGTTTGTTTTGCAGACCTACTCAGGATATGAAAATAAAGTGAAGGAAAACTTGCTCCAACGTGCCCACACTTATAACATGTTGGAAAACATCCTTCGTGTAGAAATTCCAACTCAGACTGTTCAGGTTGAAAAGAACGGTGAGGTCAAGGAAGTGGAAGAAAACCGTTTCCCTGGTTATGTTTTGGTTGAAATGGTTATGACGGATGAAGCTTGGTTTGTGGTTCGTAACACGCCAAACGTTACAGGTTTTGTGGGTTCACACGGTAACCGTTCAAAACCCACTCCACTTTTGGAAGAAGAAATTCGTCAAATCTTGGTGTCTATGGGACAAACCGTTCAAGAATTTGATATTGATGTCAAAGTTGGCGACACTGTTCGTATCATTGACGGTGCCTTCACAGACTACACAGGTAAAATTACAGAAATCGACAACAACAAGGTTAAGATGGTTATCTCTATGTTTGGTAATGATACCATTGCTGAAGTTAATTTGAGCCAGATTGCTGAGTTGTAAATCTATCATACTCCCCTAGGCAATAGCCTTTGGGAGTTTTTTGATGGTTTGAAAAGATTTTGCCCCAAATTTGTCCCAAATTATTTTTAAACTTAACCGAATTTTACCGAATGAAAAATCAAAAAAGCCCGATTTCTCGGGCTTTTGACTTGTATAAATTCGGATAAAATCCTATAATAAAGGCGGTAGACGGATTTGAACCGACGATCAAGCTTTTGCAGAGCCGTGCCTTACCACTTGGCTATACCGCCATAACAAAGAATATTGTACATTAAATAGTGAATTTGGTCAAGTGGAAATTTTTGTATCAGTCTAATTTCCGGTTTTGGGGTTAGGCTAGAACTTACTTTGAGAATTTAGCGCAGATTTTTGGTGGTAGATTCTCATGAATTTCTCTGCTATTTTACTTGAAAATATACAGGTATTCTGATATACTAATAGAGTTGCTGTGCAACAAATACTCATCTCGGACCAATTGTGGTCTTGTTGCCGAAAGGTTGGGCTGCAAGTCGAAGTTCGGGAGAGGAGAAAAAACAAAAAGGAGAAATACTCATGGCAGTAATTTCAATGAAACAACTTCTTGAGGCTGGTGTACACTTCGGTCACCAAACTCGTCGCTGGAATCCTAAGATGGCTAAATACATCTTCACAGAGCGTAACGGTATCCACGTTATCGACTTGCAACAAACTGTAAAATTGGCTGACCAAGCTTACGAATTCATCCGTGACGCTGCAGCAAACGACGCAGTTATCTTGTTCGTAGGTACTAAAAAACAAGCTGCTGAAGCTGTTAAAGACGAAGCTATCCGCGCTGGTCAATACTTCATCAACCACCGTTGGTTGGGTGGAACTCTTACAAACTGGGGTACAATCCAAAAACGTATCGCTCGTTTGAAAGAAATCAACCGTATGGAAGAAGATGGAACTTTCGAAGTGCTTCCTAAGAAAGAAGTAGCATTGTTGAACAAACAACGTGCTCGTCTTGAAAAATTCTTGGGCGGTATCGCTGACATGCCACGCATTCCAGACGTAATGTTCGTTGTTGACCCACACAAAGAGCAAATCGCTGTTAAAGAAGCTAAAAAATTGGGTATCCCAGTTGTAGCGATGGTTGACACAAACACAGATCCAGATGATATTGATGTTATCATCCCAGCTAACGATGACGCTATCCGCGCTGTTAAATTGATTACAGCTAAAATGGCTGACGCTATCATCGAAGGTAACCAAGGTGAAGACAGCGTAGCAGCAGTTGAAGCTGAATTGGCAGCTGAGCCAGCATCTACAGAATCAATCGAAGAATTGGTTGAAGTAGTAGAAGGTAAATAATCTAAGTAACGAGGACGTTAAGAAAAGCGTTAGATTTTAGAAAATGGACGTAGCAGTTTGAGAACTGCAAGGAGATTTGTCTAAATCCTAGCTTTTTAGTCCGAGTACAATTAAGTAACGAAGGCGATTTAAAATCTATAGGATTTTAGCTCGTATACAATTTCAAACATCAAAAAAACAATCCTAGAGGGGCAGGGCTGAGCCCGCTCCTCTATTTTATAAATACAAACAAGGAGAATAGACATGGCAGAAATTACAGCAGCTCTCGTTAAAGAATTGCGTGAAAAATCAGGTGCTGGCGTTATGGACGCTAAAAAAGCATTGGTTGAAGTAGAAGGCGATATCGAAAAAGCAATTGAATTGCTTCGCGAAAAAGGTATGGCTAAGGCAGCTAAGAAAGCTGACCGTGTAGCAGCTGAAGGTTTGACTGGTGTTTACGTTGATGGTAACGTAGCCGCAGTTGTTGAAGTTAACGCTGAAACAGACTTCGTTGCGAAAAATGCTCAATTCGTTGAATTGGTAAACACTACTGCTAAAGTAATTGCAGAAGGTAAACCAGCTGACAACGAAGCAGCTCTTAAATTGGTTATGCCTTCAGGTGAAACGCTTGAAGAAGCATACGTAAATGCAACTGCAACAATCGGTGAGAAAATCTCATTCCGTCGCTTTGCTTTGGTTGAAAAAACAGATGCTCAAGCATTTGGTGCATACCAACACAACGGCGGCCGTATCGGTGTTATCTCAGTTATCGACGGTGGAGATGAGACTCTTGCAAAACAAATCTCAATGCACATCGCTGCGATGAAACCAACTGTTCTTTCTTACACTGAATTGGATGAGCAATTCGTTAAAGATGAGTTGGCACAAATCAACCACAAGATCGAACAAGACAACGAAAGCCGTGCAATGGTTGACAAACCAGCATTGCCATTGTTGAAATACGGTTCAAAAGCTCAATTGACTGACGAAGTGATTGCAGCAGCTGAGGAAGCTATCAAGGCTGAATTGGCAGCAGAAGGCAAACCAGAAAAAATCTGGGACAAAATCATCCCAGGTAAAATGGATCGCTTCTTGCTTGACAACACTCAAGTTGACCAAGCTTACACACTTCTTGCACAAGTTTACATCATGGACGACAGCAAAACAGTTGAAGCTTACTTGAACTCAGTGAATGCTTCAGTTGTAGAATTTGCTCGTTTCGAAGTAGGTGAAGGTATCGAGAAAGCTTCAAACGACTTTGAAGCAGAAGTTGCAGCGACGATGGCAGCAGCTCTTGGTAAATAAGATGTGATGAAAGAACTTCCGAAAGGAGGTTCTTTTTTTGATAAATCGGTCTTAGGGCGGATGTCGGCTATGTTTGATTTGGTTATACTAGTATCAATCCTAAATATTTTTCATAATCTCCTTAAAAGCACCGGCCACAAGGTCGGTGCTTTTTGTTAGATTTCTAAAATATAAGTATCCCAGCTAGGTTTGTGTGGTTGTCGGAATTGGTCAGCCAAGCGCATGGCGATAGGATCACAGTCATCAGCCTCAAAGCTAATTTGCTCATATTGTTCAAATAGGGAGCCAATAACTGCTTGGATGAAGGAATCAAAGCTTTGTACATCTTTTCCGCATACGTAGGCAATTTCATTGTTTTCTACGAAGGCCCAGTTTTCTGAGTCTGTATAAACTAGTTCAGGTAAATCCTTTTCGAATTCTTCTTGACTGGCAGTCCAAGGGTTGATGTCTTGATGAACTGTCTGATAGTGGTCAAAGAATCGCTGGCTAGCTCTTTGGTAGAGTGCGGTACCTTTGCGGACTATGTTTAGGTTGGTAGTGCCTGTTTGACTGAGATAGTCTTGTTTGGTCACTTCGAACTCATAACATTTCCGCTTGCAGACAAATCCAGCTGCGGTGAGGAAATGGATTTTTTCCTGCTCTGCAGAGGAGAGCATAACCTGAAGAGGCTTTTTGCCCAAGGAAGTCTGTAGGGACTGGAAGAGCTGCTCTGCTATGGTACAATCGAAATCAACTAAATCCAGTCGCAGATAGGTATTGGTCTGGTGGTAGGGATTTTGGTAGCTGTGAATCTTGCCTACTGGTCTTCCGTGATGAGAGATGTGGAAGGTGTTGGCTTGGTAGGAAATGTCTAGCATTAGTCCTCAATAAAAGCCGCAATTTCTTCTTCCGTCATGCTGGAATTGCAGCGGACTTGGACGCCAGTCGATTTAGCGACTAAAAGACCAGGGACTGTAGGCACTTGGTAGTGGTCGCGAAGTGCTTGAAGTTGAGGACTGACTTGGCTGGAGTCGAGGAAGTGGACGGTCACTTGCTTGTCTTGGGCGACCTTATGGAGTTTTGGTGCAAAGCGGTTGCAGTAAGGGCAGGTTGCTCGTCCGATGAAGAGAACGTCGCCCTCTTGAGCAGTTAGGAGGCCCTGTGCCTGCTCCACGGTTACGCTAGTAAAATCTTGGATGTAGTCTTGGAAGTTCATAATGTTCTCCTTTTTTTCTTTTATTATAGGATAAAGCAGAGCAGATTTCAAAATTCTGCTACGGAAGGGACTGGGCTTTTGCTTTCAAAATTCTTCATTTTAGGGTATAATGGTCAAAGATAGTCAAAGGAAGAGGCGATACTATGGCGATGAAGAATACATCAGATTATATCGAAGAACATATCAAAGCCATCTTGGACCAGGTCAATGTGGCAGAGTTGCGTCGGAGTGAATTGGCCAGTCGGTTTGAAGTGGTGCCAAGTCAGATTAACTACGTGATAAAAACCCGTTTTACAGCCAGCCGTGGTTATATTGTTGAGAGTAAGCGTGGTGGCGGTGGCTACATTCGTATTGGTCGGATTACCTTTTCGGACAAGCACGAATTGGTTCATGATTTATTGAACAATATGGGCGAGCAACTATCTGCTACGGTATATGCAGATATTTTACAACTCCTTTTTGATGAAGGTTTGATGACAGAACGAGAAGGCAATCTCTTTTTGTCCACAGGTTCTGATGAAATATTAGGAAAAGATGCAAGTACTATTCGAGCACGCATGATGCGTCAAATATTACGACGTTTAGATAGGAAAGAGGACTAAATTCATGAAAATTTCAACTGGTTTACAAAGGGTATTTGAAGATGCTCAGTTGGTTGCCCAACGTTACGCCTGTGATTATTTAGAGACCTGGCATATTCTCTTATCATTTGTCATCAATCACGATACGGTTGCAGGAGCTGTCTTGGCAGAATATCCTGTTTCGATTTCGGATTATGAACATGCGACTTTTGTCGTGACGGATAAGGTTTATCGCGAAGAGTTGGATAGTTTCCGTATTTTGCCTTCTTCAAAACGTTTGGATGAAACGGCTAGTTTGGCCAAGAAAATTGCTGGAGTTGTCAAGGCCAAGGAGTTAGGTACAGAACATTTGTTCATGGCTATGCTCTTGGATAAACGTTCAACATCTAGTCAGATTTTGGACAAGGTTGGTTTTCATTTTGAAGACTCAGATGATAAGATCCGTTTCTTGGATTTGCGTAAAAATTTGGAAGCCCGTGCAGGATTTACTAAGGAAGACTTAAAAGCAATCCGTAGTGTCATGAAGGGTGGAAAATCCAAGGCTACGAATATGGGACAGATGATGGGCATGCCTCCAGCTCCACAGACTGGTGGATTAGAGGACTATACTCGTGATTTGACCGCTTTGGCCCGTGAAGGTAAGATGGAGCCAGTTATCGGTCGCGATGCAGAAATCTCGCGGATGATTCAAATCTTATCTCGTAAAACGAAGAATAATCCTGTCTTGGTTGGGGATGCGGGTGTTGGTAAAACAGCACTTGCCTTGGGTCTGGCTCAGCGTGTGGCAGCTGGGGATGTCCCTGTCAGCTTGGCTAAGATGCGGGTTTTGGAACTTGACTTGATGAATGTAATTGCAGGAACCCGTTTTCGTGGTGACTTCGAAGAGCGGATGAATAATATCATCAACGACATTGAGGAAGATGGTCAAGTCATCCTTTTCATCGATGAGTTGCATACGATTATGGGTTCTGGCTCTGGGATTGATTCAACCCTGGATGCGGCCAATATTCTCAAACCTGCTCTGGCTCGTGGTACTCTACGTACAGTTGGTGCAACGACTCAAGATGAGTACCAAAAACATATTGAGAAAGACGCAGCCTTGGTACGCCGTTTTGCCAAAGTAACCATTGAAGAGCCGACGGTGGAAGATAGCATTGCCATTTTGACTGGTTTAAAAGGTACTTTTGAAAAATACCACAGGGTCCGTATTGGACAAGCAGCTGTAGAGACTGCTGTGACCTACGCTAAGCGGTATTTGACCAGTAAAAACCTGCCAGATTCAGCCATTGATTTGCTGGATGAAGCCAGTGCAACGGTACAAAATCGAGTGAAAGGGCAGGCTGAGGAAACAGGACTGACGAGCATAGACAAGGCCTTGATGGATAAAAAATATAAGACTGTCAGCAAGCTGTTGATTAAAACGAAAGAAGATGCCGAGGCTAGTCAAAACTATGACCTTGAAGTAACAGAAGAAGATGTTTTAGAAACACTTAGCCGCTTGTCAGGTATCCCAGTAGCCAAGCTTAGCCAATCAGATACTAAGAAGTATCTGAATCTGGAAGCAGAATTGCACAAGCGTGTGATTGGGCAGGAAGAAGCTATTTCTGCAGTTAGCAGAGCTATTCGCCGTAATCAGTCAGGGATTCGTACAGGTCGCAGACCGATTGGTTCCTTTATGTTCTTGGGACCAACTGGTGTCGGTAAGACAGAGCTTGCTAAAGCCTTGGCGGAGGTTCTCTTTGATGATGAATCTGCTCTTATCCGTTTTGATATGTCTGAGTATATGGAGAAATTTGCGGCCAGCCGTCTCAATGGAGCGCCTCCAGGCTACGTGGGCTATGAAGAAGGTGGCGAATTGACAGAAAAAGTTCGTAACAAACCTTACTCTGTTCTCCTCTTTGATGAGGTTGAAAAGGCTCATCCAGATATTTTCAATGTTCTCTTGCAGGTCTTGGATGATGGTGTCTTGACGGACAGTAAGGGACGTAAGGTTGATTTCTCAAATACCATTATTATCATGACGTCAAACCTTGGAGCAACAGCCCTTCGGGATGATAAGACAGTTGGTTTTGGTGCCCTTGATTTGTCTAAGGACCACAAGGAAGTGGAGAAACGCATTTTTGAGGAATTGAAAAAGGCCTATCGTCCTGAATTTATCAACCGTATTGATGAAAAAGTTGTCTTCCATAGTTTGACCGAATCCCATATGCAGGATGTTGTCAAGGTCATGGTCAAACCGTTGTTTGCGGTAACAGCTGAGAAAGGAATTACTCTTAAACTGCAACCGTCAGCCCTTAAGTTATTGGCTAAACAAGGTTATGACCCAGAAATGGGAGCTCGTCCGCTACGTAGACTCTTACAAACCAAATTGGAAGATCCATTGGCAGAAATGTTACTCCGTGGTGACTTGACTACTAGTTCGACCTTGAAGGTTGGGGTCAAGGGTGAAGAGCTCAAGTTTGATGTGGTAAAGGGATAAGGAGTGCTTGTGTTGCTATCCTTTCCAGATGTAGAATTGTTCTTCCGTTTTGAAAAAAGGATGACATAGTTGAAGAGGTGAGCTTGCTCGCCTCTTTAGCAAGTAGAAAGGAAATCTATGAATCAAACCATAGCTGTTGTTTTCGGAACTTTTGCCCCCATGCACAAGGGACATTTGGATTTGATCGAGCGAGCAAAGTTGGCCTGTGGTCAGGTTTGTGTGGTGGTTTCAGGCTATGATAGGGATCGTGGCGACTTGATTGGCTTGGATTTATTGACTCGCTTTAGAGCTATTCAATCCCAGTTTGAGGGTGATGATTTTGTCGAAGTTCGTGCCCTGGATGAAACGGACTTACCTCCCTATCCAGATGGCTGGGACCTTTGGTTAGAACGCCTGCTTGGTTTATTGGACTTGTCAGAACATCAAGTACCAGTTTTCTATGTGTCTGAGGAAGAATACGCTCAGGAACTGCAAAATCGAGGCTATCAAGCTTATTATAGTCCTAGAAAATTTGGTATTTCAGCGACCCTCATTCGTGAACAACCTCAACAATATCAGGATTACATTGCTCCTGCCTTTCTTGCCTTTTTTGGAAAGGAAATTATGTAAAACAGTATAGAAAAAACGCATAAAATCAGGTCCTAACCTTGGTTTTATGCGTTTTTCTGTTTCATTGTTAGCGAGTTTTAACCTGCCAGTTTATCTTATTTAGCAATCCGTTCTTGATAGGCTTCTCGTGCTTGGTCAAATAGTTCTTGGACCTGCTCGATAGTCTCTGCTCGGGCAACGGCTCCACGGATTTTGGCAGCACCTGCTGAACCACGGAGGTAGTGAGGGGCAAGACCACGGAATTCACGTACGGCAATGGATTCGCCTTTGAGATTAGTCAATCGGGTCAGGTGGTCGAAGGCGACATTGAGTTTGTCGTCAAAGGAGAGGTCGGGCAGGACTTCTCCTGTTTCAAGATAGTGGTTGATTTGGTTGAAGATGTATGGATTGCCCATAGCAGTTCGTCCGACCATGACAGCGTCGGCACCGACTTCCTCGATTCGCTGGCGGGCATCTTCTACATTGCGGATGTCGCCGTTTGCGATGAAGGGAATCTTGGTCAGGCTGCCAGCTACCTTGGTGAGGGTTTCCAGGTCAACTGTTCCTGTGTACATCTGCTCGCGGGTCCGTCCGTGCATGGCCAGGGCAGACACACCGGCACTTTCTGCGGCCAGGGCATTTTCGACCGCCAGGTCGGTATTGTTCCAACCTGTCCGCATCTTAACAGTCAAGGGAATATCGAGGACCGAGGTCACTTCCTTGATGATGTGGTAAATCTTGTCGGGGTCCTTGAGCCACTTGGCACCAGCTTCGTTTTTAACGACCTTGTTGACAGGGCAGCCCATGTTAATATCTACGATATTAGCCTTGGTGTTCTTCTGGATGAAGTCGGCAGCCCGTTTCAGTCCTTCGGCGTCGCCACCAAAAAGCTGGATAGACATAGGGTATTCGTTGTCGTCGATATGGAGCATGTGGAGGGTCTTCTCGTTGTTGTAGAGAAGGCCTTTTTCAGAAATCATTTCCATAACGACCAGACCTGCGCCCATTTCTTTGGCAATGGTACGGAAGGCCGAGTTGGTCACGCCAGCCATTGGGGCCAGCACGCAGCGATTGGGGATTTCTACATCACCAATCATAAAAGGGGTATTGAGATTAGCCATTGATGAGTTCCTCCAAATCGTTTTCGTCAAAGTGGTAATGGGTCTGGCAGAATTGACAGGTGATGTCCACACCTTTGTCTTCTTCCTTCATCTCTTGCAGGTCCGCTTTTGGCAAGCTGGCTAGAGCATCGAGGAAGCGGTCTTTAGAGCAGTCGCAGACAAAACCGATTTCTTCTTCTGACAGGCGTTTGAAGTCGTCGTCGCCATAAATGGCGGATAGCAGAGCTTCCATGTGGTTTTCAGAAGCCAGCAAGCTTGAAATGGCAGGCATTTCTTGGATGCGTTTCTCGAAACGGGCAATTTCAGCCTCGGTCGCTCCAGGTAAAACTTGGAGTAAGAAGCCACCGGCTACCTTGACCTTATCTTCTTCATCCAACAAGACATTGAGCCCCACCGCAGATGGGGTCTGCAGGCTGTCCGTTAGGAAGTAGGCAAAGTCTTCACCGATTTCACCAGAAATCAAGGGTGTCATGGAGTTGTAAGGGTGACCTGTTCCGTAGTCTGTGATGACCAGGAATTGACCATTGCCTACAAGTGGTCCAACGATAACTTCGCCAGTTGAGGTCCGTTTGTAGTCCAAGTCTGGATTTTGAATGTAGCCCTTGACCTGACCTTTGGTATTGGCAACGGAGATGATAGCCCCAATAGCACCGCTGGCCAAGATTTTCAGGGTGATCTTGGTGTCGCCTTTTTCGTTGGCAGCCAAAATCTGATTGGCAATGAGAGTGCGGCCCAGAGCCACGGTTGATGAAGCCATAGTATCGTGTTTTTCTTGGGCTGTTTTCACGGTTTCTGTGCTATCTAGCACAAAGGCACGGAAATGCCCACTTTTTGATAGTGTTTTAATAATTTTATCCATAACTTTAATTATAGCACAAGTGGAGGTGGAGCAGTAGAAAAATGAGCCTGAAAGTCATGCTTTCAAGCTCAAAAAATGATTAGGATTCTTTTTGTTTTTTGACAAGGCAGGCGCTCAAGATTACGAGACCGATTGTGATAAGTACAAAGCTTGTTTCTCCTCCTGTCTTTGGAAGGATTTTCTTTTGACTGTTGTTGGCAGTAGGGGTCACGGTTGTTTGTCCCTTGTCTGTAGCGCTAGAACGGTCATCAGCATTTACAGCTGTTTGATTAGAAGTTGAAAGATTTGTTGGCTTGTTATTGTTGGTCGTACCATTGTCATCACTATTGTTGACTGTTCCTGAGTCATCTGTCTGCTTGTCACTTGGTTCTGGTTGAGTTGGTTCTTGTGCCTTTGTCACATCCAGTTGTACCAATAGTGGATCGTGGTCAGAAGCTCTGCCATGTTCTTCCATAAAGGCTGAATTGACATGGACCATATCAAAGGCATAGCGGTCCAACAAGTTAGTTGATACTAGCATATTGTCAAGAGACTGATTGTTTCCGTTATAGAAGTAAGAGAAGCGATCAGATGCATCGTGACGACTAACGAGGTTAGCCATTCCTCCTGTTTCTAAAATTTCTATGGTTTTAGTAAATTCATAGTCATTGAAGTCGCCTAGCATAACGATATTAGCATTTGGATTTTGGGCTAAGCCTGCTTTTGTAAAGTCAGCGATAGTTTGTGCCAGTATGTGGCGTTTTTCTTCGGACTTGAAGCTGACAGGTTGGATTTTTCCGTAGAGACCATTGTCACCGCGTTTTGAGTTGAGATGGTTGGCAAGGACAACGACTTTCTCGCCTTTGAAGACGAATTCAGCTGCAAGTGTTTTGCGGACAGCTGCCCAAGCAGGGTTGGTTGGGTCGATTCGGCCCAGGCTGAGATTGAGTTCGCCGTTTTCCCAAGCAACTGCCTGTGTTGCGGTACCGATTGGTTTGTCAGATAGGCTGACACGTTTTGAGTTGTAGAGGAAGCCGACGCGAATATTGCCTCCCTCTTGTCCACCGTCTTTGTTGTTTTCAGGAGCAATATCCACATAGGTATAGATTGGTCCGCCGGCTGCTTGAATGGCTGCAATTAGGCGCTCAGCACTCTTACTAGCATCAGTTGTGCCGTCATTTGTAGCACCGTTGTTATCCTGCACTTCAATCAATCCGATAATATCTGGAGAATGTAGGTCTGAAACAAAGGATTTGGCAATGCGTTGGACTTTAGCGTCTGATGTTGACTTACTGTCAGCAGAAAAGTTTTCAATGTTATAAGAAGCGATAGTCAGCTTGTCATCATTTGGGATAATAGTTGTCGTTTCTGGTTTTGTAGCTCCTTCGTGCAAGGTTGGAAGGGTGCTATCATCTACATAGACTTTATAATTGGTGTAAGAGTAGGTGACTGGTCCAGCGATACGACCGGTGAAATAGTCTCCTGATTTGACGATCTGTTTTCCATTTTTCAAAAGGAGTGGAATGATATTGGTATTATTCCCTTCAGGGCGAAGGTTGACGCCTCCAACATTATTTAAAGGAAGTTGGCTAGTGGCAGGAGTGACATAGATTTCCTTGTTTTTTAGTGGACCAAGGATTTTTGCATCATCCACGGCAACCACCATACCTTCAACGGATTCCCAGAAATCGAGCGCATCTTGTTCTGGATCAAATTGAGCCAAACCGTCGTTGTCAATAATATCTGCTGGGATGGTCCGATCGAGACCAAGGACTATAGGAGATGGTACAGGTGCAGTCCCATCCACAGTTACTTCAGTAGCTCGAATTTGTGTGATGGTTAAGTCTGTTTCCCCACGTTCTGTATAACCTTTTCCGAGGTATTCTTCTACACGTCCTGCGATAGTGACAAGATCTCCTACCTTGACATTTGTTTTTAATTTGTCAGTAAAAATATTAATACCGTCAGATGTTTTGACGTCTCCATCTGGTGTGACATCTTGCACGTAGAAGTTATTGGCAGAGGTAACGTAGGTTACTACGACGTTTTTAAGAATCACAGATTGATTGGTTAGAGGTGATTGGTGACTTGCACCTTGAATGTGACCGACTGTTACAGTTTCGGTCTTGCCTGGTGCTGTTTCTGTTGTTGCCTTTTCAACGACTTCAAAATGAGAGAGGTCAAATGGTTTTAATTGTATTTTTCCATTATAGGTGGATAAAATAGCGGTTAGATTAATCTTATCTCCCTTGTTGATATGGTTCAAAAGATCAGCAGTTTTGATACCTGTTCGACTATCTAAACGCACATCCACAGTTTGTCCTTCGGAATCAGTTACGGTAAAGGTAGAATTTTGATAGCTATCGCTTTGAATATCTCCGACAGTCAAGTTTTTTAGAGAAACTAGTGTTGCCTGTGCTTGCGTTGCTAACTGAGCGATGTTTGTTTCTGTAATGGGAGTGTTGAAATGCTCAGATATAGCCTTGTGGTTGCTAACGGCAGTTAGTTGGAGTTCGCCTTTATACTCACCCAATGTTCCTGTTAATTGGACTGTATCACCAGGCTGATAGCCCAAGGCAGCCCCAGGGTAGATATAGATACCAGCACCGTCAGAACCCTGGAGGTAAAAACCATTTCCTCCCCAACCGTTTACTAGGCTAATAATTTTACCAGAAACTGTGTACTCTGTTCCTTGTGCACCAGAGCGAACAGTAGCAATCGGTGTAGAAACAAGGTCGCTTGACTCGGTAGTCGTATTTTCACTGGTTGGTGGCTGAACATTAGTAGAAGATGAATCTACGATTTCAATCGTTGTAGCTGGCTTGATCCCAGCTCGCTTCATGTATGTATCGCTAGTTCCTGTGATGCGAACCAATTTTCCGACTAGTTCGGGATGATCAACGAGGTTGAATTGGCTGCGAAGAGGTTCTTTTAGTTGAATAGGGATGGTGTCGGCTGCCGCAGTATCCATGCTTGCACCAAGGGCTAGATTTGTTTTGTTAGTGGCGTCAAAAGCGGTTCCGCTACTATTAAGTGGTGCAATAAGATAGCCTTGTATCGTGACCTCCGACTTGGTTATTGCAAGCGACGGATAATTCTCTATCGCCACTTCAGTAGCGTGCACAGATGGTATGGGCGAAGTAGCAAGGCTAAGCAAGAGTCCGGCTGTTACCGCTACAGACCCTACGGTATAGAAGAGAGAACGGTTTCTAATCTTCATATAAAACTCCTTTTTGTTATATATGGACGTTATCAAAACGTCTGCAGTTGTTATATATATAGTTTAACAAAAAATGAGTCGTTTGGAATACTTTTTTAGATATAATACGGATATTTTTAAAAATTCAAATGAAATAGTAAAAATACATTGGAAAACAAAACAAATAACGAACGATGTATCAGAATACTGGGGATTGGTTCATAAAAAGCACCAAGATATAAATGATTATCTTGGTGCCATATTCATTTTACTTAACATTAGTTGGGAGTTTAAAAGGTCTGGGAGACCTTTTAAAGTGGGAGATATAAGCTGACGGCAGTCAGCTCACATAAATTGATGTCTGGGGATAGACTGTTTCAGCTCAACAACTAGAAATAAAGACTTGTTGACGAACTCTTTTTATCTTGGTCGAGTTCTTTCCCACTCCCAGCAACCTGCAGCTATTGAGGCGAACGTGCTTTGTCCTATCTCCAGCCTTCAAAAGTTCCACGAACCTCTGAAGTAAGCATTAACAAAGTAAGGAAAATGGAAAACTATAGCTCTGGAAACAATTTTTTCAAAATCTTCGGCGTAATGCTCTGTCCAGGTCCTGCGTAAGTATAGGTGTGCAGGTACATGGCAGGGTTGAAGTTGAGCTCAATACAGGTGCAGTTTGGATCTTCCTTGCTTGCTGGCTTGGTGCGGTCGGGGATAATCAAGTCCACACCACAGACCCAAGCTCCCATAGCAGTTGCCATATCGGCGGCCAGTTGCTTGTAGGACTCGTCCATCTGGTCGGTCATATCGATGGAGTCACCACCCGTTGAGATATTGGAATTGCCACGCAGAAAGGCTTGAATGCCCTCTGGCAAAACTGTATCGGGTGTGTAGCCCTGCTGTTCTAACATAAGCAGTTCGATGTCGCCCAAGTTAATGATCTCCAGCGGTGAACGGTGGTCACGCCCTCGCAGGGGATCTTGGTTTTTTTGCTCTACTAATTCACGGATGGTTGAGCTACCGTCCCCCACGACATTGGCCGCGACGCGGAGCAGGACAGCCTCGCACTTGCCATCAAGGATGAAGAAACGGTACTCGGTCCCCGCCACGAATTCCTCCACAAGCACATGGCTATCTTCCGAAAAGGCGATGTCCAGGGCTTTTTCATAGTCCGCAAGGCTGGCTGGCTCCTGGAAGATAGAGATGCCAAGGCCGAAGTTGGTAGATTTTGGTTTGACAACAATAGCAGAGCTGGCTACCTGTCTGTAATACCGCAGGGCCTCTTCCTTGTTAGCAAATTCAGCTCCCGCAGGCACTGGAAAACCAGCCTGATCCAAAATTTTCTTGGTTACGACCTTGTTGGCCATGGCCAGAGGAATGACATAGTTGTCCTTGGAGGTCATGTTACCATTTTTGATGTACTCGATATGGTCACCATGCCAGAGTTTGAGAAACTGGTCTTCTTCATCCAAGATCTCGACATGCAAGCCCAGCTGAATGGCGTCAAAGAGAATCATCTGGGTGGAGAGTTCCATGTTTTCATATCCCTTGAGGGCGTAAGGGGCTGTCCAAGCATAGTCATGAAAGACTTGTCCTTGCTGCTGACCAAACTTTTCCAGAGACCCATCTTCAACCTGCTCTGCTATTTTTCCAGAAAGGGTCAAACGAGGGTCTTGAAGTGCTGCCTCCACATGTGCAATGAGCTGGCCATAGTAGTCATCCAGTCCAAAGTGTAGAACTATGGCTTTCATGGCTGTCAAGATTGGCGTGGCATCGGCATCGCTAGGTAGAGGTGTGTGGGGATGGCTAAGGGCGATGAGATTGTTAAGTTTATCTGCTTTTGCTAAGGTGTTATCAACATCTGTCAGTTGGTCTAGCCAAAGAAGAGATAAGATAAAGAGGTGGACTGTATCAAGGGTTTCTTGACTAATAGCAAGCGGGTCATAGGGGTTAAGGTCGAAGGAACGGAATTCTAAATAAGAAATCCCCTTGCTGAGGTAGTCACGGCTAGTCTTTGCTCCACGTAGTCGGACGGAAGAGTAAAATTCCTTCTCAGCGGATAGTTGACCAGATTGGACAGCTTGTTCGATGTCGGCCACGTACTGTTCGAGAGAAGAAAAGGAAATATGAACATCATCGGAGTTGACATAGCCGTACTTGGAATTACGAATGGAACGGACGCAACCGACTTCCGTGGTTAGGAATCCTTTTTCGGCTAGGCTACTTGCTCCATATAGGTAGGTTAAGAGCCAACGATAGTTGAGGAAGTTTTGTGCTAATTTGAGGTAGAGGGTATTTTTGAATGCGATAAAATCTGTTTCCTCGCTTAATTCAAAAAGTTGTTGGGTTAAGTCTTTTCCTAATTCAAAATTATAATGGATACCAGACATAGACTGGACGAGCTTGCCATAGCGTTCCCCCAAACCGACACGATATTGGTACTCATAGTCGCTATCTAGTTGAGCAATTTGGATTTCTTCTTCTGAAATCACAGGTGGCATGGATAGGGGCCAGAGGTATTCTTGCTTGTCCATAGAACGTGCGGCAACATCTGTAATGGCTCCCAGTAGGCGACGCGCTTCCTTAGTCGACTGAGCGATTGGTGTAATCAACTCTAACTGTGGCTCGCTGTAGTCTGTCTGGATATAGGGGTGGAAGCTACGAGAACCCAGTTTATGAGGATGGGGAGTTTGCGCAACTCTGTGATTTGAATTGATGCGAAGTGATTCGCGCTCAATTCCAAAAGTAGCCTGAAGAATGGGGCTGTTTGGTGATAATTTTTGTAACATATCTAAGTCCTTTATATTTCTGTCAAAGTCTTACTCCAATTTTATCTAGATTGGAGGGCAAATACAAATTTCTGCTACGTTTCTGGTGAAAAATGTACTGAAAATCACTGAAAGCAAACAAAGACTTCGGATTTCTCTGTCAAAAGCATATTTACACATGTCTATCTTGTGTGTTTAATCGGATTTTTTTGAAATATACTTTTAAAAAAATAAAAACATTCGCTATATATGAAATTATTGGAATTTCTTGAAAAAATGTTCGTTTTTTGATAGAATAGTGTGTAAAACGAAACTTGCAGGTGAGATTCCTGCCAGAAGTAGAAGAAAGGCTGGGCTGGTTAGCCAGTTCAGAGAAAGAGTGAATATGACATCAGTAGTTGTTGTAGGAACCCAGTGGGGCGACGAAGGTAAGGGTAAAATTACAGACTTCTTGTCTGCTAATGCTGAAGTAATCGCACGTTATCAAGGTGGTGATAACGCTGGACACACTATCGTTATCGATGGCACGAAGTATAAATTGCACTTGATTCCGTCAGGAATCTTCTTCCCAGAAAAGATTTCTGTAATCGGTAATGGTGTGGTTGTCAATCCAAAATCTTTGGTGAAGGAAATCAACTATCTCCATGATTCAGGTGTGACAACAGATAATTTGCGGATTTCAGACCGCGCACATGTCATCTTGCCTTATCACATCAAATTGGACCAGTTGCAAGAAGAGTCTAAAGGTGAGAATAAGATTGGTACAACCAACAAGGGTATCGGTCCAGCCTACATGGACAAGGCTGCGCGTGTCGGTATCCGTATTGCAGACCTCTTGGACAAGAAGATTTTTGCGGAGCGTTTGAGAACAAACTTGGCTGAGAAAAACCGCTTGTTTGAGAAAATGTATGAGTCAACTCCGATTGAGTTTGACGAAATCTTTGAAGAATACTACGCTTATGGTCAAGAAATCAAAAAGTATGTAACAGATACCTCTGTTATCTTGAACGATGCCCTCGACCAAGGCAAGCGTGTCTTGTTTGAAGGTGCGCAAGGGGTTATGTTGGATATTGACCAAGGTACCTATCCATTCGTTACTTCTTCGAACCCAGTTGCTGGTGGTGTGACGATCGGTAGCGGAGTCGGCCCAAGCAAGATTGATAAGGTTGTTGGTGTATGTAAGGCCTACACTAGCCGTGTTGGTGACGGACCATTCCCGACTGAATTGCACGATGAAATCGGTGACCGCATTCGAGAAATCGGTAAGGAATACGGTACGACAACTGGCCGTCCACGCCGTGTCGGTTGGTTTGACTCAGTGGTGATGCGCCATAGCCGCCGTGTGTCAGGTATTACCAACTTGTCCCTCAACTCGATTGACGTCTTGTCAGGTCTTGAGACCTTGAAAATCTGCGTGGCTTACGATTTGGATGGTGAGCGGATTGACCACTACCCAGCAAGCTTGGAACAACTCAAACGCTGCAAACCAATCTACGAAGAGATGCCAGGTTGGTCAGAAGACATCACAGGTGTACGTAGCCTGGATGAATTGCCAGAAGCGGCTCGCAACTATGTTCGTCGTATCAGCGAATTGGTTGGAGTGCGTATCTCAACCTTCTCAGTTGGACCAGGTCGTGAACAGACCAATATCCTTGAGAGTGTATGGAGCGCAAAATAGTGTGCGAAGACTGAACAAAAGTTCGGTCTTTTTCTGTTTGGTCGAACTTTGCTTTCTTGGCCAGAATTTGATATAATCATGCTTATCAAACAATAAAAGAGGTAAACAAATGGAAGGTTTATTTTTGCCGCTTGTCATGGTTGCCATGATTGGTTTTATGTTCTATTCGCAACGTAAACAACAAAAACAACGTCAAGAAGCACTAAATCAAATCAAAAAAGGTGATGAAATTGTGACCATTGGTGGGCTATTTGGTATTGTCGATGAAATCGATGATAAAAAGGTTGTTCTCGATGTTGATGGTGTTTACTTGACATTTGAACGTGGTGCTATTCGTAATCGTGTAGCAAGTTCAGATACTACATCGGCAGTTGTTGAAGAAGTGGCAGTTGAAACGACAGAAGCAACTCCAGAAGCTGCAATTGAAGAATAAGGATGAAAAACCGAGGGAAACCTTGGTTTTCTCTTGTTTTAGCCCTGCCTGATTTT
>NZ_JARQPL010000034.1:0-25316 GCF_046032535.1 Streptococcus suis | reverse complement strand
GAGTAACATAATAGTTGAAAAATAGGGGTAAAAAACCTCCTTTTTGTGCGCCCTAAATACAAAAACTATTCCCGTTTAGTCATGAACTGCTCAGACGAGAATAGTTTCTTTAGTTGCTTAAATGCTTAACTTAATGACATTGGGCATCTGCCCAACCTTATTCATCTTTATCGTCCGCTATCTGTTGAAGTACTTGTGCTGGTGGAACTTCCTGTTGAGGAATCGCTACTGGTGCCGGTCGATGCAACTGAGACATACAAGGTAACTGTTCCATCAATTGTTGCTCCAGTAGCAGGATATTGTCCAATGACGATGTCACTTGTCGTTGAGTAATAGCTTCTATCTTCTTGTTTTTCAATACTTTCCACATTGACGCCTAGCGTTTGTAATTGACTACGTGCCTGTGAATAGGTGTAATTGCCAGATGTTAAATCAGGCATAATCAATTCTTTTCCTTTTGAAACAACTAGATTGATGATAGAACCTTTTGTCAACTCTGTATTGGCAACGGGATCTGTACTGATAACCTGACCCGCAGTAACAGATGAGCTATATTCCTGAGTAATAGTTCCAATACTGAAGCCTGCTGTCTGAAGAATTTGAGTAGCATTCTCCTGAGTTTTTCCAACAACGTTTGGCACAACTTGTGGCGCTACTCCTTTGGAAACATAAAGGGTAATTTTCGCCCCCTTCTCAGCAGAACTATTTGCTCCTGGATCTGTTTTGATGACAAGTCCTTGGGCAACTTTTTCGCTATATTCTTCTTTTATTGTCACTTGGAAACCAAGAGCCTCCAATTCCTGCCGTGCAGTATCAGAATCCTTATCTGTCACATCTGGAATAGATACCATCGCAGCCGTTGCTACTACAATATCAATCTTACTTCCTTGACGTCTGGTCGTCTTTGCAGCCGGAGAGGTCCGTATTACCAAGCCTTCATCTACAGTCGCTGTCGCTTCTTCTGTGATGTTTCCAACTTCCAATCCTGCCACTTCAATCATTTCTGTAGCTTTTTCAACGGTTTGACCAGACACATCAGGGACTGTAACTGTTCGTGGAGTGTTGAAAAACACGATTCCAGCCGCTATGACTGTTAACAAAATAGCCCCTATCAAGACTTTGTAGCGTGTACGCATACCTGGCCTTGGTTTTGAAACAGGCTTATTTCCCGACTTCGCCACTTCTTTCTTACCAGGCCCTTTATCCGTCGCAGAAACTTGGGCAGAACTGTTTGTATGCGGTACTTTCGTTTCAACATTGGCTTGGGAGAGTTTCGGCAAGGTTTTTGTATCAACCTTGTTCCCTTCTAGTTCAACCCTGGGTTCATTCCGACGATCCATGGATAGAGCCGAAGCTAAATCTGCATACATTTCTGCAACCGACTTATAGCGCTCGTTTAATTTTTTAGCCGTTGCTTTTAGTACAACATTTTCTAAGGCCTGAGGTACGTTGGCATTCTCTTCTCTAACAGATGGGAGAGGTTTTTGGAAATGCTGAAGAGCGATCGTCACAGCACTGTCTCCATCATAGGGAATGCGACCCGTCAACATTTCAAAAAGGATGATTCCCATCGCATAAATGTCACTTTGAATGGTCGCTTTCGAACCACGCGCCTGCTCAGGTGAAAGATAGTGAACAGAACCCAACATGGAGTTGGTTTGTGTCAAACTCGTTTCAGCAAAGGCAACTGCAATACCAAAGTCTGTTACTTTAGCGACTCCATTGGAAGTCAAAAGGACGTTCTGAGGTTTCAAATCTCGATGGACAATTCCTCTCGTGTGCGCCATGCGCATAGCAAGGAGAATCTGTCCCATAATTCGCACCGCAACATCGTTGGAGAGTGGTGCATTTTCTTTTATATAACGTTTTAAATCGAGGCCATTGACATATTCCATAGCCAGATACTGTTGACCATCTTCTTCACCGATGTCCGAAATACGAACGATATTGGGATGGTCAAGTTCTGCCATGGCACGCGCTTCACGTTGAAAACGCTGGATAGCAATTTGATCTGTCTGATAGTTGGTCCGAAGAACTTTAACAGCAACCTCTTCTCCATCTAAAATCAAATCTCTTGCTAGGTAAACATCTGCCATACCGCCTCGACCAATTTGCCGAACGATTCGATACCGACCGGCAAAGATCTTACCGATTTGAATCATTACCTAGCCTCCTCCGTAATGTGAAGCAAACCTACTGTAATATTATCTAGACCGCCTGCATTATTGGCAAAACGTACAAGTGTTTCTACCTTGCTTTCAATTGAAACATCACTCAATACAATATCACGAATATCCTCGGTTGGTACCATATTGGTTAAGCCATCGCTGTTAATAAGGACATAATCTCCAACCTCAAGAGTTTTCAAAGCAATGTCTGGTTCAATTGGTTCGGCTTGTCCAATGGACTGCGTTACAATATTTTTTTGAGGATGACGCTGTGCTTCTTCTTCTGTGAGCTGACCAGCTCGAACAAGGGCACCTACCAGCGAATGGTCGTTGGTTAGACGTGTATATTCGCCATCTCTAATCAATCCAACTCGTGAATCTCCAACATGGGCATAGATCATTTGATTGTCGATGACAACAACTGCCTCAAGAGTTGTTCCCATCCCCTTGTATTCTTCTGTCTGTCCAAGTTCATGAATCTTTTGGTTTTCAGCATCAATGATTGCAACCATCCATTCACGGACATCATTTAAGGTCACTAATTGAGTATCAACCCAAGCAGCTCCCAAATCTGTTGCTGCCATTTCACTAGCAATATGGCCGGCACGGTGACCACCCATTCCATCAGCTAATACGACTAAATCAATACCTGCTCTGTTTTTATAGCGGTTAATATAATCTTGGTTGTTTGAACGTTTTTGTCCAACATCAGTTAATAATGCAATTTCCATACTTTTTTCGTTGCTAAGCAACTTCCTCCTCTTATTCTAGGATTTTCTTCTAAATTGACCGATGAAAAATCCATCTGTCTTATACTGTTCAGGGGTTATCAACAAGCAGCCATCCACCATAATATCTGTTTGAGGGTGTTCTAGTGTCACCTGCTCAAAATTGGGATGGTTTTGCAGAAATTCTTGAATAACCTCTTGGTTTTCCTTAGCAATAATCGTACATGTGCTATAGGTTATTATACCACCAATTTTCAAGCTTTGGCAAACACTGTCCAGTATCTGCAACTGGATAGTCTTTAGAGAATCAAAGTCCATCGCTGCCTTGTTATAACGAATATCTGGCTTACGGCGGATGAGTCCAATACCTGAACACGGAGCATCGACTAAGATTTTATCAAAGGTAGCTGGACCGAATTCCTCATGGACGCGACTGGCGTCTAAACGTTTGGTTTCAATCTTATCTGCTAAGCCTAAGCGTTGGGCGTTTTCCTCAATCAAGGCTAGCTTGTGGTCGTAGAGATCCAAGGCGACGATTTTACCATTTGTCAGGTAGCTAGCCATGTGACAGGTTTTTCCACCGGGAGCTGCACAGGCATCCAAGATCATTTCATCCCCTTGAATATCCAAAGTCGGAGCTACCAATTGACTGGTTTCATCTTGAATGGTGATAAGTCCTTTCTTGAAATAATCTGTCCCCGCAAAGTGTCCATGGGATTTAACCAACCCAACTGGTGATAACTGCGAGTGTTGGGCGCCTAGCTCCTCTGCCAATCGCTCCACTTGTTGACCATCTGTCACGCGTACGCTGGCCTTATTCCGATCATGTAAACTTTGGAAAATCTTCTCTGCACGTTCATCGCCATATTCTGCAATCAGGGTTTGGACCAACCAAACTGGCACAGAATACTGAACGGATAAACGTTTGTTCTTTCTTTTAATATCTGCTGGTTTCGGCAAGGAATCCTGACTAAGCTTACGCAAAATGGCATTAACAAATTTGTCAGTTCCAGGCTTTCGCTTGGCAATATTAACTGCCTCATTGACAACTGCGTGGGTAGGCAATTTATCCAAATATACCAACTGGTAGAGGCTCAACATGAGGAGATAGTAGACCCAAGTGTCCAACTTTTCCCTATCTTCGATAAAATATGCCAAATACCACTCTAGGGTAATTTTACGAGAAACCGTCCCATAAACCAACTCGGTCGCCAAGCCCTTGTCCTGTGCTGATAAACGAGAAGATTCTAAGGTCTTATTGAGAGCGATGTTCGAGTAAGCACCTTGATCAAAGACTTGTTCCAATACAGATAAGGCTAGACTTCTTGCTGTTTCATGTTTATTGATCACCAAATTGATCTCCTACTGCAATATCTCGACCTGCACCATTTAAAAAGTCTGCAACGGTCATTTTTGGCTTACCAGCTGGCTGGACAGTTTTCAGAGAAAGGGCTCCCTGACCTGTCGCAATGATCAATTCTTTCTTGCTTCGAGTAATAACCCGACCAACTGGTCCTTCTTCTTCTGTTTCTACAGCTTCTTGAATTTTAAAACGTTCCCCTTGCCAATAGGTGTGGGCAACGGGCCACGGGTACATACCGCGAATCTGATTGAAGAGTTGACGAGCAGATTTGTTCCAATCAAGCACTTCTTCTTCTGGCTGAATATTTGGCGAGAAGGTTACCTGTTCTGGATTTTGAGCGACTGGTTTCAAGTCACCAGCAATATAGGCTGGTAAGGTTTGTAATAACAAGTCCCGTCCAACAATAGCCAACTTTTCAAACAAGGTACCAACATTATCACTTTCTTCAATAGCAATGCTATCGCTGGAAATCATGTCTCCAGCATCCATTTCCTTAACCATTTCCATGATAGTTACGCCGGCACGTTCATCACCGTTAATCAAAGCGTAATGAATAGGGGCACCGCCACGGTATTTAGGAAGAAGAGAAGCATGAACATTGACTGCAAAGTCAACTGAGTTCAATAATTTGGTTGGTAGGAATTGCCCAAAAGCTGCCGTCACAATCCCATCTGCTCCTAAATTCATCAGCTCATCCATTTCTTGACTTCCAGATAGCTTCTCTGGTTGATAGACTGGTAAATTGTATTCCAAGGCTACTTCTTTCACAGGGGTCATTTGGATGACTTTTTTTCGTCCAACAGCTCGGTCTGGCTGGGTGACAACAGCAAGGATTTCATACTGGTCATCCGCCAAAAGTCCTTTTAAGACTGTCGCTGAAAATGTTGGTGTTCCCATAAAAATCAACTTGGTCATACTTGCTTTCTCATCTCCTTTACGTGATTCTTACAAATTCTATTATCCCTTAATTATACCATTTTTGCTTATTTTTTCCTTAATTAAAGGTAAATCAGTCGAATAAAATAAAAAAATGCAAGGTCTCACACGACCTCACATCATATTCTGCGGTTCATTGTCAATAACCAACCGCAAATCTTGATTTTCTCTCTCCTGTGTCCAATCCAAAATCTGGTTCAAGACTTCTTCCAAACGGTCTTCATGCCGGTATTTCAAGATAATCTGGTAGTGGTAGAGATTATGGGTTCTGGCAATGGGCTTGGGCGTCGGTCCCAGGATTTGAATTGAATCTGTTAAGTGTTGACGGAGAAAGGCTACTGTTTCATAGGCTTTTTTCACGACAAATTCTTCCGACTTGTGCGAAAAGGTTAAGCCAACTGTAAAATAGTAAGGTGGATAGCCAAGATTTTTCCGAATACCCATCTCATAGCGATAGAAACCTTCATAATCCTGCTCTTTGGCAAAGGCAATGGCATAATGATTGGGGTTATAGGTCTGAATCAGGACTTCCCCTTCCTTATCAGCCCGTCCAGCCCGACCGGCTACCTGAGTAAGCAACTGGAAGGTCCGCTCAGAAGAACGGAAATCAGGCAAATTGAGAGCCGTATCAGCATTGAGCACCCCAACCAGCGTCACATTTGGAAAATCCAAGCCCTTGGCAATCATCTGGGTTCCCAGAAGAATATCCGCTTCGCCTCGACCAAACCGTTCGAGCAAGTCCTCATGAGCACCTTTTTTCTTGGTAGTATCCACATCCATACGCAAAATTCTAGCTTCTGGCAAGAGCTCCTGCAATTCATCGTAGGCCTTTTGCGTACCCGTCCCATAATAACGAATGGAACGACTTTGACAGTTTGGACAGGTCTGAGGAATCCCCTTTTGAAAACCACAGTAGTGGCAATTCATCGTTTTTGTGTCCATGTGGAGCGTCAGAGAAATATCACAGTTGGGACACTGGTCAACACTCCCACAATCACGACACATGACAAAAGAAGAATAACCACGCCGATTCAACATAAGAACGACCTGTTCCTTACGAGCCAGCTTTCCTCTAATCTTTTCAATCAAGACAGGGGTAAAATTACTAGCCTCCTGCTGACCGATATAATCACGGAAATCCACAACTTCCACTTCTGGAATACGAGCCAAGGGATTGGCCCTCTGGTTAAGAGTCAATCTTCCATAGACTCCTCGACTAGCCCGAGCCCGTGTTTCAAGACTCGGCGTAGCAGACCCCAAGACCAGAGTCGCCCGATTATAATCAGCCCGCAACTTTGCCACATCACGTGCATGGTAGCGTGGATTGCTGTCCTGCTTGTAGGTCGCCTCATGCTCCTCATCAATGATGATAACACCCAAATTTGTCAATGGTGCAAAAATAGCCGAGCGAGCCCCGACAACCACCTGGGCATTTCCCGCCTCAATCTTCCGCCACTCGTCATACTTCTCACCGTCAGACAAGCCCGAATGCAAAATAGCAACCTGCTGACCAAAACGAGAAATAAAACGATTGGTCATCTGAGGGGTCAAGGAAATTTCGGGTACCAGCATAATAGCCGTTTTCCCCATCTTCAAGACCCTATCAATGACCTGGAGATAGACTTCCGTCTTCCCAGAGCCAGTCACTCCTTGCAGTAGAAATGTCTGACTTTCCTGACCGATAGAGGCCACAATCTCCCGAACCGCAATGGCCTGCTCTGGATTCAAATCCAAGGCCTGCGTTTTTTCCACCTTATCAAAAACTCCCTGAGTCCGCGACACTTCCTCTTCCCAGACTTCAATATAGCCTTTTTCTTGGAAATAGCGTAGCGTATCAGCTGAATAGTCCGATTTTAGGTTTGAAAGGAGCTGGTCTTCAGAATGTTCCAGAAGAAATTCCCTTAATTGCTGCCGTTTCTTGGCTCGATTGCTAATGTCTGCTTCTCGTAATTTCTCCAGACAAACCCGGTACCATTTTTCTGTCTTGATTTGCTTCTTATCCTTGGCCACATAGTCTACCAATATTTTTCCTGACTGGGCCAGACGCATGATTTTCCCTTGCTCTGTCACGTCCAAGTCAGAAAAACGAATCTGCTCCTTATCACCAAACAGACTAAGCTGCTCTGCCATTTCCAAACCAATCCCTGGACGGATCAATTTGTCATAGGTCGAATTGAGCAAGCTGGGTAGCATGGATTTTAAGAGGGTAATTTTATAGGAGAAGACCGACTTCCTCATCTGGTCCGCCAACCAAAATTGCTCTTGATTGAGAACGGGGCTATAGTCCAAAACCTCGGCAAGCTCTTTCAAGTCTTGTACCTTATTTTCGTCATTTTCATCAATCAAGTCAACTACAATCCCTTGAATCAGCCGATTTCCCTTGCCAAAGGGTACATGGACACGCACACCAACCATGAGCCCCTCTTCCAATTCAGCTGGAACGCGGTAGGAATAGGCTTGATCTGTCTGCATCAAAGGGACGTCTACAATAACCTGTGCTAACATACTGCCTCCTTTCTGTAAGACTCTAACAATTCATAAGTGAAAAGAAACCCGGATGGCAATCCCAACCGAGTTTGTTATTAAATCTTTTCGCCTTCTTCTTTTTCTTTAGCGATTTGTTCTTTGATTTTCTTCTCTTCTTCTTCCGCCAAACGCTTCGCCTCTTCGGCACGGCGACGAACTGCCTCACGTTTTGCTTCTGGATCTGGGTGGATAACCACATTACCAGATTCAATTTCTTCCAAGGCACGAAGGGTTGATTTTACAGAAGTAAATTCTTGAGTTGGTTTTGCTCCCGCTTCCAATTCATGGGCACGTTTGGCCTCAAGAATAACCAATGAGTACTTAGATGGTACCTTATCCAACAAGGTATCAATTGACGGCTTCAACATCATAATGCGATTCTCTCTTCTTTCTTTTATCGTTCTGCTATCTGTTCACGAATCATTTCATCGTAGCGACCAATCACTCGGTCTACACGGAAATGTTCTGCCTCGATAATACGCTTGACACGCTCAGCAGCCAACGGGACTTCATCGTTCACAACTGCATAATCATACTCACGCATCAAGGCAATCTCTTCCTTGGCACGTTCGATACGTTGAGCAATAACTTCCTCACTATCCGTTCCGCGACCAATCAAGCGATCTTGCAACTCCTCCAAGTCAGGTGGTGTCAAGAAAATGAACACCCCATCTGGAACCTTTTTCTTCACTTGGAGGGCCCCCTGTACTTCAATTTCTAAAAAGACATCTATCCCTTTATCAAGCGTTTGATTAACATAAGTCAAAGGAGTTCCATAGTAATTTCCAACGTACTCAGCATATTCCAACATCTGACCCTGGCGAATCAAATCTTCAAATTCCTCACGACTACGAAAGAAATAGTCAACTCCATCAACTTCTCCCGGTCTCTGTGGACGTGTCGTCATGGATACAGAATATTCAAATTTATTATCAGAGCTTTCAAAAATTTCCTTTCGAACTGTTCCTTTTCCAACACCAGATGGGCCAGAAAAGACAATGAGTAAGCCTCGCTCTTTCATGATATCTCCTTTTAAATCTTTCATTCTAGTGTAACAAAATTTAGCATGAATTTCAACTGCTTTTAAATACGATTAGAATATTTTCTGTTCCCAACCCAAAACGAACTTTGAGCCAGTAGAAAAAGAGCCCTTCGGACTCTTCTACATTTACTTAGCAATATCTGTTGCTCTTGTTTCACGGATAACTGTGATTTTGATATTTCCTGGATAATCCAGATTATTTTCAATTTTTTCACGAACATCGTGGGCCAAGATAGTAATTTGATCATCTGAAATTCTATTCGGATGTACAATAATCCGTACTTCACGACCTGCTTGAATAGCATAAGATTGTTTAATTCCCTCGAAGCTATTAGCAATCTCTTCCAAGTCTTGTAGGCGTTTGATATAGGCTTCCATAGATTCACGACGCGAACCTGGACGAGCAGCGCTCAGAGCATCTGCCGCAGCCACAATAACTGCAATAGTACTTGTCGCTTCTACATCGCCATGGTGACTAGCAATCGCATTGATAACAATTGGATTCTCTTTATATTTCTTAGCCAATTCTGTACCGATTTCAACGTGGCTTCCATCCACCTCACGGTCAATAGCTTTACCAACGTCATGTAGGAAACCAGCTCGCCGTGCCAAATTCACATTCTCGCCCAATTCAGCAGCAAGTACACCTGCTAATTTAGCAACTTCGATTGAGTGTCGAAGAACATTTTGTCCATAAGAGGTACGGAAATGCAAACGTCCCATGATTTTAATCAAGTCTGGATGGAGGTTTGGTGCCCCAACTTCATAAGCAGCAGCTTCCCCATACTCACGAATACGATTATCCATCTCTACACGGTATTTCTCAACCAACTCCTCAATACGAGCTGGATGAATACGACCATCTTGAAGCAAGGTCTCCATGGTCATACGGGCAATCTCACGGCGAATCGGATCAAAACCTGATAGAACAACCACTTCGGGTGTATCATCAATGATAACATCGATACCTGTGAGACTTTCAAAGGTACGAATATTTCGACCCTCACGTCCAATAATCCGTCCCTTCATCGCATCATCCGGTAAATGAACCGATGTAATCGTCTGCTCAGCCACATATTCACCTGATATACGTTGCATCGCTTGGGCTAACAAGTCCTTTGCCATCTTGTCAGAACGTTCTTTTACTTCACGCTCTGCTTCCTTGATACGAGTCGCAATTTCATGCGTCAGTTTATCACGTGTATCGGTAAGGATGATTTCCTTCGCCTCTTCTTGACTGAGGGCCGCCACTCGTTCTAACTCCAAAGCTTTTTGTTCTTCGAGTTTTACAACTTCTTGTTCACGCTCATCAATGTGCTTAGCTTTATCGGTCAGACTTTGTTCCTTTTGTTCCAAAGTCTTTTCCTTGTTGGTCAAATTATCGTCTTTGCGGTCCAAGCTGGTCGCACGCTCTGTCAAGCGTGATTCGATTTGCTTCAACTCTTGACGCTCTGACTTAAATTCTTCTGCAATTTCTTCTCGGTACTTACGAGCTTCTTCCTTAGCTTCCAAGAGTAATTCTTTTTTCAAGGTCTGGCGATCGCGCTCAGCTGTTTTTAGAATAACCTCAGCTTGCTCTTCTGCTCGACCACGAACATTACTAGCTTCTTGTTCTGCGTTTAAAAGTGTCAATTCTGCAGTTTCTTTTGCAGATTTCATCTTCAAAGAAATGGCAAAGTAGCCAATTACTAAACCAATGAGAGCAGAAACAAGAGTCACTACTACTGTAATGATATTCATATTTCTACCTCTTTTTTATAATTCGATTTTCACAAAATCTGTATCTATTTTATCATAATTGAACCGATTTCACAATTCCAAATTGTCAAATATGGTATAATAAATTCATCACTTATTTGGAGGAAACCATGAAAAAAGAAGTCACTGTCGAAAGCTTCGAGCTAGACCACACTATTGTGAAAGCACCTTACATCCGCTTAATTTCTGAAGAAGTCGGACCAAAAGGAGACATTATTACAAACTTTGATATTCGCCTTATCCAACCTAACGAAAATGCAATGGATACAGCTGGTCTACATACCATCGAGCATCTATTAGCTAAACTAATTCGCCAGCGCATCGATGGGCTAATCGACTGCTCTCCTTTCGGGTGTCGGACAGGTTTCCACATGATTATGTGGGGAAAACAAGACTCTGAAAAGATTGCTCAAGTCATCAAGTCGAGTTTGGAAGAAATTGCAGAAGGCATCACTTGGGAGGATGTCCCAGGAACAACTATTGAATCATGTGGTAACTACAAAGACCACAGCCTTCATTCAGCTAAAGAATGGGCCAAACTAATCCTTTCTCAGGGAATCTCTACCGATGCCTTTGAAAGAAAACCAATCTAACAAAAAAACGGATACACCGCTCAGAACGTAGACAAACTCCTAAAAATATAGTCGAATGAATTAACTTTCAGACAAGGAACTGAGGTGCAGGTTGCTAGCACAGCCTAGTGGCTGTGCTAGGTTGGAGATATAACTTGCAAAGCAAGTCACTTCTGCAGAGTACAGCAACCCGAAAGTGACGATGTATCAAAGTTAATTCAAATGACTGTATAAAAAATTGAAGAAGTTTGCGAAAAAATAACAAGTCATTAAACTCTTAGAAACATTGATATTTCGGCGTTTCTGAGAGTTTTTTATTTTCAACATAAAGAAAAAAGATTGAAGAAAATTGTCCAAAATGGACTTTGTCTTCAATCTGAAGCGGCTAAAACGCTTTTTTGTTTAATAATCCAAGGCATCAGAATGACCAGCACCATTGCCGACAAAGTAGCCTGTCTTACAATTTATAGAGAACAAGTAGGTCCCATCTGGTTTAAACATATTGTAGTAGCCATTGCCATTGATAATATTAACTTTTTCCAAGATATATTGATTGCCTGTTATATACCCACGTTGTTGCGAGATAGTCACAATATTTTCAAGAATACCTGGATTGAAATTCCATGCTTCATTGTTTACATCATCAATCATTGCTTGATTATAAGGAACACGACTGCGGTCACGTTGCAAGACGACACCAGCTGGCACGGCAATACCAAAGTCGGTTGTTGAGTCTGAAACCGTTGTTGAAGCGACTTCTGTTGTCGCTGGTACACCAGTAGATACAGTTTCATCAGCACCTTGGTTGCTTGTGACTGCAGCCTCACTTACTGCCGTAGCCGAAGCGACTTCCTGTTGCGAACGACCAAAATTCACGACCGATGCCAATAGACTGTCGACCGCACTAATCCCTGTCGTTGTCGCAGAAAGAGATTCTCCTGATTTAACCGTCGCCGTTGTATCAATTTCACCGTTAACAACGACTTCTTTATCAAACTGACCATTAATGGCCTGAATGGCTGCAATGGCTTTTGCAAGATGATCATACTGTTCTTTAGCTTTGGTATAACTGTCCGAATTCTTATCCAATTTTTCCAACAGCACTTTCAGTTCTGCTAATTTACCAAACTCTGAATTTTTTAGCTTGGTCAAACTACTATCCGTAAAGAAACTATTATAGAGCTGTTCAAAAGCAGTCACATTCGCATCTGTCGAACTTGATGCTGTCGATGACGTCTGGCTTGTACTTGTTGAACTTGAAGAAGTCGCAGTATTCGATTTGTTAACAGAATTCATCCAAACCAGCGCCGTCGCCATTACACCAATCATTGAAAGCCCTACTGCTGACCAGAAGTAAAATTTCTTTTTCTGATCCCTATCTGCGCCCTCACTATGGTCCAAGTCTTCGGCTTCATCTTCTTCCAATTCTAAACTAGAATCATCTGCCACTGGAGATAACCCCTCCATTGCTACGGTACTTGCAATCACTGTTTCTTCCAAGGTTTCCATCGGAGTTACCGAAAGTTCTTCTACAATAGGAGCAATCTCCTCACTAACTTCCGTAAGAGAAGACTCATTTGCTTCTACCTCTTCTGCGCTTTCACGTCCTTGATTTTTTTCCTCATCAGCCACCTCAACTAAAGGAAGAGGATTGATTTTGGTTTCAAATTTTTGAGATTCAATTTCTGCGCGGTGTTGCTTGATATAACGATCCAAGAGACCATCATCTTCTGTCACACCCGCTTCAATCTCCTTATGTTTTTTGACTGCTTCTTCGATTGTTAAATCTTTCGCCACTTCAAAATCTAAAACTTTCTCCTCATCCAAAGGAAGATGATGACTATTTTTTTCTCCCACGATGTCCTCCTATCCTTGTACTTCTTGCACTTGACGTTTCACTCGTTGACCAAAAAATTGATAAAGATCCACTTTTAGGGTCCCATTATATAGTTTGCGTTTCTTATCCGCTTGCTGTCCAAAACGGGTTTCAAACAACTCATCACTAGTTAGAATAAATTTAGACCATGTTTTGAGTGGTTCAAAAGTCTGCCCCATTTCTCGATACAGGGTAACAATGGCTTCATCATCCAACAAACGTTCTCCGTAAGGTGGATTAGAAATAATGACACCATTAATTTTATCTGTACGCAAGTCTTGCACACGCATTTGCTTGAAAACAATATCCTGCTCAACTCCTGCCGCAAATGCATTCTTCTTCGCAATTTCAATCATACGAGCATCAATATCTGATCCAGCAATATCTAATACCAAATCTGCCTTGATAGAAGCTTGCGCTTCTTTGCGTAATGCAGCCACCAATTGATCCTCAACCCACGGCCATTCCTCAAATGCAAAACTTCTCTTCAAACCTGGGGCTATATTTTTGGCCAACATAGCTGCCTCAATACAGAAAGTTCCCGATCCGCAAGTAGGGTCAATCAGCGGTTTATCTGGATACCAATTCGATAATTGCAAAATAGCAGCTGCCATATTTTCTTTGATTGGGGCGCCACCTTTTTCCACCCGATAACCACGTTTGAACAAACTAGAACCTGTCGTATCAATCATGACTGTCGCCACATCTTTCAAAATCGACACTTCAATTTTAAACTCTGCCCCCACCTCTTGCAAGGGAACCCCTTCGGGACGAGAGAAGTGTTTCTGCAGTTTCTTAACAACTGCTTTCTTAGAAATAGCCTGCACACTTGGTTCATTATGCAATTTCGATTTGACACATTTGGCCTTGGAAATAGGGAACTTGCAGCCTAGAGGCAAGTAATTTTCCCAGTCCAAGTTAAAAACTCCTTGGAACAACTCTTCAAAAGTCTTTGCTGGAAATTGTCCAACAATGATTTTAATTCTATCTGCTGAACGCAGCCAGATATTGGTTTCGATAATGGATTTTACATCTCCTTGGAATCGAACACGGCCATTTTCCACTTGACATTCATAGCCGAGATTACGAATTTCTCGACCCACAACCGCTTCCAGACCTGCTGCTGCCGTTGCAATCAACTCAAATTGTTTTTTCATTTTTTTCCTCTACAATAAAAGCTAGCAGAGCTAGCTACCTATTTTATGCAATTTTCTGTAAGCCATGTTTTGTTCCGGTGGTACTAGGTTCTACCACCTTCGATAACCATCTGTCTACTGTCTAAACAGTCAGGATTTCTGTTCATTTCCATCCATCCCATGCCCCGACCAAAGTTTGGGTTGCTAGCTTGAGGGGTTTACCGCGTTCCATTTTTTACGTTTCCATAAAAACTTCGTCACTGTGGCACTTTCAGATCTACTCTGGCATATCAAAAGACTTAGCCATTTTAACCGCCGTAACGCCCAAGGGCGTCCCTAGGCTTATTGATTCGCCTAGCACAAACACTACTGGCATCTCAGCCAGTGCTAGCATGGACTTTCCTCATGGTAGAAAACTACCACGCGATTATCCAAAAATTGCACCTTAATTATCTTAGAAGTTGTATCTACAAAGCAAGCCACTTTAAATCAAGGAATATCTTTGACACAAATACAGAATATATTTGTGCGCAAGAAAATAACTGCGAATAAAGTGTCAGTTTAGGTGTACAATTTTCTATTCTTGATCCTGAACGATTTGTTTTCCAAATACTTCTTTCTCCAGACGGTTCAGACGGCGGAGAATATCAAAGTTTGTCGCTGAAGATGAACGTTCTGTACGCAATACGCCGTTCGATTCTTCAGTAGGAAGAGTTGTTTTGGGAGAATTTGCTGCCTGCGCTTTCAATCGAGCAATTTCACCTTTTAATTCCTTGATAATCGCTTCATAAGCATCATAGTCTTTCATAATATCGTCAAGAAAATCGTTCACTTCATCTTGATCATAGCCACGAAAACCAATTTTAAAATCTTGCTCGAAAATATCTTTTGTCGTAAATTTAATACTTGCCATCTCTCTCTCCCTAATCTAAAACGTCACTACTCCTATTATATTAAAAAAAATAGGGAAAAATCAAGTCAAATCACTCAGAATTTGAAAAATTTTCAGCCTCCTCATTCAATTCTTCAAAGGTAAGCGTTTTTCTATTATATCCTTCTTTCTTTAAGACCATGTGATATAAATATTTCAAATTGGTTTCATTTTCAGAATCGTAAAACAAATAACAACCTGTCGTATTATCCAGTAGAAACTGGTTATAGTCTCTAAATTGCCCTGGGTTTTCATAGCGTGGATAGGCATACTTTACAAAATCAACCTGCTTAAACCGTGCTAACTTTGCTTGGTTAGCCTCATTCCACTGTTCGCCATGATTTTCAAATGGAAATATTGTTGCAATACTCAGTTGATACCCCTCGGCTCGTAAATCTTCTAAGACTTCTAAGGCCCAGTATTCAAAGCCCAATTGACCTGTCAGTATAAACCAACTAACACCCTCTTCTAAAAAACGAATAAAATTCCTACGAATTGCAGATTTAATAATGTGCAGTCGAGGATCTTTTTCTGAAAAAATTCCCAGGTCTGTATGTCTATAACCTGTTACCAAAAGGCTCTTAGTATCCATTTCTTGTACTCTTTTCGCTAATTATGGTATAATATGCTGATATTATTTTATCAAGAAGGAGTTCTATGGTCAATTATCCTCATAAGGTGTCAAAAAAAATCAATAGAACCAGTCCTATTTCATCCCAGCGAGTAAACTTTGCTAATCGCGGAATGTCTTTTGAGGCCGCTATCAACGATAGCAATCAATATTACCTTGCGCACGACATTGCTGTCATTCACAAGAAGCCAACTCCCGTGCAAATTGTAAAAGTTGATTACCCCAAACGGAGCCGTGCTAAGATTGTCGAGGCATACTTTCGACAGGCATCTACAACAGACTACTCTGGTGTTTTTAAAAGACATTATATTGATTTTGAAGCGAAAGAGACACGCCAAAAAGCATCCATGCCCATGAAAAATTTTCATGCGCATCAGATCGAACACATGAAACAGGTTGTAAAACAAGGTGGCATTTGTTTTGTCCTTCTTCACTTTTCAACATTAAAAGAAACCTATCTCTTGCCAGCCACTCATTTGATCGAATTTTATCAAGTAGACATGGGTAGTAAGTCGATGCCTCTAACCTTTATTCGACAATACGGCTTTGAGATTCAAATGGGGCGTTTCCCCAGCATCCCATATCTGGAAATCGTTGAAAAAAATCTATTAGGTGGTGAATCTTTTGAAAACTACAACAATTAAAAAAGCTCTTCTAATCACTGCAAATATGTTACTTGCGGGGGCTATCATTGCCTGCCTGGCCGGAGCTGCATTGGTTGTTTACTACATCCAAAGCGCTCCAGAATTGACAGAAGAATCTTTGACAGCAACTGTGTCAAGTAAAATTTACGATAAGAACGGAAATCTTATTGCAGATTTAGGAGCAGAAAAACGTTCGAGTGCTAAGACTGAGGAAATTCCAACAGACTTGGTAAATGCGATTGTCGCAATCGAAGACCAACGCTTCTTCAATCATAGAGGGGTTGACGTGATTCGTATTGCGGGTTCCCTGATTAATAACTTGAGCGGAGGACGTTTGCAGGGTGGCTCGACACTTGACCAACAGCTTATCAAGCTGACTTATTTCTCGACATCCGTAGAAGATCAAAATCTAAAACGGAAAATTCAAGAGGCTTGGCTGGCTACTCAATTGGAACGCCGCAATACCAAACAAGAGATTTTGACCTACTACATCAACAAGGTGTATATGTCAAATGGTAATTACGGTATGAAGACTGCTGCTCTTGCTTTTTATGGAAAAGAGTTAAAAGATTTGACTCTTCCTCAATTAGCTCTTTTAGCAGGAATGCCCCAAGCGCCAAACCAATATGATCCTTATACCAATCCAGAAGATGCAAAAACACGTCGCGATTTGGTATTGGCTGAGATGCTGGAAGAAAAGTACATTGATAATACCCAGTATGAACAAGCTGTTCTAACACCTGTAACAGATGGTTTGCAACCATTATCTAATGCAGCTGCTTATCCTGCTTATATGGACAACTATCTGAAACAAGTCGTTGAAGAAGTTGAAGCCAAAACAGGTTACAACTTGCTGACAACAGGGATGGATGTCTATACGAACGTCGACCCTGCCGCCCAGCAGCAACTTTGGAATATCTACAATACAGATATGTATGTCAGCTATCCAAATGATTTATTACAGGTAGCTTCAACGGTTGTGGATGTTTCTAATGGTAAAGTCGTTGCGCAATTAGGTGGTCGTAAACAGGAAACAAATGTCTCATTTGGTACCAACCAAGCCGTTGAAACCAACCGCGACTTCGGTTCTACAATGAAGCCAATCACAGACTATGCTCCTGCTTTTGAAAACGGCATTTATACATCTACAGCAGATTTAATCTTAGACGGTCCTTATAACTATCCTGGTACACCAACTCCTGTCAATAACTGGGATAAACAATACTACGGTAATATCTCTGTTAAGACTGCTATTCAGTATTCTCGAAATGTTACAGCCGTTAAAGCATTGGAAGCTACAGGCTTAGAAAATGCCTTGAAATTTTTGAATAGCGTTGGTATCAATTATCCAGATATTCATTACTCTAATGCTATTTCAAGTAATACATCCGATACTAGCAGTAAGTATGGAGCAAGTAGTGAAAAAATGGCTGCTGCCTACGCTGCTTTTGCTAATGGTGGTACTTACTACGCTCCACAGTATGTCAATAAAATTGTCTTTAGTGATGGAACAGTAACAGAATATGCTCCTAAAGGGACCAAAGTCATGTCTGCCGAAACAGCCTACATGATGACCGATATGATGAAGGCTGTTATGTCTTACGGTTATGGATTAAACGCTTCTGTTAGTGGAGTTCCTATGGCCGGTAAAACAGGTACATCAAACTATACCGATAGCGAAACGGATACTATTCTAGCTTCAATTCCAGAAGCAAATTATAGCTACATGGTCGTTCCTGATGAAAACTTCGTTGGATATTCTAGTCAGTACGCAATGGCTGTTTGGACCGGATATACCAATCGTATGACTCCTATCCTTGATAACAGCATGCGAATTGCAACAGATGTCTACCACAATATGATGCTCTTTATGCATTCGGACTATACAGCTACCGATTGGGAGATGCCAAGCGGACTCGTACGTTACGGTTCCAACTACTATCTCAGAGGTAGTCGCTCACTCTCCAATGCTTATAACACGTACACTAGCTCTAGTACAAGTTCTTCTAGTTCGACTGAAACTAGTGAAACAACCGAAGCGACGACAACATCAAGCGAAACATCATCTGGAACTTCAACCGAGACTGCAACTTCTTCAACTGAAACTGCAACAACAGGAAACAATCCTGCGACGGGACAGACAGATGGTCAATAAGAAAATTCCCAGACTCTTCTGGGTTTTTCTTTTGCTTAAATTATGATAAGATAAGATTATGAAACCTGAAGTATTTTATAAAACCTTGGCAGACCAAGGTATTCAATTAACTGACCAACAAAAACACCAATTTCATCGCTATTTCCAACTATTAGTGGAATGGAATGAAAAAATCAATCTGACAGCTATTACCGAGGAAAGCGAAGTCTATCTAAAGCATTTCTACGATTCTATCGCTCCAATCCTGCAAGGCCATATTCAGAACGAACCTCTTCGGCTTTTAGATATTGGAGCTGGAGCTGGATTTCCTAGCCTACCTATGAAGATTATCTTTCCGCAACTAGATGTTACCATCATTGATTCTCTTAATAAACGGATTAACTTTTTACATTTGCTTGCCGAAGAACTAGAGCTCGAAGGTGTTCATTTCTATCATGGTCGTGCAGAAGACTTTGCACAAGATAAGAACTTCCGTGCACAATTTGACCTTGTCACAGCACGCGCAGTTGCCCGCATGCAGATTCTTTCTGAATTGACTATTCCTTATTTGAAGCTCAACGGAAAATTAATCGCACTCAAGGCGTCCAGCGCAGAAGATGAATTGACCCAGGCAAAAAACGCACTCAATCTCCTCTTCGCAAAAGTCATTGAAAACCACGACTATACTCTTCCAAATGGCGACCCTCGAACACTGACCATCGTCGAAAAGAAAAAGGAAACTCCAAATAAGTTTCCACGCAAAGCTGGTATGCCAAATAAAAGACCCCTTTAAACATAAGAAAAGAGGCTGGGCAAAAAGCTCAACCTCGCTTCTCAGGGTTCGTGTCAACATCTCAGCGCAGTGGTTGATTGGCAGATTTGTTCGTGTTTTACACTCCAAATCTGACCATTACGACTGTTGCGAACAAAGTTCGCTCTATTTCCAACCTCCAAAGGTTCCCCGAACCTTTGGAGCTATGCGGGGGTGGGAGTGAAACAGTCTGGGGATAGACTGTTTCAGCTCAACAACTTGAAATAAAGACTTGTTGACGAACTCTTTTTTTGACCAGTCGAGTTCTTTCCCGCTCCCTCTTTTATTATCCAAATTTTGTAATATTGATTGCTTGAAGACCACGTTGGCCTTGCTCCACTTCAAATGTCACTTTTTGACCATCTTCCAAAGATTTGAAACCATTAGACTGAATTTCAGAAAAGTGTGCAAATACATCTGGACCGTTTTCTTGAGCAATAAAACCAAATCCCTTTTCTGCATTAAACCATTTAACTGTACCTTGTACCATTTGTGTTACCTCTTTTTATTTATTTGTAAAACTTATCAAGAGGAAAAACAAAAGATGAAACTGATACTTAAACTCTAAATTTATTTACATTCCCTACTGTAACAGTATATTTCCTATATGTCAACGATAAAGGGTTGATAAGCCCAATAAACTCAATAATCATCGCCACGGATTATAGAATCGACCCTGATTAACAAAAAATAGATAGATTGTCACGACTACTAGAGCAAGAATAACTAGCAAGACAGCGTAATCTATTCTTTGTAGAGGCTGTTGGGTATACCATGTTCTTTTTTTATTTTTTCCAAAACGCCGCAATTCCATAGCCGTTGAAATCGTATCAATCCTCTCCAAGGAGCTGAAAATCAGAGGAATGACAAGGGATAGATTCCCTTTTATACGATCCATCACTTTTCCTTTCCTGGACAATTCCAAACCACGCGCTTCTTGAGACATTCGAATCGTATAAAACTCTTCTTGAATATCTGGAATATAACGCATGGTCAAACTTACTGCGTAAGCAACTTTGTAGGATACCCCAATTTGATTCAAGCTGGAAGCAAACTGGCTAGGATGAGTGGTCATGAGAAAGATAATCGCTAAAGGAACTGTACAAAAATACTTCAAGAGAAGATTCACCAGATAAAATGCTTGCTGACTCGTCAAGGAATAAACTCCCAGACCTGATAGCAAGGGAGTGTCTGCTCCGTAAAGTTCCACTCCATACCGTGGTGCAAACAAGTGAACCATCAGAGCATTCATTGCAGCAAAAATGATCGTCAGAATTAAAACAAGAGAGATTTCTTTATAACGAATCCCTGACATTTTGAACAAGGCTAGAGAAAATACTGCGATAAAAAGAATCAAGCGGGTATCGTAAGTAATCATAGCAAGAATGGAAACTATGAGAAAAAAGAGTAATTTACTGACAGCCGATAAACTATGAATCAAGCCAGTTCCTGGATGGTAGCCAATTAGTTTTTGTTGACTCATCTTCCTCTCCTTTCTTCCTGCATATAAAACGTCGTTAATTCTAAGGGATTAACTCCCACCCTCTCCGCCAAGTGAAAAATTGATGTTTCTTTTAAATTGGCTCGCTCAATCACCGTATCATCAGATAAAATTTCTGCTGGACTGGCATCTTCAATAATCTGCCCATCCACCACAACAACAGCTCTATCTGAATAATCTAGCATGAGTTGCATGTCATGGGTAATCATGACAATGGTGTGCCCTTGGGCATTTAATTGATCCAAAAACTCCATCATTTCCCGATAATGTCGTTGATCTTGTCCTGCTGTTGGTTCATCTAGCAAAATAATTTCTGGATTGAGAACCAAGATAGATGCTATCGTTACCCGTTTTTTCTGCCCATACGAAAGTGCCGAAATCGGCCAATTACGAAACGAATACAGGCCACATACTTTCAAGATATGGTGAACTCGGTGTTCGATTTCTTCTTCTGTCACCCCTCGCATACGCAAACCAAGGGCAACCTCATCAAAAATCATCGTTTGGCTAATCATTTGGTTGGGATTCTGAAGAACATAACCAATCCGTTCTGCTCGCTCTTTGACAGAATCTTCTTTGATCGACTGCCCCTTCCAGAGAATCTCACCCTCACCCTGAATAAAACCACAAAGCACCTTGGCTAAAGTAGATTTCCCAGCACCATTTTTTCCAACAATAGCTAGACGTTCCCCCTTATGAATCGTCAGTTGAATATCTGTAAGAACTTGTTTGTTAGGATAGGAAAAATGAAGATGCTTAACTTCTAACAAAGCCTCTTTCTCTCCATTTTCAAAGTGTAGAGTCGGTAGGGATGCTATATTCAAAGCCTCAATATCAATTTCCCAAACTGAGGAGAGGCGTTCTGCCTGCGCAATCGGATATCCTAAGGCGCGAAGAGTCGATAGATATAAGGGTTCACGGATGCCGTTTTCCTGTAACAATGAGGTACGTAATAAATCATCAGGTCCTCCATTGAACAAAATCCGACCGTCATTAATCAATACAACTCGGTCCACCTGACGATACAGTACGTCCTCTAAACGGTGTTCGATAATAATGGTTGTGGTCCCTTCTTGCTTGTGCAGACGGTCAATCAAATCAATCGTATCTTGGCCCGATTTGGGGTCTAAATTAGCAAGTGGCTCATCAAACAACAAAATAGGACTCTCATCAATAAGAACTCCGCCCAGACTGACACGTTGCTTTTGACCTCCAGATAAATCTTGTGGTCGATGTGCTAGTAAATCGGTCAAAGACAGTCTTTCTGCCCAATCTCCTACTTTTTGCTTCATCACCACCTGGCTTTCCATGTCGTTTTCCAAAGCAAAAGCTAGGTCCTCGGCAACTGATAAGCCAATGAATTGACCATCTGTATCTTGAAGAACCGTTGATACGAGCAAGGACTTATCATAAATTGAAAGATTAAAAGCTTCCTGACCATCCAATAGTAAACTTCCGCTATGTTCCCCCTTGTAAATATTGGGAATAATACCATTAAGACATTGTCCAATCGTCGACTTTCCTGAACCAGATGGACCAATAATCAGAACTTTCTCTCCCTGATAAATCGTTAACTGAATATCTTTTAAAGTGGGTTCCTGTTGCGCTTGGTATCTAAATGTAAAATCTTTAAACTCAATGATTTTTTTCATAAGACTATTATAGCGTAAATTGACTCTGAAAAAAAGGAAGAATCATCAGTTTCTCCCTTTTCAAATAAGTTCATCTATGATTCTAGAGCAGATGAATTCTAACTTCCTACATCACAATCACATTAAAATGATACCATCAAGGTCCGTAAAACTTGCACCATAAAAGCCACGGGCATCTGTCGGGCATCCTGTAATTTGCCCGCCATTTGCTTCAACACGATCGATAAGTGTATCCACTTCTTTCCTACTCGCCACATTAAGCGAAATCAAGACTTCATTGCCACTCGCTACTACCTGAAATGGTACGCGTTGAGCAAAGCTATCTGCCTACATCAAAATCAAGTTGCCACTCTCAGGCAAAGTCGCAGACTTAATATCTCCAAACGTCACAACTGCAAAAACGATTGCTTCATAAAACCGACCAGCTATTCAAGGTCTGCTACTGCTAATACTCAATGAAAATCAAAAGTAACCTAGGAAACGAAGCGAATATAGCACTAGAGTTCATCAAGGCAAGTTGACAACGGATAATTTTATTTTCGAAAGGGATAAGTTCATCCAAAATGACTTCATCCCCTTCTCTTTTCTAATTGATAGGCTTCGTATAGAATGGACTGAAAAAATATAAAGAATTCTGATTGCACAAAAAAATTGCACTGATTTTTCAATGCAATTTTGGTATTACTAAGCATTTGCTGGAGTAAGAGTTTCCCCAATCGCTTCCAAGCGTTCTGCCCATTCTTGACGAGTCAAGCCGTTTTCAGAGATGTAACGGTTGCGCTCATGAGCACGGCATTCAGCTGAACAGCCACGAACATACTTGTGTTCATTCTCTTCCGATGTCAAAATACGACGGTTACAGAATGGATTGCCACAGTTGACATAGCGCTCACATGGTGTGCCATTGAACCAGTCCTTACCAACGACAACTGGGTCTACATGGTTAACATCGACCGCGATACGCTCGTCAAAGACATACATCTTCCCATCCCACAATTCGCCACGAACTTCTGGGTCTTTACCATAGGTTGCGATACCACCGTGGAGCTGGCCGACATCTTTATAGCCTTCACGAACCATCCAGCCTGAGAATTTTTCACAGCGAACACCACCAGTACAGTAAACAACTACGCGCTTGTCCATGAATTTCTCTTTGTTATCACGGACCCATTGTGGCAACTCACGGAAGTTGCGGATGTCTGGACGGATTGCACCACGGAAGTGACCAAGGTCATACTCGTAGTCATTACGTGTATCCAAAACAACTGTATCTTCGTCCAAGAGAGCTTCTTTGAACTCTTTTGGTGATAGGTAGGCACCTGTTGTCACGAGTGGGTCAATATCGTTGTCAAAGTCGTTGTCTTCCAAACCAAGGTGAACAATTTCTTTTTTATAACGAACAAACATTTTCTTGAAAGCTTGCTCATTTTCTTCATCAATCTTAAACCACAAATCGCTGAACAATGGGTTTGCATGAACGTAGTCCATGTACTTTTGAGTTGTTTCATAGTCACCAGAAACAGTACCGTTGATTCCCTCATCAGCAATCAAAATACGTCCTTTGAGTCCGATAGACTTACAGAAAGCTAGATGCTCAGCAGCATATTCTTTGGCATTTTCAATTGGAACATACTTGTAATAGAGTAGAACGCGAATATCTTTTGACATAGTGTCTCCTTTTCAATCTTTGCAATAGATGATAAAACTCTGTCATTTCTAATAAATGATACCTTACGATTATATCGTTTAGCCCCTCAAAAGACAAAAATCTGAACTGAAAATTTAGAACCTGTATTCGCAGATTCAGTGCTTATGTGTAAAAAATGAGGCTGGGCAAAAAGACCAACCTCGCTTCTCAGGGTTCGTGTCAACATCTCAGCGCAGTGGTTGATTGGCTTTAACAGTCCAGTGGACTGTTAAAGGTTGGAGATAGGATTTGTGAAGCAAATCTCAGCAATTCGTGTTTTACACTCCAAATCTGGCCATTACGACTGTTGCGAACAAAGTTTGCTCTATTTCCAACCTCAAAAGGTTCACCGAACCTTTTGAGCTGTGCGGGGTGGGAGTGAAACAGTCTGGGGATAGACTGTTTCAGCTCAACAACTGGAAATAAGGACTTGTTGACGAACTCTTTTTGACCAGTCGAGTTCTTTCCCGCTCCCATTTATTGAAGGTTCGCTATAACTTCTTAGTCGTCTAATTCTGTTTTCAGTTGTCGGAGTTTTTCCAAGGTATCATGTCCAATCAGTTGGTCCACTTTTCGCTTATGGCGTCTAGCAATATTTTCCTTCCATTTATCTTCAATAGGATTATGTGGCTTCTCGGCTTTCCTTTGCTCTTTGATTTCTCTTGCCTCCTGCCACTCCACTCCTTTAATAACTTCTTCCCAATAGCTGGCAATGGCAGAGCAGAGATAGAGTTGGACCTTATTCAACCAGTGTCCAAAAAAAGTTTGCGGAGCACTTTCCTCCACTAGCTGATAGGTCCTTTGGATTTCAATAAGTTGACTTTGGTATTTTTCCCACTGGAGCATAGCTTTACTCGGCTTTTTTCGATAAAGTTGACGCTGTTTGATTAGAGCTATATACGGTGCAACAAAACGACTCGACCGTATCTTGATAAAATTTCTGGAGGAGCGAGTGGCCACCAGCATGCCTGAGGCCAATAAGCGTTCAACCTCCCTTGCCTGATTATCTGGAAAACGGTAATGGACTTGCCACCCCTCTTCTTCAACCACTAAGCGAATCTGCATTCTACCATTTTGCCAACTCGCCTCCACCTCTTGCTTTTCATCCCATAACTTTTGAAAAAAGAGAAGAAGGTAGTAGCTCAATGTCATTAAGTTAACTAACCTATCACGTTTTGTGGTGGGTTAGTTTTTATGTTACACTAAAAATAAAAGGGGAA
>NZ_JARQPL010000033.1:0-26646 GCF_046032535.1 Streptococcus suis | reverse complement strand
GAAAAAGGATAGCCAAACTCCTTGTCCCACAAGGGGTTAGCTATCCTTTGCATTTTTTTATGTGATAAAGTCGGGATGTAAATTCAGTCTCTAGACCTATCTTTCTTCTTAGAAAAAATACAAAATAATGGTATAATAGTAAGGCTGAACACGACAGTTCAAAACGATACCACTATAGGAGTTATCATGAAAAAAGTAGCTATCGTGTCTGCCTATCGTTCTGCTATCGGCAGCTTCGGAGGCAGTCTGAAAGATATTGAAATCGCTGATTTAGGGGCGCAAGTCCTCAAAACAGCCTTAGCTAATAAAAACATCCCTGCAGACAGCGTTGATGAAGTTATCTTCGGAAATGTTCTCTCAGCAGGACAAGGACAAAATATTGCACGTCAAATTGCTATTCGTGCAGGCATTCCTCAGACATCCTCTGCCTATGCAGTCAATAAAGTCTGTGGTTCTGGTCTCAAATCAGTCCTTCTTGCCACACAATCAATCCTTCTCGGTGACAATGATGTAGTTGTGGCTGGAGGCATTGAAATCATGAGCCAGGCACCTTATCTATCCAAAACTAGCCGGTTTGGTAGTAAATTAGGGCATATTAGTCTGGAAGATTCCATGTTAACAGATGGTTTGACAGATGCCTTCAACGACTATCACATGGGCATTACTGCAGAAAATGTTGCTGAACGCTATCAAGTCAGTCGCGCAGAGCAAGATGCTTTTGCATACAGTAGCCAAGAGAAGGCTGCAAAAGCTATTGCTGAGGGAAGATTTGTTGACGAAATTGTTCCTATTAGACTAAAAAATCGGAAAGGCGAAACTATTTTTGCCACAGATGAGTATCCTCGTCTGACGCCAATTGAAAAATTGGCAACACTCCATCCAGCTTTCAAAAAAGATGGATCCGTCACCGCAGCCAATGCTTCTGGCATCAACGACGGCTGTGCTGTCTTGGTACTCATGTCTGATGAAAAAGCCAGTGAGCTAAATATCCAGCCACTCGCCTATATTGAGGCCTATGCAACAAGCGGTTTAGATCCCGCATTGATGGGGCTTGGACCTATTACTGCTAGCCAAAAAGCGCTACAAAAACTGAATAAAACAGTCGAGGATATCGATCTATTCGAACTCAACGAGGCATTTGCAGCCCAATCAATTCCAGTTGTCAAACAACTCGGCATTGATCCTGCAAAAGTCAATGTCAATGGTGGTGCTATCGCCCTTGGACATCCAATCGGAGCTAGTGGTAGTCGAATCCTAGTCACTCTGATTCACGAATTAATCAAGCAAGAAAAAGAGCTTGGTCTTTGCTCACTTTGTATCGGAGGCGGTCAAGGCATCTCCCTAATCGTTTCCAATGCGCAAACAAGTTAACCTATCATTTGTACACAAAGGATATATTATGAACATCGGTATTGATAAAATCGGATTTGCGGCACCCGATTATGTTTTAGATTTGGCTGATTTAGCCCAAGCCCGCAATGTGGACCCAAATAAATTTAAGATTGGTCTTCTTCAGTCTGAAATGGCTGTAGCTCCTGTCACTCAAGATATTATCAGTCTTGGTGCAAAGGCTGCCGAAGCCATTCTGACAGAAGAAGATAAACAAACCATTGACATGGTTATTGTCGGCACAGAATCTAGTGTAGATCAAAGTAAGGCTGCCGCCGTTACCATTCATGGATTACTCGGTATTCAGCCCTTCGCTCGCTCCATCGAGATGAAGGAGGCTTGTTACGGTGCAACGGCTGGACTAAGTCTTGCCAAAAGCCATATCGCTCAATTCCCAGAATCAAAAGTCCTAGTCATTGCTAGTGATATTGCAAAATATGGAGTCGCTTCTGGCGGTGAACCTACCCAAGGTGCTGGTGCAGTTGCCATGTTGGTAACCGCAAACCCACGAATTTTGGTCCTCAACAATGATAATGTCTGCCAAACACGTGACATCTACGACTTCTGGCGTCCTAACTACGACAAATATCCACGTGTTGATGGTAAATTTTCAACTGAACAGTACACCGATTGCTTGACGACAACTTTCGACTACTATCAACAAAAAACAGGCAAAACCCTCAACGATTTTGCTGCCATGTGCTTGCATATCCCTTTCTCCAAACAAGGTCTTAAAGGACTGCAAGCTATTGCTCAGGATGAAGAAACTCTTAGTCGCTTGACAGAACGTTTCCAGGAAGCTATCGTCTATAATAAAGTCGTCGGCAACATCTACACTGGCTCTATCTTCCTCTCTCTTCTTTCCCTTTTGGAAAATAGCAGAGCGTTAGAGACAGGGGATCAAATCCTCTTTTATAGCTATGGTAGCGGCGCTGTCTGTGAAATTTTCAGCGGTCAACTCGTTGAAGGTTATCGCGACCACTTACAAGAAAATCGTTTAGAACAACTCAATCAGCGTACAAAACTCAGCGTTAAGGAATACGAACAAGTCTTCTTTGAAGAAATTACACTTGATGAAACTGGTTCATCCCTTGACCTACCAGAAGACCAAAGTCCCTTTGCCCTTATCAAAGTGGACAATCACAAACGTATCTATCGTAAATAAAAGCCAAAACGGCGCCCTTTGGCTCTCACCAAGGGGCGCTTTCCTATAGAAAGAGGAACCTATGTCAACTTTTTCCGGATTTTATAAAAAATCACGCCAAGAGCGCATTGATATTCTCCGTCAGAATCGTTCCCTAGCCGAAGATAGCTTAGACATTCTATACAAAGACGAAAACCTGCCAGAAGCAATTGCGGGAAAGATGGCAGAAAATCATCTAGGAACGTTTTCCTTACCTTTTTCTGTACTTCCAGAACTTCTAGTGGATGGACAAACTTATTCTGTACCGATGGTTACTGAAGAACCTTCTGTGGTTGCAGCTGCATCTTTCGGAGCCAAAATCATCGCTAAATCTGGCGGTTTTACAACGACTATTCACAACCGTATCATGATTGGACAAGTTGCTCTCTACGATATTTCAGACCATAGCAGAGCGACACAGGCGATTCTTGACCAGAAGGAGAGTATTTTAGAAACTGCCAATCAAGCGCACCCTTCCATTGTCAAACGAGGGGGCGGTGCAAGAGAATTGACTGTTGAGAGTAAGGATGAGTTTTTGATTGTCTATCTTCAGGTTGATGTACAAGAAGCCATGGGAGCCAATATCCTCAATAACATGTTAGAAGCTGTTAAGGATGACTTAGAAGAACTCAGCAAGGGACAGGCTTTGATGGGAATCCTCTCCAACTATGCAACGGAGTCACTGGTCACCGCCCAATGCCATATTGCCATCCCTAGTCTGGCTACCAGCTCTGCCATTGCTCAAGAAACTGCTCAAAAAATAGCCCTGGCAAGCAAACTGGCGCAAGTGGACCCTTATCGTGCTGCGACACATAACAAAGGGATTTTTAATGGTATAGATGCTGTCGTTATCGCTACAGGAAATGACTGGCGGGCAGTCGAAGCCGGGGCCCATGCTTATGCCAGCCGTGATGGGCAATACAAGGGGCTTTCTACTTGGTCCATTGATGGCGAGCACTTGGTCGGCTCCATCACCCTACCTCTTCCGATCGCCTCCGTCGGTGGCTCTATCGGGCTCAATCCAAAGGTAGCAGTCGCTTTTGACCTTCTCCAACAACCAAAGGCACGCCAATTAGCTTCTATCATCGCTTCTGTCGGTCTCTGTCAGAACTTTGCTGCCCTGCGTGCTCTTGTTACTTCAGGGATTCAGGCTGGTCACATGAAGCTCCACGCAAAATCCCTAGCGCTACTTGCTGGCGCCGAGGAGCATGAAGTAGACCAACTAGCCCAACTCCTGCGGAAAGAAAAGCACAGCAACCTAGAAACTGCTCAAAAATTATTGGCAAAAATGAGAGAACATTGGGAGTGGGAAAGAACTCGACCAAGATAAAAAGAGTTCGTCTTCCCACCCCCGCACAGTTGATTAGGCCAGATTTGGAGTGCAAAACACGAACAAATCTGCCAATCAACCACTGCGCTGAGATGTTGACACGAACTCTGAGTAGTGGTCCTGGGCTTTTTGCCCAGCCTCACTCTATTATTTGCTCCATACGGAACTTTTGTGGTTTCATTCCTTGGCGTTCATAAAAACGGACAGCTCCTGCATTGTCAGCCCATACATCCAAGGTAAGATTATGGCACCCCTGCTCCTTAGCATAGGAAAGAGCAAATTCATAAAGCTGCTCGCCAATTCTTTGACCACGCGCAGAATTGGCTACACACAAATCATCAATAAACAAGGTTTTAACTGGTTCTAAAACATCGCCTGTTGCGGTAGATAATTCACAAAAAAGATGCCCAACCACTTGTCCCTCTAACTCAAAGACAAAAATAGGCTTATCTGGATTTTCCAAAAGTGCTACTAATTCAGCCTCAGAAAATTTTTGACCTGCGCTTTTAAAAATATCTGGTCGTGCTTGGTGATGCACCTGTAAAATATCTTGAAGCAATTCATTTAAAACTGGAATATCAGATTGTCTAGCTTTACGGATTGTCATAATACTCTCCTTTTGAGTTTTTATTATTATAGCACATGTTTATTTTTTAACAAAATAGGTCTGCAGACCGATGAAGAATCTGAAAATTCGAGTATACTATAGGTGTATCCTAAAATTTTTCATAAATCTCCTAAAAAATCAGCTGCCCAAGGCTGGTTTTTTGTTGTCTTAAAACGAGAATGTGTAGTGTAGAAAATTACTAATACTCTTCGAAAATCAAAATTATCCGTTGTCAACTTGCCTTGATAAACTCCAGTTCTATCTTCGGCTTCGTTTCCTAGGCTACTTTTGATTTTCATTGAGTATAAAGTTTTGCCCCTTATTTGCCCCTTAAACACAAAAAAAGCCCGTCGGACAAGCTAGAAAGCTTGATATGACGGGCTTTTTCATGCTGAATTATTTCACAGCGTCTTTGAGAGCTTTACCAGCTTTGAATGCTGGAACTTTTGATGCTGCGATTTTGATTTCTGCACCTGTTTGAGGGTTGCGACCTGTACGTGCTGAACGCTCACGAACTTCAAAGTTACCGAAACCGATCAATTGTACTTTTTCACCAGCTGCAAGGTAGTCTGCTACTGCTCCGAATACTGCTTCAACAGCTGCTGCTGAGTCTTTTTTAGTCAATGAAGTCGCTTCTGCAACTTTTGCAATCAAATCTTGTTTATTAGCCATTTGCTAAGTCCTCCAATAATTTTCTGAGTTATTACTCACTTCTATATAGTACCGAATTTTAGGCGTTTGGTCAAGTTTTTAATGCTATTTTACTGTCTTTTTCTGTAGATATCAACAATGAATTGGTCGTTGTACAAATCAATCGTATTCGCCTTTCCATACAGACCAAATTTGTTCTTCAGTTCTGTCAGTTGAACCTGTACTTGCGCTTGTTCGGAGTCTATTTTTACAAAGGCAGGGAGTTTATAATTTTTTTGTAAATAAGCTAATACCTCTGCTTTCGGCAGGGATAAACTTCCAACTGATATTTCTGTTATCCGTAACAAAATACTGCCATCTTCCATTTTGCTAGGTTGAAAATAAATGTAGAGTGGGATAGTCACACCAAAAACCTGATAGCTGCCTTCAAAAACTACTTGTTGATTCGTTATGAATAATTGATAGGAAAACTCTTCCGTCTGATACTCTTTTAGATAGTTAGTGATGGTTTGGTTGAGCTGTTCCCTATTAGTGGAGAAGGTCCCAACCTTGGTATCTTCTCCACTAGTCTGAACGAGCTTTGTTAAATCCTCTCTATCTGTTTGAATCCGTGTATAGAGGACTATTCCGCAACCAATCAATAAAGCCAACTGGGCTAAAAATAGCCATTTCCAAATATTAAGGTTCCCAGCTTTCCGTGGTCTCATTCATTCTCTCCAATATCGCTTTTTTCATAATCTCATATCCAGTATTATTGGGATGGAAACTGTCTTCCTCATACAGTAAATTATTGGTAACTTGGCTACCATTCTGACTAATACCAGCCTCCCCTTCCAATCCTTTATAGAGCAAATCATTGATCGGAACAAAGTAGACATCTTGATATTTTTCAGTTATCTGTTCTGTCATCGTATTCCAATTATCAACAATTGTCTGCATTTCTGTCAATTCAGGAAAATTGAGGTAGAGTGGATTGTAAATCCCGACAACATAGATGGGAAGATTTGGATTATTCTTACGCGCTGTCTTAATAATCGTATCCAATCGTTTTCCGTAATCTTTTGCGGGCTTATCAAAAGTTGAAACTTTGAGATTGGCAATGTTTTTAATAATAGCCTTGCGCAAATCATTGCCACCAACTGTCAGAGTTAACAGATCTGCTGTTTTTAAGTAGCTTATCAGCTCTCCATCTTCCTTCATTCGCTTAAGAATCTGATTACTGGTATTCCCAGAAACTCCGAAATTTTTATAATCTACTTCATAACCATAATCGTTAGTTAGAGATTGAGCCAACAAGGGAACAAAGCCCCCCTGTCCAGTTGTATCTCCAACACCTTCTGTCAAAGAATCACCAAGTGCCACATATCGAAAACTGATTTTTTCTGATACGGTAAGCTCTTGTCTGGAGATGCGAGATGAGGCAACAGGAATGAGTTGATGAAATAGAAAAATCGACCCTAGAATTGCCAGAAAAAAGAAAACAAAGCCTTTAATCAACTTCCTGTTATTCATAACGAATCAAAATAGCCCAGGCATCCTCACCAGTATGAGTTTGAATGATGGAACCTGTCTCTAAAACAGAAATTTCTTTTGAGACGTACTCTTGTAATTGACTCTTCATTTCGTTTGCAAAATCAGCCGTTCCTGAATAGGAAATACCAATCTCGACTACTTTTTTATCTGCTAGAGTTGCCGTGAACTCTTCCAGCCATTTTTTAAAGGTCTTATTGCCTCGTCCCTTGACAATCGGAGTCAGCTGATGGTCTTTCATTTCCATGATGACACGGATATTGAGTAGGCTACTCAGCATCCCTTGAACACGTCCAATACGACCACCCTTGACTAGATTTTCTAGGGTTGATACACCGATGTATAATTCCGTTTTTTCTTTGACTGTTTCAATAGCTGCAAGGATTTCTTCTTTGCTGGCACCAGCTTGTGCCATGCGTGCTGCTTCTACAACTTGGAATTTTTCAGCCTGATCTGTAAAGCTTGAATCGAGTATTGTCACATCAGCACCAGAAAGGGTTGCTCCTTGTCTAGCAGCTTCTACTGTCCCTGATAAGGCATGCGACAAGAGAATGGCAATAATCTGACTGCCATCTTTAGCCAAATCAGCAAAAGTTTCCGCAAAGAGTCCTACTGGGGGCTGGCTTGTTTTTGGCAAGTTTTTCGACCCACGCATGAGCTCTAAGAATTCTCCTTCTTTTAAATCGTTGTCAGAGTATACGACTCCGTCAACCATTACAGATAATGGAACAACTGTTATATTCAATGCTTCGACCAAACTGGGTTCGATAGTCGTACTTGAATCCGTAACAATCTTAATCTTTGACATATTTCATCCTACAATTCTCTTCAATTTTGCCATCTATTATAACAAATTTTAACTAAAAAATAAACTTTGGACATAAGCAAAAAGGCTAGTCGCCTAACCTTTTTCTACTAATTCTTTTGCTTGATTACGGGCTGCATCTGTGATTTTGTCACCGGCTAACATCTTGGCAATTTCCTCAATACGCTCTTCTTTGGTCAAGAGACGGACACGAGAAACAGTCGAATGTTCGTCGGATATTTTCTCAATAAAGAACTGATAATCTGCAATAGCAATGACTTGTGGTAGATGAGAAATCGCCAATACTTGACCATATTGTCCGATTTTATAAATTTTCTGGGCAATTGCCTGGGCCACACGTCCAGATACCCCTGTATCCACCTCATCAAAGACAATAGAAGTTTTACCTTCTTTACGGGCAAAGGCTGACTTAATGGCCAACATCAAGCGAGACAATTCTCCTCCAGAAGCCACCTTAACCAGAGGCTTGAAGTCTTCACCTGGGTTGGTAGAGATGTAAAATTCTACTGTTTCATTTCCTTCTCGATTAAATTTTCCTTTAGTAAATCGAACTTGGAAACGAGCTTTCTCCATATACAAGTCTTGCAATTCTTGGCGAATAATATCTTCTAAAACAAGAGCCAATTCATGGCGTGATTGGCTGAGCTGACCTGCTCGTTCAACCAATTCTTTCTCTAAGTTCTTAAGCTGAACTTCCAAATCATCACCAGATAAATCATTGCCTGTCAATAGATTGTATTCTTCGCTGATTTTACTAAAATAGTCCAAAACATCATCGACAGTTCCGCCATATTTCTTCGTAATGGTATTGAGCAAATCCAGACGACTTTCCAATTGCAAGAGACGATTGCCGTCAAAATCTAGATTATCGACCACATCGCTGAGACGCTTGGTCACATCTTCAACAACATAATAAGCTTCTGTCAGGCTAGAAGAGAGCTGTTTGTAGTCTGGATCAAATTCTTCCAGACTTTGCAAGTCACTCATTGCTGAGCGTAGGTTGTTCAAGCTTGAAAAATCTTCATTGTCTAACAGTGCATAGGCATTGGTCAGTGTATCTGCAATTTGTTTGTGGTTGAGCAGTTTATCGCGTTCCTGATTGAGTTGAATATCTTCGCCAGACTTCAAATCTGCTGCTTCGATTTCAGCAATTTGGTATTCCAACATCTCAATCCGCGCCTTGTGTTCTTGCTCATTTTTTTGCTTTTCAAGAACTCGTTTGCGAAGACTACGGTAAGCATCAAAGGTTGTCTGATAACGGTCTTTAAGACTCCAAAATTCATCTTCTCCGAAACTGTCCAAAAGACGGATATGGTGCTGGGATTTCATCAATTCTTCCTGGTCATGTTGACCATGAATATCTACTAAATATTGCCCAATCTGTTTCAAGACAGATAAATTGACCATCTGCCCATTGACACGGCTGACCGAACGGCCATTTTGTAGGATTTCACGACGGATAATGAGTTCGTCAGCTACTTCAATCCCCTGTTCAAGCAAAATCTGCTCGAGAGCTCTGCTATTTTCAAAGGAAAAGAGCCCTTCAATCTCAGCCTTGGCGGCCCCATGTCTGATAACATCTGTCGTCGCACGCGCTCCAAGCATCAGGTTCATGGCATCAATGATAATGGATTTACCTGCACCTGTTTCACCAGATAGGATGGTCATCCCGTTTTCAAAATTCAGTGATACCTGCTCAATAATGGCGAAGTTTTTAATGGACACTTCTAGTAACATGGCTACCACCCTCTAACCGTCTGTTCGATTTGCGAAATAATGCCTTCGTTTGTAACAATGAGCAGAATACTGTCATCATCAGCAATCACTGAAAAAACATGTTCTTGAAATTGTTCCAAAATCCGGCGTTTGACCACAGCAGAGCTTCCAGGTACCAGACGGAGATTAATCATTTTATCCATCACTGAGACTTCAAAAACATTCTGCGATTTTACCTTAACAAGACCTGCCTTTGGTAGACCATAAATATATCCTTTATCCGCTGATGGAACCTTAATAATGCCAAGTTCCTTGATATCACGTGAAACCGTTGCTTGTGTCGCATTGACACCCATTGCTTCTAGACGTTCAACAATTTCTTCCTGTGTATCAATAGGAAATCGGACTACCAAATCTTTAATGACTTCTAATCGTTCTCGTTTATTCATCCTTTTTAAATTCCTCATGTGCTTGATAGACTGTAGTTGTTATGACCTCTTTATCAATCTGGTTTGGTTGTGTTGATTTTTCTAAGTGCGCTAAAAATTCGATATTGCCATGACCGCCTTGAACAGGGGAAAAGCTAAGGGCTTTGACTGAGAAGCCTGTTTCCACGGCCATTTTTGTCACATCTTCCAAGACTTTCAAGTGAACGGATTTATCCTTAACAATGCCATTTTTCCCAATCTGTTCACGTCCAGCCTCGAATTGGGGTTTGACAAGGGCAACAACCTGGCCGCCCTCCGCTAAAATACGATGGAGTGCTGGCAAAATCAGACTCAATGAGATAAAGCTGACGTCAATGGACGCAAAACTTGGTTGACCAAGTTCGAAATCTCCCAACTCAGCATAGCGGAAATTGTACTGTTCCATGCTGATCACACGCTCATCCTGACGTAATTTCCAAGCCAGTTGATTGGTCCCTACATCCACAGCATAGACCTGCTTGGCACCAGCCTGCAACATAACATCCGTAAATCCGCCTGTCGAAGCCCCAATATCAATCGTTGTTTGACCCTCAACTGATAAGTGGAAAACCTGCAAGGCTTTCTCCAATTTGAGACCACCACGGCTGACATACTTGAGTTTTTCCCCCTTGAGCTTGAGTTCAATTCCCTCGTCAATCTTCTCACCTGGTTTGTCGTAGCGTTCCCCATTAATGACGGATATAACTAAGCCAGCCATAACACCGCGTTTGGCCTGCTCCCGCGTCTCGAAAAGCCCCTGTTTAAAAGCTAGTACATCTACTCTTTCCTTAGCCATTGATTCGTAAACTTTCTATCAATTGATACACTTCTTGCCCCTTAAAGCCATTGTGTTCTTCTAATTCCTTAAAAATGCCCACAGCCTTATTCAATGAATCCTGAACAATGAATTTGGACTCTTCTAACCCTAACAAGCTTGGATATGTTGCTTTTTCAGCCGCCAAATCTTTCCGAGGCGTTTTGCCCAATTCATCAAAATCTGCCGTTACATCTAAAATATCATCTCGAACCTGAAAGGCATGACCAATCAACATCCCAGCTTGCCACAAGGAACCGACAACGGAACTAGGCTGTTGCGTAATAATCCCTGCTGCATGAAATGGAAATGTCAATAATCGACCTGTCTTGTTGCTATGGATATTTATCAGGTCAAAAATTTCCAATTTTTTTCCTTCACCTAGCATGTCCAGCATTTGACCACCGACCATCCCAAAAGTTCCAGATGCTAATGACAAGAGCTGGATCAATTCAAGTAAAACCTGATTTGGTAAATCAGCCAGAGACAGGAGGCCAAAAGCGTCCAAAAAGAGGCTATCGCCTGCTAAAATAGCTGTCGCTTCGTCAAATTTCTTATGATTGGTGAGTCGACCTCTACGGTAATCATCATCATCCATGGCAGGAAGATCATCGTGAATCAGGCTTCCCGTATGAATCATCTCTAAGGCAGCGGCCACTTGGTAGTGGGCTTGCTGTAATTCGACCCCAAATCCTTCCACGATTTGAAGCAATAAGACCGGTCGAATCCGCTTTCCACCACCATCAATCGAATACAAAATCGCATCAATTAATTCTTCCGAAACAATTGTTCCACGGTTGTAATAAAAATCGCGAATTTCCTGATCAATCCGTTTCACATCAACCATTAATCCATCTCCGCTTCACTGCCATCCGCCTGCATGACCTTGACCAAGGTCTTTTCAGCTTCTGCTAGTGTCTTTTGTAGGTCTTTCGATAGGACCATTCCTTTTTGAAACTCGGCAAGTGCTTCTTCCAGAGCCACATCGCCTCGCTCTAATTTGGTTACGATTCCTTCTAATTCAGCTAGATTTTCTTCAAATGTTTTCGTCTGTTTGGACATGTTTTACCTCCACATCAAGTTGACCATCCTTCATCTGGATGGTTAGGTTTTCACCCATTTGTACATTTTCTACACTATCAATCACCCGACCATCTTGACGAATCATGGCATAGCCACGAGCCACGATGCGACTGGTATCCAGCATAGTCAAGGCCTCAATCAGCTTGTCCGCCTTGGCCATCTTATTGTCATAGATATTAGCCATATTGCTCTTCAAGAGTCGTTCCTGCTGGATAATTCTCTCTTGGAAACTCTCTACTTTACGACCTGGATGCACACCTTGTAATCGTTGCTGTAGTAAGAGACTAGCCTGTTTCTGCTGGCTATAGACTTCTTTCATCCGTGTCTGCAATTGGTTGGTCAAACGGTCTAATTTTTGTAAATAACCATCGTATAAGCGTTCAGGCTGACGGAACATAACTGACTGGCTAATTTTCTCAAGCTGCCCTCTCAGGAATTTCAACCGATTGGTCATGGTCTGATAGGCTCGATTTTCCTGCTGATTTAAATAACCCAGTAAGTCTGCCTTGGTCACAGGAGTCGCTAATTCTGCGGCAGCTGTCGGAGTGGCTGCCCTGCGGTCTGCCACAAAATCTGCCAGAGTCGTATCCGTTTCGTGACCCACACTGGAAATGATTGGAATACGGGATTCAAAAATAGCCCGAACCACAATTTCTTCATTGAAAGCCCAAAGGTCTTCGATAGAACCACCGCCACGACCAACAATCAGAACATCCAAGTCATCCCGTTCATTGGCTCTTTGGATATTGGCAACAACCTCCTGAGCAGCACCATCTCCTTGCACCTTGGTCGGATAGAGAACTATCTCTACGCCTGGAAAACGTCGGCTAACGGTTGTAATAATATCCTGAATAACGGCTCCACTTGGACTGGTAATGACACCGATTTTCTTGGTAAACCGTGGCAAGGCTTGCTTGAATTCTTCTTTAAATAAGCCTTCCTGTGTCAGAGCTTGTTTGAGCTGTTCAAACTTGATTGCCAAGGCTCCAATACCATCTGGCTCAGCTTTTTCAATGACAATGGAATAAGAACCATTTGGTTCATAGAGCTGAATGCGCCCAATGACATTGATTTTCATTCCCTCTTCAAGCTCAAAGCCCAGATTCTTATAGACGCCTGCCCACATGGTCGCTTGGATGACTGCCTTGTCATCCTTGAGCGAAAAATATTGATGGCTAGGGCGTTTACGGAAGTTGGACACTTGACCTGTCAAATACACCTTCTCCAAATACGGATCGCGGTCAAACTTTAATTTTAAATACTTAGTTAGATGACTAACCGATAAATATTCAACCATGTCCACTCCTTCTATATTGTATCCCCACTATTATACCAAATTTTGCACTTTTATACAGAACTAGGCCTATTATTTCCGATAGCTTTCCTGTGTTTTTTTCAACAATTTGCTATATAATAGTTTGTGAGAATATAAGAATCTGGATTCACGGTCCAATGCGTAAAAACACTTTACTTGTGAATATGGGTTCTAAGAATCATTATGCAGGTTCTAAGGAGATTTATTTGAAAATTGATGATTTACGAAAAAGTTCTAACATTGAGGACCGCAGGGGGCAATCCAGTTCTAACTCTTCTTTCTCGTCTGGTTCATCTGGCGGAAATGTTCTATTGGGACTACTCTTTTCACGACTTGGTTGGAAAGGAAAACTACTTGTTCTTGTCCTTTTATTAGCCTTCGGAGGCATGTCAAACCTTGGTGGACTGCTTTCCCCATCAACAGGGACTAATCCTTACCAATCGAGTCAAGTCACAACGACTGGTACAGATGTGTCTGATGCAGATGCTGAATTCATGAGTAAGGTTTTAGGATCAACAGAAGATTTTTGGGTCCAAGAATTTAAAGCCAATGGTTTAACCTACAATGCACCGACTATGGTTTTCTATACTAACCAGACCCAAACCGGATGTGGAGTGGGTTCCGCCCAAGCCGGTCCATTCTATTGCTCTGCTGACCGCAAGATTTATATTGATACTTCTTTCTATCAAGAATTATCTAGCAAGTATAAGGCTGCTGGTGACTTTGCCATGGCCTATGTCATCGCTCATGAGGTCGGTCACCATGTCCAAAATGAATTGGAAGTCCTTGGTGCCTACCACCAAAAACGTACTCAATTATCAGAAAAGGAAGGCAACGCCCTCAATGTCCGTCTAGAATTGCAAGCTGACTATTATGCAGGAGCCTGGGCCAAATATGTTGATGGACAAGGCATCTTGGATGCTGGTGATATTGACGAAGCCATGAATGCTGCCCATGCAGTTGGTGACGATACTCTTCAGCAGGAAGCCTACGGCCGTACTGTTCCAGACAGTTTTACCCACGGCACTTCTGAGCAAAGGAAAAAATGGTTTAACCTCGGCTATACCTATGGTGACCTTGCCCACGCCGATACATTCTCCGTAGAGAAACCGTAAACATCCATAGCCTCTTGTAGCAATAAAGAAACTCTTGCAACATACACTTTTGCAAGAGTTTCTTTATAATATACAACTGACAGAAGCCAATTTACACATACGGTACCACTTTTAAATATGAAAACTGAATCATGTAAACTTACTCATCAACTCTAATTAGAGCGGTATCCTAGTTTCAAACAATATCACAATTATTATTTAGCAAACTTTAATTATTTCCAGTTATCTCTGCTGCAGACTGCACAGTTCCGTTTGGAATAATCACTGTTTTCAACAAGTTATTTTCCTCGTGAATACGTCTGTATAAGATAACCATGTAGACTGGAAATAAGATGAGAAAACTATATGTTGCATGACACAATAAAGCTAAACCGATTAATTCTGGTATAATATTTAGGAAATAGTTAGGATGCTTTACAACACGAAACAACCAATGATCAACAAAACGATGATCTTTTACCAACATGAGCTTAACTGTCCAAATATCACCTAACAATCGTGTTACCCAAAATAACATTCCCATTGAAAACAGCAAGAATATCAAACCTAAGCTACTAAGCGTATCAAACTTGGCGTGTCGCACTACTGCTTCAACCAAACATGATAAATAAAATAGAATATGTACAACTGTTAATAATTTAGTATTTTGAACACCAAATTCTGAACCGCCGTTTTTCAAAATCCGTTTTTCGTTTTTAATGGAAATCTTCAAAAAATAGATTCTCACCAAAAAAATACAAATAACCAAAAAAACAACCATAAATCCCTCCTGTATTTTAACAGATTTTATCAAACACATTCATTATACAAGGTTAGACTGTCGACATTCTATTCCTCTCCTGTTTTTTTCCTATTTTCCATTTTTCCATTTGAGACTACAATAAAAGAGACCTGTTTTCAAAAATGGATGAAATCATGTCTCTTTTATAGTCTTTTAGTTTACTTTTAGTACTCGCTCCAAAGGTTTTGGGAACCTTTGGAGGTTGGAGATAGGGCGAAGCAAGTTCGCTTCAATAGCTGCAGACAGCTTGTACAGTCGAGTGACTGTGCAAGGTTGGAGATAGCACTTGCGGAGCAAATCACCCCTGCAGAGTACAGCAAAGCGAGTTCAAACAATCCAGTGGAGTGTTTGAAGTTGGAAATAGGGAGTGGAAAAGAACTCGACCATCCATAGAAGAGTTCGTTTTCCCACCCCCGCACAGTTGATTAGGTCAGATTTGGAGTGTAAAACACGAACAAATCTGCCAATCAACCACTGCGCTGAAATGTTGACACAAACCCTGAGAAGTGGCGCTGGACTTTTTGCCCAGCCTCCTTACGTCGAAGTAATAAAAGAAAAACTAAATGTCTATATTATAATTTTACCTATATCAATTCATTAGATTGCAAATGAATCATAAAACGCATAGTTTGTGTATCAGAAGCATAAAAAGTGTACGGAAATCCGTGTTTTTCTAATATTTTCTGTACAATAAACAAACCAATCCCTGTACCACCATCTTTCTTATCACGGCTGTAGTCTGGACGATAGAATGGACGAAAGACTTGATCCAATTCCTCGTCACTTAAAACACGTTCAACCTGATTTTCGATTATTAATTGATTTTGGCGCAGTACTACACGAATAATAGCTTCTTTACATGAGTACCGAAAGGCATTATCTAAAATATTCTTAATAGCTTTTAAGAAATAATCAGGATTTCCTTCAATGAGAACCGGTGATAGTTCTACTTCAAATTGATATCCCTTAACCTCTGCCAAACTCTGATAACTTGTTAAAGAGGAATCAATCAACTGATCTAATCGGATTTGTTCTCTGCTTTCCTTTAAAGCCATATCAAGATTTGTCGCTTCTAAAATAGAATGAACTAACTCAGATTGTTCCTGCAAGATTTCCTTGCATTTTTTTAAATATGTATCATGGTCCTTAAATGGCCCCACATTATAAATCATGCCTTCGACTAACCCCAACATACTAGCTATTGGAGTTTTTAATTCGTGTGATGTGATACGGAGGAAATCAGACTTCTCCTTCTCACGTGCCATAGCACGTTCATTTTCCGTTCTTAATTCATCGATACTTGACAATAACTTGCTATACAGGCTGTTAATATCCTGAGCCAATGCTGTTATTTCATCTGTTCCTACAACAGCACAACTGATTCCAGACTCTAACGATTGCATCCGTCTTGTTGTTTCTGAAATTCTTGCTATTCTACGAGTGGACAGCCTACTGTAAACAAAAGCTACCGAAACTGCCAGAACAATAATCAACAGCAATATGAATGGATAAAAAGTTACCAATGTTTGACTGACATCCGATAATGAGTGGAATCCATAATTAAATAACAGATAATATGTAACTCCTTCTGCCGATGTTATCTCGACGCCCCCAGAACCAATTTCATCAAAATCTCCATTTTCTAAATACTCTTTCTCATACTTTTTGGCCATTTCATCATTGGGGTCTGGATAAATAATTTCTCTATCACTCGAAAAAAGACTAATAATAATCTTCGGAGTTTTTCTGTCGTAATCATCAATCTCAGATATAATCTTAGCTTCTGGCATCCCATCCAATTGTTTAGCCACAGTCATATAATCATGTCTCAATTCCTGTTTCTTAACCTGATTATAATATATAGGCATAGCATAATACAATAACCCTAACAATGTTACAGAGATGAAAGAAATCATCACAGCAACAACTATGAAATTTTTTCTAGCAATCCCCATATCAAGTATCCTCTATTTGATAACCACGACCAACAACTGTCTTCAAAGGAAGTGACGGCAATTTTTTACGTATATTCTTGATATGATTATCTAAGACACGGCTATCCAATTCCGTATATCCCCATATTCCCATCATCAAGTTATCACGACTAACAATTTTCCCACGTCGTTTAGCTAAATATAGTAAAACTTCATATTCTTTTTTTGTTAATTGAACTTCTTCTTCTTCCATATAAACTGCCCCACTAGTTGGTTGAATAAGAATTGTTCCTATCTCAATGCTATCTGTATCTCCTTTTCCTCTCAAAATATTCTCAATCCGTTTTACCAATATAGTTGGTGAAAATGGTTTAACAACATAATCACTTATAATCTGATTAAAACTAATAAGCTGTGTATATTCGTCACCCATGGCTGTCAGCATCAAAATTGGAATCTGAGAAGTTTTGCGAATTTCCTTCAGTACTTCCAAACCTGTCATAGACGGAATCATGATATCTAAAACAATTAAATCGAATTGTTCTTCTTGAAACCTTTCTAAAGCAACCTTTCCATCAAAAACAGATTCTACCTGATAACCATATTCTTTTAAAAACTCACAAACAACTTGACTAATAACTATGTCATCCTCGACAACCAAGATTCTTGACATTTTTATACCTCCTCGTAAAGTTCTATTATAAAATATTATTATACAATTATATACCGATTCGTACAATGGTGCAACTCTATCATAGATAAATAGAGCATCATGTTCTGCTATTTCAGCTTTCTTTTGACTTCTTCTGTTTAAAACAGATAAAAAACAGATGAAACCAAGGACATATATAGATTTGTTTGATAAACTGAACTAAACAAAAATGAAAGGAGCTATCCCATTATGTGGAGTCCAAAAAAATTAACCGTATTAAAATGGTTTGATATCCTCATTCTAACAATTATTTTATTTGGAGATGGAATCATCAACTCTACTCTCCAATACATAGCCTTACAAAATCAAACTACAACTCTTCAAGAAAATTTGACATTTTCAACAATGGACAATTATAAGGCTTTGGCTCTACAGTTAGTTTGGCTCACAATAGCCATCTTCTATCTATTACTCCGAAATTTTGATTTCTCAATTTGGAAAAAACATATTTTTATTACTCCTTGGGTTCCATTACAAGCTGTTGCCTTATTCATTTTCTCTGCATTATGCTTGGATATCTATCATTTAGTATCCTATCAGTTTCTAGCTTCCAACACTCCATCCATGTTTCAATTATTTCCTAACATTGATTTATCACTGATTTTGTACTCATTGTTGAACGGATTTTATGAAGAAATTTTCTTCCTTAACCTGTGCTTACTGGTTAACCCTAAATATGCAAAATGGGCATTTTTATATTCATTAATTATTCGATGCAGTTTCCATACCTATCAAGGTTTAATTAGTGCACTCGGTTTAGGCTTAATTCTAGGAACTATTTTCTATCTACTTTATCAAAAAATAAAACCTAAAAATTTATTACCATTTTTCCTAGCACATGCGGTGGCTGATGTTATCGGTTTAACTATTCTATCATATATTCTATACTAGTTATCTAACAGATAATTTGAACACAAGCTATCCTCATATCACCAAAGACTGAGTGGATACCTACTAGTCATGACCACCCGTGAAAACGGGTGGTTTATTTTATGTAATTTAGAGAAAAGAGTGCCAAAAAACGCATAAAATCGTGTTGCTAAGAACGTTGATTTTATGCATTTTATTATCAATATTTTTATTGAAATTTATATTTATGCCCAACTATACTTCTCAGAATCAATGTCCATATCTCATCTCAGCCTATAGATTGACAGACTCTAATTTATAAGTAACGGTCTGTACATCTCTGCGGTAGTCTCGAAAGAGAATTTTTGAGAAACGATTTTCTTCCTTCCATTTATTAAATATAGCATTGTCCATAAACCCTGCAGACCGACCCCATTGCGCATCAAATTCTCCCTTTCCATTTTCAAACGCCCTATACTCATCCCCACCAGCACCTTCTGACTTATAGTGATTTAAAATATCCGTGTTACTCTGATCTACTAACTTAGTTAGTTTTAAGCCATCTGGAATGATAAAATAGTATCCACCAATTGATTCATAGAATGCCCAGTCTCTAAATTTGAAAGTCACTTCCCACTCAATTTTTTTATCGGTTACGGAAGTTGCTTCTATCGAAACGGATTGCTGTATTTGAAATGGTTTGCCTGGATAGTTCGTATCTTGGATGTAAGCCGGTTGTTTCTCATTCGGCAATTCTGGAGTAACAGGGAGGGATTCCATATCCAAATTATTTTCAGCTGACCTTACAGCACGCGGTGTAAATTCAGAAAGGGTTGAATCCTCAACCTTTGTTTCTGGGGTTGCTTCAGCCTTTGGCTCAGAAATGACATTCTCGATTTCCTCTAGGTTAGCAGACTGTCATCGTCTTGATTTCCTCCATTCTCAGCTCCTTTTGTAGCTTGCTCTTCAACTGTCAATGGCTGTTCTTCTAACGTTTGGTTAGATTCTATTGTCACAAGGCTTGCATCGGTTAATGCCTCCGTATCCGCCTTGATATTTGATATGATTGTATTACATTATTCTTATCATCTACCCATTTCGAAACCCTGTAACCTTTTTTTAGAATAACATCATTCGGTTTTCGATCATTATCAAGCGGAGCTTCTTTAATAGCAATTTCTTTCAAAAATTCTGCTAACGTTGCCCCTGCAGAAATTGTTCTTTGGAAATTACCTTGATAAATATAATAATGGAAATCCAAATCCGTAATTTCTGAATTTTCCCCTCCTTTAACTGTAACGGTAATCTTATCTTTTGATTTTAAACCTTCTATAGGAGCTTCAGTTTCTTTGTCTACCTCAGGAACTGAAGGTGCTTTCTTTTCTGGTTTCTCAGTGTTTGGATTTCTAAAATCTAAATTATTCGACTTTGGATTTACCTGCTCTAACTTCTTAAGAGTCAATTCTAAACTAGCAACCGAAACGATTTGCTTAAATAGATGATTCTGATGATCAAAATTTTTCATTACTGCAACTAGTGAAATATTTTTCAGTGACTTATCTAAAATCTTTCCTTTTAACCGATAAGTTACTTTCATCAACTTTTACAACTGTTCCAAACCACATAAGCGCAATCATAACAGAAGCTAATCCAACCTTACTCTTTCTCAACGAAAAAATTTCAGTCTGTCTATTCATTTTTTCTCCTTGTTTTCTATCATTTAATACTCAACACACACAGTGCCTACTCTAATTATAGAAAACCAATCTCACATAGTATTATGTTTCGTTTGTTTTTTATCTAATCTGCCCATGCTCATTCCTAAGAATATGCCTCAAAACAAAGCTGGGCTCAAGCCCAGTACCACTTCTCTGATTTCGTCTTCCCACTCCCAAAATAAAAAATACCAGCTACACCACATAGCTGATATTTCAAATAATTATTTTGCACTTCTGACACAAGCTTCATAGGTCTGTTCCATCAACATGGTAATAGTCATCGGACCAACACCACCTGGAACTGGGGTAATATAACTTGCCACTTCTGATACCTCATCGTATTTGACATCACCGATTAGCTTGCCATTTTCATCACGATTCATACCAACATCAATCACCACGGCACCTGGCTTAACAAATTCCTTGGTCACAAAATGACCACGACCAATGGCAACAACAAGAATATCGGCCTGACGAGCAAGCTCTGGCAAGTTTTTGGTACGAGAATGCGCAATCGTTACAGTAGCATTGGCATCCAGCAGCAGCTGTGCCATCGGTTTACCAACAATATTAGAACGACCAATAACTAAAGCTGACTTCCCTTCCAGCTCAATCTGATATTCCTTGAACATTTCCATAATTCCTGCTGGGGTAGATGGAATCATAACAGGATGACCAGACCAGAATTTCCCCATGTTAGTCGGATGAAAACCATCCACATCCTTATCTGGGTCAATGGCCAACAAGACCTTCTCCTCGCTGATATGGGCTGGTAAGGGCAATTGCACCAAAATACCATGCCATTCATCATCCTGATTATAGCGCTCAATCAAATCCAACAAGTCTGACTCAGAAATCGTATCTGGAACGCGAACAACCTCACTCTTGAATCCAGCAGCTAGAGCTGACCGCTCCTTATTCCGTACATAAACCTGACTAGCAGGATTTTCGCCAACTAAAATAACTACAAGACCTGGTACCAACCCCTTTTCTTCTTTTAATCGAGCAGTTTTCTCCGCCAAGGCAGCCTGCATTTTTATACCTAGTGCTTTCCCATCAATGACTGTCATACCTACACTCCTTTTGTTTTTTCTATTATACCCTAAAATTCTCCGACTGACTATCCTTGTCCAAAGTAGACTATGCATATAGCAAAAAACTCCGAACAATGTCGGAGTCGTACTTATTTGTTCATTTATAGTCTTTTAGTTTACTTTTAGTACTAGGCAACGAGCTGCAGACAGTACTGGAGTACGGCAAAGCGAGTTAACGAAGTAATAAAAGAAAAACTAAATGACTATATTACAAGACCTTAGACAAGAAATCCTTAGTCCGTTCTTCCTTGGTATGTTCAAAGACTTCTTCAGGCGTTCCATCCTCCACGATGACACCGCCATCCATAAAGATAACCCTGTCAGCTACCTCACGCGCAAATCCCATCTCATGAGTCACGATAACCATGGTCATCCCTGACTTGGCCAAATCCTGCATTACAGCAAGAACTTCACCAACCATTTCAGGGTCTAGTGCAGAGGTCGGTTCATCAAAAAGTAGGACATCTGGGTCCATAGCCAGACCACGTGCAATAGCGATCCGCTGTTGCTGACCACCTGAAAGGCTTTGTGGATAGGCATTCGCCTTATCTGGCAATCCTACCTTTTCAAGTAATTCCTTAGCCTTCTTCTCAGCCTCATCCTTTGCAATTCCCTTTGTCTTAATAGGTGATAAAGTAATATTATCTAATACCGTCATATTTGGAAAAAGATTGAACTGTTGAAAAACCATTCCCATCTTTTCACGCATCTTGAAAATATCATTTGACTTGTCAGTAATATCAACACCTTCAAATGTAACAGTTCCCTTGGTTGGCACTTCTAAGAGGTTCATTGTGCGTAAGAAAGTCGATTTCCCTGACCCTGATGGACCGATAATAACGACTACCTGACCTTGTTGAATATCTAAATCAATTCCTTTTAGAACCTCATTCTTTCCGAAGCACTTATGTAAATCCTTGATAGAAATAATCGCATTAGACATGGAACTGCCCTCCCTTGTTCAACTTTTTCTCAAACAACTGAATAATCACTGTTAGCACCGTTGTCATAATTAGATAATAGCTCGCTGCAAATACAAGTGGTGTTAAAGGAATATAAGAAGTGGATTGAACTGTCTGAGCACCATTCCATAATTCCATCACACCGATGGTTGACAAAAGTGAACTATCCTTAACAATAGTCACAAATTCATTTCCCAAGGCTGGAAGGATATTCTTGATAGCCTGTGGCATGATAACGTAACGCATCGCCTGCTTTGGTCTAATACCAAGCGAATAAGCAGCTTCCAACTGTCCTTTTGGTACAGCATTAATACCAGCACGAACAGTTTCAGATACATAGGCACCCGAGTTCATCGAAATAACAATGATACCTGGAATCAAGCGCGTCAAATCAACCGTCAAAATTCCTAGCTGAAAAGTTGGTGCTACAAAATGTGTCATCGCAAAAGCAATCATAATCTGGACAATCATCGGTGTCCCACGGAAAATCCAGACATAGATATTGGCAGTCCAAGCTAAAACTTTATACTTACTACGCTGAGCAAAGGCAAGCAACACACCTAAAATACTACCAAAAAATACTGAGAAAAATGCAATAATGAGGGTAACAATTGCCCCATAATTAAAATAAGCCCAATACTCAGGCAAAAAAGAAAAATTCATTCATCTTACTCCAATTCTGTCATTTAGAGTCTATTATACCATTTTTGAATATTTATGCAATACTTTTATTTATAATATTCAATTTACACAAGAAAAAAGCACCCTTAGGTGCCTCTCACTTCTTCTTAGTACAATAGCTCATAGATTTCCATTGCAATCAAGTCGATGCTGTCAAACGCGTACGTTTCACGAGCAGCAACATCACGCAAGGTAAATACTGAACCATTTTCCTCGTCATAGCTATAAGCCACTTCTGCAACAACAATACCATCTCGTTCGAAATTACGTTTCAACGTACCGCCGTCATTAGCCATAGCTTCCAGACGATTGATAATTCTCACCAAATGTGATTCCATATTCGTTCTCCTAATCCTTTTTATAGGAATATTTTACCACATATTGCCAAAAAAGTCTTATTTTTTCCCTATTTTCTTCCTATCGCCCTATTTTTCATAGAAAGTTTTTCCAAGCGTAGCAGTTTCTTGATTTTTCTATGAATCTTGTTATAATAAAGCTAGAACTGACCTTTTTTGACTATTCAACAATAGGTCACATTTTTCACAGAAAGAGGTAGAATTATGCTCTGCAAAAATTGTAATATCAACGACGCAACGATCCATCTCTACACCAACTTAAACGGTAAACAGCAGCAGGTAGACCTCTGTCACAACTGCTACCAAATCATGAAAACAGACCCTAATAATGCCATCCTACGTGGGTTGGGAGATTTAACAAATCCTAACAATATGGATCCCTTTAGTGAATTCTTCAATCACCTAGGTGGCTATCCTGGCAATACCCCTGCCGGAAAAAATCGCGAACAGACTCCTCCCACTCAAGCCGGTGGGCATAATGGACGTGGTGGACAAACCCCTCCTCCGCAACAACCCCAACAACCAAATGGACTCCTTGAAGAATTTGGTATCAACGTTACCGAAATTGCCCGTCGTGGGGATATTGATCCAGTAATCGGTCGCGATCAAGAAATTACCCGTGTCATCGAAATTCTCAACCGTCGTACAAAAAATAACCCTGTTCTTATCGGTGAGCCTGGAGTAGGTAAAACAGCGGTTGTTGAAGGCTTGGCTCAAAAAATTGTCGATGGCGATGTCCCACAGAAATTACGAGACAAGGAAGTCATTCGTCTGGATGTTGTCAGCCTCGTACAAGGAACAGGTATCCGCGGACAATTTGAAGAACGTATGCAAAAACTCATGGAAGAAATCCGTAATCGTCGCGAAATCATTCTTTTTATTGACGAGATTCACGAAATTGTCGGTGCTGGTTCTGCAGGCGATGGCAACATGGATGCTGGCAATATCCTCAAACCAGCCCTCGCACGTGGTGAAATGCAACTAGTCGGTGCAACAACGCTCAACGAATACCGTATTATCGAAAAAGATGCCGCCCTAGAGCGCCGTATGCAACCTGTAAAAGTTGAAGAACCAAGTGTCGAAGAAACCATTACCATTCTCAAAGGTATCCAAAATAAATACCAGGATTACCATCATGTTAAATACTCCGATGCAGCTATCGAAGCTGCCGCAGTACTGTCCAACCGCTACATTCAAGACCGTTTCCTCCCAGACAAGGCTATTGACCTTCTGGATGAAGCTGGTTCAAAAATGAATTTGACCCTCAACTTTATTGATCCAAAAGAAATTGACCAACGCCTGATTGATGCCGAAAATCGTAAAGCACAAGCTACACGGGATGAGGACTATGAAAAAGCGGCCTATTTCCGTGACCAAATTGCTAAGTACAAGGAGATGCAAAAGGCAACTATCAGCGAGGAAGATATTCCACTCATTACTGAGAAAGAAATTGAGGCCATCGTTGAGCAAAAAACAAATATCCCAGTTGGTGATTTAAAAGAAAAGGAACAGTCCCAGCTTGTGAACCTCGCTAGTGACTTAAAAGCCCATGTTATCGGACAAGATGAAGCAGTTGACAAGATAGCTAAAGCCATCCGCCGTAATCGTGTCGGTCTCGGTGCTCCAAATCGTCCAATTGGATCCTTCCTCTTTGTCGGACCAACAGGTGTCGGTAAAACCGAATTGTCTAAGCAATTAGCTATCGAACTCTTCGGTTCGGCGGACAGCATGATCCGCTTCGACATGTCCGAATACATGGAAAAACACGCTGTTGCTAAACTCGTCGGAGCTCCTCCAGGCTATGTCGGCTATGAGGAGGCTGGACAATTGACTGAAAAAGTCCGTCGTAATCCTTACTCACTCATCCTCCTTGACGAAGTTGAAAAAGCCCACCCAGATGTCATGCACATGTTCCTTCAGGTCTTAGACGATGGGCGTCTGACAGATGGACAAGGGCGGACAGTCAGCTTCAAAGATACCATCATCATCATGACATCAAATGCTGGTACTGGAAAAATTGAAGCAAGTGTCGGTTTTGGTGCGGCTATAGAAGGGCGGACTCAATCAGTCCTTGGCCAACTTAGCAATTTCTTCACACCTGAATTTATGAACCGATTTGACGGCATTATTGAGTTCCAACCACTGAGCAAGGAAAACCTACTTGAAATCGTCAGCCTCATGCTAGACGATGTAAACAAACGCCTTTCTCACAATGGCATCAGCCTCCATGTAACAGATAAAGTTAAGGAGAAATTAGTGGACCTTGGCTACGATCCAAAGATGGGAGCTCGTCCACTCCGCAGAACCATCCAAGATCAGATTGAAGATGCAATCACAGACTTCTACTTAGAACATCCAGCAGAAAAAGACCTACGTGCTGTCATGTCAAGTAAAGGTACAATTCAAATCAAGGCACAAACAAAGACAAAATAAGAAAATAGAGCTGCTCCCTACGAGTAGCCTATTTTACTGTTTTGATACTCTATTTTTCTAAATTTTTCCCCATCTCCATCCTATAAAAAAACTTTACTTTGTAAAGCCTATCACAAGGAAAAATAATAAAAAAGTGGTATAATGTATACAACTCATTCCAATTATGAAAGAGGATAGAATTGCCTATGGAGAAAATCGCTGTATTTGGAGAAAAGAAGGTTGGCGTCAGCTACCAGAGTCGCTTTGGTGTTTACGCAGTTATCCCAGATGAAAAGAAAGAACAGATCATACTCGTTCAAGCGCCAAACGGAGCTTGGTTTCTTCCTGGTGGAGAAATTGAAAAGGGAGAAAATCACCTCATTGCCTTGGAGCGCGAATTGATGGAAGAGCTTGGATTCACCGCTGAAATCGGAAAATACTTTGGTCAGGCTGACGAATACTTCTACTCTAGCCACCGCGATACCCATTTCTATAATCCAGCCTACATCTATGAAGTAACTAGCTACCATCAAATAGGACAACCACTAGAAGATTTCAACCATATTGCCTGGTTCCCAGTCAATGAAGCCATCGATAAACTCAAACGTGGTAGTCACAAATGGGGCATTGAACAATGGAAATTGCAAGAAAATTCATTCAATAACTAGTAAAAACACTCTAATCGTGCTATAATGTAGCCAAAGAGATAGAGGAGGTTCCACATGAAAATCATTAACACGACAAATAGTCATCCCAATCTTGTCCAAAGCCAGTTGGCTAATACTGATGCTTTCCTAGTAGAGACTTATTCTGCAGGTAATACAGACGTTATTTTCACACAGGCACCCCGTCATTATGAACTCTTGATTAGTAATAAATACCGTGCAGTACAACAAAATGAAATCGAGCAAATTCGTGATTTCTTCCTTCATCGAAAAATTGATGAACGAACTATTAACAAGGCTGCCATTCAAACGATTCACACAGACCGTTTGATTGAAATGTCTATTCCCATTATCGCAGAAGTGTAAGAAGCCAGATGGCTTCTTCAGACTGAAGACAAAGTCCTTAGAATTGATTTTCTAAGGGCTTTTCTTCGTATTTAGGAGTATAATATAAGA
>NZ_JARQPL010000032.1:0-26693 GCF_046032535.1 Streptococcus suis | reverse complement strand
TTCTTATATTATACTCCTAAATACGAAGAAAAGCCCTTAGAAAATCAATTCTAAGGACTTTGTCTTCAGTCTGAAACCTTGACGTAAGTCAAGGCTTTTCGTTTAGCTTAGACGTTCAAGACCTTATCAAGGAAGTCTTGTAAACGTGGATGTTGTGGGTTGTCAAAGATTTGCTCTGGTGTACCATCTTCAAGGAACTCACCGCCATCAGTGAAGATAACGCGATTAGCAACCTTGCGGGCAAATCCCATTTCGTGGGTAACGATCAACATGGTCATACCTTGTTCTGCCAAGTCTTTCATAACGTTGAGTACATCGCCAACCATTTCAGGGTCAAGGGCAGAAGTTGGTTCGTCAAAGAGCATGATGTCTGGGTTCATAGCGAGGGCACGAGCGATGGCAACACGTTGCTTCTGACCACCTGATAGGCTATCAGGCATAGCGTCGCGTTTGTCTGCCAATCCAACTTTTTCCAATAATTCCATGCCGACTTTTTCAGCTTCAGACTTGTCCATCAATTTGTGTTCGATTGGCGCAAATGTGATATTGTCTAGGACTGACATGTGTGGGAAAAGGTTAAAGTGCTGGAATACCATTCCGACATTTGAACGGAAGGCATCAACATCTGTCTTAGGATCGGTTAAGTCATATCCATCGACTGTTACTTGACCACTTGTAATGGTTTCAAGTAAGTTCATTGTACGAAGGAAGGTCGATTTACCTGAACCAGAAGGACCGATGATACAAACAACATCGCCTTCATAGAACTTAGCAGTAATACCTTTGAGGACCTCGTTTTTACCATAAGACTTGTGTAAGTCATGGACGTTGATTTTTAATTGAGCCATTATTTGCCTCCTTTTTCGAGTTTGCGTGCTAAGCGAGTCAAGAGTGTGATAACTACCAAGTAAATGATGGCAAGAATTGCATACATACGGAAGGATTGGTAGTTACGTGCAATAATGATTTTACCTGCTTGGAAGAGTTCGACCAAACCAATCGCAGAAATGATAGTAGTATCTTTCAGAGTAATAACAAACTGGTTGATAAAGTTAGGCAACATAATTTTACCAGCTTGAGGTAGGATAATCTTGCGCATGGTTGTCCCGTAGGAAATACCCAAACTACGAGATGCTTCCATCTGACCAGCTGGAACTGCCTGAATACCGCCACGAACAATCTCAGCAATATAGGCACCGGAGTTGAGGGATAGGGCGATCGTACCAGCGACAAAGTCATTGATTGGAGATTGTTGACCAGTAATCGACTCGATTAAGTTTGGAATACCCCAGAAGATGAATGCAGCGACAATCATGAGCGGGATACCACGAACAACATCTACAAAAACAGATGAAGTAACACGGAGTGCTTTAACTGGGCTGACAGCAAACATACCGAAGATAATACCGATGACAATTGCAATAGCAAATGATAGAAGGGCAAGTCCGATTGTGATACCAAGACCTGAGAGCAATTGACCGTAGTTGTTTTTCAAAAGACCAACAATCGTTGTCTCATCAACAGTTGAAGTCGATGTGCTTGCTTCTTCAGTTGAGTTGAAATACTTATTAAGGATTTCATCATACTTTCCTGATTCAACTAGGGCAGCTAAGCCGTTGTTAAACATTTCAATTAATTCTGGGTTGGCACCTTTTTTAACGGCAAATCCGTACTCACCTGATTTTTCGCCAGGAATTGGTGTTGCAAAGTTGCGACCTTGTTGGATGGCATATAGAAGAACCGCTTCGTCATCCATAAGAGCATCAATAGAACCAGAGTTTAAACTGTCATACATACTTGAAGCTTCGTCGAAGGCTTTTAGGGTGTAACCATATTTTGCCTTGTTTTCTTCTAAGAAACTATATGAAGCAGTACCATTTTTAGCTCCAACAGTTTTCCCTTTTAAGTCTTCGTAAGAAGCGATGTCGCTACCATTTTTAACAGCTAATAGGATGTTTGAAGTATAGTAGGCGTTTGAGAAGTCAAAGATTTCCTTACGAGCATCTGTGATAGACATACCGGCAATAACTGCATCAGCTTGTCCAGCTTGAACAGCATTTAGTGCAGCGTCGAAACCAGGGTTTTGAATAGTAATGGTAAATCCTTGTTGTTCAGCGATTGCCTTGATTAATTCCATATCGATTCCGACATAGTTACCTGATTCATCTTGGTATTCAAATGGAGCAAATGATGAATCAGCTACAATGGTGTAGCTTGATTTGACAGGTGTTGCTTTAGTTGATGCGTTTCCTGTTAAGCTTAAGCGAGAAGAATAATCAGTGCTCTCAGTACTATTGGAAGAGCCTAGCCATTTATTCAGTATCTTTTTATAAGTACCATCTTCCTTCATTGTAGCAAGTGCTGTGTTGAAGTCTTCAACAAGGTATTCATATTGGCTACCTTTTTTTACAGAGAATCCGAATGAACCGATAGCTTCGCCTTCGATGTCAATGCTTAGGTCTTGACCTTGTTGGATAGCGTATTGAATAACCGCTTCGTCGTCCATTACAGCATCAACAGCACCAGCAGAAAGGCTATTATACATCAAATCGCCAGTATCAAAAGTTTTTACGTTGTATCCGTACTTGTCTTTGTTTTCTTCTAGGAAGTTTTGGGCTGCGGTACCATTTTTGACACCGACAGTCTTACCTTTAAGGTCCTTATATGAAGAGATGGTATTTGCCTTTGTGGTAGCGATAACGATTTTGGTGTCGAAGTAAGGGTCTGAGAAAGTAAATACTTTCTTACGCGCTTCGGTGATAGTTGTACCTGCCATTAGGGCGTCCGCAGATCCAGCCTGTACAGCGTTGACAGCTGCATCAAATCCTGGGAAGCTTTGATTCATGGTCCAACCTGAGCGCTTGGCTACTTCGTTGATGATGTCAACATCTAATCCTTTATAAATTTGATCTGAGTCTTTAAACTCGAATGGGGCGTAAGCATTGTCAAATACGATATCAATAGTATCGTCAGCTTTAACGCCAGTAAAAATAAAGAATACTGGCAGAATGCTTGCCAATAATATGAGTAATTTTTTCTTCATTTCCATACTCCTTCTATTATAAGATAACTGTCCTAGTATATCATATTCTGAAAATTAATGCAAAATCGAGGTTTTTATAATGTTAGAATTTCTGACATACAAAGTCATTAAAATGTGAGAAAATTTAATATTTTGGAAATGATTGTGATTAATGTTGAATTTTTCTTCATTAAAGGAACTTATGATAAAATAGAATCATGATTAATCGAAATACTGAAAACCAATTTAAACTTGTGTCAAAATATGCACCGTCTGGTGACCAGCCCCAAGCCATTGAAACCTTGGTGGATAATATCGAGGGTGGCGAAAAAGCCCAGATTCTCATGGGAGCGACTGGTACTGGTAAGACCTACACTATGAGTCAGGTCATTGCCCGTGTCAATAAGCCTACCTTGGTCATCGCCCACAACAAGACCCTAGCTGGTCAGCTCTACAGTGAGTTCAAGGAATTCTTCCCAGAAAATGCGGTCGAGTACTTCGTGTCTTACTACGATTACTACCAGCCAGAAGCCTATGTTCCTTCTAGCGATACCTATATCGAGAAGGACAGCTCGGTCAATGATGAGATTGACAAACTCCGTCACTCAGCGACGTCAGCTCTCCTCGAACGAAACGATGTCATCGTCGTGGCCTCCGTTTCCTGTATCTACGGTTTGGGATCGCCCAAGGAATATTCTGATAGCGTGGTCAGCCTGCGACCAGGTCAGGAAATTTCCCGGGATCAGTTGCTCAATTCCTTGGTCGATATCCAGTTTGAGCGCAACGACATCGACTTCCAACGGGGACGATTCCGAGTACGTGGCGATGTGGTGGAGATTTTCCCAGCTTCTCGCGATGAACACGCCTTCCGTGTGGAGTTTTTCGGGGATGAAATCGACCGCATTCGTGAGATTGAAAGCCTGACAGGCAAGGTTTTGGGCGATGTGGACCACTTGGCGATTTTCCCTGCCACCCACTTCGTGACCAACGATGACCATATGGAAACGGCTATTGCCAAGATTCAGGCGGAACTGGAAGAGCAGCTCAAGGTCTTTGAGGCAGAAGGAAAACTCTTAGAAGCTCAGCGATTGAAACAACGAACCGACTATGACATCGAAATGCTTCGGGAAATGGGCTACACCAACGGAGTCGAGAACTATTCTCGTCACATGGACGGGCGAAGCGAGGGCGAGCCTCCTTATACTCTGCTGGACTTTTTCCCTGAAGACTACCTGATTATGATTGACGAGAGCCACATGACCATGGGGCAGATTAAGGGGATGTACAATGGTGACCGCTCACGCAAGGAGATGTTGGTCAACTATGGTTTCCGCCTCCCGAGTGCACTGGATAATCGTCCGCTGCGCAGGGAAGAATTTGAGAGCCATGTCCACCAGATTGTCTATGTATCTGCGACGCCGGGTGACTATGAAATGGAGCAGACCGATACCATTGTCGAGCAGATTATTCGGCCGACCGGGCTTCTGGATCCTGAGGTGGAAGTCCGTCCAACCATGGGGCAAATGGACGACCTTTTGGGCGAAATCAATGCCCGTGTTGAGAAAGGTGAGCGAACCTTTATCACTACCCTGACCAAGAAAATGGCAGAGGACTTGACCGACTACCTGAAAGAAATGGGCGTCAAGGTCAAGTATATGCACTCGGACATCAAGACCTTGGAGCGTACGGAGATTATCCGTGATTTGCGTTTGGGCGTCTTTGATGTCTTGATAGGGATTAACCTCTTGCGTGAAGGGATTGACGTGCCAGAAGTCAGTCTGGTTGCTATCTTGGATGCGGATAAGGAAGGCTTCCTCCGAAACGAGCGTGGACTCATCCAGACAATCGGTCGGGCAGCTCGTAACTCTGAGGGGCATGTGATTATGTATGCGGACAAGGTCACCGAGTCCATGCGGAAGGCCATGGACGAAACCGCCCGCCGCCGTCAAATCCAGGTGGCTTATAATGAGGAGCATGGAATTATTCCACAGACCATTAAGAAAGAAATCCGTGACCTGATAAGCGTGACCAAGGCTATCACTCAGGACAAGGAAGAAGTGGTGGACTTCAATGCCCTCAACAAAGACGAACGCAAGGCTATGATCAAGAAACTGGAAGGTCAGATGCAGGAAGCAGCAGAAGTACTTGACTTTGAACTGGCAGCTCAGATTCGTGATATGGTTATTGAGTTGAAGAATATGTAGAAAATAATTCACGGAGGTAGGGATATGCTTATCAAACCCATGCAGACTGAGGAGGAAATCAGGGGCAAGGCCTATGTTCATTGGAAATCGTGGCAGGAGGCCTATGCTGACTTGTTACCTCAGGAATTTTTAAAGAATGCTTACACCTTAGAACGCTGTCAGGACTGGGCCTTTCGCTATCCTCAGAATGTCTTGGTAGCACTGGTGGATGAGCAGGTGGTTGGTTTTGCCTGTTACGGCTCGTCTAGTCAGGAGGATTTGCCAGGAGCAGGGGAGCTCTTCGCCCTCTATGTCTTGGCGGACTATTATAATCAGAAGATAGGCTACCAGCTCATGCAGGCAGCTTTGGAAAAATTGCAGAGCTACGAAACGGTTACTCTATGGGTATTGGAGGGAAATGCGCGTGCCATTGCTTTTTATGAAAAAGTGGGATTCCGATTTGACGGTGTGAAGAAGATAGTTCATCTTGGGGAAGAACGGATAGAACATAGGATGGTATGGAGAAGAAATCGTTGAAAGATTTATTTTTAGTTAGTAATGCAGAACAATTGGTGAACTACAAAGAATTTGTAGACCGTCATAGACAAGTATTTCAACAGTACCTAAGTTATATACAGACTCATTTTAAGGTTAAAGACTTGCCTGAGGTGATTATTTGGGCTGATGAAGAGGCTGCGACTCGTTTTATCCGAGAATGCCCCATACCAGCCTATACCAATGATGTTCGTATGGTCATGACTCCAGATAGACAAGTTTGGCAGGATATTTATCTCAAGCAATTAGAAAATTATTCTGTAGAAGATTTGTCCATGATTACAAGGCATTATCAATCGCTATCAGACAACCATCTTTTACAGATTGTTGGACATGAATTGGTCCATCAAAGTGAGTTGTTTTTAGATTACGAAGAAGAGACAATGTGGTTTGAAGAGGGGATGGTTGAATACATCAGTCGTCGTTATTTTTTAAGAGAAGAGGAGTTTGCTCGAGAAAAAATAGTTAATCAGCAATTGGTCACACTCTTTCAGGGAAAATACGGCTACCATTCTTTATTGGAATTTGGCCGAAAGACTTATGAAGGAGATTATGCTTCTATTTTCTATGAATACTGGCGTAGTTTTTTAGCCATAGATAGTTTGGTCGAAAAGTTTGGCAGTATCGAAGAAGTATTTAGTGAATACCACCGTTGGAATAATAAAAAGAGACCAGTAGATTTGTTAGTCTGGTTTGAAATTGAGAGATAAGGAGTTACCATGGCTCGTAAAGAAATGGTCACTTTGACCAACATGTGTCTAATCGAAGACAAGGAAGGGAAGGTCGTTGTACAGATTCGAGATCCCAAGCGTTATCGTTGGTCTGGTGTTGCCTTTCCAGGTGGGGATTGTGTCATAATAATGACAGGTGCTTAAAACGCTGTCAAATCAAGGATTTGAGTGTTCTACAATCTGTTATTAAGGAGGAAAAATTTATTTTTTATTTATAATATCATATCGCACAAGCGAGAACATTTTAATAAGTGTTCTCGTTTTTTTATTTTAAGGAGGAATTCATGAAAAAGAAGGAACAATCATCACGCCAAATCGTGATGTGCCATCTCGTGGCTATTTTAGGAGTTGATATTGAGAAAGCAACTCATCTGGTTGATGAATTGGAACAAGTAGGTTTAATCCGATTTGATGAATTCGGAAATGTTGGACTTTTAGTCTTGGAGGGATAATCATGAAACGTATTACCGCTAATCAGTATCAGACATCAGAGCGTTATTATAAACTCCCAAAAGTCTTGTTTGAGAGTGAACGTTATAAGGATATGAAGCTGGAGGTTAAGGTAGCCTACGCGGTTTTAAAAGATCGGTTGGAGTTGTCTTTGAGTAAAGGTTGGATTGATGAGGATGGGGCTATTTATTTGATTTATTCCAATTCAAATCTGATGGCACTATTAGGCTGTTCAAAGTCAAAACTACTCTCTATCAAGAAAATCTTACGCGATTATGGCTTAATTGATGAAGTCCAACAATCCTCTAGTGAAAGAGGTCGAATGGCAAATAAAATTTACTTGGGGGAATTAGAACATGAAACTACCCCAGTCTTACATACAGACGGGGCTAGTGTTAAAAAAACACTAGGGGGGTCTCAAAGAAAGACGGGGCCGGTCTTATATTCAGCCCCTAGTGAGACTGAAAGAAGTGAGACTAAATATAGTGAAACTAAAGGGAGTGATTTCTTTATTGAGGACGAGGAGGAGAGGCAGTTAGTAGATGAGAAACAAGAAGAAAACTTTACTTCAAAAGTCGATGGCGTGACCAAGTACGATCGAGATTATATTTGGGGTTTGGTTCATGACCAGTTAGGACAGACAGGTCTATCTCAGTCGGCTAGAGACTATGCCATGCTCTATTTTAGTGACCGTTATCAGTATGCTTTGGAACATATGCGATTTGCTCGGTCAGCGGAAGTAATAGCTGAATATGTATTTAATGGTGTGCTGTCAGAGTGGACCAAGCAACTGAGACGACAAGAAGTAAAGGGAGGTGAATAAGGTGATTTGGTGGATACTAGGTGGAATCTATCTGATTTCTATCATCATTTTGATTGTTGAAATCATCCGTGCACCAGAAATGGATGATCATATATAAGCAAGAGTTTTACAAGTGTAAGGCTCTTTTTTAGTTGGAAAGAGAGGAAAAATGAAATTTTTAGATTTATTTGCTGGGATAGGCGGTTTTAGGCTAGGGATGGAATCACAGGGTCATAAATGCCTGGGCTTTTGTGAAATTGATAAATTCGCTAGAACATCTTATAAAGCTATGTTTAACACAGAAGGGGAAATAGAATACCATGACATTAAAGAGGTCACAGACCATGACTTTAGACAATTTAGAGGGCAAGTGGACATCATCTGCGGGGGATTTCCTTGCCAAGCTTTTTCACTCGCAGGCAGACGATTGGGATTTGAAGATACTCGAGGGACTCTCTTTTTTGAGATTGCTCGAGCGGCCAAACAAATCCAACCACGTTTTCTATTTTTGGAAAACGTCAAAGGCCTACTCAATCACGACGAGGGACGGACGTTCGCCACAATCCTCTCCACGATGGATGAATTGGGGTATGATGTCGAATGGCAGGTGCTTAACAGTAAGGACTTCCAAGTCCCGCAGAACAGAGAGCGGGTCTTTATTATCGGACATTCTAGAAGATACCGTTCCAGATTCATATTTCCTCTCAGAAGAGAAAACAGCCCAACTCATCTTGAAAAGCTAGGAAATATCAATCCCTCTAAACGTGGTTTGAATGGTGAAGTCTATCTGACGAGTGGACTTGCTCCTACACTAACAAGAGGTAAAGGAGAGGGTGCAAAAATCGCCATTCCAGTCTTAACACCAGATAGACTAGAAAAACGGCAACATGGTCGTCGATTTAAGGACAATCAAGACCCTATGTTTACTTTGACAAGTCAAGACAGACACGGAGTTGTTGTCGCAGGAAATCTGCCGACTAGCTTTGACCAGACTGGAAGAGTATTTGACATATCTGGCTTGTCACCGACTTTGACCACCATGCAAGGTGGAGACAAGGTGCCAAAGATTTTGCTGAGGGAGGAGCTGCCATTTCTGAAAATCAAGGAAGCCACAAAAACAGGGTACGCAAAGGCAACTCTTGGAGATTCTGTCAATCTGGCTTATCCAGACTCAACCAAACGTAGGGGACGAGTGGGAAAGGGAATATCCAATACCTTGACAACTTCAGACAATATGGGAGTGGTGGTTGCTGCTCTGGAATATCGACAGGATAAGTGGTATGAAGTCACAGGCATTGTCTTAGAGGGGAAACTTTATCGCCTGAAAATAAGACGACTGACACCAAGAGAGTGTTTCAGACTTCAAGGCTTTCCTGACTGGGCTTATGAAAGAGCAGAGAGTGTTTCTAGTAAGAGCCAACTATACAAACAGGCCGGCAATAGCGTGACTGTCACAGTTATTGAAGCCATTGCCAGAGAATTTAGAAGAACGGAAGAGGAAGAAAAACATGAACCTACTACATAAGAAAAGTATCCTAGATTGTACTGAATTAGAAGAACGTATTCACCAAGTTGAAACCAATCAGTTATTACAAAAGATACTGTCGCTCCCCAATTTTGATTGTGACTTTGAGGTGACTTTTGAAGATGATTACCACAAGGAGATGAATGATCCCCTATTCTACGAATCCAATCTTCATCGGATTTCGGATTTTATGGAAACTAGGGATATTAAAAATGGTGTAGATACTCTCTTGACGAAAGACAATCACCTGGCCTTTCGTGCCTTTGGTGAAAATTATTCTGCTAGGGGAAAGGAGGGCATTTTAACGACTCTAGTGACGGTCAAGTGCTTTGGTGAAGGACGGATGCCCATTGATATGAGTCGCTATTTCTCAACTCCTGAACCAACAGTTGAAAATAGCCTAACCCTATAAGGAGGAGCCTATGCTTGAGGTATATCTAGGAAATAATACCAATACAAATCAAGACTTACTTACCATTTTGACCAACTATGGGGTGACTTATCGTTGTATAAAAGCGTGTGATGTAAACCGTGAAATCTTACTGTCACTCTTTGCCAAAACCACGGATTGTTTTGAGTTGCTGTCGCCTCGATTTCTTCGCTTTAAGCGTCAATATACGATAAGTTTGAATGAAATGATTCAGCTCATTCTCCAAAAGCCAGACCAAAACCTTCGTCTGCCTCTCATTGTTTGTCAGAATCACGTCTATCCAGCTATTGGGCTAGACGAAGTGCGAACCTTTCTTCCCAGACAGGTAAAAGAAGAGCTGTTTCAGGCCAGTCTGATGAAACAGGTGACAGGGTAGGTGTGAAGATGAATGAACGATTTTGGGACAATTTAGAAATCATTCTGGCAGAAAATGACCTCACTTGGGCAGAACTAGCTCGCAAAGTATTCAAAGGTCAATATGTTTATCCAAGTGAGTTTAATCGCCTCTATCAAAAATTACGGCATTACAAATCCAATCGTCTGATGCCACAGACAAGATGGGTTGAGCGAATTGTTTTGGTATTAGATATTGATTATGAAGATTTATTTAAGAGGTGACAATGATAAGGATAGGATTGTTTTATCTAGCCATACAGCTTAATGGTTTTCTATTAAGTTTATACCTACAAGAGTATCTGACGATTGAGGTCTTAATCTTGCTACAAATGTTTCTTTTAGGTGTAGCTTGTCTAGAGATTACTCATCACAAAATTATTCAATCAAAAAATATGACCATACAAAATCGCCTAAGATGGTTGCTTATTGGTTTTGCGTGTATGGTTGCTTTTGCAGTCTTCATCAGTTTTCTATTTCCAGTTCAGACTAGGAATCAAGCGATATTGGTAGAAGTTGGAAAGCAGGTTCCTCATCTTATCTTTTTATTGTTTTTGGTCAATGCAAGTGTCCTTGAAGAGGTAGTTTATAGGCAACTGCTGTGGGAAAAATTGACATCCCCTTTTGTACAAATAGGAGTGACCAGTTTTCTCTTTGTTCTATCCCATGGCCCCAATCAGTTAGGGAGTTGGCTCATCTATAGCTGTCTTGGCTTGACCTTGGCTGTTGTTCGATTGAAAACAGATTGTAAGATGGCAATCGTTTTACACTTGCTTTGGAATAGTTTGGCTTATGTCGTAACTTTCTTGTGATACCAAAATCAAGAGTGCTTCCGTATTATGGAAGCACCTTATGTTTGATAGGGAATTCAAAGAAGAGGAGGTCGCCATGTCATCTGAACAACAAGAACGTCAAGCGATGCAATACGTGGAAAGAAGTAGTTTATTGATAGTCAGAACCCTCTTAAAGCTCTTAGAATGGTCGTCTAGGCAAGCCTTAGCTCAAGATTCAGCGTATAAGATTGGGGTTCAAAAACTGGAAGAACTCCTTCAAAGCCCTTACGCCATTGAAGGGATTAATGTTAGTAAAGACTTTTTAGATAAGCCAATTGATGTGGAGAAATTCAAGGAGTTGATGGAGTCAGAAAAACTGCCAATCGCTATTAGTTGGCAAAAAGACTATCTCTACTTTTATGCCAAGGATAAGACCTTGCTCGATCATCACTTAGATGAATTGTTGAAGAAACTGATGTCTAATCCAGAGAAGCTAGAAGGTCTAACCTTTGATAAAACATTGGATCAAGAGATAGAACTGGCTAAAGAGAAAATTAGAGTGACAGAACCTTCGGCAGTCAAGACCAAGGAGGTGACCTTGTAATGTATTCCAGGCAAAAAGCATTTGTCTTTGGACTCTTAGGTCTCGCCTTTGGCTATTTCTGCCATCGTCTAACCCTACTCTATGATAGTTTAACCAATGCCCCACCTATGGAACGTTTTGCCTACCTCTTAGGAGAGGGGCTAAATCAAGTCTTCAATCCTTTATGGCTATTTTCCTTTACTCAAAAATCTCTTCTTGCCTTTATCTTTGGGATTCTAACGATGACGCTAGTCTATCTGTATATTTCAACAGGACAGAAGGTCTATCGAGAAGGGGAAGAATACGGTTCTGCACGATTTGGAACCATTAAGGAAAAGCGATTCTTTTACAGTAAGAATCCTTTCAATGACACGATTTTGGCTCTTGATGTCCGTCTAACCTTGTTGGAAAAGAAGAAGCCACAGTTTGACCGAAATAAAAATTTGATTGTCATTGGGGGTTCTGGTGCAGGTAAGACTTTTCGATTTGTGAAACCCAACCTTATCCAGCTGAACTGTTCCAATATTGTGGTAGATCCTAAAGACCATTTGGCTGAAAAGACAGGCAAGCTCTTTTTAGAAAATGGTTATCAGGTCAAAGTTTTAGATTTGGTTAATATGACCAATTCAGACGGTTTTAATCCCTTTCGTTATGTAGAAACAGAGAATGATTTGAACCGCATGTTAACGGTCTATTTTAATAATACCAAAGGAAATGGTTCTCGTAGTGATCCATTTTGGGATGAGGCTTCCATGACATTGGTGAGAGCTATTTCCTCTTATTTGGTGGATTTTTACAATCCTCCAGGAAGTTCCAAGCAAGAGCAGGAAGCAAGACGTAAGCGAGGCCGTTATCCAGCCTTTTCTGAGATTGGGAAACTCATCAAACTCTTATCAAAGGGAGACAATCAGGACAAAAGTGTTCTTGAAGTCTTGTTTGAAGACTATGCTAAAAAATACGGTCACGAAAACTTTACCATGCGAAACTGGGCAGATTTTCAAAACTATAAAGATAAGACCTTGGATTCGGTGATTGCGGTCACAACAGCTAAATTTGCCCTTTTTAATATCCAATCAGTGATTGATTTGACACAAAGAGACACTATGGATTTGAAAACGTGGGGCACTCAAAAGACCATGGTCTATCTTGTTATTCCAGACAATGATACGACTTTTCGTTTCCTATCTGCTTTATTTTTCTCTACGGTTTTCTCCACTTTGACCAGACAGGCTGATGTTGACTTTAAAGGGCAACTGCCTATTCATGTTAGAAGCTATCTGGATGAGTTTGCGAATGTCGGAGAAATCCCAGACTTCGCTGAACAAACCTCAACAGTTCGCTCTAGGAATATGAGTCTAGTTCCAATCTTGCAAAATATTGCTCAACTCCAAGGACTTTATAAGGAAAAAGAGGCTTGGAAAACTATACTGGGGAACTGTGACAGCCTCCTCTATTTGGGTGGAAATGACGAGGAAACTTTCAAATTTATGAGTGGTCTTTTAGGCAAACAAACCGTTGATGTCAGAAGCACCAGTCGTTCTTTTGGGCAGACTGGTTCAAGTTCGACCTCTCACCAGAAAATTGCCCGTGACTTGATGACGGCTGATGAAGTAGGGAATATGAAACGAGATGAGTGCCTCGTACGCATTGCAGGGATTCCTGTTTTTCGAACCAAGAAATATTTTCCTCTCAAACATAAGAATTGGAAATGGCTTGCGGATAAGGAAACCGATGTACGCTGGTGGCACTATCACATCACTCCCCTAACCGCTGAGGAAGAAGTAGATTTGTCAGGTCATAGAATTAGGGATTTAAGCACAGAAACGACACTACATTAATAGAAATGAGGAATTATATGAATCAAAAACTATCAGGCTTTGTTTACGGAGTGGACGCCAGCTCCATGTTCTCCCAAGCCATGTCTCTATTACAAAAAGGCTTAATTGCAGTAGGAGCCTTTCTTGTTGTCATGGGCATTATCAACCTTTCAACCAATATTAAAGATGGTGGACCAGGTGTCCGAAATGCCATTCTAGAAATTGTTGGTGGGGTCATGGTGGGAGCCGCTGGTGCTTTTGTGACTCAGATTACCATTTAGGGGAGGACAGCACATGACATGATAATGAATTTTACGTCACCTTTTGTATATCTAGCCTCTGAAAAAGTATCTAGCGACAGCCTTTTTGAAGGGTTTCAAGTGGATTTAGAATCAACCGCCAACTTGGTTAAGTCACTAGCGGACTTTAATCCGACGGTGTGGTCTTACATGACAGCCATTACCAAGGGGATTATGCAACCCTTGGGAGTAGCTATTCTTGCGGTTGTTCTCGTACTCGAATTTTCAAAAATGGCCAAGAAAATCGCAAACTCAGGTGGTGCAATGACCTTTGAAGCCATAGCACCTATGATTGTCAGCTACATCATGGTCGCGGTCGTGATTACCAATACGACGGTTATTGTGGAAGCTATTATTGCCATTGCCTCTTATGTTATTGAACAAGTGGCAAGTCTTGTCACGAATGGTGGTGCTAATTATGATACCATATCAGGCATTAAGGGATCTGGAATTGTAGGAAAAATGATTATTGGCTTTTTTGCGATTCTCATTTGGTTGGTACGAATGGCCAGCATCATGGTTGTCAATATCTTGATTACCATTCGCTTTATCCAACTCTATCTGATGATTCCTTTTGCCCCTGTTACCATTCCGACCTTCCTTAGTGATGACTGGAGAAGTGTTGGGATTGGCTACCTTAAGAATATAATGGTCTATGCCGTTCAAGGTATTTTGATTTTTCTAATTGTATCTCTTGTTCCCTTGTTTGAATCGGCTGGAAAGATTGCCGTATCAAATGGAGCTGGAGTGATGGAATCACTTGCCATTATGTTTGGTGGTTTGGTACAAGCCATATTGTTAATCATTGCCTTAGTTGGCAGTCAACGTACCGCCCGAAGTATTTTGGGGATGTAGGAGGAAGGGAGTCATTATCTCGCCTCCTCTTTTTATAGCTTACTTAGATTGGAGAACATTTATGAACACTCGTGTCTTTAAGGACATCTCAAAGGTTCAACACAGGGCATGGCTGGGATTTACAACTAGACAGGTTATTTTTGTATTTCCAGCCGTCGCCCTAACCATTTTGGTATTGGGCTTGAACCTATTTTACTGGCAATTTGGGGATTGGTTTGTCTATGGTTTTGTTTTTAGCTTTACCATTCCACTCATGTTATTTGGGGTCTATCGCCCCAACGATTTACCATTTGAAACGTATCTTAATTATAGATGGCATTATGAAATGACCATACCAGACCGTACACTAACTGGACAGAAAGGAATACGCAATGAAAAAAACAAACCACTCATTGAAACCAAAGACCTCTTCTAAACACAAGAAGACACGTAAACCAAAAGAAGAAGTGCTGCCAACAACTGTTAATACGTTAGCCTATCAAGGGCTTTTTCAGAATGGCCTTATGCAGGTCAGTCCAAGCTATTTCTCACAAACCTATCTTTTAGGAGATGTTAATTATCAAACAGTTGGCTTAGATGATAAGGGAGCTATTGTTGAGAAATATTCCGACTTAATCAATTCACTGGATGATAAGACCAATTTCCAACTGACTATTTTCAATCAAAAAGTTAATTTGGAAAAATTCCGTAAGAGTATTCTCTATCCCTTACAGGAAGATGGGTTTGATGCTTATCGTGATGAATTGAATCGTATGATGGATGCCAACTTAGAGGCGGGTGAGAACAACTTTTCAGCTGTCAAGTTTCTTTCATTTGGCAAGAGCGACCAAACACCAAAACTAGCTTTTCGTTCTCTGTCACAGATTGGGGAATATTTCAAGAGTGGCTTTTCAGAGATTGATGTATCTCTTGGTCTGCTCGGTGGAGAGGAGCGAGTGAATGTCCTTGCGGATATGTTACGAGGCGAAAATCATTTACCGTTCTCTTACAAGGATTTGACCCTCTCAGGTCAATCCACCAAACACTTTATTGCCCCAACCTACCTTTCCTTTAAACATAAGAATCATATTGAATTGGACGATCGATTATTACAGATTGTTTATGTTCGTGACTATGGTATGGAGTTAGGGGATAAATTTATTCGAGACTTAATGCAGTCAGATTTGGAAGTGATGATTAGCCTACATGCCAAAGGCTCTACCAAGTCTGAAACCATGACCAAGCTGCGAACCAAGAAAACCTTGATGGAATCGCAAAAGATTGGGGAACAACAAAAGATGGCTCGGACAGGTATCTATTTGGAGAAGGTCGGGCATGTTCTTGAGAACAACATCGATGAAGCTGAAGCTCTTCTTCAAACCATGACCCAAACAGGAGATAAACTGTTTGACACCGTATTTCTAATTGGCGTGCTGGCGGATACTGAAGATCAACTCAAACAATCTCTTGATATTATCAAGCAAGTGGCAGGGTCTAATGATATGATTATTGATAATTTGACCTATATGCAAGAAGCTGCCTTTAATAGTCTCTTGCCATTTGGGAAGAACTATCTTGAAGGTGTTTCTCGGTCTCTATTGACTTCAAACATTGCCGTGAATGCACCTTGGACTTCCGTAGATATTCAGGACAAGGGTGGGAAATTTTATGGTATCAATCAAATCTCAAGTAATATCATCAGTATTGACCGTGGTAAGTTAAATACTCCGTCAGGTTTGATTTTAGGGACTTCTGGAGCTGGCAAAGGGATGGCGACAAAACATGAAATCATCTCTACTAAGCTCAAGGAAGCAGATAGTGATACTGAAATTATTATTGTTGACCCAGAAAATGAGGTGCGACAAGAAGTCGTGTTGTAAATTGCTAGTTTAGCTACTCTATCCATTTGGGGTAATCCTACCACAGCCTGCTTGACTGGTAACGGTTATGTTGGGAAGCCTGTGGGACAATATGGAAAGTCTGATAGCCTAAAATCGGATGGACTGTTAGGATAAGAATACTATGGTGAACAGACGTGAACCATCGCAAGAGTCGTTACAGGGACTAAGTGAAATAAGGCTGATACACTTACACCAAAAGGTACGGAGGAGGTCATTGGGGCTTTCATAACCTGATGACAAATGGACACATTCTTCCCGGCTCAAAGATGGCACCTAAGGTATTCACAATTATTTATAACACGGAACTTGGTAAGCCCTATGTATTCCTTTTAATCGATAGAAGGTATTGAACTCGTAAGAGGGATAGACGATACAGAGGGTAGAGGAAAGGATAAAAAGCGAATGCTCCAACTGTAATGGTAGGAGATAGGGGTTCAAACTTTGCCCTGACCTGAAAGGGTGCAGACTTATCCTATGGTATTTCATGACAAAAATGGAGGTAAACCTATGAATGATAAACATTCAACGACAGCACCAGCTGAGAAGTTATCACACAAGCAACTGCTTGCGAAACAATGGAAAAGCATTGATTGGAAGAGAGCAGAACAAGAAGTGAATAGGCTACAAATCAGGATTGTCAAGGCTACTCAAGCCAAACACACTAACACAGTGAAGAGACTTCAATATTTACTAACCCATTCGTTCTATGCCAAGGCACTTGCCGTTCGTCGAGTAACGACTAACAAAGGCAAGAAAACAGCTGGTATAGACGGTGAACTATGGACGACACCTGCTCAAAAGATGGAAGCTCTCCTGTCCCTAACGGACAAAGGCTACAAAGCCAGTCCGTTAAGACGGGTTTACATCGACAAAAAGGGGAAAAAGAAGAAACGTCCATTAGGGATTCCGACTATGTATGACAGAGCCATGCAGGCACTCTATGCTTTAGCACTAGAGCCTGTCGCAGAGACAACCGCGGATACTAAATCATTCGGCTTCCGAAAAGGAAGAAGCTGTCAAGATGCTTGTGAATATATCTTCACAGCACTATCACGAAAAGCTTCTCCTCAGTGGATTTTAGAAGGCGACATCAAAGGCTGTTTTGACAACATCAGTCATGACTGGCTCTTAGAGAACATTCCGATGGATAAATCTATCTTAAAACAATTCCTTAAAGCAGGTTTTGTGTTCAAGGGTGAGTTATTCCCAACGGAAGACGGCACGCCACAAGGCGGTATCATTTCGCCTATCCTTGCCAATATGGCACTCGATGGATTACAACAAGTCTTATCAGATAGATTTCATACCAATCGTTTAGGAAAAATTGACCTTCGATTCAAGAATAGCCATAAGGTCAATCTTGTCCGTTATGCGGATGATTTTATCGTCACAGCTGCGACACAAGAAATTGCATTAGAGGCTAAAGAATTGATTAGAGAGTTTCTGCTTGGACGAGGCTTAGAGCTGTCAGAGGAAAAGACATTGGTAACTCATATCAACGATGGTTTCGACCTACTTGGTTGGAATTTTCGGAAGTACAAGGGGAAATTGATTGTAAAACCATCTAAGAATTCTATTCAAACTGTTATTGGTAAATTCTCAGAAACCATCCTCAAGCGAGGAAAAGCATGGGAGCAAGAAGTCTTAATCATGAAACTAAATCAACAGATAAGAGGATGGACAAACTACCACCAATCCGTGTGTGCTAGTGAAGCCTTCTCCTATCTGGACTATCATTTATACGAATTATTGTGGCGATGGGCAAAACGTCGTCATCCAAAGAAAGGCCAGTGGTGGGTTTCGACCAAGTATTGGCATAGAAGAGGCAATCGAAGTTGGGTATTCGCTTCAGGCGATAAAGAACTCATTCGAGTTGACCATACTGCTATCGTCAGACATACAAAAGTCAGAGAAAATGCCAATCCTTACTTGGATATAGACTATTTTGCTCAACGAACCTTTAATCATGGTATGAAACGGTTGACAGGTCGTTTTAAACTTGTTTGGAAGAAACAAGACGGATGCTGTCATCACTGTGGACTCCCGATGGAACTTGGAGAAGATAGAGAAATTTTCTTTAAAGTTCCAAAATCAAAGGGAGGTGTGGAAGAAGTTGATAATATGGCTTATGTGCATAGCTACTGTCAGCGACTATTTATTGAGAGCCGCTCGAAAGAGTGATGAAATGCTTGAGCCGTATGAGGGGAAACTCTCACGTACGGTTCTTAGAGAGGAAGGTGGTAGTAATACCACTAACCTACTCGACTACAGTATTATCGGTCAAGCCTTTGGTGGGGAGAGTATTGATATTGCCCCAGATTCCACTACCTTCTTAAATGTCTTAGACCTATCCGATGAGAATATGGATGAGGATCCAGTCAAGGTCAAGTCCGAATTTCTCTTGTCATGGATTGGAAAGCTCTTGGACCGCAAAATGGATGGTCGTGAGAAGTCCTTGATTGACCGTGTGACACGACTCACCTATAAGCATTTTGACACACCGTCCTTGGCCGAATGGGTCTTTGTCTTATCTCAACAACCTGAACAGGAAGCTAAGGACTTGGCACTCGATATGGAACTCTATGTGGAAGGGTCGCTGGATATTTTCTCACATCGGACCAATATCAAAACAGACAGTCATTTCCTTATTTACAATGTCAAAAAGCTAGGCGATGAATTAAAACAGATTGCCCTCATGGTTATCTTTGACCAGATTTGGAATCGGGTGGTGAAAAATCAAAAACTAGGGAAGAAGACCTGGATTTACTTTGATGAAATGCAGCTTCTTTTATTGGACAAGTATGCGTCTGATTTCTTCTTTAAACTCTGGAGTCGTGTCCGTAAATATGGGGCGATACCGACAGGCATTACTCAAAATGTGGAGACGCTCCTTCTGGATGCCAATGGAAGACGTATTATTGCCAATAGCGAGTTTATGATTCTTTTAAAACAGGCTAAGAGCGATCGCGAAGAATTGGTGCATATGCTTGGACTTTCCAAGGAACTGGAGAAATACTTGGTCAATCCTGAAAAAGGGGCAGGCTTAATCAAGGCTGGTTCCACCGTTGTCCCGTTTAAGAATAAGATTCCACAACACACCAAGCTCTTTGACATCATGAGTACAGACCCTGAAAAAATGAGGACATGAGATGAAAGAGGATAAAAAGGTAGTCAAACAAGCAAGGCAAAACTTTCGAAGCAACTTAAAATCAGCTCGTATGCATTATCGGAAAGAAGTTAGAGCCTTAAAACAGACTGTTCCTAATAAAGGACGATTTCGAAAACCAGCTCAAAATTCTCTTTTTCAGGAAAAGAAAACAGAGTTAAAACAAAATTTGCTAGGAAGCCAAAAGGAAGCAGAAAAGAAGTTCCTAAAGGAAATTACCTATGTGTCTCCTAGACTGTTAAGGGGAAAGGAAATCAAGAACTATCGACTTCCTCAAGCTCAAGAGCGTTTGCGGACGGCAAGAAAACATCTGTCAGAAGTGAAACTAAGTGAGAAACAACAGGCAGTTGATTCCAAGTTTACTTTCCAAAAAGAAAATCCTTCCCTGAAATCTCGCTTTCAATTTCACCAAGAAAAGTCATTTGATCGACTAAGTGCTGAAAAAGAAGTAAGTTCTGCCAAGCATGAAGTCAAACAACTCAAGAAAGTCCAAAAGTCAAAGAAAAAGTTTACCAAGGTTAAAACTGGATTAGGTTTAACTGCATCTGAATCGCTTGACCTGGTAGCACAGGATGATGATTTAGATGGTCTAAGAACCTTAAAGGATACTAGCCTGAAAGCCAGACGCTATGGCAGGTTTACCTATCAAGTAGGTAAAGTGGCAGTGAAAAGTGGTCAGACTGGTTTGCGGTTTACAAAGACGAAAGTGGCTCATGGAAAGGAACGATTCCAAAACCTCAAAAAGGGAAAAGGATTCACACGCCAGAAACCGCTTAAATCAAGAAGACGCTACCAAACCTTTTTAAAGCATGCCAGAAAGCACAGTCTAGCAGGAATCAAGGGGATTGCCCAAGCCATTAAAGGAAGTCTGACCTTCTTTTCTGCAATTGTGGGAAATCCTTTGACTTGGATTGTCTCAGGCATTCTCTTGATACTCCTTTTGATGTTGAGCTTTTTCATGAGTGTCTCAGGAAGCAGTGTCATTCAACAAGATGAGAAGGAATTGACCAAGGCCTATACCCACATGACGTGGGAAGATGCGGAGCATACGAGAACTAACGAAAAAGGGATTACCTATTACACCAAGATTGATGAGGTCATGGTTTACATGAATCATCAATACCAAGACTACAAGCTTGACGATGTCATGGAAACAGGTGGTGCGACCTACAAAGCATTTCTCAGTCAAGTCTGGACGGACTTAAATGGTGGAGACTCTATTAAATCCATGTCTGACTTGTATAAAGAACCTGCTTACAAGCTGTCAGATGAGGACCAAGAAGAACTAAAGGAGTTGACCGAAGAAGGCAACTATTTAGCCCTTCAAGAATTGGACAATCCCTTCCAGGGACAGACCGATGAAGATAGTTTAAGTATGTTATACCGATATGGTTATGAGGTCATTGATGAAAAACCAACGCTTCATCACCATATCATCTTAGAAGCAAAAGAAGGTCAAGTCATTGTGGCTCCGATGGATGGTAAGGTATCTCTTGATGGAGAGAACCTTGTTTTGACATCTGGTAAGGGAGTGAATAAAACTAAACTAACCTTGTTTGGCATTCATTCAGGCCGAGTGAGTGAAAATCAACAAGTCTTGGCAGGAGACATTATTGGTCAAACCAAAGACGGAACGGGTCTAAAAGTTACCTATCAAAAGGTTGATGATGACACGGATAAGTTGGTCTATGTCAATCCAGCATTCTACTTTCCAAAAGTGATACAGGTTCAGACCACCATTCTTCCAACTATTGGTCAGTTTGGTGGCGATGAGTTCGAGAGAGCCAAGGCGATTTATGACTATCTCAAAAGCAAAGGTGCGACCAATCAAGCTATCGCAGCCATTTTAGGAAATTGGTCGGTAGAATCTTCCATTAATCCGAAGCGTGCAGAGGGCGACTATCTATCTCCACCTATTGGTGCGACAGACAGTTCGTGGGATGATGAGGGTTGGCTTTCACTCAATGGTCCAACTATATACAATGGACGTTACTCAAATATTCTCAAACGTGGTTTAGGATTAGGCCAGTGGACAGACACTGCAGATGGGTCACGCAGACATACCTTATTGCTAGAATATGCCAAAGGAAAACATCAGAAGTGGTATGATTTGGGGTTACAACTGGACTTCATGTTGCATGGGGATAGTCCTTATTACACCAACTGGTTAAAGGACTTCTTCAAAAATTCAGGAAGTCCAGCTAGTCTTGCTCAACTCTTTCTCATTTACTGGGAAGGTAATAGTGGTGATAAGCTACTTGAACGTCAGACACGAGCCAGTGAGTGGTATTACCAAATTGAAAAAGGCTTCAGTCAACCCAACGGTGGGACAGCACAAAGTGATCCAAAAGCACTTGAAGCTGTACGAGGAGACCTCTTAGAAAACTCTATTCCAGGAGGTGGTGACGGTATGGGTTATGCTTACGGCCAATGTACTTGGGGCGTTGCAGCCCGTATCAACCAACTGGGTCTAAAACTCAAAGGTAAAAACGGTGAGAAGATTCCAATTATCAGTACCATGGGTAATGGGCAAGATTGGGTGCGTACAGCCGCAAGTCTCGGTGGGGAGACAGGGACAAGTCCACAAGCAGGAGCTATCCTTTCCTTTGCGGGAGGAGGACATGGCACACCAACAGAATACGGACATGTGGCTTTCGTTGGTGCGAGACGTTTCTAACTGAAAAGGTTAGACACGTTCTTGAAAAATCAACCTGATAATCAGGTTAAATTTGAATAGAATGGAGAACTCTTATCTTGAAAATTGGAATGAAGGGGTAACGCCCTGAAACGATTTCTCTAATACTCCGACATGCGTTTATCTGGTGCAAAGGTAAAGGTATGAAGCTCGGTGAAGTCGGCTGAAAGATACCGTCATTCTTAAGGACTTAAGAATCGAAAGTGTTCCAGAGGTGGAATATGTATCTGATAGGTCGGGAGTCATTAAAAACTAAATAGGGTGAGAATGTGCATGAGCACTGACGAACCAGCGAATGTACGCTCCAAAGGCGAGTACGTAGAAATGCGTATAACAACGTAAGTTGTTTCAACTTGAGGAAGAGTAAGAATCGACGATATGAAATTCCTTGATATGTTACAGGCATATCAAAGTTGAAGGGGTATAGCTAGGCACCTAAGTTTAGTATTGATAAAGATAAGGGAACGTCGAAAGCTAGAGATGTGGAGGTTGCACAACCAGAGAAACATTGGAAAGGAAATCATAACTTTCCTTAATCTCTAGTGAGAGTGGTGGCACGACCTTTGAAAGTGTTGTAATGATACTGGAGGAACAGCCACTAGTCAATAGTGTATTGTTATGAACTTTATCATTTCATGGATTCTTGTAAGACATAAAAGGTCACGAATCCAAAGAGAGGAGTGATAGACCATGACGAAACCAAAAAATGATGACAAACTATTAAAACATCAAAAACTAAGGTATGCGGAATACTATGGCATGACCGAGATATTTGATGATTTATATTCCAAAAGTCAAAATGGATTCAGTTTTAAGAACTTAATGAACATTATCACATCTCCCGAGAATATACTGCTCGCTTATCGTACCATTAAGCGGAATGGTGGTAGTCAAACCGAAGGAGTAGATGGTGTTACCATTAAAGATTTAGAAAATCTGACCCAAGAAGACTTTATCTATAAAGTTCAAAGAAGATTTCAATATTATAGACCCAGAAAAGTCAGAAGGGTAGAAATTCCTAAGCCAAATGGGAATAAACGACCACTTGGCATTCCCTCGATGTGGGACAGAGTAGCCCAACAGTGTATTTTACAAGTGTTGGAGCCAATCTGTGAAGCGAAATTTTACAAACACAGTTATGGATTTAGACCCTTAAGGTCGGCTGATAACGCTATTATGGACTGTATGTATCGTATGAATAAAAGTCATATGACCTATGTTGTTGACGTTGATATCAAAGGTTTCTTTGATGAAGTGAATCATACTAAGTTAATGCGTCAAATCTGGACATTAGGCATCAGGGACAAACAGCTTCTAGTGATTATTCGAAAAATGTTAAAAGCACCAATTGTTCTTCCGAATGGAAAAGTGAGCCATCCAACTAAGGGCACACCACAAGGAGGTATCCTATCTCCGCTACTTGCCAATATCAATCTTAATGAATTTGATTGGTGGATAGGACGACAATGGGAAGAAAGAGATTGTAAGGAATTAGTTCCTCAATATAATTCCAAGGGAACAAGACACAAGTCACATGTTTATAGAAAGCTGCGAGCTTCAACGACACTAAAAGAGATGTATATTGTTCGATATGCGGATGATTTTAAAATCTTTTGTCGAAATAGGAATGAGGCAGAGCGAACGTTTAAGGCTGTAAAATTGTGGTTAAAAGAGCGACTTAACCTTCCTGTTTCGGAGGAAAAATCTCAAATTACCAATCTGAGAAAGAAAAGCAGCGAATTCCTTGGGATTACTTTAAAGCTGGTTTCTAAGAATAATCGTTTTGTCTGTTTTTCTCATATTGCACCGAAAGCCAAGAAACGTATTAAACATCAACTGAAACAACAGATGAAATTGATACAAATTAAAGGTGTTAAAGAAACAATTATTCGTTAAATACAGAAGTATAATAGTATAGTTATCGGTATTCATAACTACTATAGTATGGCAACACATGTGAGTAAGGATTTAGAAGAAATTCATTATCAGCTTTACCTCTCTTTTAATAATCGATTGCAGGCGAAAGGTCTGACAAAAATAGGAGAATACAAGGGAAAAGATAAAGGGGTTCTCCCTTACCTTCAATCTCAAAATATTCGGTACTTAATGGGTTATCCAATTCTTCCAATTAGCTATGTCAAGACGAGGACATTAAAAGGAAGAAATAAGAATCTGAATAGGTATACTCCTGAGGGGAGAAAATTGATTCATAAACAACAGGAATCTGTTGAAACATGGAAATTAAAATGGCTGAGAGAACACCCAATTATAAATAAGCGTGCAACAGTTGAATATAACGATAATCGAATTTCTTTATTTGTAGCTCAAAAAGGGAAATGTGCTGTAACTGGTCAGGAATTGGATATGGATGATATTCATTGTCACCATAAGAGACCTTGGATAGAAACAAAGGATGACTCTTATAGGAACCTTATCATTGTTGGACGAGATATTCATCGCCTGATTCACGCAACAAATGAGAAGGTTATCAAAAATCTCTTTCAGCTTTTGAATTTGAGTAGTACAGGACTGACCAAATTAAATCAGTTGCGTGAACTTGTAGGAAATCCACCATTATTGAAAGAAAATTTGAACTTAGAATAACCATGTTAATCATATTAATATAGCACGATAAAGCAAAATCGTGATAATACACTATTGATGGAACGCCGTGTGCGGTGAAAGTCGCACGCACGGTGTGAAGCGGGGGAAAAGATGGAGATAGTATCAAAGTTTTACCTATCGCTATAAAAAGTCTACCCAGACGGTTCATTCCTTATCTCAGAAACCAACTACAATGGCAATCCCAACTACACCTTCCGTAGAATATCTGGAGTGGATAGTAGCTTGAGTTTTGCTTATACGACGAAATAAAAAAGGATATGCTAACAATGATTGGATTTGTTAGCATATCCTTTTTGTTTTTATGTCATGATTACTTAATGGGATACTTAAAAGTTTTAATCAGAATTTCTAGAAATGAGAATTGTTATGAGACGAATCATCTCATCAAGAACGTCTGCAAGTGAAATCCCCTTTGTATAGCTATATTTTTTCGAATAATTTTGCCATTGTTTATTCTGAATAGGGTCAGCTTTGAATCTCTCAAGTAGTTCAATCATTTTATCAAAATCGAGGTCAGTTTCGCGATAGGAAAAGGTTCTCTGACAGGCATTATTCAATTGAATGAAGTCAATATCTTCTTTCTTCAGTTTTGAAAGAATATAAACATCGTAAAAATCTTTGCTTCGGCTGTTCAAGAAGTTGCGTGAGTAGATGGTCTGGAGTTTTTCAGCTAGGATTGTTTCAATGGTATAAGCAATGATTGGAAAATTCTCGTTATCAAAAATTGCTTTATAATTGTATGTAATCGGCTGAGGAGTTACAACATCACCTGTCGCAATATCCAAATGGATAACTTGTTTAATATTCTCAAGTTGGCACAAAATGGTTGCACGATAGCCACCATAGTCATCACTTTCTTTAATAGCTGTGATAGATTGAATCGTGAAAGAAATACCTTCTTCTGAATCTGCTAAAATTTCCTTGAGTTGCTGCTTCACAGTATCTTCTGAGAGTGTCATTTGATGGAACAAAAAATCAATATCAACCGTGCTACGAGATTCAACTCCAATAACATTTGACAGTAGGAATCCTCCTTTGAAGATATAGTGATTTGAGTAGGTACTCTGACTTAATTTTTTCAAAATCACTTCTAAAAAGTAATAGGTCATCACGGAATTAAAGGTTAATCCAGTATTCTTTGATATTTTATGACAGAGTGCTGTTAGCTTAGCTTTATTCATACTAGGACCTCCAGAGTTTGTTTGACCTTGTCCAAGGTGTTCATTTTTGTCGCATATTCATAGAGTTTTGTAAGATTTTTTTTAGGATAGTTTCCGTAATGTTGAAGTGTTTTGACAAAAAGCTCAGTATCTATTTTTTCTCGATGAATCACAAAATCACAGATAATACGTTCGAAATCATAGACTCTTACCTCGTTTCCCATAGGGGTTTTTACAAGAGTAATTCCTAATTCGCTATATTCCTTAGAAACGGAATGAATGTTCAGATTAGCTGGAGGAGTATTAAAACGGTAGCCTCTAGGAATGGTTACGTCAAAATATTGAGGAATTTCATCTGTAAATTGTTGAAGGTAAAGCGCTGAGATATAAGAGAAAACAGCCTTGGGATATCGGTACTGAAAGAAGTAGTATTCGTCGTAGTCTCCATTCTGGGTTAGGAAAATTCCTTTTTCGACGCGGTATATAATTCCTTCTTTTTCTAGTCTTGTCAAATATATTGTTGGAATATTTAGAGCTTTACAATCTTTATAGGTGATAATGCCATTGTGGTTTTCTATAAATTCAAGTAGAATCTCTTTTTTTGACATGCTTACTCCTTCCTATGTTGCTTTTACACTACAATTTTACAACATTTGTGGTGTAAAAGCAACATTTTCTTTTCCCTGAACTGATTGTGATAACAAAATCAAGCCTTCTTTTTTATGATGGTATTGAACTTGGGCTACGAG
>NZ_JARQPL010000031.1:0-30405 GCF_046032535.1 Streptococcus suis | reverse complement strand
ATTGCACTCAAACCGACAACTGTGAAGACAAGGGTACCAATGCCACCAGTTTGTGGAATGGTAATCTTTTTGTTTTTCACTTGTTGGAAGTTAGCAGTCGTTACTTCTTCACCTTCACCCCAAGAACCTCGGCTAACTTGGAATGGAATCGTATCACTTGGTAATGCATATCCTTCTGGAGCCTTTGTTTCGACAAGTTCGTATTGACCTGCTTTAAGACCTTTAACTTCAAATTTACCATCTTTAGATGAAATGAATGTAAAGGCTTGATTTTTTTCTGCTACCCACTCCCACTGCATATTCAGTGCTTCATAGGCTGCATCGCGAAGAGCTTTTTTAGCTTCGGCTTGGCCATCATTTGCTTTCACAGATGCAAGATAATCTTGTTCTGCTTGTTTGTACTTAGCCAATGCTGCCGCTTGGGTATCTGCTGATTTCAAAGCCAAATATTGATTTTGTCCATTCGTTACCACAAACTCTGCACCGAGAAGTTTTTCACCACCAAAGTTGTCTTGATTATCCGTCTTGATGAAACGTTTTCCGTGAGTGATAACTTTCGGTTTTTCTGGTGTGAGCGGTGGTGGGTTGTCTGATGGGTTGTTGGTTACGGTAACAATGTGAGCTTTGTCTCCACCTTCACTAGTATACGATGGAATAGTTCCAGAAGTCGTATCTTCCACTACAATATACTCAACACCTGCTTTAAGATTGTCGCTAAATTCTTTAGTAGTTTCGTTAGGTTCTAACGTAAATTCGCCAGCAAGTACACCTGTAGCCTTTTCATATACCTTGAATTTTACCAATTTTTTATCTTGTTCTTTTGTCCAATTCTTATTAACTTGGATTTTTACTTTACCACCTTCTTCTTTCGGTGTAACTGGTTTTGGTTCACTGTAAAGATCTGTACGTGGGCGGTTACCATAGTGGAAGGTCACTTGGTTAGGGATTTCTGTATCAACCTTAGCTGAGTCGTTTAGGACAGCATTATAGGTCAAAGTGATGTTAACATCCTGAGTCTTAGCAGCCTCTTCTATAGCCCTCAGACCTGTTTCATTTACTTTCACCATAAATCCACGTTTATCCTCAGTCACTGTATAGTGAGTATCTTTCTCTAGACTCTCAACTTCTTTATAAGCAATGACTAATGAATTTAGTTTATAATCCAAACCTTCAACCATCAAGTCTTCCCAGACAATTGTCTTATAAGAAGAACCTTTTGGAATTTTAGTAGTGATTTTGTAGGTTACTTCTTCACCAATTGTGACATCTTTAGGTCCCATGGTATTGTCTGAAAACTGCTTGGTCACAGTCGGCTTATCCTCTGTGTTCTTTGGATAAACGTGGAGAGGGTTATTTGTGCTATCAAAATATCCTGTTCCATCTGGACGAGTAACTGGTAAAACGAGACGGAAAGGAACTGCCTTAGCCTCTGTCAATTCACTACCTGCACCGTCACCTTGTTTGTTGTAGTACGGTGAGTTTTCTTTGTCTTCTACAAAGATGTAGGTACCGTTTGGAAGTGTGAACTCAGCACCTGTAGAACCTGAACCTGTATTCACCCCGTTAGTACCGTAAGTATCAGCCATTTTTTGATAGTGTTCATCAGCACCATCACCGGTAATTCCTAGTTCAGCACCTGTTTTTGTTACATTACCTTGAGCTTGATCAACTTTCTTCCAAACCTTAAAGTTGACACCCTCAATTTCTTTCGCACTTGTACCGAAATAGTTTGTGAACGTACCTTGTTGAATTTGTGTTCCATCATACTTGTGAGTTTGTTGCTTAGCAGCATGGTCAAATGATTCTAAATCCTGTTTACTCATCAAGACCTTATGCACCACAACCTTCGTTTGTTGCGTATCATCCGCATGTACTAAATGTCGAAGATTTCCCAATGGACCGAAAATCGTTAGAAGAACGGTCAAAAGGGAGAATACTTTTGTTAACTTTTTCACTATTTTCTCCTTTTCTTTTTTAATCTTTCAGTTTGCTTTTATTACTAGCACCAACTATCTGGGAGATAGTTGGTGGGTGGAAATCGAACGAACGCAGTTCGTGTCAAAATCTGCAGACTGTACTAAAGTACGTCAAAACCAGTTAACCAAGTAATAAAAGATAAAATGATATGTAGCCTATTTACGTATATGTTTCCAACGTTTTTCTTTTCCTAGCTCGACGGCAAGAGCCAGTAACATCATCACCCCCCCTAATGCAATATAAGGAATAATTCCTATACCACCCGTTTTCGGATATTCTCCTTTGCGGAGGTTTTTCACGATAATCAGGTGAGGATCCGTATTGTCTAGACTGACGAGGTCGCCTCCATCTTGGATAGTGATGGCTCCATCTGCGCCTATATCAATATGGATTTCTTTTTCAATCTTTTGATAGCCGTCTGGTGCTACCGTCTCTTTCAAAATGTACGATTTCCCTACTGGCAAATTGTCAAAGAGAACTTCATCTCCTGTTGTCGTTGTTGTCTTAACAACTGCTATCGCTTGTGCATTCCCACTTTCTTTCAATTCAAATGTCGCTTCTAGACGCTGAGCTGAATCACGATACGAGCGTTTTGCCAACTTGAACTGAGAGGTTGTTCGGGTATTTTTCATAGTAAAGACGACAAGACGATTCGTATCTGCTCGAGACAATGATACAGTCTCGTCAGGATTATGAAGAAGGATAGAACCATCGTGGTTAATCTGGAAGCGGTACTCCTTCTGATTGAGTAGATAGCCAGATGGAGCCTGTTCTTCTTTCAGAATATAGTATCCGTGTTCAAGATTAATCTGATAGATACCAGCACTTGTCACACCTTGAGCCAATGCCGTATCCCCTTTTGTCCAGTTAACATCTGTCTTGTAGATAGAGAAGCGAGCATTGTCTAGAAGAATTGTCTCGTTTGCACTATCTATCTTTTTGACTTGGAAGTTAAAAGTACGAATGTTTTTAGCAACCATGACAAGCGTATCCCCCTGCCCTGTCTCAACGGATACAAGAGCCTGATCTGCATCAAGGAGCGTCAAGCGTCCGTCCTCCCCAATCTGAAGGCGCGTATCTCTGATTTTTGTGTAGCCTGACGGAGCTTGTGTCTCTCTAAGGACGTATTCTCCAGGTGGGATATTTGGAAAATTAATCGTATTATTATCTACATGAGAATAGCTACTACCCACAAGGGCTGTCATACGACCGTCTTTGAGCACTTGCACCATATTGCTACCATCTGCGTTTGGACCTTCAGATGGATAGAGAGCAAATCGAGCACCAGATACTCCGTTAGTTGGATTATCATAGTCGCGCTTCTTAATCTTCAAGAGATAGGTCTTCACCTTGTTTTTCACCGTGATTTGAATGACTTTGTCATCCGAAAGTGGCGCGACAGCAATAAGGTCGTTGCCATTCTCTACAGTTGTTGTGCCATCCGCAGTAATGATCAGTTTGTACTTGGTTCCATTTGTCTGGAAGCCTGCTGGGGACTGGGTTTCTTGTAAATAGTAGGTACCCGGTGTCAAGGCTGGAGTTTCTATCTCTCCAGTAGCGCCTGTCACCAAGTCACTTCCAACCTGCGTGCGTCCATCCCCACCAAAGAGTTTGAAGGTTGCATTTGCAAGTCTGCGAGTCTCATCCCTGCTATCAACCTTGATAATCTTCAGTTTCGGTTTGAAGATGTTGGTCAATTTGAGGTTGAGCCTGTTATCTTTGGTATTGATTTCGGCATTGGTCGGTGCGCCGTCTGCTAACCGAACTTGACCATCTGCTCCAACGATAATATCAAACGGTTGAAGCAATTCGTAACCAGCTGGTGCAGCTAACTCACTAATCGTATACGTTCCCTGAGGAAGTTTAAAGACAGCGTTGCCAACGTCATTGGATTGGGTCCACCATGTCAAGGCTTTGTTTGCGGTATCAATCGTTGCTCGATAATGTTGGATATGCCAATTATCATCGCTAAATAGCGGAGCTGGGCCATTATTTTTTGCCTTGATCTGTAACTGAACCTGAGCCAAATTGCTTGTCGGATCTAGATTGCTAACCTTTTCGATACTGAAATCTGTAAATGGTCTGTTCTTGACGACAAGTTCTATCTCGTTATTGGCATTCACAGCTTGACTTTCCAACAAGTCTTGTGGTCCTTCCACAATCCTAATTCGTCCATCTAGACTGATGGTCAATTTGATTTTCTGGATCGGATTGTAGCCTGTTGGGGCTGTGACCTCTTTGAGGACGTAAGTGCCCGGTTGCAGATCACGGAAGGTGAGGCTGTTTCCTGGCAGCGTGGTATTGCCTTGGCTCAGTGGCGGCCTCGTCTCGTTCTCATTGTAGAGCTCGAATCGTGCATCAAGACCTGTCGCCGCATTATTGACGTCACGTTTGAGTATCTTGAGATGATAGGTCAGAGGTTCATTTTTTACGATGAACTTCAGCACATTTTCAGTAGTGGTGTCAATCCTAACCTTATCATTTGTTCCAACGAGGTTGAAGCGGCTCACTGTCTTCATCTGACTTCCGCTGTGTGGTCGCTGTAGTGTCTGCAAGTCTAGTAAGACTGGACCAGCTAAAGCACGATAACCAGTTGGCGGTGCGACTTCGACAAGGGCATAGCGTCCCAGTACCTTGGCTTGTAAAGCCTGACTTGCTTGACCATTTGTCAATGTAAAGGTTTGGACAAGATTTTGATCTGTCAGAGCGCCTGTCACCGTTTGTGACGTTGCATCATCTGGAACTTTATAGAGCTTAAATGTCACTGCTTGTTGGATAGTACGGTTATTCATATCCTGCTTCTCGATTTGAATCTCAGGATGCTGGATATTGCCAATTGGATATCGACCAGTTGATAATGCGTTAACGGTTTCTGTAGCTTGAGCTGAGACGGTCAATTCACGAACCCCATACCATTTCTGCTCTACTCGGTCTTCATTTCTCACACGAATGTAGCGAGCCACTATGTCCGTGTTCAAATCGACCAATCCACTGACTGTATAAGTAGACAGTGGGAAATAGGTGCGTCCATCTATTGAGTACTCAAGTGTGAAGCGGTTGAATCTATCTAGCGGATTGTGCTGAGTGCCTTGGTAGTAGCGAATGTGACGAACACGTTTGACGCCTTGTAGGTCAACCCCTAGATAGGCTCCAGCAGGAATATTATTTCCTTGACCATTGAAATTCTGGTAGGTCACAGAAGTTGTATCACTTCCATCAATCGCATTTCCATCTTGTCCTGACTGGATATTGGATAAGTCAGGGGACTTGATGAGGGTTGCACCTGTGACACGTTCGCTCGGAGCTGCGTTCGCTACTTTATAGAGAGAAACTCCTGAGCGACTCACGGATACCTTATAGGTAATCGGCTCGACCATATAGCCTGCTGGTGGTGTTGTTTCGACTAGGGTATAAGAACCGTAGGTCAGGTTAGTAAACACGAAGTCTTCTGTCGCAGCATGTGTCTGAACGGCTGGTACTGCGGTTGTATCATTGTCCTTGGTCAATGTAAAGGTCATCTGTCCTGTGATAAGACTCGGCAAGTCTTCCAATCCCTTGATGCGTTTGGAAATGCTCAGGGTTTTCTTACTGTCGTTTTTCACCGTCAGTTGAAGCGTATTGCCACTTGATGCACCAACTTGTAGAAGCTCCGTATCTCCTGACAGGATTCGTAATTGACCTGCCTGCGTGATTTCAAGTCGAACTGGATCTACTTGAATATAACCTGATGGCGGTGTCTCTTCTTTGAGGACATAAGTGCCAGGGAGCAACTGACTAAAGGTATAGGAATGATCGCTTGGGTTGGTCTGACCTTCCGTAATCTTACTTATCCCATCTGCATTATACAGTCCAAATGTCGCTATCAATCCTTGTTGAGCATTCTGGGCATCCCGTTTCAAAATCTTGAGGTTATAGGTTTCTCTCTCATTTTTCACGGTGATTGGGATAATCTTATCCGCACCCTGATCTTGACTAGCTCCAACCTCAATCTTACCATCAGCATTAGTAATCTGAGCCGAACCATTGTCAGCAATGACAATTCGGTATTTCAGACTATTGGCCTGATAATCTGCCGGAGGCTGACTTTCTTGCAAATAGTAGGTACCTGGTTCCAAGCCCGGAAGGGTGACTTCACCATTGGTGCCTGTCGTCACTTCCTGACCTATCTGCGTATTTTCATCCGGTCCAAATAGCTTGAAGCGAGCACCTGCTAGCTTACGGTTGGCATCACGGCTGTCGACTTTGGTAATCTTTATCTTAGGCTTGAAGATGTTGGTGAGTTTGATATGAACACGATTGTCTTTTTCTCCCACCTCAACTTGTGCATTGTTTGTCGGAACTACCACCTGTCCATCTTCCGTCATGATAATGTCGAACGGTGCCATTCGTTCATAGCCTGCTGGTGCTTCCAATTCCGTTACCGTATAGGTACCTGCTGGCAGACTAAAGACCGCATTTCCTTTTGCACTTGTCCACCAACGAAGAGCACGATTAGCCGTATCAATCTCAGCCCGATAGTGTTCCCTATGCCATGCATCATCACTAAAGATAGGTGAAAGTACTCCATCTTTGGCTTTGATTTCCAATTTGACATTCATCAAAGTAGTGGTTGGAGCAAGTTTGCTGACTTTTTCGATACTAAATGCCGTATAAGGTTTATTTTTTACAGTTAGCTCAATGGTATTCTGGCTATTGGCAGGAGCAATGCTCACTAATTCTGTACTACCCGAATCAATGCTTGCCTCTCCCCTCTCACCAATCGTTACCCGAATATCATTGTGTAAATAGTAACCTCTTGGGGATTCAGTTTCCCGCAAACGATAGGTTCCTGGTGCGAGGTCCCTAAACAGATAGCTATTACCTTCTCGGTCTGTCCGTCCCTCAGTGACCTTCCGATCTTGGCTATCATACAGTTCAAAGCGAGCTACCAGACCAGTAGTACCGTCAAGGGCACGTTTTAGAAGTTTGAGTTGATACCGGTCAGGATAGTTTTTCACCTTCAATTTGATGGTATTATCGTTAACTGTATTGGTCGTATCAATGACGAGGTCTGACTCTGTATCGTAGACCTTTCTAAATCGTGTCACGGCTTTATTCCTATTTCCGTCATGAGACTGACCAGTTTCAAACAAGTCCAAGAGTATTGGATTGCTTAAACGTCTGTAACCCGTCGGTGCCTGCGTTTCAACCAAGGCATACCGTCCAAGTTCCTTGGCAGACAGTACACTTGCAGTCGTTGAACCACTCTGCCATGTGAACTCTTGAACCAATCCACTGTCTTGAATCCGTTCTGAAACATTCTGATAGGTTGTGTCGTTAGCAACTTTATAGAGCTTGAAACGAGCAGTCAGGTTTGCACCTGTCATGACTTCATCCTGTGGATTGACTTTGACAATGGCGATAGATGGATTTTGAATGTTGCCGACCAAGATTTTCCCATTTGGTCCAGCTTGGTTATATAGAATGGTTTGGGCATCAGCTTGAACTTGAAACTCTTGCACTGCCATCCATTTATTAACAACAAGCTCTGCATTTCGAATACGAACGTAGCGTGCATTGATGGACACATCCAAATCAATCAGTCGATCAGTGAAATGGTTGCTTGTGCCATTTTGAATGACAGTATAGGTCACACCGTCTTCCGAATATTCCAAAATAGCCTTGGCCATGCGATCGGCATGATTTCCTGCCCGTCCTTGCAAGACACGAATATGGGTCACACGCTGGGTACTGCCTAAATCAACGCCCAAATAACTTTCGGCTTGGATGTTGCTCTGACCATTGACATTGGTATCAAAGATGAGTTCGCTCGTATCACTTCCATCAATCATATTGGCATCCGTAGTGTTGTTAATATAGCGGTTAAAATGCTCAGATTTTATGACGGATACCTGATTAATCTGTTTATAGTATTTAATCGAGCCATCGTTGCTCACTTCCACCTTATAGGTAGATTTTTCCTTTACATAGCCTTGCGGCGGAGTTACTTCTTCTAAGGTATAAGTACCTGGAGCAAGATTTTCAATGACGAAGTCGCTATTGCCGCTCTGTGTTTTTTCCACAGCAGTAAAGCTACTATCATTGTCTTTGGTCAAGCGGAAGGTGACATTGCCTGAGATAGCACCTTGAACATCCTCAATCCCCTTGATACGTTTGGTGAAGCGTAAGGTAGCTTTCTTATAGTTTTTCACTCGAATTTCCAGTGTAATTGGCTGGTTACCGCCTTTATTACTGATGAGCAAATTCGGGTTTGTTGTATCGAAAGTTCCATCGTTGTTGACAGTAAATGGAATCGGTTCTGGCAGAATATTGTAACCATTTGGTGCCGCAAATTCCTTGATATAGTAGGTTCCAGCAACGAAATTCTGGTTTTGGTTATGGAAGGTATAGGTTCCTCCACTTGTAAAATTGGCTACTTGCCCACCAATAACTGAGCCATCTGCGTCAGTAATACCGATACGTGACTGGCTTGTGATTGGCTGATTGGTTACAGCATCGACCTTCACCACTCTAAATTGAAACTTCTTATTATCTGGTCGTCTATTGATGATAGTAGAACTATTTTCGGTAAATTCAATCTGACCGTCTGCTGTCACTCGGAATTTGGCAACGGCACTTGTCGGTTTTTCATAGCCTTCAGGTGCCACGGTCTCCCAAACTTCATACTGGCTATTTGGTTGTAGGTTGTTCAACCTAAACTTACCAGCTGTATTGGTTGCGATACCTCGCCTTATGACGTCATAGCCACCCTGTTTCATCTTTCTTAGTTCAAAGATGGCATCCGCAAGTGGTTGTCGCTCGGTATTCACCTTAGTAAATTCCTGATTGATGTCTTCGTTGACGACATTCATGCGGAAGGTACCATTGCTTTCAAATACATGTCCAGACTGGATATGATTGGTATCTGTCACCTTGCGAACTTTTAAAACCCCTGCGTCTTCATATACTTCAATCTCGATTGGGGTAATCTTTTTATAACCTGCTGGAGCTGTCACTTCTTCTAAGATATAGTTTCCTTTAGCGAGGTTTGTAAAGAGGAAGGTAGCTGAAGAAGTATTTTCTCCCAAGGTCACACTGTAGCGGCTATTTTCCTTACTACGTAGGCGGAAAACAGCTCCTTTCAGGCGTCGGGTTTCTCCTTGGGTATATTTATCAATTTGTAAAGAAATGTATTTGGTGTTGACAATATCAGTCGGAGTATTGATGTTGTATGGCTGACCATCAATTGTTATATTGTCAGCGTTCCTTATGACGATTTCTTTCTCCGTCGGATCCAAGGCATAGCCTGTCGGTGCAAGTACTTCTCGTAACTTATAGGTTCCAGCATAAACATCGCGAATGTTTAGAAGCCCCTGATTATCTGAGGTAATCCGCCGAACAACCTTCCCATCACGACTAAGTGTAAATACTGCACCTTGTAATGGTCTTCTCTGCCCATTTTCAATGCCTACCTTGCGTAATTTTAGAGAATACCAGTCCACTGGATAGGCACCACCATAGGCCAATGTATCTGCTTCCCGACGGTAATATTCTAGAGTAGAACCACCATTTAACCATGTATATCGATTAGCAGTCACTGCATTAAAGAAATAGTTCTCTGTAGGGGAAATCATCTTACGTGTACGTACTTTTGCAAGAATTGCTTTTCGTCCAACATTAGTTCCCTCATAATAAAACTCTATCTTGTACTTGCTTCTAAACTGGCGATTGTTAGCACCTACAAAGTTAGATGGTGCCCAATCCTGACTACTTCCTGTCAAATGAACTTTTACATTGGTTCCTGTAAGTCTATATTCTTGGGTTTGACCTCTTAATAGCCCTTGAGTTGGGGTCAATTTTTGCATGGTGTCGTAACGATAACCACCTGCTGCCGTTCCGTCAACTAAGTAAACCTCAATATCTTGAATAAAACTATTTGGATTATTCCCGTGGTATAATTGGTTGGTTTCAGATAGGTGTTCAAAAAACTTACGACTATTTCCGTAGAGACTACTATTTCCCCAGATATCGCCACCAGCAGCATTGTAAACAACATCCCAAACCATCTCATCTGCATCAGTGTAGGACATCCATTTATTGACCGATCCAGATAACCTCATAATTTCGCTGTCACTATAATTCGCAGTCGTTTGGTTGGTAACCGTTTTTCTACATTCCATGCCACTGCCGTGATAAAAGGTTTCAAATTGTAAGGTTTTTCGTACTTCTTTCGTACCTAGCGGGTTGCTTGGATCAAAGAAGTATTCGATACGTGGGTTTACACCATCATAGTAGGTTTGATTGCCTGAAACCCGATTACCGTTGATGTGGGTAATACCTCGAATTTCGTCACCGATAAAGAAACTACCTGTGTAATCATTTACAGAATAGGCTTCTGCAGTTAATATAAATCGAAGTTTGTCCTGCTCGACATGGTAGACATTTGCGACGTGTTTCCCATTGGCTTGAATTTGTTTCCATACCGTATTAGGATTGGCCACATGTTTTAAAATCAGTTCACGAGGAATTTTGATTTCGAAATAATCTCCCTCTTCTGCATAGGCAGGAATCCTGAATTGCATCTGCAAAGGAGAGCCAAATCCCTGCCAACCGTCACTCAAACGGAAGTATTTGATGTCCGTATTGTTTACAGAAGTGATACCATAGTGGGAACAAGTACCAGGATTGGTTGGCGCAGGTCGACTAGTATCCTTTTTATTCTTATAGGTATAAATTAGCTCCTCGGTGTCCTGCTCTGCAGCTACTAGGCTATAACCTGATGGTTCCACTTCATTGACATCATAAAAGATTTTTTTACCTGTTTTGAAAGGGTTGCTACTTGTGCTATAGGTTAAGACATTTTGTTCAACAATCTGTGCCTGACCTCTTCTCAAGGTAAGAGTTCTGTTATTAAAACGACCGCCATTTACAGTGAAATTCACATCAACTGCAGGAGCATTGTCTAGCCAAACCTTTTTGATGGTCAAGTCTTTTTTCAGGGCAGCCAATTCTGCTCCTACAAAGGTATGGTTCACTTTTTGGTTGGTGACGGTTGTCTCCGTTTCAACTACTGCTATCCCACCCGGTGGAACATTGCTAGCAGTCACTCTTCCACCCTGAACGGTAACAACCTCGTCTCTCACTTCCCGATAACCAGTATCTGTCGGTTCGTAGATTTTTACAGTGACTCTATCGATTCGTTGCGAATTGTCTACTGCTACGCTGAAATCAAAATTACTTCTTTCCTTGCTATTGTTGATATTGGATTGTACCCATTTTATCTTATCCTCAGCAGTGTAATCCCCAGCTACATTGGCACCGTTGGAAAGGTAAACGGTATCTGCCTGTAATTTGCCCATGGGACCTCCCCAGTCTTGAGAAGGAAGACTTAGGGAACCTGACGTCGGTATTCGTTTTTCTTCATTGGCCTGAATGGTGGTGGTCACTCCGCCTTGGGTAAATTGACTTTGTCTATTGGGTTGTACTTTCGCCTCTGAGTGATAAAGCAGGGTGTAATAATCCCGTGGTGCTGTGATAGGTGTTTCAATGGTATAGGTATAGGTTCCATTTTCAATCGGTAATTCAGAATAGGTAGATTTTAAGGCATCATCTGCAATTTGCATGTGTTGACGTTGTAAACCTTGCCCATCTTTTGTTAAACCGGTAATTCTAGGCTCACCTAACCCTGAATCCTTGGTTGTTGAAAAATGATTGACCAATTTTTTTACAAAACTTGGATCTGCTCCTGTAACCGTCGTCGTATATTCCCAGACAATCGCCGTAGCCTCTCCCTTGCTATTGGTTTTAATCTCTTTCTTCCGTAGCTGACCATTTTGACTAAAATTCGTAGAAATTCCTGGAATAACCAATCGAATCGGATCAAAAATATACTTGGTGATTTCCTCTTCTTTCGTGACAGTAGTGGTTGTTCCATTTGGATTATTGATGATGGTAGTTGTTCTGTCAGTGGTCGCTTCTGTAACAGCTCTCCGTGTCCGAGCAGAGCGCAACATACTGCCAATCTGCCCTTCTAGCTCATTCTTTTTAGCATTGGTAACATGAATTACTTTTTCTTCATCACTTTCTTGCAACTGAATAACTGATAATTGTTTCTCTACTTCATAACCTTGAGCTGTTGACAATTGACTGATTTGATACTCACCTAGGGGTAAATCTCGCCATTCCAAGATTCCTTGTTCATTGGTACGACCTTTACGGCTCATCTCCGGATTTTCTATAGACGTAATAGTAAACTCTGCACCTGCAATTGGCTTGCTAGGTTGCAAGACACCTTCTTCATGTTCTCGTAATACCAAGCGTAGATTAGCTGTTTGAATGGCTAAAGCTGGTTCTTCTTGTATCACCTCTTCGCCTTCAGGTACTGGATTAGACTGCGTGTTGTCAGAAATCGATTCAGAAGTTTCTGAAATTGGCTGCTCGGTCTCAGCAACCGATTTTTCCGAAACTGGTTGTGAGGTATCTAAGGCTACAGAATCAGTTACCATCTCTGTGCTATTCCTATTGACCAGTTCTTCAAATGTTTTCCAGTCTTCTGTTAAGATGGTCTTATAATCTGATGACAGAACGGCCATAAATTGACCAGTTTGTAGCGGATTCTTTATCTTCAAGCGTAGCAGAATTTCCTCGTATCTCCGCTCAGGCTTCTCTTCATCTACCTTCCACTCTATATGGCGTTCAGGCTCTGGCTTGATTTTGAGGGAGTAATATCCTAAACCATATACAGGCAAGGGTTCTGCTAATGGATCTGATGTTGCAGTTGTTGGGGCAACTTCCTGCTCAGGAAATTCCTTGGGCACATCTTCTTCACGATAGTCTTCATCCTTGACAAAACCAGATGGAAGTTTTTCCTTTAGCATTCCTTGCTCATCCAACTGACTGTCCAGCTCTAATTCATTCTGGACTACCAAGCTAAGCCCCTTGCTGATGTCAACTCCCTCTTCAATCTGGACAATCACATCTAGCCTATCGAGCTGCTTTTGACTGCTATCTAGCTTAATGGTCAACTTTTGACCATCCTCCTTCAGATGTTCTATATACTTAGTCCGAATGGTTTGTGGCGTTGTAGCACTAACTGATTCCGAAAAAATTGTTATCGGTAACCGAATAATATCCAGACATAGAACAAGTAATAAGAAAGAACTAAGAAAGTATCTTACCTTTTTCATAACTTTTCTCCATTTCATATACTTATATTCATCATTATTCTTTATCACGTTGTCATTATGTTGTCATTTCACCTAATTTGGCATTTTAGTTGATTATACTAAATTTTTCAAAAAAATAAAAGCAGTTTACGGAAAAAAACAAACAAATTTCACTGTTATATATATATATATATATGGAAACACGCTTTTTTTCATACTCAACAAAAATCAAAAATAGCATATTGAGGTCAATTTCTATGTGTAAAATTTCAATATCTAAGCTCAGATTGGAAATCATAGATTTTAACTAGCCATTCTCTTTTCGACAACTTCAAAATTGAAATTCTCTATATACAATTTGATTAGTAGGTAGCTAATTTTGATTTTAAATGAGTATCAGCTATTTTCAGAGAATCCTGAAAAAGTTTTTGAAATTTTCTTGGACGAGACCGTACAAATATATCACAGTTTCATATATGTTTATTATGTTTATTTATACTCGTTTCATGATTGGTAACTATTGCCTTTATAGACTTTTATAGTCAATAAAAAATCTCGGCCTTATAAACCGAGATTTTCATATTTTGTACGATAGCCAATCTGTAATATTTTTCCATCTTGAATCAAGAGAGGACGTTTAATCAACATCCCATCATTAGCTAATAAGTCTAATGCTTGATCCACCGTTAAACTGTCAAATTTATCCTTCAGACCAAGTTCGCGGTAGCTATTGCCTGAAGTATTGAAATATTTTTTCAAGTCTAAACCTGTTGCTTCCATCCAGGATTTGAGCTGGTCAGCACTTGGAGGGGTTGCCTTGATGTCAATAGCTTCAAATTCCAAGCCCAAACTTTTCAGCTCTGCTTTTGCTGCCCGACAGGTCGAACACTTGGGATATTCATAAAATAAGATCATTTCTTCACCTCAAATCTCGGATTTTCGTGTTGCAAGAGCCAGATTTTCTTATCCAGTCCTCCTGCATATCCTGTCAACTGCCCTTTTTGATTGAGAACTCGGTGACAAGGAACAATAATAGAATAAGGATTACGCCCAACTGCTCCACCGACTGCCTGCCCTGAACAGACTCCCAGTTGCTGAGCCAGTTGTCCATAGCTAGTCGTCTGAGCATGAGGGATTTCTTTCAATAAAGCCCAGACTTTTTCCTGAAATTCCGTCCCAATAGCTTCAAGAGGCAGGCTAGTAAAATCCACATCTTGACCTGAAAAATAAGCATCCAACAAGAGACTGGTCTGGTCTAAAATGGGATGGGGGGCTAAAATAGCTTTCTCATTCAAGCCTCGTTCAAAAAACTTCTGGTCCTCAAACCAGGCTCCGCGCATGCCCCTATCACTAGCAACAAGGGACATAGGCCCAAGTGGACTGTGATAGATTTGTTTATACAGCATGATTAGTTTTTATTCTGAATGACACGCACTTTGACAATGGCCTCAGTCGTTTCAAGTTTAGCAACCAAGAGGTCAATCTTCGCCTTATCTGCTTCATCCAAGTCTAACAAGGTATAGGCATAATCACCTTTTGACTTATTGATAATGTTGTCAATGTTGATGCCCAATTCAGACACAGCTGTGGTAATTTTTGCCACCATGTTTGGAATGTTTTTGTTGATAAGGGTAATCCGATAGGGAGCATCCAAGAACTGTTTGACATTTGGGAAATTGACTGAGTTGATGATTTCACCCGTTTCCATAAAGCGACGAATGGTCTGCCCAGCCGCAATAGCACAGTTGAGCTCCGCTTCTTCTGTTGACCCACCAACGTGTGGGAAGACGATAATATTGTCCTTGTTGAGCACTTCTTCTGTCCCAAAGTCAGTGATGTAGTTCTTGATAACTCCTGCTTCGATAGCTTCAAACAGGTCAGCGTTATTGACCAACTCACCACGGGCGAAGTTAATCAAAGTCGTTCCTTTCTTCATTTGACCAAAGCTATCCGCATTGAATAAATCGCGGGTCTTGTCTGTCAAAGGAACATGAACAGTAATGTAATCCGCGTTGCTAAAGATTTCTTTCAAATCATCCACACGTTTGACATGACTGGAAATAGTCCATGCTGTTTCAACTGACACATATGGATCGTAACCGAGAACATTCATACCCAGACGACGGGCATCGTTGGCAATACGCGCACCGATAGCACCAAGTCCGATAACACCAAGTGTCTTACCTGAAATTTCTGTCCCAGCAAACTGCTTCTTACCTGCTTCAACCTGCTTAGGTACATCATCTCCTGACAATGTATTTGCCCAAGCTGTCGCTCCGATATAGTCACGGGCAGACAAAAGGATAGAGGCAATAACCGCTTCTTTTACGGCATTGGCATTGGCACCTGGAGTGTTAAAGACCACAATACCTTTCTCTGTTGCCTCTTCGATTGGAATATTATTAGTCCCCGCACCAGCACGTGCAATAGCTTTTAGATTTTCAGGAAAATCAAAGCCATGCAAATTTTCAGATCGAATAATAAAGGCATCTGGATTGGCCGCATAGTCACCATCAATCTGGAAACGATTACCCAATTCCTTCAAACCAACTTGATTAATATTGTTAAAAGTACGTACGCTAAATACCATTTATTTTTACCTAAAAAGGCGGAATAGCTGCCGCCTGACTTTCTTTATTTCATTAATTATTTCCCAAGCAACCAACGGTCGTCTTCACTGATTTCCTGGTAAAGACTTCGCTCGCTCTTATGCTTGATTTTTTGATAGGCTAGACGTTCTCCGTCTATTGGGACTTTACCACAATAGACATAGCCTAATTTTTTTAGAATGTGCTGCATTGTCTTATTCTGCTCGTGGGTATCACAGCGGAAATCCGGTCCTTTTTGACCTTCAATTAAACCTTGCAAAAAAGTTTGTATGATTCCTTGACCACGAAATTCGTCAGCTGCTGCAATTCTGTGAAATGTTGTATATACAGGATGATTGTGCTGCCATTTTCCTTCATATATGGCCTCATATTCTGCTTCTTGACCACGATGAACGGCGGCATAAGCTGCCACCTTACCGTCAACTAGACCAACGTAACCTCTGCCAGAAAGAATGTCATCAAAGATATCCTCTTTATTTGGATACTCTCCCTGCCATTGATTGATACCGGAGGTTGCTAGAAATGCACGAGCATCTTCAAGAATATCGACAATAGCCTCCAGCTCATTGGGATGTGCTAATCTAATTTCCATTAAGCATTCTCCGTTGCAAATTTTTTCATGAATTCAATCAATTCAACCACACCTTGACGTGGGAAAGCATTATAGAGCGACGCCCGCATCCCACCTACTGAACGGTGACCTTTGATGTTTTTAAAACCAGCTGCTGTTGCTTCTTTGACAAACTTGGCATCCAATTCCTCACTTGGTGAGACAAAAGGAATGTTCGCTACTGAACGCTCTTCTTTTTTACGAACAGGGTTTGTATAGAAATTAGACTGGTCGATATAGTCATAAAGCAAACCAGATTTTTCACGGTTGATTTTTTCCATTTCGTCCACACCACCGATTTCTTTTACCCATTCAAAGACGAGTTTAGAAATATAGATAGAATAAGCTGGTGGTGTATTGTAAAGTGATTCATTTTCTGCTTGAATGCGGTAATCCAACATGCTTGAAAGCATTGGTTGGTTGTTGAGGAAATCCTCACGCACAATGACAACTGTTACTCCAGCTGGACCAATGTTCTTCTGAGCACCTGCATAAATCATGGCAAAATCTTCAACATTATAGCGAGCCGCTAAGATGTTTGAAGACATATCGGCAATGACTGGCACACCATTGGTATCAGGAATATCATAAACTGCTGTTCCTTCAATAGTGTTATTTGTTGTCAAATGCACGTAAGCAGCAGTTGGATCAATATCGTTTTTATCAAAGGTTGGCAATTCTGCATAGGTGATATCTTCCGTAGAGCCAAGCAAAATTGGTTCAAAGGCAATTGTTTTAGACAGCTTCACAGCCTCAGTATAGGCTTTTTTACCCCATGAGCCACCGACAAGATAGTAGGCTTTTTTACCTTGGGCAAAGTTGAGAGGAATCATGGTAAATTCCAAAGAAGCTCCACCTTGTAAGAACAACACCTTGTAGTTTTCTGGAATGGCCATCAATTCACGCAGGGTCGCTTCAGCACCTTTAATAATATCATCGAAGTCCTTGGAGCGATGGGACATCTCCAAAACACTCATTCCCGAACCATTGTAGTCCAAGAATTCAGCTTGGGCACGTTCAAGCACTGGTTTTGGCAATACTGCAGGACCTGCAGAGAAGTTGTAGATTGTCATAAAATCCCTCCATTAAGTTAGTCTGTTCATTGTATCACAAATATTCAGACAATTCCATAAAATATGCTGAGTTCTCAGAAAAGGTACGGAAAATACCTAAAAACTAAAAAGACCAAGCATTAGCCTAGTCCATGATATATATCGTATACTTCTTGTTTTTTGAGTTGGTAGCGTTTGGCCACTTCTTTGATAGCCTGATTAGGTTTTATGCCACTTGCAATTTCCCTTTCTACCTCAGCCTTCAAGTCTACTTCGTCAACAGAAGGATAGACTTCCTCACCAGCACCCTCGACAATAATCAAGCATTCTCCCTTAAGTGGATTTTCTTCCAAATACTCTAGTAATTCGGAAATGCTTCCTCTCTGGTATTCTTCGTATAACTTGGTCAATTCTCGAACAACTGTTACCTGACGATCACCATAAACTGTCAACATATTTTCTAAGGTATCTGCCACACGATATGGAGATTCATAGAAAATTTGCGTCTCAGGATAGGTCTTTTTTTCTTGGAAAAATTCTTTTTGCTGCCCCGATTTTCTCGGTAAAAATCCATAAAAAATATGTGGTTGGGGTGCCAAACCAGATGCAATCAAGGCTGTAATTCCTGCCGATGCTCCTGGAAGTGCTACAACAGGAATATCTTCCGCAATCGCTGCCCCTACCAGGTCATGGCCAGGATCCGAAATGGAAGGCAAGCCTGCATCAGAAACTTGCGCAATGGACTGACCAGATTTGAGCCAATCAATCAAAACTGGAATTTTTTCATGGGCATTGTGTTCATGAAAGGATATTTGCTTGGTTTCTACTTCAAAATGTTTGAGTAGGAGGCCTGTATTTCTCGTATCTTCCGCTGCAATTATATCCACCTCTTTCAAGATCTGAACAGCTCGGAATGTCATATCCTGTAAGTTTCCAATAGGTGTTGGCACCAGATATAAAGTCCCAAAACTCGTCTGTCCCTTAAATGATTTTTGTACTTTCATCCTAATCTCGATTCAATAATTCTACACAGAACATACAAGGTTCATCATTATCCCTACGTTGACCATAAGAGAAGGTACAAATATGGAAACCATCTTCGTAAATATTCTCCAAATTCTCCTTACCAAAGTTGGAAGATTTATGGCCTGTCTTATCTTCTTTTTCCAAACGTTCGCGCAACTTGGAATTTTCCAAGCGGAGGGTCGTATTTTCATCAATAACTCCCTGTAAATGCTTTTTGATAGCATCCACTTCTGCCAACGTGGTTAGAAGATTCTGCGAAAAATCATCTAGGGCATCAAAAATTTCTTTTTTATCCATTATCTCCCTTTCATTTATTTTACAGAGTTATATACTCTAGACTATTTTGTAGACTTACGTTTGCCTGCCACATCTTCTTAGCCTTAAGAACAGCATCCATTTTTTCACGTACGTTTGCCGATTCCATCATTTTCTCAGATAATATCAGACTCAGAAGGTCAAACAAACGTCCCTGCTCAGCTTTTTCCACAGCTAAAGACACTAGGATTCCAACTTGCAAATAAGCACGTGTAGGCTCCACCAAGAGCAAGTCTGTAAATTTCTTTGCCTGTCCCATCAAATCTAAAAAGTTTTTATTTTCTGCTAACTTTTTCGCTTCTTCTTGACTTGAAACCAGTTGAGCTAAGAGATTCGCTTGTGTTTTTAACAAGCCCTCCTCTTCTAACATTCGCTCCATGGCCGGAATATTTTTAGGAAAACCTATAATCTGTGTCCGACTCTTGATAGTAGGAAGGACAGCTTCTTCCTGATCGGTCAATAAGAAGATGTGAATGGCTGACTGAGGTTCTTCAATCACTTTTAGCAAAGAGTTGGCTGCGTTAGCATGCATCTTCTCAGCATCACGAATAATGAAAACCTGCTTATTGGATTCAAATCCAGATTGTGAAAAATTCTTAACTAATTCACGTATCGTATCTGTTTTGATAACATTTCCCTGCGGTGCAATAACAGTAAGATCTGAAAACTCATTTGCTTCAATTAGACGACAAGACCGACACTTCTGACAAGGAAGGACGCCTTCTTTCTCCTGACAAAATAACGATTGACTGAGAAAAATTGCCATATCAAAACTAGCAAAGTCACCTGAAAATAGATAGGCATGCGCCAAACGTCTCTGCTCTAAAATTGTCACAAAGCGTTGAAATACATTGGGTTGTAAGTTTCTAAGTTCTTCAATCTTCATGTTCTTTCTGCAAACCGTTTCCTAATGACCGCCAGAGTATCTGCAACAACAGCCTCTAGTGGCTGACTGGCATCAATCTTTACAAACCGCTCTGGTTCCTGCTCTAAAATATTAAGATAGCCTTGACGCACCCGTCTATGCATATCTGCTTTTTCCATATCCAAGCGATCCACATCACGGTCAGCATTGCGGGCAATTCGAGCCAGCCCTTCTTCTGTATCAATATCAAAATAGAGGGTTAAATCTGGCTTTAAACCATCTGTTGCAAACTGGTTGAGCCAATGAATGTCGTCTATATCCAAACCCCGTCCAAATCCTTGATAGGCAATAGAGGAATCGATAAAACGATCAATCAAGAGCAATTTCCCCTGTGCCAAGGGTGGAAGAATCTTTTCTTTCAAATGCTGACGTCGTGCTGCAATGAACAATAACAGCTCCGTCTTATCATCCATTTCAGTATTTGCAGGGTTCAAAATAATATTGCGAATTTCTTCTGCAATAGCCACCCCACCTGGCTCTCTAGTTGTGACTACTTCTGGCCCCAATTCCTGCAAGGCTGGCAATAACTGTTGCAATACCGTTGTTTTCCCTGCCCCATCTGGACCTTCAAATGTAATAAAAAAACCGTTTCTCATCTTTCCCTCGCTCTTAGTACCAGTATGCACAGTCCAGCACTTCACTTATGAAGACTGGTTCTTAGATATTCATTCCATTTTACCAAAAATTAGTCAAAAAATCACTTGAAAATTGACTTGTTTTTAAGGAGAAAATCTTTTAAAATTGATATACACACATATTCGGAGGTGCTTATGGTTCGTTTGAAAAATATTTTACTTATTTTGCTTGGTGCAGGGCTATTTGCCTTTGGGCTAAATTATTTAATCATGCCCAATCGTCTATTCGAGGGTGGCGCAACTGGATTGACGCTGATTATTTACTACCTTTTTCATATTCAACCTTGGATAATGAACATTGTGATTAATATTCCATTGTTCATCCTCGGGTGGAAAATACTCGGAAAGAAGACTCTCTATCTCAGTATCTTAGGAACCTTTAGCGTTACCTTTTGGTTGGCCATTTTTGAAAAAATCCATTTTTCAATCAATCTACAACAAGATTTGATACTCGTTAGTATCCTTGGTGGGATTCTTATGGGACTAGGATTAGGAACCATCTTCCGTGCTGGCGGAACGACTGGGGGAAGCGATATTATTGCTCGTATAGGTCATAAATTCCTACCTTACTCCATTGGACAAATCATTCTTGCAGTTGACATCCTCATCCTAACTCTGATTGTTATTGTTTTTAAAGACCTCCGAACAGTTCTATATACTTTAATGATGGTTGCTATTGCTTCCAAGGTTATTGACTTTGTCACGGAGGGCGGATATGGTAGCAAGGGTGTTATGATTGTTTCTCAAAAATCTGACCAATTGGCTCAGGCTATTGATTGTGAAATCGAGCGTGGTGTCACCTTTATCAAAGCACAAGGTTTCTACAGCAAAGCCAATGTCAACATGATTTACTCGGTCATATATAAGAGCCAACTCCAAGAGATGAAGGAGCTTATTCATCGCATTGACCCCCACGCATTTATCACCATTACAGACGCACATGAAGTACTCGGTGAGGGATTTACTTTAGATCGAGATAAAAAACCAATAGAACGCCATTAAACAAACCTGCAGTTTCGCTGAACTGCAGGTTTTATATTATTGATTGGTTTCAAGTGGTTGCTCTGCCTCAGACTGTGCTTCTTTGCCTTGCTCCAGCAAAGCAGCAATGATTTTTTGATCGCGTAGCTTAACAGAATCATTGATAGTCTCTGCAGACCGTACAATAGCTGCTTCCAACTCCCGACGTTTCTGACGCCCTTCATCTATAGCTGCAATAATGCCATTATTTTGGGCAACCAAACTTTCTGCCAATTTGGTAACAGATGCTACTGAAAGGGTCGGATTCTGAGCTGTGCGTTCCATCATCGGGATGGCTTCTTTTGACGTATCCGCCAGCATTTGAAGAGCCGCATTGTTGGCATTAACAATGGTATCCGCTGTCTGACTAGACTTGATAGACTGTTGGAGGATACCCAACTGGGCAATTGACAGCTTCATTGTTGGAATGGTATTGCGGCGCAACATACCCAAACGTTGCTTCATATCCGACGAAACTTTGACAAGATTGCGCATTTGTGGTGTTGTTGTCCAGGCAACATAGAGGCGACTCATGTACTCAGAATGTTGTTGTTCGAGGATATTAGCAACCTCTGTTACACGTGCTAACTTCTCAGAAGCTACTTGATAATCTACCGTAGTTGGTTGCAGACCTGCCAAGCGTTCTTGCTCTGCTTTTGCTCGCTGGGCAGCCTCTTGACCAGTCGCTTCAATAAAGGCGATGACCCCCACCAAATTCTCGATAGACTTGGTATTATTTTCAATCAAAAGCTCTGCAGAAACAATATTGCGCGCCAACACCTCTTCCTGCTTGACCACACTGGCTGCCATGCTATCCATTTTCTTTTCAATGGTCTGCGAATCAAAATAAAATTCCTGCAAATCATTTTTGGTCTGCTTGAACAGGCGTTGGAAGAAACCTGGTTTCTTTTCTAATTCAGCAGTTGTGGAAATGTCCTTATACTTAGCCACAAAACCATTCAATTCACGGTTGGTATTGGCCAAAAGCTCATCCACCTGTGGAATTTCAATCTTCTTCTGTTCTGACAAAATGTGATTGACCGTGGCATTGACTTCTTCTACCGCTTCCTTACCAAAATCCAAGAGGGCATTTTGATTAGCTAAGAAATTATCCACCAATTGGGGAGCCTTGGCACGAATACCTGTTTGTTGTTCCGGTGTCAACTGTGCCAAGAAAGACACTTTTGAATTATCTCCAGTCGGAGTCGCTTGAATAAGCTCTGTTGTCTTATCTTTGGTTGATAAACTATTATTAGCAATCTGATCAATATCGAAATTAAATCCTGACATCTTCTCTATTCCTCTTCTCTTTTCATCATACGAAGACTGACTTCAAAATCTTTCATATCCGCTTCGTTAAATTGTTTGATGGTATCATCCAAATCCTTATCAAACATTTCCATGGCTGATTTTGCCTGCACCAATCGTTCTTCTGCGTTAAAATAATCTTTCGGTGATTTTTTGATTTTCAAATAACCCTGTAAAATATCGTTAAACCGATTCATATTGGCCTCATGGATAGCTGTCAATTCTTCCCGCTTATCTGTCGCCTTTTCCAGCTTTTCAAGAATAACAAGATTGTCTCTTTGAATATTACAATAGGTTTCTAGAATTTCAGGAGCTAAATCCGCTATCATGCCTTGTTCATCCATCACAGCATTACCACCAGTAGAAACCTGTGTGTCAGTATTTTTTTCTGTTTTAGCTTCTGGCAGTTTTAAATGATATTTTAGTTGCAAGGTATCTACAACTTCTTTACTTTCATATCCATTCAGATATTTACCAACTTTTTGATAGAGCTGATCTAATTCAAATAATTGTCCTAACAGTCTGTTTCGCAACTGTAACACAACCTTATCCTCACCCTTTTCCACCAAGAGCTCTTGATGCTTTTCATAACCCGAACGAATAGATAGCGCTAATACCTGCAAGCGTTTTATAGAATCTCCATTCAAAAAACGCTGGATAGCCTCTCTCTTGTAAAAATAGCCAATTAAGAGCCCAATGGGCAATAAGATATACCAGAAACTCATGACAAAACCGATTGCCAATAAAACAAGGAGGGCCACAAGTCCTGAATTATTTTTACCATATTTCTTATACTTTTTATATTTGTACCCCATAGAGCCTCCTCATACGTGATATACTTTATTATATCACATTCCCCTAAAATACTAGAATGATAGCTAAAGAAAAAAACCGAGAAATCTCGGTTTTTAAATGTTTTTAGCAACAGTCGGAACCAAGCTATCCACTTGGATACCTGCACCCTCGAAAAGAGTTCGAACTTCTTCAACATCAACTTTTCCGTCAATCTGCACTTCGATGACAACTTTTCCAGACTTGGTAGCAAGTTGCACAGTAGATACAATATTATAATCCTTATCCGCCACCAATCGAATAATTTTTTCTAACTCCCCTGCCTTATTTTCAACAAGGAACCGAGCGCGTACTCCTTCTTCTCCATAACCTGAGACATGAAGAAAAGCTGCAAATATATCACGATCAGTAATGACCCCATATAGTTGACCGTTGTCAACAACTGGAAGAATCCCCACTTTGTTTTTATACATGAGATAAGCAGCATCTTCAAGACTAGCATAACCTGAGACTGTGATAACATTCTTAATCATCACATCCTTGACCTTAGTCTTATTCAAAAGGTAGTTCATCTCGTAAATAGATAGGCTAGTTGCCTTCGATGGACTAGCTTCTGCGATCGTTCCCTCAGTGACCAAACCAACCAACTTATCATTTTCAATAACAGGTAGACGGTGCAAATCCTGTTCACGCATAATATCTGCAGCGTGTGCAATGGTTGTATCTGGTGAAATATAAACAACTTTACGGGTCATAAAATCTTTAACAGACATAGGACTTCCTCCTTTGGTAAATCATACTTTATTATACCACAAATCCGAAAACGATTTCAATATTTAATGAAAAGAAATGAAAATCAATTCTTATCCAATACCTTGAAAGGAATGTGGGAATAATCTCTGTGCGTTTTTAAAAATTCCAAGGCTTCTTTTTTTACCTGTACGAGATTGACACCTTGGGTATTGGCTCCATAGACACAGCCACAATAGCACTGGCGATAAATGTCATACTCTTCACACATTTGAACTGAACGCTGATAGCCTCCATTTTTCTTAAAGTCACTCGGAAGATACTGGGTATCGTATAATTTCTGCACCTCAATCCCAACAGCATTGATGGTCTGCGAATTCTTATGTGGACTGATTGTCAAAGCCGAACCAAAATAGTCAAAACCAAGCTCAACTGCCTTCTCCGCAGTCTTATCCAACCGATAATCATAGCAAACCTTACACCGATCTCCTCCCTCTGGCTCATTGGCAAGATGCTGAGTTTTCTTGAAAAATTCCTGAGGGCTATAGTCAGCTTCTAGGTAGCCTACCGACTGTCCAGTTTTCTGATTAAATTCTTTGACAAACTGGGCCGTCACGGCTGCCCGCCGCTGGTATTCCGCCTTTGGATGAATATTGGAATTCGCAAAATAGATGGTTACATCTGCATATTGAGTCAAGTACTCCAATGTATAGGTCGAGCATGGGGCACAACAGACATGCATGAGAATGTTCGGTCGAAGCCCAGCTTCCTGCCACGTGCTTGCCATTTTTTGAAACACTTTATCATAGTTAACCTTTTGATTCGGTGATAGAGTCGATAAAATCTCTTCAACTTTAATCATACAAACCTCCAAATATACATTCATTATACTATATTTGAAGACCACTGCATAGATAGCAATAACATGAGAGAACACTCCCCATTTCCAACCTAAAAAGGTCCCTCGGACCTTGATATAAAGAAAAACGCCTGCCGGCGTTTCTCATCTCCAACCTAAAACAACCCGTCAAGGTGGGGACAAACCAGCAACATGCATTACTGGTTTTCCTATCTCCCGATTAAAACAGCCCAATCTTGATATAAAGAGAAACGCCCGCCGGCGTTTCTCATCTCCAACTTAAAACGTGGGGTAACCCACTTATAAAGAAAACCGCTTACCAGCGGTTCTCATCTCCGACCTAAAAAGGTCCCCCGGACCTTTTTAGCCACCCAGATATGCTTTTTTGACTTCTTCTGAGGCGAGGAGTTCTTTTCCTGTTCCTGAGAGGACGACTTTTCCTGTTTCTAGAACATAGCCACGATCTGCGATAGCAAGGGCTTTGTTGGCATTTTGCTCAATCAAGAGGACAGTTGTTCCTTGTTTTTGAATATCTTGGATGATATCAAAAATTTCTTGAATGAAGATTGGAGCCAAGCCCATTGACGGCTCGTCAAGGAGCAAGAGTTTTGGTTGACTCATTAGGGCACGTCCCATGGCCAACATCTGTTGCTCACCACCTGAAAGGGTAGCGGCATCTTGGTTCTTACGCTCCTCCAAACGTGGGAAGCGCGCAAAGATTTTTTTCAAGTTTGCTTGGTTTTCTTCACGATTGTTGCGAAGGAAGGCACCCATTTCCAAGTTTTCCATAACAGTCAAGCCTGCAAAGACATGTCGACCTTCTGGAACTTGTGACAAACCGTCTGCAACGATTTTACGAGCAGGAACTTTTTGAATCTCATTTCCAAGGAAAGAGATCGTTCCAACTGATGGACGGACAAGTCCTGAAATAGTACGAAGGATAGAGGTTTTACCAGCACCATTAGCACCGATAAGTGTTACAACTTCACCTTCATTAACCTCAAAGCTAACATCTTTAACAGCTTCGATAACACCGTAGTTAACGGAAAGATTTTTTACTTCTAACATTGCCATTAAGCTTCACCTCCAAGGTAGGCTTCAATTACACGCTTATTATTACGAATTTCTTCTGGTGTACCATGGGCAATCAAACGACCGTACTCCAATACGTATATCCGCTCCGTCACTTCCATAACCAAGCTCATATCGTGTTCGATCAAGATGATAGTAATGCCAAATTCTTCTTTGATTTTACGGATGAGTTGGGTCAATTCTGCCGTTTCTTGTGGGTTCATACCAGCCGCTGGCTCATCCAAGAAAAGAATTTTTGGTTCAGTCGCAAGGGCACGAACGATTTCCAGACGACGCTGTTGGCCATACGGAAGATTTTTAGCTAATGTATCTGCATCGCCATCCAAATCAAAAATCTTCAAGAGATCAATTGCTTTTGCTTTTAATTCTTCTTCATTTTTGTAGAAGGCTGGTAGGCGGAAGAAACTTGCAAAGACATGAGCCTTGCCATGATTTCCCAAACCAATCAAAACATTTTCCAAAACGGTCATATTTTTGAACAAACGAATATTCTGGAAAGTACGACCAAGACCAAGCGAAGCAATTTTTGATGGTGCTTTACCGTTCAAAATAGTCCCTGCAAGAGAAATTGTCCCCTCGCTTGGCTCATAAACACCTGTTAAGAGGTTGAAAAGAGTCGTTTTACCAGCACCGTTTGGACCGATAAGACCAACCAATTCCCCTTCATGAAGTTCCATGGTCACGTCACCAACGGCAGTCAGGCCACCGAAGTTCTTGGTTAAATCTTTTACTTCAAGTAATGCCATTACTTAACCTCCTTCTTCTTGAGTAGAGCCGCTACACTGAATTCCTTCGTTCCCAAAAGACCTCCAGGACGGAAAATCATCAAGAGAATAAGAGCTAATGAATAGATAATCATTGAAATATCAGAGTAACTCTTGAGGAATACGTTCAAAATACCAAGTACAATTGCTGCTACAAAGGTACCTGTAATAGAGCCCAAACCACCCAATACAATGATAATCAAAACGTTAACGGAGGTCATAAAGGCAAAATCTTTCGGAACAATTGTCCCAACGTATCCTGCATGGAGACCACCTGCAATGGCTGCCGTCATAGCACCAAATACAAAGGCTGAAACTTTAACAAATGTTGGATTGACACCTACAGATTCTGCCGCAATTTCATCCTCACGAACAGAAATTGTAGCACGTCCCATTGGACTACGTAGGAAGTTAACTGTCACCAAGGTTGTGATAATTACAAAAATATAAACTAAAGGCCAGCTTGTAAAGAGTGGAATAGACATAATACCTGCTGCACCATTCGTTACACTACCACCATTGATAATTAAAATACGAATAATCTCTGCAACACCAAGGGTCGCAATAGCAAGGTAGTCACCTTTCAAACGCAATGTTGGAAGACCTACTAAGAGTGCTACACCTCCAGCAACCAACATACCGACAAGCAAGGCGATGGCGAAACCACCATAAGATGGCATCATTTTCCCAAGGATACCCACTGCGTAGGCACCAATAGCCATGAATCCAGCATGTCCAAGTGAAAATTGACCTGAAAAACCGACAATCAAGTTTAAGCCGACAGCCAAGATAATCTGAATACCGATTTGCTGTACAATTTGAACATAGTAAAAATTCAAAATACCAGCTGAAACAAGTCCCTGAATGATTCCAAAGCCAGCTAATAAGATTGCCAACCAAATTGCATTAACTTTTAAATTTTGCTTCATGGTTACACCTTCTCTTTCACATTTTTACCAAGAATACCACTTGGACGAACAAGGAGTATGATGATTAATACAGCATAAACGATCGCATCACGGAAAGTATCCAAACCGATTACATATGTAAATGTTTCAATAATACCGATAACAAATCCACCAAGTGCTGCACCTGGAATAATACCGATACCGCCCAATACTGCCGCAACAAAGGCTTTCAGACCTGGCGTCATCCCCATCAAAGGCTCTATCTGGTTATAGTAGAGACCTAGGAGAACACCCGCAGCACCCGCAAGAGCTGACCCAAGAGCAAAAGTAAAGCTGATTGTACGGTTTACGTTAATCCCCATCAACTGAGCCGCATCGCTATCTACAGAGACCGCACGCATGGCTTTCCCCATTTTTGTACGTTTGACAATTAATTGAAGAGCGACCATCAACGCAAGCGATACACCAAGAATAATCAACTGGATATTGGTTACAGAAACTGGGCCAAGGTTAAAGGTCACAGCTTCGATTGCTTGTGGAAAGGCTTTTACGTCTGCTGTAAAGAATTTGACCATAGTGTATTCCAAGAAGAAGGATACACCGATAGCCGTAATCAAAGCTGCTATACGCGTTGAATTACGCAAAGGACGATAGGCTAAAAACTCTATAACGACACCGAGAATAGCCGTCCCTACCATCGCTAGAATGAGAGCAACAAAGAAACGCGTTCCACCATCTGCAATAAAAGTTAAATTGTTTAATAGGAAGTACCCCATAAAAGCACCCATCATATACAAATCACCATGGGCGAAGTTAATGAGTTTGATAATTCCGTACACCATGGTATAACCAAGGGCCAAAAGGGCATAAACAGAACCAAGAATCAAACCATTGACAAGTTGTTGAAGCATAGGTTCACCAATCTTTCTAAATATTTTTCGAGCTCAATAGCATTGTTACATTATACAAAATTTTCTGAAAATAAGCAAGTTAGATAGGGAGTTTAATCATTACCGAAAATTTTACCCAAATTTTATATCCGCATGTCTACTATTCTATACATTCTGACAAGTGAAAAAGAGGGAATTCCCTCTTTTCATCCACTATTAGTCAATAGAGATAGTATCTACAGATGATTCTTCTCCGTTTGTTAAACCAACAACATAAACTGATTTAACGACATTGTGCTCTTTGTCAACAGACATTGTACCAGTCACACCTTCAAAGTCTTTCAGAGCTGCAAGATTAGCCTTCACTGCTGCTGAATCAGCTGTACCTTTTGCTGCTTCTGCTGCCATGTAAACTGAGTCGTAAGCTAGAGCTGAGAACATTGATGGCTCTTCATTGTATTCTTTCTTATATGCATCATAGAATGCTTTGGCTTTTTCACTTGCTGATGTTACAAATGCAGAAAGGTAGTAAACATTTGATGCTGCTGATGCAGTTGCCAATTCAGTAAATTGTGGTGAGTCAAAACCATCTGAACCAAGAATTGGTTGATTCAAGCCAAGTCCACGAGCTTGCTTCACAATTGTACCTGTTTCATTGTAGTAACCAGGCATGATGATAGCATCAAATTCCTTATCTTTCAATTTTGTCAAAGCAGCTTGGAAATCTTTATCGCCAGAAGCAAATGTGATTTCTGAAACGATTTCTCCTGTGTATGCTTTCTTGAACGCCTCTGCTACACCCTTACCATAATCAGAAGAGTTGTCAAAGTAAAGAACAACTTTCTTAGCTGACAAGTTCTCAGTAGCGTATTTAGCCATAATTTGACCTTGATACCCATCTGTAAAGGTTGTACGGAAGAAGTATTCTTGGACCTCACCTTTATCGTTCACAACCAAGTTTGTTTGAGTTCCTGAAGGAGTAATCATAGGAACACCAGCAGATGTCAATGCTGGAATAGAGGCTGCTGAAGCTCCTGATGTAGCTGGGCCAATCACAACGTTTGCCCCTTCACTTGCCAAGCTTGTTGCAACAGTAGCTGCCTCTGCTGTTTCAGACTTGTTGTCTTTTGTGATAACTTCGATTTTTTTGCCGTCAATACCACCCGCAGCATTGATTTCTTTCACGGCAAGGTTGGCACCTTTTTCCTCTGTTTGACCATAAGATGAAACCGCACCTGACAACTCCAAGTTGTAGCCGATTTTAAATGTATCACCTACAGAAGAACCTGCGGCTGAAGTATTGGTTGTCGAAACATTACCACATGCAGCGAGTAGAGCTGCAGAGGCAAATGTAGCAAGCGCTACTGCAAATTTTCTTGTTTTCATGAAAACTCCTTAAATCTTTCTTAAATTTTACGATGTATCCAATATACTGAATTATCTGAAAATTGTCAACAAAAAAAGAAAAAATTTTAAAAATAAAAAATTAGCAGGAGATACATACCAATGTCATTAAGTTAACTAACCTATCACGTTTTGTGGTAGGTTAGTTTTTTCTATGGTACACTAAAAATAAAAGGGGAAAAGTCATGCTAAATCAGATTAAAGCTCATTTACTTGATAGTATTAACGACATCGTTTCCACCGCAAACCAGTTTGTGCTTCATCCTGAAAAAGATTTTAGTCGGCAAAGTCAGCTAACGATGAAAACCATGATTCAAGCTATACT
>NZ_JARQPL010000030.1:0-30489 GCF_046032535.1 Streptococcus suis | reverse complement strand
ATTCTGTTGATGTTATGCAGTTTTCTCAAAGTAACTTCTGGAAGGACGGGAACTAGAACTTACTTTGAGAATTTACCATTTTCTTTTATAAAAAAGGAATTGAGATAGTATCACCAACATGAAATAAGGCAATCCATAATCTACTTCTAAAACTACCTGCTTATACCAAAAAAGGCCTATTCAGCCAGTTTTCGTGTTTGCACAATAAATCTCCAAGTCAGAAAAATCGCTCGCAAGAGCAGGTCAATCAAAATCGACAGCCAGACGCCGGCAATTCCTAAACCGAGCATCTGACCTAAGACGATAACACCTACGACGCGCAGCCCCCACATCCCTATCACTGTGGAGTAGAGCGGCGACTTGGTATCCCCCAAGCCCTGCAGAGCGCCAGCCATGATCAAAGAAACCGCAAGGCCTGGCTGGTTGAAAGCATCGATCCGTAAGGCTGTGACGACTTGACGGACGGCTTCTAGGTCTTTGGTAAATAGCAGAGCAAAACTTGGAGCTCCGAAAAATAAGATGGTACCGAGCAGGGACATGATGGCAACACCATAGGCAGAGCTGAGAAATGCGACCCGTCTAACTGTGAGGATGTCCCCCTTTCCCAAGGCTTGACCGATCAAAACCGCCGCCGCTGTCGCAAGACCATAGGCAGGCATATAGGTAAAACTCTCGATATTACCTGCAATCATATGAGAAGCATAGAGAGTCGTCCCCAGCCCCACAATCAAACTGAAATAGACCACTTGTCCCAACCGCATAACCAAGCGTTCGGCTGCTGCAGGTAGGGTCAAATCCACCATTTCCTTAGGACTTCCCAAGTGGAACAATTGTTTGAGATCAACTGCCAAGTCAGTCTGCTGTACCTTTCGGTAAAGCAAGACAGTACCAAGCAAGCGAGCTAAGACGGTTCCCAAGGCCGTCCCTACAATACCAAAACCTGACCAAGAGCCAATACCAAAAATCAAGAAATAGTCCAAGACCACATTAAAACCATTGGTCAGTAAGCTCATTTTCATAGGGGAAACTGTGTCGCCAGATGCCCGCAGGATTGTTCCCAAAATGGTCATCAGAGCTTGGAAAATCGTCAAGCCACCAACCCAGTAAAAAAATGCCTGGGCGCCAGCTAAACTCTCCGCATCTGCTCCCATTAAGACCAGCATCTGCCGCCCGAAAACAAGGGATAGTAAACCCAATAGCAGACCTACACCTACTGAAAGCACTAAGGCTTGACGGACATGAAAGGTAAGAGATTCCCTATCTCCCGCGCCAATAGACCGAGCAATCAAAGCTGTTGCCCCAACTCCCAAAGCCATATAGACCGCCAAATAGACATTCAAAATCGTATTGGCAAGACCAACTGCCGTCACCGCTACCAGCCCCAGCTGTGCAATCAAGAGGGTATCCACAAAACCAACTAAGGTCTGAAAGATATTTTCCACCGTCGCAGGCAAGGCCAAACGAATAATCTCTTTTCCTAAACTTTCTTGCTTCATTTTCCTCTCCACAGTTTTATTTAGAATAATTATAAATAAAATCTAGTAAAAAATCAAGAAAACAGGGAGTGGGGAAGAACTCGATAAGTCAAAAAGGAGTTCGTCTCCCCACCCCCGCACAGCTCCAAAGGTTTGGGGAACCTTTGGAGGTTGGAGATAAGGCGAACTCCGTTCGCTTCAGTCGTATAAGGAAGATTTGGAGTGGAAAACACGAATTGCTGAGATTTGCTTCGCAAATCTTGTCTCCAACCTTTAACAGTCCACTGGACTGTTAAAGCCAATCAACCACTGCGCTGAGATGTTGACACGAGCTCTGAGAAGTGCACCGATACCGAGCCTAGTTTCCTAAGGCTTCACTTTTTATAGATTTCTTTCCGGTGCCCGATTTCAAGAGCTAGGACGACCATTTTGTTATCAATAATATCGCAAATCACACGGTAATTCCCCACTCTATACCGCCACAGCCCCTTATAGTCTCCTACCAAGGCCTTGCCAAACTGTCTTGGATTCTCCAAACCGTCCAAACGTTTTTTCAAATCCTTTGCAAGCATCATCCCCACATGCCTGTCCATTTTTTTCAACTGCTTCAAAGCATCATCGCTGAGAACAAGTTTATAAGCCATCTTCTAACTCCGCAAGAACATCATCAATCGAGTGTGTAACAGGATTTTCTTGGAATTTCTTCAAAGCCTTGATACCAATTTCATAGTCCAACTGGTCTTCTATCTGTTCTGCCAGTGCAGTTTTAAATAACTCAGACAGGCTTTTTCCTGTATGAATGGCATAGCTTCTGAAGATTTCTTCTTCTGCATCGTTTAACCGCAAGGATACAATTCCCATCATTCCACCTACTTTCTACTTGTAATACATTGTAAAACAATTCGTTCAAAATGTCAATTGACACCAGAAAAACAGACCACGTTTGTAGTCTGTTTGTATATCTATTGATTTGCTTACGGATGCAAGCGATGCAACATACGTGGGAACGGAATGGCTTCACGGATGTGTTTTGTACCAGCGACGAAAGTTACCATACGTTCAATACCGATACCGAAGCCGCCATGTGGCACAGAGCCGTATTTACGAAGGTCAAGGTAAAATTCGTATTCTGACTTGTCCATACCGAGCTCGTCCATCTTGGCTACCAAGGCATCGTAATTATCCTCACGCATAGAACCACCGATGATTTCACCGTAGCCTTCTGGCGCCAAGAGGTCCGCACAGAGCACACGCTCTGGATTTCCAGGAACTGGTTTCATGTAGAAGGCCTTGAAGCTTGCTGGATAGTTGACAACGAAAGTCGGTACACCAAAGTAGTTTGAAATCCATGTTTCATGTGGTGAGCCAAAGTCATCCCCATGCTCGATGTGTTCGTAGTCTGTATCTTCATCAGCTTCATGTTCTTGCAGAAGGGTAATTGCATCGTCATAAGCCACACGTTTAAATGGTTCTGCAATGTAGCGTTTGAGAGCATCCACATCACGCTCAAGAGTTTCCAAGGCTTGTGGAGCACGGTCGATAACCCCTTGAATCAAGGCTTTGACATAAGCTTCTTGCAAGTCAAGTGACTCTTCATGGCTGAGGAATGAATACTCGGCATCCATCATCCAGAACTCAGTCAAGTGACGGCGAGTTTTTGACTTTTCAGCACGGAAAACAGGTCCAAAGTCGAAAACACGACCAAGGGCCATAGCACCGGCTTCAAGATAAAGCTGACCAGATTGGCTAAGGTAGGCAGGTTGACCAAAGTAATCTGTTTCAAACAATTCTGTTGAATCTTCTGCCGCATTTCCAGACAAGATTGGGCTATCAAACTTGATAAAGCCATTCTTTTCAAAGAATTCATAGGTAGCATAGATGATAGCGTTACGGATTTGCTGGATAGCGACCTGTTTACGAGAACGTAACCAGAGGTGACGGTTGTCCATAAGGAAGTCCGTACCGTGTTCTTTTGGTGTGATTGGGTAATCTTGTGACTCACCGATCACTTCAAGGTCTGTCACATCCAACTCATAACCAAACTTAGAACGCTCATCTTCCTTGACAATCCCTGTCACATAGACAGACGTTTCTTGGCTGAGGCGTTTTGCTACATCAAACTTCTCAGTACCAGCTTCTTCACCGAATTTTTCGATGAAGTTTGGCTTGAAGGCAACTGCTTGGAAGAAGGCTGTTCCGTCACGCAATTGCAGGAAGGCTAACTTGCCCTTGCCTGACTTGTTGGCAACCCAGGCACCAATGGTCACTTCTTGACCGACATAATCTTTTACTTGGTTGATGGTAATCAATTTTCTAGACATTATTTTTCCTCTTTTTATTTTTTCATAAATGTGTGTAGTCGTGCCACTGCTTCTTTGAGCGTGTCCATATCTGTCGCATAGCTGAGGCGGATATTCTCAGGAGCTCCAAAACCAGCACCTGTCACCATTGCAACTCCCACTTCTTCCAAAATGGCTGTGGTAAATTCAGTTACATCTGTGTAACCTTTCATTTCCATGGCCTTTTTGACATTTGGGAATAGATAAAAGGCACCTTCTGGCTTAATGACTTCAAAACCTGGTACTTCTGCCAGCAAGGGATAAATGGTATTGAGTCGCTCTTCAAAGGCCTGACGCATGGTTTCTACTGTATCTTGCGGACCTGTAAAGGCTTCAATGGCCGCATACTGAGCAGCAGTTGTTAAGTTTGACGTCGTTTGTCCGACAATCTTACTCATGGCCGCAATAATCTCAGGATTACCAACGGCAAATCCAACCCGCCAACCTGTCATGGCATAGGCCTTGGCCACCCCATTGACAACAATAGTCTGCTGACGAATGCTTTCTGAAATGCTTGAAATCGGTGTAAAGGTATTTCCATTATAGACCAAACGGCCATAAATATCGTCTGCCAAGATGAGAATATCGTGTTCCACAGCCCAGTTTCCAATAGCTTCCAATTCCTCACGACTGTAAATCATACCTGTCGGATTGGACGGGCTGTTGAGCAAGAGGACCTTGGTCTTGTCTGTCCGAGCCGCTTCCAACTGGTCTACCGTCACCTTGAAATTATGTTCTTCTGTAGCAGTGACAAAGACGGGCATCCCTTCGTTCATCTTAATCTGGTCAGCATAGGATACCCAGTAAGGTGTCGGAATAATCACCTCATCACCAGGATTGATGACCGCCGCAAAGAAGGCATAAAGAACAAACTTAGCACCTGTGGCAAGAACGACTTGATTGCGTTCGATAGAATAGCCGTAGAAATTCTCAAAGTAGATATTGACCGCGTCCTTCAACTCAGGAAGACCTGAAGCCACTGTGTAAAAGCTCGCCTTACCATCTTCGATAGACTGAATGGCTGCTTCTTGAATATTTTTCGGTGTGACGAAGTCTGGCTCACCTAAGGTCAACTCTAAAACATCACGGCCCTCAGCCTTCAAGGCTTTTGCACGCGCACCCGCTGCCAGAGTTACACTTTCTTCCATCTCTAAGACTCGTCTTGATAACTTGCTCATAAGCCCTCCTTCTTGATAAAATCTCCTGTTTCAAAATTTACTAAATAATAAGCTGTCCCAGATTTGACCTCCCAAATTGGTTTGTCATCCCTAAAACCTAGAATCACCCTATCAGCTGCTGACGCACCATTCTCTGTAGCGACTGCCTGCGCTTCTTCCTTAGAAATACCATTCGCCATTGGATAAACGTACACAGTATTTGTCTCTTCAGGAATGATAACCGCAATCATTTCCCCCTGACTCGTCTTTCCTTGCACGCTAAAGTATGTTTCTGTCCCGTTGTAGATAGAGACATCATCAACAACCTCTATATCCGTATAGTCTCGAGCTACAGAAATAGCGTGATTCTCTACATCAGAAAAAGGCTTAGCTGCAAGGTCCCAAATAACGAATATCGAAAAAGTCATGACACTTAGGAGTATAAAGGAACCAGCTATCAGCTGTCCCTTCTTCGTTGCCAATACTTCCAAAAGTTGAAAAATCTTTTTTTCCATAGTAGTCCTATTATACTACAAGTTAAAGCATATTTCCATTTTTTCCGTGATTGAATTGTGAATAAACTTTCATTCTCCTTCAGACAGAGAACGGATATAAGAACTGGGACCCACAGTTCAGCTCTTCCATGCTATAGAAAGTACTTTACCTATGAATATAGGATCTAACTTTTTTTGCTTGATAACCGAACTATTTATTGCTAAAATATTCTCATGAGAACTGTTGAACAATCTTTAAATGAGAACAAGCATGCACTTCACAGTCTAGTCGTCTTTCGCAGAGCAGCTAATACTATCGCAAAATCAGAATTAGAAACAATCAAAAAATACGGACTGACAGTTTGTCAGTTTGGAGTGATGGAGGCACTCTACAACAAAGGAAATCTGCGGATTCAAGACTTAATTGATAAATTATTAAGCACATCTGGCAACATGACTGTCGTTATAAAAAACATGATTCGAGATGGCTATATCTACAAGACAATCGATACAAATGACCGTCGTGCTTCCTTGATTGCTCTCACTCCACTTGGACGCGAAACCATTGAAAAAATCCTTCCAGAGCATTATGATCACGTTGGAGAGATTTTTTCTGTCCTTAGTTCAGAAGAACAAGACCAATTAGCCGAGATACTTAAAAAATTCAAGAATCAGCAGACCTAGGATTACCAACAAAAGACAAATACGATATACTAAATTTATGTTTTTATGAAAAGGAGGCCATCATGGCGAACGTATTGTTTTTAGTTGGTTCACTACGTGACGGTTCTTTTAACCATCAAATGGCAAAAAAAGCCGAAGCGTTCTTGGCTGATAAGGCTCAAGTATCTTACATTGATCTTGCAAAAATTCCCCTATTCAACCAAGACATCGAGACACCTATCCTTCCTGAAATTGCAGATCTACGTGCACAAGTAGACGCTGCGGATGCTATCTGGATTTTCTCACCAGTATATAACTATGCAATCCCAGACATCGTAAAAAATGCTCTCGATTGGCTCAGTCGTTCGCTCGATTTATCCAATCCAAAAGGACCATCTATCCTACAAGATAAAATCACAACTGTCTCTGCAGTCGCAAACAGTGGTCACGACCACCTATTCAAAGACTTCCAACACCTTCTTCCATTTATCCGCACCCAGATTGCTGGTGAATTTACAGGTTCAACCATCAATCCAGAAGCATGGGCAACAGGTGTATTGGAGTTATCTGACGAAACTCTAACAAAACTCGAGCAACAAGCAGCTGACCTGTTGGCAGCAATTCAATAATCAAAAAAACCAGAATTTCTGTTTTTTTTGATTAACATTTTAAGAGCATTCCGACTTCTGACAAGAATCAATTACTACTTTGATGACTTCTCAAAATCATTCCCCAACTTCACTTCTCACACACTGCAAAGCAGCTCCGATGACTTGATGCATATCATAGTAACGATAATGACCAAGACGTCCACCAAATATAACGTTCTCTTGTTGTTCTGCGAGGCGCTTATAAGCAGTATAAAGTTTGTTGTTACGATCATTGTTCACTGGATAATACGGCTCATCGCCTCGTTTCCAGGTCTTCGAATACTCACGTGTAATAATGGTTTTCGGTTGTGTACCAAATTCGAAATGTTTGTGTTCGATAATACGAGTAAATGGCGTTTCACTATCTGTGTAGTTGACAACTGCATTCCCTTGATAGTTTTCCATATCCAATACTTCTGTCTCAAATCGAAGGCTACGATATTCCAATTCACCAAGTTGGTACTCAAAGAACTCGTCAATCATTCCTGTAAAGACAATCTTCGGATAGGTAGCTAAATAGCCTTCCTTATTGGCAAAGAAATCAACATTTGTCTCAACATCAATATTCTCATGATCCAACATTTTTTCAACAATCTGCGTGTAACCGCCGATTGGAATACCTTGATATGTGTCGTTGAAATAGTTATTATCATAAGTTAAACGCACGGGTAAACGACGGATGATAAAGGCAGGTAACTCCGTACATGGTTTTTCCCATTGTTTCTCGGTGTATGACTTGATCAATTTTTCATAGATGTCTGTACCAACTAGTGAGATGGCTTGTTCTTCCAAGTTCTCAGGCGTTTTTCCTCCCAAAACTGCTCGTTGCTCTGCAATCTTCGCTTCTGCTTCAGCAGGAGTCACCACGCCCCACAGTTTATTGAAAGTATTCATGTTGAATGGAAGATTGTAGATTTCACCTTTGTAATTGGCGACTGGTGTGTTTGTATAGCGGTTGAACTCCGCAAACCGATTCACATAATCCCAAATTTCTTTTTCAGAAGTATGGAAAATATGTGCGCCATATTCATGGACTTGAATACCTTCTACTTCTTTTGTATAGATGTTACCTGCAATGTGGTCTTGTTTTTCGATAACCTTTATTTTTTTACCCTTTTTAGCTGCCTCATGAGCAAAGACTGCACCGAACAGCCCTGCACCAACAACTAGATAATCGTACGACATTATTTACCTCTGAAAATTACATTTATATATTAACTAACAAGAAACAAAGTAAGTCTTTATTTCTGTTTATCAGCAATTATATCAATCTAACACACCTATTTCAATTACAATTAGTGACAGCTAGATTACCAGACTTATTGTTCATACAGTCAAAAAAGAAAGAGAAGAGCAACGAGCCTTCTCCCCTAGAAATCTAAATACACAATTAAAAATGTAGCTTTAGAAGGCTAGTCTCTTCTAAAAATATCACGCGTATACACTTTATCTAATACATCATCCAAGACAGAGTCGTATCTATTTGCAACAATTGCGTGACTTTTAGATTTAAACTGATTCAAATTATTAATCACTTTTGAACCAAAGAAGGTGGAACCATTCTCTAAAGTCGGTTCAAAAATAATCACTTTTGCCCCTTTGGCTTTTAGACGTTTCATAACTCCCTGAATAGAACTTTGACGGAAATTATCCGAATTACTCTTCATTGTCAAGCGATATACACCGATGATCACTTCTTTTTCTCCCAATTGAGAGTATTGATCATGTGACGAATAATCATAATAGCCAGCTATCTTCAAAATTTGATCAGCAATAAAATCCTTACGAGTCCTATTTGACTCTACAATAGCTGTCATCATGTTCTGTGGAATATCATTGTAATTAGCCAATAATTGCTTTGTATCTTTTGGCAAGCAATAGCCTCCATATCCGAAAGAGGGATTATTATAATGATCGCCGATACGAGGATCCAAACCAACTCCTCGAATAATCGATTCTGTATCTAATCCTTTTAGCTCAGCATAGGTATCCAATTCATTGAAGTAAGAAACACGCAAGGCCAAATAGGTATTGGCAAAAAGCTTAACCGCTTCAGCTTCTGTCGATCCCATATGTAATACATCGACATCCTCTTTCAAGGCACCTTCTTGTAGTAGCGAGGCAAATAGTCTTGAACCTTCTACTACCGAATCTGGAGCTCCTTCTTCACAGGATACAATAATCCGTGAAGGGTAGAGATTATCATAAAGTGCTTTTGACTCTCTAAGAAACTCTGGACTAAAAATAATATTTTCCGTAGCAAACTTTTCACGCATAGACTGGGTGAATCCAACAGGAATCGTTGATTTGATGACCATTAATGCCTTAGGATTGACCGACAATACTGTTTGAATCACAGATTCCACATGACTAGTATCAAAATAATTCTTAGCACTATCGTAATTAGTTGGAGCAGCAATTACAACTATTTCTGCCTCTTTGTAGGCTGTTTCAGCATCTAATGTTGCAACTAGATTTAAGTCTTTTTCAGCTAGATATTTTTCAATATAATCATCCTGAATCGGAGACTTCTTAGAATTGATTAAGTCAACTTTTTCTTGGATAATATCCACAGCTGTAACCTGATGATGCTGTGCCAATAAGACTGCGATAGATAGACCGACATAGCCTGTTCCTGCGACGGCGATATTTTTCATTTCTTACTTCCTCTTTCCTTTACAAGACAAGAAAATAGTGCTTATGCATAATAATTTTTATACCATTGAGCAAAACGATGCAAACCTTCTCTAAGACTTGTAGACGGTTTAAAGCTAAAATCCCTTTCCAGTGCAGAAGTATCCGCAAATGTTACAGGAACATCTCCAGCTTGCATAGGCACCAGTTTCTTATGTGCTTCAATATCAAAATCTGCTGGTAATACTCCTGCCAAAACTAGTTCCTCACCCAATATGTGGACAAAATCCAATAAGTTTTCAGGATTGCTATTGCCAATATTGTAGATTGCATACGGCGGAATAGGGAGACCATCACTTCCACTTCTCTTCTGCGGTGCGCCAAACATGACACGCTTGACACCTTCCACAATATCATCTACATAAGTAAAGTCACGTTTACAATTTCCATAGTTGAAAATTTCAATCGTTTCACCTTTTATCAGTTTATTTGTGAATCCAAAATAAGCCATATCTGGACGACCTGCTGGACCGTAGACCGTAAAGAAACGTAGTCCCGTTGTTGGAATATCATAGAGCTTACTGTAGGCATGTGCAAACAGTTCATTTGACTTTTTAGTTGCTGCATAAAGCGATACTGGATTATCTACCTTATCATCCGTAGAAAACGGTACCTTCTCATTTCCACCATATACAGAAGATGAAGAAGCATATACTAAATGCTCAACTGGGTAGTGACGACAGGCTTCTAGGATATTCTGAAAACCAATAATATTGCTCTCTATATAAACATCTGGATTGGTAATCGAGTAGCGAACACCAGCCTGAGCGGCTAAATTAACGACAATATTCGGATGGTAATCTTCAAAAATTGAAGTGACCAAATCCTTGTCTGCCAAGTCTCCCTCTATGAAAGTCCACTTGCTTTTACTATGGATCAACTGTTGCTCAATCTGTTCAAGACGATATTGCTTGAGCGATACTTCGTAATAATCGTTCATATTATCAAGACCGATAATATGATATGCTTCGCCACTCCTTAATAGTTCTAATACTAGGTTGCTGCCGATGAAACCAGCTGAACCCGTGATTAAAATTTTTTTCATGATAAACCATCCTCCCTAATTATATTATTCTGGAAAAAACTTACGAAAAATTAAATTACAATTTGTTGAAATCTTCTTAATCTTGTCTTCTAACAGCATCTCAAAGACTACCTCTCGTAAATTCTCTAGAATAACACCAATGAAAAATATCAACAATATACTAAAAATATAATGCCAAATAAAAATACTACTATGTCTATAGTTGCTTACTTTCAATAAATCTTTCCATAACCACTCTCTAATAAAATCATTATCATGAATTAAATATATTGCAAATGTTGCTTTCGCTACTTTATTTACCCAATAATTTGTAAAACTTTTGAGTGACAGCATCCCATTGAAAAAGAAAACTGTAAAAAAGAATGTCAAAATACTATGTGAATTAGTAAAAAAATAAATTTTAGTTTCAAAAAATTCACTTTGTAAAGAACATAATTTTAATAGCTGTATAGAAATAAAAATTAACAAATAAAAAACTAAAGATATTATAAACGACTTAGCTGTATCAACATATAAAAATTTATATTTTTTTATTCCAGATCCTAAAATATACAAAAAAATAAACCAAACAAAATTAGAAAAATTTAAGTCCTGATTAAAAAAAGTTGGAATAAAGCACCATAAAACAAACCCCAATAAAAGTAAGAACTCCAATTGTTTTTTATTCAAGATAGTAATTGCATAGTTTAAATAAGGCATAAACACTAGAATCAGAAAATATGTAGTAACAAACCAGTATCTATCAGTGATAATAGGAAAAAAGGACTTTATTATATCTATTACAGATATATCATTAAAAACTATCAATCCAAGTAATAAACCTATAGTTGAATAAAATAAAGTTATCAAAGCTGTTTTTAATAGTCTTTCGGTTTTATAAATACAGTCACATAACAGATAACCACTCAACATAATAAAAAGATTAGCCCCAATTTTACCACCAATATATAAAAAGTCTGACGTTAATCCATTAAAATCAAAACCTGTTACTTCGTTCACTATCCCGCCATGCAAAACATAGTGACTAGATACAATAAATAACATGCTAAAAATTCTAATTAACTCTAATTTTGAATCTCGTTCAATACTTTTTTTCATATTATAATTCATCCTTTAAAATTAATGACTTAAAGAATCCCAAAAGTAATCTCCTGTTAAATATTAAATTACTTAACAAAAGAGATAGAACAGATAAAAGGACATAACCCATTGTATAATAAACCAAATGCATAAAAGTGGTAATTTTAGGAGCTAAATAACTTCCCAGATAAAACATTGCTACAACATTACAACTCCCTGTAAAAATATATAAAATAGACCCAATAATACTAGCCCCAAGTTGAACTTTCTTTGAATAATTAAGTAAATATAGAAGTCTATATAGCATTGCAATTAATGTGCCTATCGCTAATCCAACCATTCCAAAAAGAGCTGTAAAAATAAAGGTAGATGCAATATTTAAAATTGCCTCAATAATAGCACTCATCTGAGTTTCTTTGTAATGACCAACAGATTGCACATAGATATTATAACTATATCTCATACAAAACATGTACTGTGATAAGCACATAAATAATGCAAATCCATACAAAATATAATCTGCATCGGTTATATTTTGAGTATACAACGTAATAAACGGAATAATTGAAGCTGCAACAACTGAAAATATTAACGTAATGAGCGTATTGAGACCCCATTCTAAATACCTAAATTTTTTTAAAACTCCTTGAGTTGACTCTTTTGAAACTACCCTACCAAAATAAGGAGTTAAACTTGTAACAAGTGCATAAATGATTCCCCTTATCCCAGAAAAAATCAGAGCATAGACGGAATATATTGAGATATTTTTCAAACTTGATAAAAGAGTTAAGACAATAATATCGGTATTTCCAAGAACAATACTTGAAAGATGATGATAAAAACCATTAAACTTTTGTTTTATTGGTTCCTCAGTATATCTAATATTATAATCGATATTATAACACTTCCTTACATAAATATCCATAGCTAAAGGCCGCGCTAAATAAATAAATGATGTTGAAAGAAAAACAATATGAACGTTTTTTGAATAATTAACTATCACTGCTGTAGCAAGAGTATTAAGTATAACAGTCACCATTGATAGCCCCTGAGGAATATAATTCTTCTGATCTGCTGTTAGTAAAAGTTGATTAACAATTCCAAAATAGTACTGACTATACAAATTTAATGAGAGTATCACCATAAGGATACTAACGTAAACAAAATTAAATTCTACAACAAATAATGGATAAGTAAAAACCAACACTACTAAAAAAAAGGTAAAGTATAAAACTAATTTATTAAAAAATCTCTTGGACGAAACAATTATTGCACTCACTTTTTCAGTATCTTGTTTAAAGAGCGGTTCATATAAGGAGCTTGAAATTACAACTCCAATTCCCATTTCTAAAAATGTTATAAAATTTAAAAATTGCCGAATTGAGGTCACTAAACCATTTACCGTTGAACCAAAGGATTCTAAAAGTACCCTTGGTAAAATAAAACCACAAACGATAATGACCAATTGGTTTAAAATTGAAATTAAAATATTCAAAGAAAGTTGCTTATTATTAGTCATTAATTACCTCTGGATACTTCTTCAATAGAAACTTCATTTTTTCATCGGAGGACATCGTCTTAGTCATTTCAAATTCTCCTCTATGCTTTAAAATATAATCATCTATTGTACTAATAAATCTAGCTGGTACCCCTCCCCAAATTTCATTACACGGAACCGAGTGCGTAACAACCGCCCCAGCCGCAATAATGCAATTATTTCCTATGGTTACTCCTGGCAGTATGATAGCATTGACACCGATATGAACATTAGAACCAATTTCAACTCTATCAAACAGGTCAATTTCCTGATTTCCCACTAAATGACGAGCGACCCAAACTCCGCCATCATGTGTAGTAATTTTTACATCCGCCGAAATTCTAACATTGTCACCAATAGTCACCAAATAAGGTTCACTTCCAAATGAAGCACTCTTATATATTTCACAGTTGTTTCCAATCACGATTCCTTGTTTTCTTAGATAATCTTGATATAATGATTGGGATGAAAATCTCTTTATCAATTTTTCAAAAAGATTTAAAAATCTCATTTTTCTACTCTTTCTTTAATAAACTGAATATAATATAACAGCATTGCAATGATGATTATTTTAAAATAAGGTAATAGCTGACCATAAAACGTAACTGTTGAAAAATCAATTAAAAGATTTGATACTATCAAAAGAATTGCAACTTCCTTTTCCTCACATTTGGGCAATGAAAACAACTGCAAAGACAACAATACGTAGATAAAATAATATGCAGTGCTAAATACAATCCCTCCTGATACTAGGCTTTCTATAAAATTATTATGAGAATAAACTCCAAAGCCAGATATCTGAGCAAATGCCCCAATCCCCCAGCCCAATATTGGTTTTTCCCATATCATATTTTCGGCAAATTCTATCATATGAATTCTCTTCAAAGTCGAGCCGGCATCAACTGGTACTGTGCCAATTCCAAATAACCCTAAAAAACTATTTAATCGTTTACCAATCAACGTATATAATACGGGATTATTTTGAACTTCATACCAAAAAATAAAACCCACCAACAGAATAACAATTACATTAGAAATTTTTGCCTTTCGTAAACTCTTAAAGAAAGCAAATATTACGGGGATAAAAGCAGTCAACAAACCTGCTTTAGAACCTGTAAATAATATACAAACTAGTTCTACTGCAAATAAGAAGACATACCTTATTTTTTTAGATTTTAACAGAAAATATAGGGTCAACATCGCAAAAAAACCATAGAGCCATGCAATACTGTTGGGGTTTATATTACTTGAAACTCCCAGTCTATAGCCAGAATTGGCATTTAAAAAATCTCTCCATCGAGATTGGATAATATCGATTTCTTTTAAAAAAATAACCGGTGTACAGAGTAAAACTCCGTATTGAACAACTAAATCAAGATACTTTAAAAGATAATTCACAAGTCTCGTGAGCCCGATCATAAAGAAAATCATGGTGATATTTGCAAACAATACTAAATTATAATAAAAGGAAAAAAAATCTTCATTGCCTGTCCGAATCATTCCTAAGATTAGAATTTGTAAAAAAATAAATATTAACCATATCAAAATAATTGATAAATATTTGGAAATCTGGCCTTTAAACTTCGGATTATAATAAAATAAATAACCTAAAAAAAGAACGGGGGTACAGACAAGATACTTACCGTTAAAAAACAATTCTATAAAGAATGCTCCCACCGTAAACAACGCTGCAAAATGGTAACTTAATGTCCGTTCATCGTTTCTATCAAGAATCTTTCCCATTGATCTGTTATCTCCTCTATATTGTGTGTTTCAAATATCTTGATAGAGTTCCTAGAAACCTGCTCTACTAAGGAATCATCATCATACATTGTCATTTTGTCTATCAAATCAGACTCGGTGATATCACAGATTAAGCCATTTACGCCATGAGTAAGCAATTCTCTTACTGTTCCTGGGGAAAAATCTGTTGAAACTACTGGAACCCCTAATGCCAACGCCTCCATCAATACATTCGGCATTCCTTCATATTTTGAAGTAAGAACAAACATATCCGAACTGGCAATCTCTTCTAAAATTTGAGAAGTTGTTCCTCTAAGGATAATTTTATTTTCCATATTCAACATCTTAATCTGTTTCTTTAAATCTTGATATAGTGCACCTTCCCCGAATATTTCTAAGATAGAATCAGGGTGCGTCTCATTATATTTTGAAAACGCTCCAATCAACATGCTGTGATTTTTTTGTTCTGTTAATCTTCCTACCGAAATAATCCTCTTAAAATTTCTTACAACACGCTTTTTATTTGGGGTATCCTTTTTGGTAAATGATAGTGGATTATGAATTACTGTGCTATTTTTTATTGATTGCTTGGGAAAATATCGTTGAGCACCTTGATTTTGAAAAACATATCCGTTACAAAAATAAGATATAACTGTATGGAAGAGCTTGGCAATACCTGTATACTCTCTGCTAGGATCATTCCTCTCAGAATATATCATTTTTATTCTTTTTATTTTTGTAAATAGTAGTGCATAAAAAGTCGGATGAGGCCAAAAAGAAATAATTAGATCAGGTTGTACATTCCGGATACTTTTTATAGTATTGAAAAACATATCACCGTGCGTTTTTAACTTATTTTTATAACTTACTTCATTGGTCAGCAATTCAACATCACTATCTAATTGATAGGGTAAATGACTTCCTTCAACAGAGCACAGACAGATATCATAACCTCGCTCAGCTAGAGAATTGGCTAACATGGCCATATTCCGTTCCGCCCCTCCAAAACTTTTATTGCCTGTTTTGGATTGTGTTAAACACCCTAAAATCATTATTTTTTTCATTCTATCCCCTTTCAAATTTCTTCAATTCCTCATATGAAATCTGAGCAATCCTTTTCCAAGAATATTCAGAACTAACATGATTGACACAATTTGCAAAATACTCTTCCTGGCTAGTCAGGTAGTCATCATATGCTTTTAGCATAGCAGAAGCAATTGATTGTGAGTCTAAAGAACAAGCCCATCCTAAATTGTTCAGAACCACTTCATCAAGAACATTTGTTTCTTTTGTGACAATACATGGATTACCATAAGAAAGAGCTTCTAAAACGGTCATTGGAAAGCCCTCATGGCGTGAAGTTAAGACCATAATCTTTCCACACAAATGTTCAACCTTCTCTTTTCCAAGTAATGGCCCTCTATAAAATACATTTATATTCCTTAACCGGTGAATCCTATTTTCAATATACTTGACTTGACTATGATTTCCAACACCATAGAAAGAAAATGTAATCATCCGATCCTCGCTTAAATTATCCAACACCTCTAAAGCATCTATTAATATATCTAATCCTTTAGGTTTTATATCAAATCTACCTAAATAATAAAACTCAACACTAGAGCTACTCTTATATTTATAGCCATTCTTTCTCAAAGAATCTTCAATTGTAATTCCATTGGGAATAATCAGATTAGTTTCGCATTTGTACAGTGAATTTTTTTTTTCAGATTGATTTAAATAAATTATCCCCTCAGAGTTTCTTACAAATTTATCAAAAAATAAAGCTCTTGCAACAGTTTTCTTTATTTTTGATTTCTTCATTGACTCAATCATAAACGAACCATGAGGTTGAATAAAATATGGAATATTATTTTTTTTTAAAATTTTGTATAGCTTTATGTATTCCCAAAAATAGAAACTATGAAAAATAACTATATCCGGTGAAAAAAACTTTATATAATCTTCAAATAATCTATCACCCAAAAAGTCAAAGTATGCAGAATTGATATCTTTCACTGGTGATTTTATAGACAAAACTCGTGCTTCAAATCCTGTTAATGCATTCTGATGAGAAGCCAACTCACTTAAAACAACAGGTATACTTCCAGTAGGTTTTAAATGGGTAGCTGTAACATGTAACAATTTCATTCTTGATACTCCTTGATAAATTTAGCAGGATTTCCTGCATATAGGGAATTTTTTTTAGTCAAACATTTTGTGACGACTGACCCAGCGCCTACGATTACACCGTCAGCAATATTCACTCCTGGTAGAATTATGACATTTGCACCAATCCAAACATTATCCCCTATTTCAATTCTAGCACCTTTATGTAGCCGTTTCATATAGTTTTCTCTATTTGTAACATCATAGGACTCTGTAATTAAAGTTGCCCCATAAGACAATGTTGAATTTTTTCCAATAGCAATTCCATTTACAGCGTGTAAAAACACCTTGTCATTGATCCTTACATTTTCAGAAAATTCATTTTTTCCCAAATAAAATCCTAGGTTTTCCGTATATTTGTACTCTCTTTGGAAAATACAACGAAAAATGAAAAAGATAATGTATGATTGATTCAATCTTAACCACAGCCCTACCTATCATTTTCTACCCTCTCAAAAAATGTTTATATAAAAATCGTTGGAAACTTTGAGGCAAGATGTAGACAGCAATTTGGGCAGCTGTTATCTCTAAAAACTCGCCCAAACTATTAAATCCTCGTTTCCAAGCATTGTATCGAATGTGAATAAGCGTTTTGGTGTTAAACCAGTTTTTTCGTTTTTCAAAAGTATTTTGTTCAAATCTGAATTTGAATACAATTTCATCAAGATTCTTAGTTTTTGCACCAGATTCTAGCATTCTTATCCAGAGATCGGTATCCTGATTTTTACGATAGTCTGAATATCCACCAATTTTATCTAAAAACGATTTACGATACATCACTGTCGGATGATTAAACGGATCCCTTTTTTTAGCAAACTTATAGATTTCATCATGAGTGGTTGGTACTATTCTACGTCCGACTATATTATCCAACTCAGAAATAAACTCCTCTACCGACGAACCAATAATATCTAGAGTACTGTCTTTTTCGAATTCTCTAAGTTGTAACTCACATCTTTGAGGAAGAGAATAATCATCCGCATCCATTCTTGCAATAAGGTCATTTCGACATTCTTTTAGACCCGCATTTAATGCCTCTCCAAGCCCAACATTATTTGGCAATTGAATTTCATTAAAGTAAATGTCACAACTGTTTTGTACATTAACAATAACCTGTTCTAATAAATTAGGAATCGGACCGTCCTTTACAATAACGATTTCATCGGGTTTTATTGTTTGTTGAACCATACTATTCAATGCAATATAAAAATAATCAGCATTATCATTTTTATACACAGTCATTAAAACACTATATTTCACGAGAATTACCTCATTTTTTTATATAAACAATGCGTTTAATCGTTTCTATCACATACTCCACATCTTCATCACTCAAGTTGGTATGAAGAGGAAGTGTAATTTCATTTTCAAAATACTGATAGGCATTCGGAAAATCTTTCATATCAAAACCAATATTTTTATAGGCTGTAAGAAGAGGCAGTGGCTTGTAGTGAACATTACAAGCAATCCCTGCTTCAGCCATTTTTTGAATCACTTCATTTCGTTGTTCCAAAGTAAAGCCTTCCAGATGAGTGATATACAAGTGCATAGATGATTGTCTATCTTCGGTCTGATGTACCAACGGCTTAATCAATGTTCCTTCAAAGCCTGCATTGTATTTTTCGACAATTTCTTTTCGACGATTCAACAGGGATGGGTAACGTTCCAACTGTACCAAACCGATACCAGCCATAATATCTGTCATATTACACTTGTAACCAGGAATGACAATGTCATATTCCCATGAACCTAATTGTGTCTTGGCTAGAGCATCCTTTGTCTGCCCATGTAATGATAGAATTTGAAATTCCTTGTACATCTCTTCATCATCCAAATCAGGACGTGCTTTCCATGTCACACTTCCACCTTCAGCGGTTGTAAAATTCTTAACTGCATGGAAAGAAAATGAGGTAAAATCTGCTAGGGAACCCGCTGGTTTCCCCTTATAACTAGCTCCTAGAGAATGTGCACTATCCGATAGAATAATAACTCTGTCGAAAAGTTTCTGCCATTTATTATCAGAAGCAGCATACAAAGAGCGTTTGTTTTCTACGATGGTATAAATCTTATCATAATCACAAGGAATACCAGCTAGATCAACAGGGATGATAACCTTTGTTTTCGGAGTAATCGCTTTTTTCAAAGCATCATATTCCATTTCAAAGCCATCTTTTTGAATATCAACCATCACAGGAGTTGCTCCTACATGGGTAATGACACTACATGAGGCAGTATAGGTCATAGCAGGAACAATCACTTCGTCTCCAGGTCCAACTCCAAGAACTCGCAAGACTAGTTCTAATCCTGCAGTAGCAGAATTTAAACACACAGTTTTATTGGTTCCTGTAAATACTGATAACCGACGTTCTAGCTCTTTTGTCTTTGGTCCTGTTGTAATCCAACCAGATTTTAGTGTGTCAATAACTTCATCAATTTCAGCTTGGGTAATATCTGGTGGTGAAAACGGAATATTTTGTCTTTTTGTCATTTTAATCTCCTATTTTATTACATTAATTACTGTATCTATCATTACCTTAAAATCAGAAATAATTCCAAAGTTTTTAATGTACTCCAAATTGTATTTCATTTTTTCAGGTAACACCTTTTGAACATAGGCTTCATCTGGACTATAGCCTTGAGAACAATATTCTTCTAAAACAGCATCTTCATCCTTATATGCAATACTTGCTGGTGAAGTAATTCCCGCTGGCAATAGCAAAGTCGTAAGCATTTCATCAGTGTAATGATCCACATACTTTTGTACTTCTGGTCTTACACCAACAAAACTCATATCTCCTGTCAAAACATTAAAGAGTTGAGGCACTTCATCCAGCCTATATTTTCTGATAATATAACCGACTTTTGTAATACGATTATCTTGACCGACTGTGACAAGACTTCCGACTTTATCCGCATCAGAAATCATCGTTCTAAACTTAAATATTCTAAAAATTCGACCATATCTGGTAACTCTCTCTTGACGGTAAAAAACGGGTCCCTTGCTATCTAGTTTTATCCAAATAGATAAAGCAATGATGACTGGCGATAATAATACTAATAGGATTAGTGCTAATAACTTATCCGTAGTATATTTTAAAAATAACTCGAACTTTCTTGACCCAATTTTTTCAAAATATTGGGCTGTTATTTCATTCGCTTTTAGATATTCTTTTGTTATAGGTCTTCTGCTATACATTCATTCTCCTATTTGCAAGGTTAGCTGGTTTTGTCACTAATCCTCAATCCTAAAATACTCTAAATAGTCCTTAAATCGATCTTGTGCGGCTAAGCAAGTATCTAATAAGAAACCATTCTGTTCTCCCCACTCGGCTAAGCCACGATAGTAAAAATACTTCATGTCATCTCCGATGATAAAGGGGATATGTCCATGTTTGAGACATTCTTTAAACATAATCAATCGACCTACTCGCCCGTTACCATCTTGGAAGGGATGGATGCGTTCAAATCGAACATGAAAGTCAAGAATATCCTCAAAGGAAGTCTCAGGCAAGTCGTGATAGCTGTTCAGCAGTTCTTGCATGTCCGACTCCACATGTTCAGGTAGGCTTGTTTCTCGACCGCCGACTTCATTCGGAAATCTCTTATACTCTCCGACTTGAAACCATGACTTCCGCGAATCAGAGGTCCCTCTCTTCAATATAGAATGAACATCCTTTATCCATATCTCGTTCAAGTCTTCTTGAAAGCTATCCAAAAGAAAATCAAAAGCTGTAAAATGATTGGTGGTTTCAATAATATCATCCACCCTTATAGTTGGACTTTCCTCGAAACCAATGATATTGGTCTCATAGATATACCGTGTCTGGTCATGAGTTAGTTGACTACCTTCAATGTGGTTTGAGTTGAAAGCTAGCTCTATCTGAATCTTATGATAGAGACCACCTTTCGTTCTGTTTTCTTTCTCTCTTAATAACCTATGACCTAGCATATTTTACCTCAGGAAAGTATTTCAACCTTCCTAGAATCTAAATCCTATTTAGACTCTAGGAAAGTAAAAACAACTTTTACTTTCTTTATTCTTGTTTTGCAAATTCAATCAACACATCTTTTAATTCATTTCTATCTTTTTGGAGTAATCCATTGATAAATGAATTGACAATGTCCGATTGTTTATTTGTAACGCGACCTACAAATATTTTTTCATAAATCTGTTCGCTGATACGTTCTTCTGTTGATAGTAATTCCTCGTAGAGTTTTTCCCCAGGACGAATACCTGATTCAACAATTCCAATTTCTTCCTCAGTATGACCACTCAGCAGAATAACTTTTCTTGCCAATTCCAAAATTTGTACAGGCTCACCCATATCCAAGACAAAGATTTCTCCGCCTTTTGCCAAATGTCCAGCTTGGATAACCAAACGACTTGCTTCTGGGATTGTCATGAAATAACGAGTCATCCTAAAGTCTGTAACCGTAACGGGTCCACCTTTTTGTATTTGCTCTTTGAATAGCGGAACAACACTTCCACGACTACCTAGAACATTCCCAAAACGAACTGCCGCAAATTGAGTCTGGCCTGGCTCATTTAAACCTGTAACAATCATTTCTGCAACACGCTTAGTCGCTCCCATGACATTTGGCGGATTAACAGCCTTATCTGTTGAAACCATAACAAACTTTGCAACCTTTGCAGTTTTAGCCGCCTCAGCCACATTCTTCGTTCCAAAAATATTATTCTTCACTGCTTCATGTGGATTGTATTCCATCAAAGGAACATGCTTATGTGCTGCAGCATGATAAACAACATCGGGTTGATATTCAGCCATTATGCTAAAAATCAATTCTCTATCTTGAATATCTGCAATGAGAGGGACCAACTCAATCTTACCTTGGTACTTTTCCAGTAACTCTCGATGAATGAGATAGATTGAATTTTCTCCATGTCCAAGCAACAACAAGCGTTTAGGCGTAAACTTAGCAATTTGACGACATAACTCTGAACCGATAGAGCCACCTGCTCCTGTGACAAGGATTGTTTTCCCTTTGAAAAACTGATTCAATTCATCCTGATCCAAAACAACCTCTGGTCGACCAAGAAGGTCTGCTACGTCAATTTCCTGAAAGGCACTGACAGACATGTTCCCCGCCATAATGTCTTCAATGCTCGGCATATTATTGACGGTCACTCCTGTAGTGTTACAGATTTCAACAATCTTCTCTCGCTCCTTACCATTTAAAGAAGGGATGGCAATCGTCACTTGGTCAACAGCTAATTCTTCTACCAATCGTGGAATATCATTACGGTTTCCTAAAACTTTGGCAGTACGGATTAATGTTCCAAGTTTATTTGGATCACAATCAACTATACCGACAATTTCAAAATTCAATTTTCTATCTTCGACGGTATTGATAAAAATATTCCCACCATCTCCAGCACCTACTACTAAGATTCTTAGTGGGCTATCCTTCTTTTGAATGGCATTTTTTCTCGTCTCATGTAAGACTTTCCAAATAATCCTCGGAGTAATGAGCATTACATACGACAAAAATAAGGATACTAAGATGAAACGATAACTAAAGGTCTGCCATAGAATCATTGAAATGATTAAAAATAATGAATAAGCGGATATCAAACTCAGTCCTATTTTCACATAACTTTGATACCCAGTATACCTGGTAATTAGCGAAAAAACCTTTAGTCTAACTGAGATAATCAGGTAGAATATTAAAACAAATAAAACTGCAAGAATGAAGCGTTCATCTGGAATATCAATAATAACATCCAAAAACAGCCTGCTCAAAATCATGGAAACTATAAGAAGACACGTATCCATGCACATGAGTATCAATCGTTTACTGTTGCGCTCTAACAGTTTGTCAGTAACAGTTCCTAAATCCATTTTTTCTCCACAATCTAGAGTAACCAGTTTAAATCGCCTGGTTTTTTAATAGCATAAGAGGATTCTTTTTTAGCAACGCTTTCGCTTTATCTTTACCAAATTCCTCTGTTAGTAACTTATAAGCCTCCCTCATAAACGGAGGTCTACTAGATAAATTATGCATATCGCTAGCAACACAATGTACTAAGTCCTGCTCTAAAAAATACCGAGTGCGTTTTTTAAATTCTTTTGCTCGATCGCCAATTAAAGCGGGCTTCAGCACATGATTACTATTTACCTGAGTATAGCATCCCTTGTCAATTAACTCTTCTACTCTCTCTGCATGAAACGCTAGGGCATCATATCGTTCTATATGGGCAAGTACGGGAGTTAGCCCAAGTAGCGTCACTTCATTCACTGCTTCTTGAATCTCTTTCCAGGGAGTATTCATACTGAACTCAAAAAGAATATAGCGCGAGCCATTAAGCGTCGGTACTTTCTTTTTTTCAAGTTTGCTTAAGATATCTTTACTATAATACAATTCAGCACCATAGCACAATCGTATTTCAGGATAAACTTCTGCTACTGCTTCTTTAAGTTGAAGAAAGTTAGCCATGATAATTTTTTCAGGAGTTTCAAACATCCCCTTACGTCTATGTGAAGTCGCAACGATGATGCGAACACCTTGACGATAAGCTTCGCCTATCAAACTCAGGCTCTCTTCAATAGTTTTGGGACCGTCATCCACACCAAATATGATATGCGAATGAATATCAATCATACTAATACCTACTTATCAAACTTATATTATCTGAGAAATTAAGCTTTTTTGCCGTAATGTCCGTAGTTTCCGTATTCACTATACTTCTCATTGGCAATATCATATTTGTTCAAGATAACGCCTAAGAACGGTGTGCCTGTTTGATCCAACTGCTCTTTTACTTTTTTCAAAGATGAGCGCTTAACATGGCCTGCTTCTACTACTGCAACCATCGCATCACATTTTTGTGCAATGATAGCTGCATCAATTACCAGTCCTAATGGTGGACAGTCAACGATAACATAATCATAATAGCGACGAAGAGTCGCAAGTAAATTTTCAAAATTCTTACTTTGTAAAAGGGCAGTAGGGTTGGGAGAAATTTTTCCTGACTCAATGACGGTCAAGTTTGGAATATCTGTATCGCATAATCCTTGAGACAAGTCTGATGTCCCTGCTAGGTAATCTGTCAAACCTGTAATCTTTGTAATTGGCTTGAAGAAACCAGGCATGACTGAATTTCGGATATCTGCATCCACCAAAACGGTCTTATAACCTGAACGAGCATAGGCAATAGCGAGACTAGCCGCAGTTGTACTCTTGCCTTCATTCGATTGAACAGAGGTAATGCCAACAACCTTAATATCTGCTCCGCTAAGCTGAATATTGGTACGGATAGCATTGAAATATTCTTCTGTCTTTTTTACCAACTCTTTTTTAGTACGTGCAATTTCTAACGTTGCCATATTGTCCTCCTATTTCAATTTCTTCGAATCTGGTACTACACCAAGCAAGGTCAAGCCCATTACCTCTTCAATATCCTGAGGGCGTTTGACACGGTCATCCAAAACTTCCATAGCCATGATAATTCCCATTGCCAAGATACCTCCAACTAATAAACCAAGCAAGATATTGCGTTTTATATTCGGAGTGGTTGGTTCTTCCGCTGGGACTGCTTCTTCAAGTGTCGTCACATCGCTTACCTTGGTGACCTCGACAATCTTTTGCGCTGCAAAGGTGCGAAGGCTATTTGCAATACGTGCCGCTTCATTTGGATCCGCATCACGCACGGAGATAGAAACGATACGAGTATCAACAGGAATAGAAACTGAAACCTTTTCTTTTAAGTTCTCGTTCAAGTTCAACTCTGTAGCTACCTGCGTCAGTACATCTTGGGACAGGATAATTTCCTTATAATCTTTTACCAAATAGGTACCCGCTTGTAACTCTTGGCTAGTCAATCCCGCACCGGCTTCAACATTTTGACTCACTACATAGATACGAGTTGTCGAGTCAAACTGTGGTGTTACCAAGAAACTATTGTAGACAAAGGCAATTCCTGCACCCAAAAAGGATGTTAGGATAATAAGAAACTTCTTTCTCCACAATGTTTTTAATAAGTATAATACATCAATTTCGATTGTATTTGATTCTTGATTATTCATGTTTTCTCCTATTTTTTAATTTCCATCCAATACTGACTGAATCGCTGCCTTTGCTTGCTCCAGACTGTCTTGGTTAATTTCCATCATATAAAGTTGTGAACCAGGCATCGCATAAGAAGGTAAATCCATACGACCTGAACCTGTCAAGGCCTGAGACTCAACTGTAAACTGGGTTCCTGACTCTAATTGGGTATTTACCAAGCCCATAATCGTTTCTAAGCTCAAATCTGTTTGGATAGATCCTTCCAAACCAGTTAGAATAGCTTGATAATTCGCTAGATTATCTGGTGAACTCAATTTTTTTATGAGGGCTGCAATGACTTTTTCTTGGTTTTGACCGCGATCATTATCACCATTAGCCAACGAATACCGCTCACGAACAAAGATTAGCGCTTGCTCTGCATCTAGATGCACTGTCCCAACCGGGAAATTATACCCTCCGCTTGTAAATTCTTGGGTATTTTCAACATCAATACCACCAACCAAATCAATCAACTGTAAGAAGGAAGTAAAGTTGAGTCGGATATAGTTACTAATGTCAATACCATAAAGATTTTCTAAGGTGTGCACGGAGGCGTTCACACCATAAATTCCAGCATGTGTTAGTTTATCGTATTGATTTTGCCCACCATCTGCGATAGCAACGTATGAATCTCGTGGAGTAGTTGTCAATAAAATCTTATGTGTCGCACGATTGACAGTCATAATGATATTGACATCGGAACGCGAAACAGATGAAATTGGACCGTAGGTATCAATACCACTGATATAGATATTGAAGCTGTCCCCACTCGCTTGTTTGACTGCTGTTTCAACAGTCTGAGTCACTTTGAAACTATATATTTTTTTCACTTTTGAAGAAAAGTCTGGGTCTTCATTTTCTAAAATATTGCTAAAAACTCCGTTGAAGACCATCGCTTGACTCTCACCATTCAACATAGATTGATATGCTGTCAGGTAAGAGGTTGTGGGGCTAGTTGCCAGTTGAGTAGATTCCATTTTGGATATGTCATCCAACAAAGCGGTGATGTTATCTTGGTCGTATTCGGCTGGAGCAAGAATACTAGTAAGCTGACGAACGTCCGTAATATCACTATTTGCTGGGACAAGAATGCTCATTTCATATTCTGAAAATGTCGAATTTGAATTTAGTCGTGTTGAAAACTTAACAACTTCTTGCATTCCATAGATTCCAACAGACGTGATGACTAGTGAAAAAACAAGTAAGAGCGCTGTAAATATGCGCGCTTTCTTACGCCACATCAATAATCCAGTCAATACTGCCACTCCTACTAGCAAAAGCATCACAATATAGTTTAAATACCGGAAATCTAGGATGTTATAGCGATACATGGTCACTAAGAATAGACATAAAGTAATGGCGTAAAGCCCCAAAAGGGCAAAATTTACCAATTTGAGCTTGGACGACTTCCTTCGCCCGCTTCTCTTTTTCATAAACAACCTTCCTAGACTTTTACTTATAACGCACCCATTATATCATAGAAATTAATATTTTCCTATCCTTACTTAGTGCTGGAAAACGTTATCTTTTTCATAATTTCACATTTTGATTGTTCGTATGAAGGTAAGTTGGTTTGCCGTTGATTCGGAAGCACAGTATTCAAAACCATCCGCCTTAAAATCTTGAATATCCGATAATTCCTGAATATTGTTCTTAGCCAACCAGGACAGCAATCTTCCTCTACCTTTTTTTGATATAGTCGAGTGAACTTTTAGCTGACCTGCTTTTTCTTCCATGAAAAGAATTTTAACTAATCTTTTCTGAATCTGTGGAGAAAACACCTGCTCAAATTCTGACGAAGCCAGTGAGAGAATCAGTTTATCATTACCAACTTCTTGGTCATAATACGGTCGCCAGTACTGTTTCAAAGACTGATTGCCTATCTTTAAGCTCCCTTGAAAATCTAAGCGGTGAGGTGAAATGAATTCAAAAGGATGAATCAATCCGTATAAGGCTGTCGCTACACGAACATGGTCACGTAGGTAATTTTCTTCTTTCGAATCTATACCTCGCCTATCCATATAACGATACATGAGACCATCATATAATTGCCAAGCTGGATAGGTTTTTGCTTGACCTGTCCTGATTCGATACCAACGGTCAGCTTCTAACTCAGCCTTTGCTTCATTCAATTTATAAAAGGCAGCCATCTTTTTTACATCAAATTGACTTATGACCTCCAGCACCGGCTTACTTCGATCAGGCAGGGGATAAAACGAGGCATTCTCTAGATTTGTATTTACTTCTTTTGCATTAGGTATAATTATTTTCATCACTTAATTATACCATATAGTAGCTTAATTCCTGAACTTCAAACCAACCCCATCCAGATATTGTCTTTCTTCAATTTTTCCTATATACTAGCTAGTAACATAGTCTATAAAAAGGGGGCCTAGATGAAAAAATATCAAGTTATCATCCAAGATATTTTGACTGGAATAGAGGAACATCGATTCAAACGTGGAGAGAAATTACCTTCTATCCGTCAACTCAGCGAGCAATATCATTGTAGTAAAGACACTGTCCAAAAGGCTATGTTGGAATTAAAGTACCAAAATAAGATCTACGCTGTCGAAAAAAGTGGTTATTATATCTTAGAAGATAGAGATTTCCAAGACCATACTGTAGAGCTCAATCCTGCAGACTTTCAAGAATTACCCTATGAAGATTTTCGGATTTGTCTAAACGAAAGTCTTATTGGGCGGGAAAATTACCTATTCAACTACTATCACCAGCAAGAGGGATTGGCAGAATTGATTTCCTCCGTTCAAAGTCTGTTAATGGACTATCATGTCTATACAAAAAAAGACCAGCTAGTTATCACAGCTGGTAGTCAACAAGCTCTATATATTCTCACACAAATGGAAACCTTGGCTGGAAAAACGGAAATCTTGATAGAGAACCCTACCTACTCACGAATGATCGAGCTCATTCGACATCAAGGAATCCCCTATCAAACAATTGAACGGGATTTAGATGGAATCGACCTAGAAGAATTGGAAAGTATCTTCCAAACTGGAAAAATTAAGTTTTTCTACACAATTCCTCGCTTGCACAACCCTCTCGGTTCAACCTATGATATAGCAACAAAAACAGCCATCGTAAAATTAGCAAAGCAATATGATGTCTACATCATTGAGGATGACTATTTGGCGGATTTCGACTCTAGTCATAGCCTACCTTTACACTATCTTGATACAGATAATCGTGTCATCTACATAAAATCTTTTACACCGACACTCTTTCCTGCCCTCCGAATCGGTGCAATCAGCCTTCCTAATCAGCTACGTGATTCCTTCATCAAACATAAGAGTCTAATCGACTACGATACCAATCTTATCATGCAAAAAGCTCTCTCGCTCTACATTGATAACGGTATGTTTGCACGGAACACACAGCATCTTCATCATATTTATCACGCTCAGTGGAATAAAATAAAAGATTGTTTAGAGAAATACGCTTTGAACATCCCATATCGAATTTCCAAAGGGAGCGTGACCTTTCAGCTAAGCAAAGGGATTCTTTCGCCTAGCGTCCAACACATGTTTGAAAAGTGTTATTATTTCAGCGGACAGAATGCTGATTTCTTACAGATCTTCTTTGAACAAGATTTTGCAGATAAGCTGGAGCAACTTGTAAGATATTTGAATGAATGAAATCTAATAACCTCATGCAAATAATCCCCCTAGAACTTAAAAGACGAGGGGGATTATTCTAATAGTGGAAATTACATCCCAAAATTGTTATACTCTTTGAAAATAAAAATTATCCGTTGTCAAGAGTCTTGATGAGTGAAAAGCTCCAGTGGAGGTTTTCAGCCTGTTACCTTGAAATAAGATAGTAACAGAGTCCTATCTTCGACTTCGTTTCCTAGGCTACTTTTGATTTTCATTGAGTATTACTCTGTGAATCACGCTTTCACTTCATAGCCCATCAAAAGTCCACCTTCTTCAGCATAAAAACTGCATAGACCTGATGTTGCAACTTCGTCAATAACAGCCGTTGGAAAACTTGCTTTTACCAACTCTGAGAATTGTTGGAAAAACTTGGCATTGTTGCGGTGGGCCATGACAATTCGACCACCATCATAGCCTGCTTTTTTCATTTCTTCAAAGGCTGCTGTCACAGATTTCTTATGACCACGCGCCTTTTGAAGCAACTCTAATTTTCCTTCAGCACTTGCCTCACCAACCATACGGATATTGAGAAGACCAACGACAGTGCCTACCAATTTGCTCAGTCTTCCATTCTTAACAAGATTATCAACCTTCGCTAAAACAAAGAGGAGCTTACTGTGTTCCCGATAGTGAGTTATCGCTTCTACTACTTGTGGAAAATCTAATCCTGCACCAATTAAGCGATTGATTTCGTCAACAAGTAAATCCATTTCCCCACTGGCTGACAAACTATCTATCAAATGGATATTGACATTCGGATGCTCTTCGATATACATATCCCTAGCTACACGTGCCGCATTAAAACTACCTGATAGCCCTCCTGTAATCGTCACAACGATAATGTTCTCAGCTCCCTCAAAAGCTGCCTGATAAGCCTGCGGACTTGGACACGCCGACCCCGCTGCAGACTTAGCTGCTTCCATCACCTTCATCATGTGATCAATATCCAAGCTTGCATCATCAACAAATGCTTGTTCTCCAACTTGGATGGTAAGTGGCACACTAATAAATTCAGTGTCCGGAGCTAGATTAGCTAATTGACGATAGTCGCAGCCCGAATCTGCAACAATTTTCCATTTTGTCATAATATTCTCATTTCCAATTTTACTTTTTTATTTGACAATAAATCTCTATTTACTTACAATTATATCATTAAACTACCCTATCTGAAAGCATTTTCTTTCAGATGTGACACTCGGAAAAGGAAAACTATGGCAGGTCGTAAAATTTCACCCCAATCTTTGAAAAACCTCTATCAATCAAATAAAGAAGCGAATCAACTGACTAAGGAATCAATAGAAACTGCTCTGCTATTTCTCCTAGAGAAAAAGGAGCTCAAGCAAATTTCGGTATCTGAATTGGTCCGAAAAGCTGGTGTGTCACGCAATGCCTTCTACCGCAATTACAAGTCCAAGGAAGAAATCCTTGAAGACTACTACGAACGGACTTCCAGCAACCTTAAAAAGAAATGGCATGATTTGCAGGACAAGGTTCAAAAGGATGGCGTCAAGCAAAGCTTTGCAGATTTTGTCCAGGAACAAAAACGCAAGGCAGAGCAAAGCAAGGCCCTGTCCAACGTCAGTCAATGGATCAAGGAAAAAACAAAACGGGATTAAAAAGTCCCGTTTCAGACTGAAGACAAAGTCCTTAGAATTGATTTTCTAAGGGCTTTTCTTCGTATTTAGGAGTATAATATAAG
>NZ_JARQPL010000029.1:0-30540 GCF_046032535.1 Streptococcus suis | reverse complement strand
CTACTTTAACATAAAGAAAAAGTAGTGACTACTCTCTCCCGTCGGAGATTTCCTCACTACTAATCTTAGTATGTTTTAGACCAGTCGAGTTCTTTCTCACTCCTACTTCTTCAGTTGTTTATAAATCAAGCCAGCGCTTATCAAGGCACAGCCGATGGCGTAAATACCAAAAGCACCTGTTGGGGTTGGGTTGAGTTTTTCCAGATAAGTCGGTAAGATAGCAGATGTCGCACCGCCGATATTGCAGCCCATAAGGACGATTGTCATGACCGCATTGAGCAAGGCCTTGGGTGCACGGTCTGTTACCTGACTAAAGACAATGGTTAGGATGATGCTGTAGAAAAATCCTGACACCATACCACCGAGTCCTAGCACCCAGAGATTATCCGCAAAGGCAATGCCGATAACCGCTAGTCCAAAGACCACGTAGGAAACAGCTAAAAGCCAACCCTTCAAACGACCAACCAGGCTACTAAAGACCGTCCCTGCCACAATCCCCATGACCTGCATAAGACTGAGAATGAGACTGGCTTGCTGAGCAGTACCGATGCCCTTGGCTAAAACAATCTGAGGAATACGAATGGTCAGAAAGGTATTGACATTGATAACAAAGAAGGCTAGAAAGGCTAGGTAAATCCCCATCATCCACATAGTCTTATCCAGCTTGACCTTGGGCGCGTTCTCCTCAACCTTTACCTCCATGCGAGCCAGCAATTCTTCCTTGGGCACAAAGAGGACAAAAAGAGCCAAGATGACCAAGGCAAAAAGGTAGACCAAGAAGGCAGGTTGCCAACCAAACTGGGTCAACCAACCGACAAGAAGGGTAAGCCCTGCACTTCCCAAAACCTCTGCTGAACCACGCAAGCCCATCATCTGCACCCGCTCCTGACCGGTGAAAAAGTTACCAATAATGTTAATAGCACGTGCGTTAATCAGACCAATACCAAATCCCAGCAAGAGCCGAGCTAGAAAAATCAAAGGAAAGGCTGGCAGGAAGAAGGGCATGGAGCCTCCAAGAGCCATTAAAACGAGCCCTGCAATGATAATGTTTCGTTCAGACAAGAAACGGACAACTAGACCATTTGCCAATAGAGTAACCATAATAGCAAAGGAGGTCACCGTAATTAAGTTTTCCACCTGGGCCGCTGCAATTCCCTGCTGGGCAAAATACTCAATCATCTGTGGAATAGCTGGCGAGACAGCAAATGTCGAAACCAGCATGGTGGATAGGGCCAGCAAACTGGCTTTTTCTAAAATTCTTTTCATTTTTCTCCCTTTCAACGTTCGTCTTTTACTAGTATAACAGATTTGAAAGCGAATGGATAGAAAAGTCCGACTTTTATTCTCGCTCATTTCATGCTATACTTATCTTAACTATATTCAAAGGAGAGAATCATGTCTGTTATTGAACGATTGACAAAAGCTGCCCATTTGATTGACATGGATGACATCATCCGTGAAGGGCACCCAACCCTACGCCAAGTTGCCGAAGAAGTTGCATTTCCTCTATCTGATCAGGAAATTATTTTGGGCGAAAAAATGATGCAGTTCCTCAAACATTCGCAGGATCCTGTCATGGCGGAGAAAATGAAACTCCGTGGCGGAGTTGGTCTAGCAGCACCTCAGATTGACGTTTCCAAACGCATCATTGCTGTCTTAGTCCCAAATCCAGAAGATGAAGAAGGCAACCCACCTGCCCAAGCCTACTCTCTACAAGAAGTCATGTACAACCCTAAAATCGTAGCACATTCTGTCCAAGAAGCGGCTTTGGAAGGGGGCGAGGGTTGCTTATCCGTCGACCGCGAAGTCCAAGGCTACGTAATCCGCCATGCGCGCGTGACTGTTGATTACATGGATAAAAACGGAGAAAAACACCGTATCAAACTCAAAGGATATAATGCCATCGTGGTCCAACACGAAATCGACCACCTCAACGGTGTCATGTTCTACGACCGCATTGACCCAGAACACCCATTTGCCGTTAAAGAAGGCATGTTGGTAATTGAATAAACATAAGAAACTGACTGAAAAATTTTCAGCCAGTTTTTTCTTTTTCATGAAAATAGCAGAGCTAACTGCCTAAAAATTTCCTGCCCATCCAAAATCAGGTCTTGAAAGAGGAGGTAGTCCAGCAGAGCCAGCAAACCAGCTAGTAGGATGAAAACCACTAAGCGATTTGAAAACCGAACTTGCAAGAGATGATTGAGACTAACCAAGACAATTTCCAATACCAGCAAGCCAAGCACCATCCACAAGAGATAAGGGGCATTGGGAAGGAACCAGGCCCAGAGTTCCTGTCCCCTCAAGAGTTCCAGAAAAATCCCTCTCTCCGAACGGGAAAGCAAGATAAGACCATCTTCCAGATAACCAATTCCTCCGACCAGACTATTGACCATGAAAAGACTGACTAGAAAGAGCACTGTAAATCCTAGTGCCAGACCCAGTCCCAGCAACCACTTGGTGAGTAAAACCTTGTGCAAATCCACAGGCTGGGTCTGATAGAGACGCCAGTTTTTCCCTGCAACCTCCACCGCCTTACCCCGACTGCCAAGCCAAATCGCCAGCAAGAGCACCAACAAATAGGCCGGACCATCAAAGAGAGAGCGTAGGCTGCCGATACCTGACAGATCTCTGGAGCGGTCCCATGAGGGATCGTCTACTGGAACCAAGGCATCATTTGTGTCAAAACGATCTTCCAAGCTGGTCAAAACGACATCCTTTCCTCGCTTGGTTGCAGGTACCCCAGCCTCCATCAGCTGCTGCCAATAATACTGACTGACCTGATTGCGGGTCTGGTAACGGCGAAGATTATCCACCGTCTGGCTGGCCCCAATATCACCATTGGCAAAAGCCTTCTCCTCTCTAGCCCATAGATAGGCCTGCTCTGCCTCCAGCATAGCAAGGTGACTGGCCGGCAGAGCCTTGGAATTGTCCTGATATAGCTGCCATTGCTTGACATAGAGATCTTTATAGATATGGTATTCCTGTAAAAGCTCCACTCTCCACTCCAACTCCTCCTGATAGCTCGCGTCCTCTTTGACCAACTGCCTCAGACGGTTGATTTCCGACTGCAAACTCTCCACATAGACCTCATCCTGCTCATAGGACTGGGCAACCAACTCCATCGAAACCCTCTCCTCCTGGGCAACCTCTTGCTTTTCTAGTCCCGTCAGTAGGGAAAATAGCAGAGCTAGGAGCAAGTTTACTAAGACGAGCCCTTTCCAAGAATTGAGCCGACTAAGGATGAGAATATCAAACGCCCAAACCTTGTCCAAACGCCCTGTGTCTAACTCCTTCTGATGCCCCACGGTCAGAACCAGCCTTTTCTTTTCTGTCAGCAGATAATAAGTAATGAAAAGCCCAATGGTCAGCAGGAGTAAGACATCCACCTGTATAAAGACCTGTGAAAATGCAGCTGTGTCTAAAAAACCAGGAAAGGCAAGCAAGGGCAGAATTTGACCTGACCAACCAGCTACTGCACCTGCCTGATAGGAAAGCCCCAGAACCAACAGTAACCCTGTCACCACAAAAATCAGCCGACTGGCCAACAAGTGGTCCAAAAATCCAAAAAGTAGGCGAACAGCTAGAAGCAAGACCAGCCAAAAACCAAGCAAGATAAGCCCGTAAAGCCAAGAGCCTATCAACTGCCTCTGCCCCAAAATCTCAACAGGAGCTTGAAAACTAGATACAGCCAACTGACCTGTCACCCCATCATAGACCAGGATAAAGAGCAAACCTATCCCCACAGCCAGCAAAAGCGAAAGCAAGGAAGCAACCAAACGCCTGACTCCCTGCAAACTCAGACTATCCCATTGCCGCAACTGCCAAACTTGATGCGCCAGTGTCTTTTCCGACAGTTGATTGGCAAGTAGAAAACCAAGCACCAAAAATACAGGAAGAAAACCAAACAAACTTTCTAAGTAGGCTTGAACAATACGCCCTGTTGACCAGGCTTGATTTTCAGGACCATCAGGCAATTGGTAGGCAAGCAACCAGTCATTCCATCTGGCCATACGTTCGACTTCCGTTTGCGTCAAGGATTGCCGCGTTTGAAAAAGCTGCCGATTGCGACTGATAAAATAGTCCAAATCCTGATACATGAGTTTGCGGTAGTTGGGGATAGCTTCAAACTTCCCCTCATCTAAGGCCTGACCGACACTTTCTATATCGGATTTCAAGCCCAGCATTCGTGGTGCTTCTTCTGACCCCTCTTCAATTTTTATATCTGCCAAGACACTGGCCAAGGCATTCAGTTCTTCTTTATAGGTTTCCACATAGGTCGCTTGATGAGCTTGCCTTTGCGAGATGGGAAGGTAGGCAAGACCCAGAAAACCTAGCAAGAGCAAGCAGTAGAGAGGCGACCAGAGAATTTTCTTGATTTCAAAGTGCAGCCTCATATCCCCTCACCACCTTCCTCCACGTAGAGATCACGATAGAGGGATTCCATATAGTCGCTAGCTTTTGTAATCCCAGCCACCTGCTGGATTGGAATACGATCCAAACAATCCAGTAAATCTCGCTCGGGCAAGAAGACTTCCACCAGCCCCTGCTCTGCCTTTTTCCACAAGAGTTGCGGATAATCCCGTAAAAATTCCTGAACCTGCTTGGAGTTTTCCACAGCAAGATGGTAATCATAATCCGCTGTCAACTCCACTTCTGTGGCAATCAACTTGCTTGCCTTGAGAAAATAAACCTGATTGGTCAGCTTCTCAATCTCCGACAGATGATGGGAAGAAAGCAAAATAGCAACACCCTCTGCCTGTAAATTCAGAAGAAATTCCCGCTGTTGAATGATATTGGTCGGATCCAAGCCGATATGGGGTTCATCCAGCAGCAAGAGCTTGGGCTTGGGAAGGACAGCCATGGCAAAGAGCAACTTCTGCTTCATACCCATGGAATAACCAGCCACCCGCTTTTTGACATAGTAGCCCATCCCCAATTCTTCCACCAACCCATCCACTTCCTTTTTCCCCAGCTTGTGGGTAGCAGCCACATAGGTCAGATGGTCGTAACCCGTCAACTGTGGATAAAGGGCTTGGGCGTCCAACATGACAGACATATCCTGAAAAATCGCTCGGTCACTATTGGGACGACCATTGATGGTTACCGACCCACGGTCAGCGGTTTCTGTATTGCTGATGATATTCAGGAGGGTGGATTTCCCCACACCATTGGGACCTACTAGGGCCACCAAGTCCCCCGCTTGCAGCTCAAAGGACACATAGGACAAGACCTGGTGGGCACCGTATCGCTTACAGACATCAACTACTTTTAGCATAGAAACTCCTTTCTTGGAGAAATGGCAGAGCGAACTTCTTATACGTATACTAGCATTTTTCAATCCATAAGACAATAAAAAATAGGCAATCCATCTACAAAAGAGAGGCTCCGATAGAACCCCTCTGAATGATGGATATGACGATTAGAGTAGACAACTAATTCAGGTTTATTTCCAAGTTTTTAATTCACCCCATACTCGGATATTGCTTAATCGATGTATTTTCCCCGCAGGGTGCCGTTTATTGGAGCCTTGATATTGAACTTGTAAATTATATACATTATATACATTAAACGATTTTATTTTGAAAACATGATTTCTGAGACTTGACAAAAGACAGCTCATTTTTTTGTTAAATTGATTTTAATATGGATATACCGTACTATCCACATTATAACTTTATATGTTATAAAAATGAATATAGGAAAAAATATAGCTGTTTGTATAGAATTATAGAGTGCTGGGAAATAGTGATTGGTAATCGAAAATAGGCAAAATAGTAAACAAATAATAATAAATTCTTTAAAATTTTTCATGTGCTATTCCGCTGATATGCCACCGATACCAATTTTTATTCCCTTTTTCTGGAATGCTGCATCACTCATTGCTTGCAATATAGCTGCTGCACCAAACCATCCAATGATACCTCCGATAACGGTGCCAATTCCAGGATAGAATGATAAAATTGCAGACATGGCTCCAGCTATAACGCCAGGTCCGTAACTAGCAGCCAAATTAACAATGTTGAGTACTTCGTCGTATGAAAGATGTATATATCCACCACTAAAACTTGCTCTCGGCATTATTACTGGTGTTGTAATTGTTGTATTATAATTAGCAATTGATTCGGTTATGAATGTGAAATCATCATTACTTAAATTGTACTTGTTTTTAATAAGTTTAGCATTGTGTTTAAGATATAATTCACCCTTATCTGTTAAACCAAGCTCTTCACCGATAGTGAACATTAAATTCAATTTTCGATTTTGTTCAGGTGTGAAGTTGCTTAAATGAATGTCAGGAAGTTCTGTTGCCGATATTACTTTAGGTTCAGTCTGAATTTGAGTATTTGCGTAAACAGATGTTGCACTTGGAACTATTGTTATACCAAAAGTTAAAATTGTCAAAAAAGCACTTGTATATTTTATCGTCTTTTTCATAATATTACCTTTTTCTATTTCTACCAATTTAAGTACATAGCTACCCCACCAGATGAGTGGTAGGTTGAGTTTCGTAAATATCTTCATCTGGCTCGCCAAAAATGCGAATGACGGAGATAAGTAAGACCAATATAACGATTGTCAAATATGCGACTTTCTCTTTCATCCTCCTCTTCCTCCTCTCTGATGGGACTTTTTCTTAAATACACCAACTCCTACCAAGAATATCGTTTCCGTTCTTCCTTTTCTCCTTCTACCTGATAGAAATCTCTGTATATTTTCTACTATTATGGTATACTATTTTTGTAAATATTGTTTATTTTGTTGCAAATAATCACATTTTTGAAGGAGTATCTATGCGGTGGGATTATGGAAGAGTTTACAAGGATATTCGGAAAAGTAAAGGATTGAGCCAGGAGCAGGTTTGCGGTGACTACCTCAATCGCTCTACCTTGGTCCGCTTTGAAAAAAATCAGACTGTCCCTAGCTACGAACATATGCGGTTCTTGCTCAAACAGGTCGATATGACCTTTGAAGAGTTTGAATACCTGTGCAACTACTACCAGCCGAGTGAGCGTCAGCAATTGCTCTATGACATTGACAATCTCAGAAATCCGACTACAAAAGTGATGGAAGACCTGATCCAACGGTGCCAAAAGCATTTGAAAAAAGAACCTGATGATGTTCCCATTCGCAGGAAATCCCAACTGCTAGAAACTGTAGTAGCTGTGCGAAAAAGTCCATCTATCACCCAACTTTCCCATACGGCGGAAACCCTCTCTAAGCTCCTCTGGTCAGAATTGGAACGATATAACAACTGGTACCATACTGATATTATCTTAGTCGGTACACTCTTGTCCAAGATTTCTTCTCTTGACACTCTTGAAGAAACTGCACACCTCCTCCTAAAACGATTGGAAAAATACAAGGATTACAAGAAAATTCAACCCACTATACTGTCACATTATCGATCACTTTCGTATTTTTTCTTGGAACAAAGACAGTACAGCAAGTCTACCTGTTTTGCCACCAAACTCATGGAACTAGCCAAACAAGAAAAACGCTATGACCAACTAGCCCGTGCCTATGTCTACCTGGGTATCGCCAAAAACGAGCAGGAACTGATTGACAAAGGGTTACACATCTTGAAACTGACGGACGAGAAAAGACTAATCGACAACCTCCAATTTCTTATCAAACAACACCAAACTGACTGAAAAATTTTCGGTCAGTTTTTTTCTGGTACTAAAAAACGACCCTTTCGGATCGTTCTACTTCATATTAACAGCTATTAGTAAATATCTCTACGATGACCAAATTCAAGTGCCAGAATAACCATCCTATCATCCTGAATATCGCAAATCAGCCGATAATCACCGATACGATAACGCCACTCATTGGCATGGTCCCCTGTCAATCCCTTGCCATGCAACCTCGGATTAACTGTACCATCTAAGTGTTTATCCACCCATGCAAATAATAATCTTTGGATTTGCTTATCCAATTTTCTGATTTGTTTCTGCGCCTTCTTAGAATACTCTACATGAAACATATTACAGACCAAGTTCCTTCTTGAAATCAGCATGACTGATGGTTTCAGGATCTTTCTGGTACTCCTCGTAGGCTTGATGGTAAATGCTCAAATCATACTCATCCTCAATATCACGCTCAAGCGCCTTCTTAAATAAACTTGAAAGACTTTGACCAGTTAATTGAGCATAGCTCTTGAAAAATACTTCTTCCTCTTTGTTTAATCGGATAGTTACTGTACTCATCAGTTCACCTCACTTCTTTGTGTCACATTGTAACACATTTCACAAAAATTGTAAAGCCATACTAGATAGACTAGAGCAAAAACGACCCTTTCGGATCGTTCTCAATTATCTTAGTAGTATTCCCCTTGTCTATAATCCCAAGAGTTGAAGTGGTCTGACAAATGCATCATGATTTTATCGATGTCCAGACCCTTACGGATGACAACTGGGCATGGGCTGATAGAACGGCTATCTGCACCTTGTTCTGGAATCAGTTTACCATCTTTGTCTACCATAGACACCATAACCCCTTGTTCATAGCGAGTTTCAATGGTCTTGTCTGGCTGGATAGATGCCACATAATCATCCGCCTCGATAATCAAGTCTACCTTAGACGCGATACGCTCACCGATACCTTCTACCTTACCACGATTTCCCTTACCTGATGGGTTAGCAGATGAAGCGTAGACCATACGGCCTTCTTTTTCCCACATTTCCTTGGCAATCTGCTCGCCAGCCACACCAAACTTGATAACAAAGCATGAAGTACCACGAACGTCGGTCATCAACTCTTCACGACCATCGCCATAAGCCTGCAACTTGGCGTAAGCCTCTGGTTTCCAAGGCAGGATACAACCCAACAAAATGTCCTCATCCCAATGTTTTTGGTAAAAGGCATCAATCTCAGGAGTCAACTGAGCCAACTCACGAAGCTCCTCCATGCTACCACAAAGGACCACGCCCGGCTTATTCCGCTTACGCTCTTTGGCATCAAATTTACGCTCCAAGCCAGCCTTGTCAGATGTCATGATGATGTAGCCAACCTTAGTCGGGCAGACAATCACGCCCCCCTCACCCTTGATAATGTCAAGACCTTCTTGTGAAAGTGCGCCATCCCAGTGAATTTGTTTCGTCATAATCATTTCCTCTTTTCTTTTGTTCCATAGCAGAGCGACCTGCTTGTTTTCTTCATATTTCGTAGGAGTCTTTCAGTTTGCTTTTAGTACTAGGCAACGAGCTACAGACAGTACTAAAGTACGGCAAAGCGAGTTAACGCAGTAATAAAAGATAAAATGGAAGACTCTAGTTTTGCCAGTAGCTTGGTCTATTCAGTTCATACTCCGCAATCAAATCCTGATACTGTAATGTAATACCAATATCATCCAAGCCATTGAGCAACTTGTGTTTCCAGTCCTGTTCGATGTCAAATGGGAATTCCCCAAAAGGCGTCCGTATCAACTGGTCTGCCAAGTCAACTGTGATTTCCTGATTTGGAGCCAGCTGAGCCAGTTGGTCCCTGACTTCTTTGGGCTGGATAATGGGCAGAATCCCATTATTCAAGTCATTGTTGTAATGAATATCCCCAAAGGAGCCTGCAATGATGACCTTAAATCCATAATCTGCCAGAGCCCAAGCAGCATGTTCCCTAGAAGAACCAGCTCCAAAGTTATCCCCAGATATGAGGATACTAGCTCCTTGATACTCAGACTGATTGAGAATGAAATCAGGATTATCCGTGTAGTTATCATCCAAATACCGCCAAGCATAGAGCAAATACTTGCCAAAGCCCTTCTTGTCAATCAGCTTGAGAAACTGCTTGGGCAGGAGCTGGTCGGTATCAATATTATCATTCATGAGCGGAACAGTTGTTCCTGTCCATGAGGTAAATTGGTGCATTAAACTCCCTCCTTGAGAATGTCTAGCTGTCTAGTATCAACAAATCGTCCATAAAGCGCAGCTGAGGCAGCCATAGCAGGACTACACAAGTGGGTCTTGGCCCCAAAGCCCTGTCGGTCTTCAAAGTTCCGATTACTTGTGGAGGCACAGTGGACACCTGCAGGCACCTTATCTGGATTCATACCCAGACACATGGAGCAACCGGGATCCCGCCACTCAAAACCAGCCTCCATAAAAATCTTGTCTAGCCCAAGCTTTTCTGCAGCCCGCTTGACAGGGCGACTACCTGGTACGACAATAGCCGTAACCTGCTCTGCTATTTTCCGCCCTTTAACAATCCGAGCTGCCAGCTGCAAATCGCTGAGGCGAGCATTGGTACAAGAGCCTAGGAAGACATAGCCAACAGGAATGTCCGCAGCCTTTTGCCCTGGTGCTAAGTTCATGTAAGCATAGGCTCGCTCGTCGTTGTGGTCACGGATGGCTGGGAAAGCTTCGTCAAAGCTAACCCCCATAGCAGGCGTCGTTCCCCAAGTGACCATGGGTGCCAAGTCCGACACATCAAGGACTAGATGCTTGTCATAGACGGTGTCCGCATCCGAGTAGAGCTCCTTCCAGTCTGCCACCGCCGCCTCGAAGTCCGCTGGTGCACACTCCCGACCTCGCAGGTAGTCAAAAGTGGTCTGGTCTGGAGCCATAATGCCCATCTTAGAGCCGAACTCAATGGACATATTGCAAATAGTCATCCGCTCTTCCATGCTGAGTCGGTCGATGACTGGACCAGCAAACTCCACCACATGACCGAGTCCACAATCCACGCCGTAGCTGGCAATCAGAGCCAGAATAAAGTCCTTGGCATAGACACCTGCTTGGGCCTGACCGACAAACTCCACTAGGAGTCGCTTGGGTTTGACCTGCCAGATTGTTTGAGTAGCGAGAACGTGCTCCACTTCGGAAGTACCAATACCAAAGGCAATGGCTCCAAATGCTCCGTGGGTCGCCGTATGACTATCTCCGCAGACGATGAACTTACCTGGCTGGGTCCGACCTGTTTCTGGTCCAACCATGTGGACAATCCCCTGATGTTCCGAACCGTGGGCTGCGTGGGGAATGCCGAAATCTTCTATATTCTTCGCCAAAGCATCCATCTGAGCCTTGGAAATGACATCACGGATATTATGAATATCGACGGTTGGCACGTTGTGGTCAAAGGTCGCAAAGGTCAAGTCTGGCCGCCGAACAGGTCGCCCTGTATCCCTCAAGCCTTGAAAGGCCTGGGGACTGGTCACCTCGTGTACATAATGTTGATCAACATAGAGGAGCTGGGGCTGTCCTTCCTGCCCTGTAATCACATGGCGATCCCAGAGCTTATCGAAAATGGATTTGCCACTCATGTTGACCTCCTTTCAAGCTGTGCAATAATCGCCGCTGTCATTTCTTTGGTAGAGGCGCTACCACCTAGGTCTTTAGTGAAAATACCCTGTGCAAAGACCGCTTCAACGGCTTGGCGAATGGCCTGACCTGCTTGGATCAAATCAAAACTTTCTTCCAGCATCATGGCAACAGATAGAATCATGCTGACAGGATTGGCAATCCCTTGACCTGCAATATCGGGTGCCGAACCATGGATAGGTTCGTAGAGACTGGGACCTGCCACCGCATGACTAGCAGAAGGCAGAACCCCTAGCGTTCCTGTTAATACGCTGGCCTCATCCGACAAAATATCTCCGAAAAGATTTTCCGTCACCAAGACGTCAAATCGACTAGGATTGGTAATCAAGAGCATGGCAGCACTGTCCACCAACTGGTGTTCCAAGGTCACATCTGGGTAGTCCTTGGCTACCTCATCCGCTACCTTCCGCCACAATTTTGATGTCGCCAGTACATTTTGCTTATCAATGCTGGTGACTTTTTTTCGTCTTTTTTGGGCTAGGGCAAAGGCAGAGCGGACAACTCGTTCAATCTCTTCTGCCTGATAGGTATTGCTATCGCTGGCTTGGTCTGTTTCCAGAATGTGCTCTCCAAAATAAATCCCACCTGTCAACTCCCGTACCATGACCAAATCCACACCATCCAGCCGGTCGGCCTTCAGAGGAGAATAATCTTTCAGGCTATCAAAAATTTTGACCGGACGGATATTGGCAAAGAGACCCAATTCCTTCCGAAGTTGAAGCAGACCTTGTTCTGGTCGAACAGCTGCATTATCATATTGAGGACTACCGATAGCTGCTAACAAAATCGCATCCGCCTGACGGCAGGCTTGTAAGGTAGCATCTGGTAGAGGATGGCCAGCCGCATCAATACCAGCGCCACCAAAAGCTCTCTCCTCAATCTCATAATCAAATCCTACTTGCCCAGCAACAGCTTCGAGGACTGCTAGGCTAGCCTCCATAATTTCAGGACCGATTCCATCACCAGCCAAGGCTACAATTTTTTTCGTCATATTTCCTCCTAGATGTGGGGCATGTCCTTCTCAGATAGTTTCTTATCCATCTGACCACTATTTTCTTTTTGCACCATGATATTGGCATGAATATAGGCAATTGCAGAAGCTTTCAATACGTCAAAGTCAATACCAGAGGCGTTAAAGACGGTTTCCGTTGCCTTGTTTTCTACGGCGACAAGCACACGCGCTTGGGCATCAATTCCATCGGTAATGGCGTCGATATGGTAGCGTTCCAAGCTAATTTCTTGGTGGAAGAATTGGTCAATAGCATTAAAGACAGCCTCAACCGAACCCTTGCCTGACTCCACAACAACCACTTCTTCCCCATCCTGATTGATAAAGATGACCTGAGCCTGAATACTTCCGTCAGACTGACTATCCAAACGCAAATCTTTAAATTGGAAACCATCACGATTGCTAATTTCAGTCCCAGCTACCAAGGCACGAATATCTGCGTCCGTAATTTTTTCTTTCTTGTCCGCCAGATTTTTAAAGCGAGCAAAGAGACCAGCAACATCACCTTCTTCAAAATACAAGTCTAACTCTTTTAGTTTTTCCACAAAGGCATGGCGACCTGATAGTTTACCCAGTGGCAGAGAATTTTTCTTGACCCCTACCAACTCAGGTGTAATGATTTCATAAGTCAATGGATTTTTCAAGACACCATCTTGGTGGATACCTGACTCGTGAGAGAAGGCATTGCCACCGACCACCGCCTTATTGCGTGGAATGGCAATCCCAGAAAAGCGAGAGACTAATTCCGAAGTATTGAGCGTTTCCTTAAGAACAATCGGACTGGTCACATCATAGAAATCTTTCCGAATTTCAAGGGCAACAGCTACTTCTTCAAGAGCCGCATTTCCTGCTCGCTCACCGATACCGTTGATAGTTCCCTCAACACGACCGGCACCGTTTTTAATAGCTGAAAGAGTATTGGCAACAGCCATACCTAGGTCATTGTGGCAATGGGGACTGAAAATAATCTCACGGTCCGATTTGACGTTGCTTGTCAAGTAGCGGAAAATTTCTCCGTAGTGCTGAGGTGTCGTAAAGCCGACTGTATCTGGAATGTTGATGTAGGTCGCACCAGCATCTACCGCTGTCTGCACCACTTCAAGCAAATAATCCAACTCCGTCCGCGTCGCATCCTCTGGCGAGAACTCCACTACCTCAAAACGCTCACGGGCATAGCTGACATGTTCAGTGATTTGCGCCAAAATTTCTTCTTTGGTCTTTTGAAGTTTAAATTCACGGTGAATGGGACTGGTCGCAATGAAAACATGAATCTGCGGATACTTAGCATCTTTTAACGCCTCATAACAAGCATCAATGTCTGATTTGACTGACCGAGCCAAACCTGTCACAGCCGTCTTGGTCATAGCCGCCGCAATCTGACGCACCGCTTCAAATGAATCAGGACTGGCCGCTGGGAAACCCGCTTCAATGGCAGAAATCCCCCATTTCTCCAACTGCTTGGCAATGGTCACTTTTTCCTTGATAGAAAAATTCACACCCGGCGTCTGTTCACCATCTCGTAAAGTCGTATCTAAAAATTCAATCACACGCATAAGAATACCTTTCTAAATAACCCTAACTTCAATATTAGGTTCTCTATCTTAGTTTTCAAAGTATACTAAGAAAAAGAAAACACCTCGAGGATAACTACCTGCGAGATGTTGTCAACAGCGCCCGCTTGGTAAGCCAAACAGGACTAATGCATTCTTTCAGCACTAGCCCGACCGTCGCAACAACAAAGCAAAGAATTTTGTAGTGACAGGTTTCATTTGACTTTTTCCTTTCTGTGTTTTACTTGTTTTCCATGATAACGTACTTTTTTTCACTTGTCAACAGAAAAATGGAAATTTTCTGAAAAATCCGAACAATAGAGCAATTTACGCAAATTCCTCCACAAATAAAACCAAACCTCATCAGAAGTCTGGTCTTACAGTTCATATTAATTCCGTCTAGAACTTGAAAAAATAGCCACTAGCAATACTGCTCCAAAGACTGACGGTACCAGAGCCATACCAGCAAATTGTGGTCCCCAGTCACCAAAGAGCAACTGTCCAATCCACGAACCAGCAAGCCCAAGGATAATATTTCCTAGACAGCCACGACGGTCATCTGACGAAGTAAGAGCACCTGCAATCAAGCCAATAATGGCACCTGCGATAATACTTGATAACATCTTGTATTCCTCCTATTCTTACAAAATGGGAGTGGGAAAGAACTCGACTAGGTCAAAAAGAGTTCGTCAACAAGTCTTTATTTCTAGTTGTTGAGCTGAAACAGTCTATTCCCAGACTGTTTCACTCCCACCCCCGCATAGCTCCAAAGGTTCGGGGAACCTTTGGAGGTTGGAGATGAAGCGAACTTTGTTCGCAACAGTCGTAATGGTCAGATTTGGAGTGCAAAACACGAACAAATCTGCCAATCAACCACTGCGCTGAGATGTTGACACGAACTCTGAGAAGTGACACTGGGCTTTTTGCCCAATTTCATTCAAATATCATTAGATAGCCCACTCACCGTCACGGAAGATTGGTACACGGGTACCATCTTCACGGATACCGTCAATGTTCATCTTGTTTGAACCAATCATGAAGTCCACATGAACATCTGAGCGGTTGAGACCAGCTTCTTTCAGCTCTTCCTGGCTCATTTCTGTACCACCTTCGATAGAGAAGGCATAGGCTTGACCAATCGCCAAGTGGTTTGAGGCATTTTCATCGAAGAGGGTGTTGAAGAAAGTCACACCTGATTGAGAAATCGGGCTCTTGTCTGGCACAAGGGCAACTTCACCAAGACCGCGTGCACCGGCATTGTCAAAGACCAATTTCTTCATGACTTCGTCGCCTTTTTTAGCCGTCACGTCCACGATTTCACCGTCCTTGAAGGTTACCTTGATACCCTCGATGATATTACCATTGTAGCTGAGTGGTTTTGTTGACGTTACATAGCCGTCTGCCACACGGTAGTCAGGTGCTGTGAAGACCTCTTCTGTTGGCATATTAGCAATAAAGTGTTCACCTTGGGCATTGACCGAACCAGCCGCTTCCCACAAGTGATTTTTCGGCATACCGAGCACAAGGTCAGTTCCTGGTGCGGTATAGTGCAATTTGACAAACTGCTCGTCGTTAAGGACCTTAGCCTTAGCCACCAAGCGTGCCTCATGCTCTTCCCAAGCCTTGATTGGATCTTCCTCGTAGATACGGCAGGTCTTGAAGATTTGATCCCAAAGGAGGTCCACTGCCTCTTCGTCAGATGCTGCATTTGGGAAGACTTTTTTAGCCCATTCCAAACCAGAGGCTGCAGCAAGTGTCCAACTAACCTTGTTAGCTTGCGTTGCTTGACGCATTGGCTGCAAAGCTTGGCTGAGTGCACGAGCGTTGCGAGACAATTTCTCTGGATCAACACCGTCGTAAGCTCCTGGATCTTCAGACAAGACAACCAAACGACTTGCCTTGCGCTCCAAGAGGTAGTTCATTTCAGTAACACGTTGTGGATGAACTTGTTCCAAGAGCTCCACATCGACATTGACCAGACGCTCGCGAGCAATCACATCGTCCAACCAGTTGACCAAGACTTCCTTAGCACCGTGAGCATAAGCCTCTTTCACAATCAAACGTGCCAACTCAGCCTGTTCCACACCGATAGTCAGCTGCACCGTATGACCAGGTTGCACATTGATACCTGTTGAAACCAAGAGTTTAGCATATTTAGCGAGATTTTCTTTAAAATTTGGTAATACCATTTTTTTCTCCTTTGAAATGTAATACTAGATTATTGTATCATATTTTGAAGCTGGGCTGACAAAAAAACTTCCTGACTGAGACAGGAAGTTCAGTAAATCAATCATTGATTTCAATTTCTATCCGTCAACCGACTGAGAGTTGACGCAAATCAAAGCAACTTAACGACGTAATAAAGCAAACTGAAATTATATATACTCAATGAAAATTGGAATCAGACTAGGCGACGCAGATGTAGATAGAACCCCGCTCCTCTCCTGTTTCAAGGGAGCCGGCTGTAAAGCTCCACTGGAGCTTTACACTCATCACATCAAGTCAACAACGTCTGATACCAATTTTCGCAGAGTATTAGTTACCAAAAACCTTTACACGGTCCCCATCCGCCATATAGTCTTTGTCTGCTGCTGGAGCTGCAATGCTTCCGAATGGTGCTTGTGCACGGAGTTTCCAGTTAGCTGGGATACCGTATTTTTCAGCAACTTGTGCATCAACCAGTGGGTTGTAGTGTTGTACGTTCATGCCGATGTTTTTCTCAGCGAAAGCCAACCACACCGCGTACAAGTTGATACCGTGAGCTTGTTCAGACCAGATTGGGAAGTTTTCAGCGTAAAGTGGGAAGCTTTCTTGCAAGCCTTTGACCACATCTTGGTCTTCGAAGAACAAGATAGTACCAGCACCAGCCGCAAAGCCTGCCAAACGACCTTTTGTGCCTTCAAAAGTCTCTGCTGGTGTTACTTTTTCTAATTCGCTGTAGGCAATTTCGTTCCAGAAAGCATCTGATTCGGCACCGAAAAGTACAACTGCACGGCTTGATTGTGAGTTGAAAGCTGATGGAGATTCTTTCATGGCTTTTTCTACAAGCGCTACTACTTCTTCGTTTGATACTGGCAATTCTTTACCAAGTGCATAGATAGAACGACGAGTTTCTTGAAGTTTTGCAAAGTTTGACATAGGATTTCCTCTTTTCTAATTGTTACTACATAGTAACTTTTATCACTATGTAGAGATTATATACCTATCAAAAACATTAGTCAAGAGTTTTGATTTCTTTTTTATAAAAAAATTCACTGCTTCCAAAGAAACAGTGAACAAGTTTAAAACAAATCATCAAAGAGACTGAGCTGATTATCCTCTGGCATTTTGCCTAGAATACCCATTTCATCCATTTTTTCAACAAGCGTACCTGACAATCCACCACGTTTACGGAGTTCTGTCTTGGAGAGGAATTCTCCCTCGGCACGCGCCGCCACAACCTGCTTGGCTACGTTTTCTCCCAGACCATCCATAGCGACAAATGGTGGGATAAGTGTATCTTCTTCAATCAAGAAGTCCGTCGCATGGGACTTGTAAAGATCCAATTTGCCGAACTTGAAGCCACGTTCCAGCATCTCATTGACCAACTCTAAGGTCGTGTAAAGGTCTTGCTCAACATTTGAGGCTTCGTTGTTCTTCTTCTTGAGAGCGATCTCTTCCATCTTGGCCTTGACTCGATCCAAGCCACCTGACATGGTCGCCAAATCAAAGGCCTTGGCCCGAATAGAGAAATAAGCACAATAATAGTAGATTGGGTGGTGAACCTTGAAGTAGGCTACCCGTAAAGCCATCATAACGTAGGCAGCCGCGTGGGCTTTAGGGAACATGTACTTGATTTTTCCACAGGATTCGATGTACCAGTCTGGCACCTTGTTATCCTTCATGGCTTGGATATAGCCATTTCGCTCTTCCTCGGAAATCTTGAGCCACATGCCCTTCCGCACCCGTTCCATGATGTTAAAGGCCATCTTGGGTGGCAAACCTGCGTGCATGAGATAAACCATGATGTCATCCCGACAGCCGATAACGGTTGATAGATCGGCAATTCCTGCCTTGATCAAGTCCTGGGCATTGCCCAACCATACGTCTGTACCGTGGGATAGACCAGACAGCTGCAAGAGTTCCGCAAAGGTGGTCGGCTTGGTTTCCTCCACCATGCCCCGTACAAAGTTGGTTCCAAATTCAGGAATACCTAGCATACCTGTCGGTGTCCCAATCTGCTCTGGGGTCACTCCCAGAATTTCCGTACCAGAAAAGAGGGCCATCACTCCCTTGTCATCGGCAGGGATGGTCTGCGGATCAATGCCTGACAAATCCTGCAACTTGCGAACCATGGTCGGATCATCGTGTCCAAGGACATCGAGTTTCAAGACGTTCTCATCAATATCGTGGAAGTTAAAGTGGGTGGTCTGCCAGTTGGCCGTCACATCATCGGCAGGATACTGAACAGGCGTAAAATCATAAACATCCATGTAGTCAGGAAATACGATAATTCCCCCTGGGTGCTGACCAGTCGTCCGTTTGACACCAGCCGCGCCAGCAGCCAAGCGTTCCACCTCCACATCACGATAGAATTTGCCATAATCCCGCTCATAGCCTCGGACAAAACCGTAGGCAGTCTTAGCAGCTACCGTACCAACCGTTCCTGCACGGAAAGCATTTTCTTCACCAAAAATATCCCGAACATCCAAATGGGCAGAGGGTTGGTCATCCCCTGAGAAGTTCAAGTCAATATCGGGAACCTTGTCTCCATCGAAACCAAGGAAGGTCTCGAAAGGAATGTCCTGACCATCTTTTTTATACTTGGTCCCACATTCTTCACAGTCCTTGTCTGGCAGGTCAAAACCTGAACCATAGGAACCGTCTGTGATAAATTCACTGTGCTGGCAATTTGGACAGACATAGTGAGGAGGCATAGGGTTTACTTCGGTAATCCCAATCATAGTCGCAACGAAACTGGAGCCGACAGACCCCCGTGAACCCACCAGGTAGCCCCGCTCGTTGGAACGGTGCACCAACATCTGCGACGCCAGGTAAATCACGGCGAAGCCATTACCCAGAATGGAGGTCAATTCCTTCTCAATCCGCAGATCGATAATATCTGGTAGAGGATTGCCATAAATCTCAAAGGCTTTCTGATAGGTCAATTCCGCAACCGTTTCCTCAGCCTTCTCAATATAAGGTGTATAGAGATCGGTCTTGACTACCTGAACATCTTCAAAACGGTCGACCATGGCATTAGGATTGGTAATGACAATCTCTCGCGCCAGACTTTCTCCCAAGAAGGCAAACTCGTCCAACATCTCGCTGGTCGTTCTAAAGTGAGCCTTAGGCAGTGGTGCTGGTTGGGCATTCTCACCATTTCCGATGGTCCAGTTAATCGGTGCCCCTTGACCTAGAGCACGAACAATGATTTCCCGATAGATTTCCTCTTCGGGGTCAATATAGTGAACATTTCCTGTCGCCAAAACTGGCAGACCTGCCCTACGTCCTACCTCAATCAACTGCTTGATGGTTTCTTCAATCTCTGCCATGTCCTTAAACTGCTCCTTGGCAATCATGGGAGCATAGAGGGCAGGTGGCATGACTTCGATAAAATCATAATAGGCTGCCGTTTTAACCGCTTCATCTATCCCTTTGGAGAGCAAGTCATCGAAGACCTCGCCCTCTTGACAGGCTGTTCCCAATATTAAGCCTTCACGATGGGCATTGAGAACGGTCCGTGGAATACGTGGAACTCCCTCAAAATACTTGGTATTGGAAAGAGAAACCAGTTTGAACATATTTTTCAAACCAACCTGATTAATCACATAGAGCGTGGCATGCTTGACACGAGCCTTCTTATAGGAATCCTCCGCAATCAGCTCCGTATTTAGCTGGTTGAGATTGGTCAAATTGTGCTTCTCCAGAGCATCTTTTAGAAAGATGAAGAGCAGGCGTCCTGTCGCCTCCGCATCGTAGTTGGCCATGTGGTGATGTTCAAGAGCAACACCAAACCGCTTGGTCAAGGCCGCCAAACCGTGCCGTTTGTAATCAGGATAGAGATTACGAGCAAATTCCAAGGTATCAATGACAGGCTGGCTAATAATAGGCAGGCCTGCTCGCTCATAGTTGACATTCATGAAACCAACGTCGAAGGTCGCATTGTGGGCAACCATGACGGAATCTTGACAGAAATCTTGAAACTCACGCAGGACTTGTTCCAGAGGTTTAGAACCACGCACATGCTCATCTGTAATCCCCGTCAACTCGGTCGTAAACTGACTCAGAGGATGACCCGGATCGATAAACTCATCAAATTCCGCAATGATATTGCCCTTGTGCATCTTGGACGCTGCAATCTGAATCAAGGCATTATTGACCGCAGAAAGACCGGTCGTTTCCACGTCAAAGACCACATAGGTCGCATCGGACAAGACCACATCCGCCTCATTATAGACAATCGGCACCGAGTCCTCAACGATATTAGCCTCCATCCCGAAGAGAGGCTTAATCCCAGCCTTGCGGGCAGCATGATAGCCATGGGGGAAGGACTGGACATTGCCATGGTCGGTAATAGCCACCGCCTTGTGTCCCCAGGCAGCCGCACGCGCCACCAAGTCTTCAACGGCAGGCAGAGCATCCATAGTAGACATATTGGTATGGGCATGGAACTCCACACGCTTCTCGCCCTCCGGCATGAGGTCCTTACGGATTTCCTTCTTGACCTCTTGGACCTCCTGCACGTTCATGGTCAAATCACGAGTGAAATTATTGGTCTCCACATTCCCTCGCACCCGCAACCAGTTGCCCTTTTTGACCATATCAAACTTCTGGGCCTCTTCCTCATTCTTAGCCCATTTCTGCAAGGTAAAGGACGAAGTATAGTCGGTCATCTTAAAGTTGATAATGACCCGCCCCGTCTTGGTCGTCTTCTGCTCGACCTCAAAGACCAGCCCCTCAAAGACAATCCGGTTCTCCTCACTATCCACCTCAATCATAGGCGTAATCTCAGCCTTTTCAATAGTGACCTTGGCAGGACGATTTTTCTTATATTCTGGGACAAATGGCTGAGCTGCCTCTGGTGGTGGCGCCATTTGAGCCAGTTGTTCAAGGGCTGCCAGATTTTCCTCATTTGCCTGCTGGTAAATTTCCTCATTCTGCGCATGGAAGGCCGCAGCCTGCTGCTGCGTCATCTCCTGACAAACTTCGATATCCACCGCAACATTACCAAAACCAAATCGCTTGTATTGCTCCACAAGATTTGGCAGATGATTCTTCCGAAAATGAACGGTGTCAATGGTTTCAGGACCTTTTATCCACAAAACACCATCTCTATAAGCCACCTCTAATGGCTGAAAAAGAGCCTTGAAGCCTGCACTCTGGCACAAATCTTCCGTAAAAGCTTCTGGATAATATGCTTCTACCAAACCAGCTTCAAAAGCCTCCGCATCGCTGACAATAGAAAATTGAATCTTATTGCCCACCTTTTCAAACTCCGTCGCCAAACGAGCCTTGAAGAGTTGATAGTCCATGAGCGGCAAGGGGGTTTCAAAACGGAAGGTAAATTCCCAAAGTTTGCTGACCTTGTGCAAGACTACTTTCTCAATCGTTGCAGTCGAAAAAGCCCCTGATTGTTGTGCATCAAGAGGCATTCCGATTTGTTGTAGCAAGAGTTGAAACTTATCTGACATACTTATTTCCTTTGTAGTTTGTTAGAAACATTTTACCATAAATGAGGTATTTTTTCCTGAGTTAGGAAGAAAAAACTCTCAGGTTCATTTCCTGAGAGATCTGATTTCTATAGAAATTAGTAGCCTACCAAGCCGCAGCTTCTGTAGGCGCCTCTAAAAAGTCCAGCCATTTTTTATCCTTGACACGACAGAGGGTGACAGAAATTCCTCCCATATCTAGACTAGTCATAAACTTACCTGTTTTTATATAGGAAAGCTTCAGACCTTCTAGTTCTAGAAATTGGCAAATGTCGTTCAAAAAGATTCCTTGCTCAACCTCGGACATAGATCCAAGATTATTGACCAGGAGGATGTAGTCTTCCCCCTCCTTCCAGCGGAATTTTAATTTTAATTTGTTCACAATTTCGTTGGCTAACTGCTCAGAGGATTCAAAACGAACGGTCCGATAGCCTTCTTCTCCATGGATACCGATGCCGTAAGATATTTGTCCCTCCTCCAAATCAAACAAAGGCAGGGCAGCATTGGGCAAATAGGCCGACTTGGTTGCAAAACCGATGGTCGCAATCTCTGTTGCCAGAGACAGTCCCAGCTGTTCCAATTCATCTAAGCTATAGCCAGTAAGCGCAGCAGCTCCTAATATCTTATGAAGTAGAATGGTCCCTGCAAGCCCACGGTGTCGCATCCGAAAATTATCTTTTGTATCAACAGAAATATCATCGTGGGATACAATATATTTCACCGCGATTCCTTCTTGTCTTGCTTGCGCGATGGCTTGACCAAAGGTTTCTAAATCTACCTCAAAGTTTTTTACAATCAGAAAAACTCCCTTGCCCTTATCTACTGCACGAATGGCTGCCAAGACTTCTTCAGCGGTTGGGGGCGTAAATATTTCACCATATACTGCAGCAGTCAGCATACCCTTTCCGACAAATCCAATATGTGCCGGTTCGTGCCCCGATCCACCACCTGAAATAATTGGAACTAAATGGTCATCCTGCACTTTCTGAAGCACAATCGGAAGTCCCTTCACTTTCTTCACTTTAGGATTGGTTCGACAGAAACCATCCAAATAATCTTCAATAATTGTTGCCTGTCCATTTCTAATAAACACCATACATTAACTCCTACAAAATCAAAAACGACTCACGAACAAGAGTCACCATTTGCTTCCAATAACCGTGAATCTGACAAGGCGACTGCATCAGTCCTTCCTTTATCAGTCCAATCCAAGCATTAGCATGATAGAGAATCAAAAAATGCTTATCCTGTTGGGAAATCATTTTCCCCTCCTGGAGCTGGTACTCGTTGATAATTTTCTCCATCAAAACCATAAAGTAGCCTTCTAAATAGCTGACAAAATCATTTTGCCCCTTAATCTCAAAGAGTTGCCTATAGAAAGATTGGTTACTCTCGATGTAGTACAAAAGCTCATCCAGAAGCTTGATTCCACTAATATAGGTCAGATTGTCAGTTACCTGCTCCTGCAATTCTGTCTCAAATATCCAGTCCAGCAACTCATACTTGTCTAAAAAATGGTTGTAAAAGGTTTGACGACGAATCCCTGCTTCCTGCATGATATCGACAACTGATATTTTATCAAAGGATTTTTGGGATAGCTGTTTTTTAAAAGCCTTTGCAATCCTTTTCTTTGTAATCAACGAGGTTGGCATATGATGTCACTTCCTTTCGCTTCCTCTTTATTATACCCTATCATGCTTTTCTTTGGAACAAAAGGGACACATTGGACAATCTGTCCCTTCCTTTTTTCTTTTGGACAATGTAAAATGAAAGCGCAAACAAAAAACAAAGGAGTTTTCTCATGAAAAAAATTATCAATCAACCCGAACATGTCGTTGATGAAATGTTAAAAGGACTTGTCTTTATGCACCAAGATCTTGTCGATCGTATCGATGGATTTGATGTGATTATCCGCAAGGCTGAAAAAACTGGTAAAGTCGGCATCATCTCAGGAGGGGGCTCTGGTCACGAACCTTCTCATGCAGGCTTTGTCGGCAAGGGCATGTTGTCCGCCGCTGTATGTGGCGCAGTATTTACCTCACCAACACCAGACCAAATCTTAGAAGCCATCAAGGCAGCTGACGAGGGAGCTGGCGTCTTTATGGTCATCAAAAACTACTCTGGCGACATCATGAACTTTGAGATGGCACAAGAATTGGCGGAAATGGAGGGCATCGAAGTGGCCAGTGTCATCGTGGACGATGACATCGCTGTGGAAAATAGTCTCTATACCCAAGGTCGTCGTGGTGTAGCAGGTACCATCCTTGTCCACAAGATTCTCGGTCATGCTGCAGAAACTGGCAAATCCCTAGCAGAAATCAAGGAACTGGCTGACCGTCTCGTCCCACAAATCAAGACTATCGGCTTAGCCCTATCAGGTGCTACGGTACCAGAAGTGGGCAAACCAGGCTTCGTCCTTGAAGAGGATGAATTTGAATACGGTGTCGGTATCCATGGTGAACCTGGCTATAAGAAAGAAAAACTCCAACCATCTGCTAAATTGGCTGAAGAATTAGTTGACAAATTGGCAGAAGGCTTTGATATTCAAGATGGCGAGCACTATGGTGTCCTTATCAACGGTCTCGGCGCAACCCCTCTCATGGAACAATATGTCTTTGCCAACGACGTTGCTCAATTGCTGGCTAAAAAAGGTGTGGTCGTTGACTACAAGAAAATCGGTAACTACATGAAATCGATTGATATGGCTGGACTGTCATTGACCTTAATCAAACTAGAAGACCCAAGCTGGATTGATGCTTTGCGGGCCCCTGTTGAAGTGGTAGCTTGGTAGGAGAAAGACTATGGATGCAAAACAAGCACTGCTCTGGATGGAGACATTCAACAAAAAAATTCAAGAAAACAAAGATTATTTGAGCGAACTCGATTCTCCAATCGGAGATGGAGATCACGGGGGCAACATGGCGCGCGGAATGGCTGCCGTCATGCAGGAGCTATCTGAAAAAGACTACGAGAGTGCTGACCAAGTCTTTAAGGTGGTTGCCATGCAACTTCTCAGCAAGGTTGGCGGTGCTTCCGGTCCTCTCTACGGCTCTGCCTTTATGGGGATTTCCAAGGCTAGCCAGACTGATACTGATTTGGCAGATGTGCTACAAGCAGGTTTGGACATGATCCAAAAACGCGGCAAGGCTGAATTGGGCGAGAAAACCATGGTAGACGTGTGGATTCCTGTTATTTCTGCCCTAAGAGAAAGCCAGCTGACAACGGAAATTATCCATAAAGCCGTTCAAGGGACAAAGGATATTGTTGCAACCAAGGGCCGTGCATCCTATGTTGGGGAAAGGTCTATTGGACACATTGATCCAGGCTCTTTCTCATCTGGACTTCTCTTTGAAGCCATGTTGGAGGTGGGACTATGACAAAGGTTGGTATCTTACTCGTATCCCATTCAAAAAATTTGGCCCAAGGAATCATTGACCTCGTATCTGAAGTCGCAAAAGATATTCCCATCACCTACTGTGGCGGACTAGAAGATGGTAGCATCGGTACTAGCTTTGAAATCGTACAAGAGCGAGTTGAAGCAAACCCTGCTGATACCCTCCTTGCCTTTTTCGACTTAGGTAGCGCCCGAATGAACATGGAACTTGCTGCCGATTTCACAGACAAACAAATTCTTATCCAAACCGTACCAGTTGTCGAAGGTTGCTATACTGCCGCAGCTCTCTTACAGGCTGGAGCCGATTTAAACACCATCCTTGACCAATTACAGGAGCTTGAAATCAAAAAATAAATACAAATTTAAAAGCCGAGGTATAAAACTTCGGCTTTTTGTAATTACTTATTCAAAATATTAAGGGTTTCAAGCAGTTGATCTACATGAACTTCAACCGTGTCGCCTGTGCCCTTGATTTTCACTTCAACAATGCCGTCAGCTGCTTTCTTACCGACAGTCACACGGATTGGCAAGCCAATCAAGTCACTGTCAGAAAACTTAACGCCGACACGCTCATTACGGTCGTCAGTTAATACTTCATAGCCTGCACCAACCAAACTTGCTTCGATAGACTGAGTCAATTCCATTGCCGCTTCATCTTTGACATTAACTGGAATCAAATGCACATCAAACGGTGCCAATTCTTTAGGAAAGTTGATCCCCCAAGCGTAACGGTATTCGCCTTTTGGTGTCTTGTTAACAAAGAGGCGAGCGTGTTGTTCAAGAACTGCTGACAAGAGTCGGCTAACACCGATTCCGTAGCATCCCATGATAATCGGCATAGAACGACCATTCTCATCCAAGATGTTGGCATTCATGCTATCTGAATAGCGTGTACCGAGTTTGAAGATGTGACCAATCTCGATACCACGGGCAAAGTTGAGAACCCCGTGTCCATCTGGAGAAGGCTCGCCTTCCTTGACTTCGCGAATATCCACATACTCAGTCACTTGGAAATCACGTCCTGCATTGGCACCTGTGTAGTGAAAACCGTCTTCGTTGGCACCAACTACAGCGTTCTTCACATCTTGAACCTTGCGGTCTGCAATAATCTTGATGTTTTCTGGCAAGCCGATTGGTCCAAGGGAACCAAAACCTGCACCGAAGATTTTTTCCGCATCCGCTGGGCCTGCTACATCGAAGAAATCTGCTCCAAGGTGGTTTTTCAACTTGACATCGTTAACTTGATCATTGCCAACAAGGAGGGCAACAACTGGCTCACCGTCTGCCATAAAGAGCATGGTTTTGATAGTTTGCTCTTCCGCGACATTCAAGAAGGCAGCAACTTCGTCGATGGTTTTGGCATCTGGCGTCGCTACTTTAACCAAATCTTCTTCGACGACAACTGCTGTACTTGGTTTGTACTCACTCGTTGCCATCTCTAAGTTGGCAGCGTAGCCAGATTCGCTAGAGTAGGCGATGGTGTCTTCACCAGACACAGACCATGCCAAGAGTTCTTCCTTGATTGCTTCAAGAACATCCTCTGGGATTTCATCAAAAGAAGCAACCGACTTGTCCAAGACAACCCAACGGTCCAGATCAGTACGGTCTGGTGTAATAGCCATAAACTCCTGGCTGTCCTTACCGCCCATGGCACCTCCGTCACCGATAATGGCCTTGAACTCCAATCCTGCACGAGTGAAGATTGCCTCGTAAGCCGCCTTGTAGTCATCGTAGGTCTGGTCCAGACTCTCATAGCTAGCGTGGAAGCTGTAGCCATCTTTCATGATGAACTCGCGACCACGGAGGAGACCATTACGAGGACGTTTTTCGTCGCGGTATTTTGGCTGGATTTGGTAAATATTGAGTGGCAACTGCTTGTAAGATTGCACCGCATCACGCGCCAATAGTGTCACCGTTTCTTCGTGGGTTGGACCCAAGATAAAGTCAGAACCCTCACGGTTTTTGAGCTTGTAGAGGTCATCACCGTAGGTTTCGTAACGACCTGACTCACGCCAAATGTCCGCTGACAAGAGAGCTGGTGCCAAAAATTCAATAGCATCAATCTTATCAAACTCCTCACGCATGATATTTTTTGCTTTTTCAATCACACGGTTAGCCAAAGGCAAATAGCTGTAAATACCAGCAGAAATCTGACGGACATAGCCCGCACGCAACATCAAAGCGTGGCTAATCACCGACGCATCCGAAGGCATCTCCCGCAAAGTAGGGATAATCAATTTAGACTGTTTCATATTTTAAGATACAAAGGGCGTGGAAACCAAAGCAAAAATAGGAAATCATTGCAGTGTGCTAACACACAAAATGATTTATCTTTTTTGCACGGGTTTCAGCCCGCATTCAATTCCTTTCGTAGTTTACTTGATTGGAAGACAAAGAATTAGCTTTTCAAAACCCTCGCTGACGCTCGAGTTCAAATCTGAAAACTCTCTGTTCCTTTCTTTTTCCTAGTTTTCAGAATATCCTGCGTTTAGCACGCATTCAATTCCTTTCATAAATTTCAAATTATCTTAGAAGAAGACTCTTATAATATCATTCCAAGTGACTACTATCATAAGAACGACCATAACGGCTACACCTGCTAGAGTGATATAAGATTCCGTCTCTGGTTTGAGTGGTTTTCTGCGAATGGCTTCTAGGATATTCATGACAATCTTCCCACCATCCAAGGCTGGAATAGGGATAAGATTGAAAATACCGATATTGATTGATAGCATAGCCATCAGGTTAAAGACTGAAACCCAACCATTTGCAGCAGCCTGATTGCTGACAGAATAAATGGCAACAGGTCCACCCAATTGCTTAACATCAAAATTGGCAATCAAGTTTTTCAAGGCAGTCACAACAATAACTGCTGTCGCACCCGCTTGCTGGAAGCCCCCAATAATCTTATCAAGGAAACCAGTTTTTAAAATCGGTGAAATTCCAATTCGGTAGCTATCGTCAACCTTCTCAGCAGTAACTGTGAGCGATTTTTCAGTCCCCTCATGTTCAACAACCAAATCAAAACTTGGAGCTGTAGAGGCTTCTGAGGCTGCCTGACTAATGATTGTAGCAATATCTGTGTAAGTATCCGTAGCTTGACCATTGACCGACAAGATTTTATCACCTGTCACCAGACCTACATTCTGTAAGGCACCACCGTCTGTAATACTAACGGCATTACTGGTAGGATCTGCAACTCCGCCTTGCGCAAAGACAAGCATGATGAAAATAAAAGTTCCAAGAATAAAGTTGTTCATGGGACCCGCAAAGTTGGTCATCAACCGTCCCCAGACTGTCGCATTTTGATACTGAACATCAAGTGGAGCAATCCGAACTTCTGTTCCATCTTCCTCTACAATCGTGGCATCGTGATCAACCGTATAGGTCTTGCTTTCTTCCAAGACCAAGCCTGTGATTTCCAATTTTTCCTCGAAGTCAAAACTGGTTACATTCATTGGCAAACTGAGACTATCCAGTTGCTTACCAGACAAATTAATCCGCGTCACAACACCAGCTTCATTCAAGCTGAGGCTGGCAGGACTACCTGTCTTAATCTCTGTCTTATCTTCACCCCATCCAGCCATTCGAACATAGCCACCTAGGGGAAGGATACGGATGGTGTAAAGTGTCCCATCCTTACCTGTATGAGCGAAAATTTTGGGACCCATCCCAATCGCAAATTCCCTCACAAGGATACCAGCTTTCTTGGCGAAGTAGAAATGACCAAATTCATGGACAACCACAATCACACTAAATATAAATATAAATGCTAAAATTCCCTTCATAGTACCTCCTTAAAACAGTCCAAAGAAGTGCATGATTGGGAAAACAAAAATCATACCATCGAAACGATCTAGGATACCACCGTGTCCTGGAATAATTTTTCCAGAATCCTTCACACCAAAATGGCGTTTAATAGCACTTTCTACTAAGTCTCCGAATTGTGAGAATATCGAGAAAATCACAACCAACAACAACATCATGCCAAATGAATAGCCCGCCAACAAGGACTTATCGACAATCAAGAAAATGATAGCAACTACCACCGCAGAAAGAATACCGCCTACAAAGCCTTCAACCGTTTTATTCGGTGAAACCTTCGGCAATAATTTTCTCCGACCAATCTGACGACCGATTAAGTAGGCACCAATGTCTGTTGCCCAGACTAAACAGAGGGCAAAGAAGACTTTATTGAGCCCAGCCATACGAGCCAGTATCAAACTATGAAAGCCGATACCAACATAGAAACTTGATGCAATTGGAAAGACTACATCGGAATAGTTGTAATGACCGATATTAAAAACCGTCGAACCAAGCAGTAAAAATACTACAATGGCGTAGGCTGTGTAATTTCCATCCGTCGGTAAAAATGTCAGATAATTCTGGAGCGGAAGAGCCAAGACTAAACTGGCCAACATAGCTAAGACACCCTCGATAGAATTAGGTGCTAGGCGGTGCATTTTAATCAATTCAGCCGTAGCAATGATGGCTAACAGGCCTACAAAAAATTGAAATGCCATCCCACCAGCCAACAAAAAGGGAATGAAAATAGCTAGAGCAATGCCGCCAAATATCACTCGTTTCTGTAAATCGTTTGTCATACCTTCTCCTTATACACCGCCAAAACGTCTGTGGCGACGGTTGTATTCTTTAATCGCTAATTTAAGTGCTTCTCCATCAAAATCAGGCCACGCAATATCTGTAAAGTACAGCTCGCTGTAGGCTGTTTGCCACGGCAGGAAGTTGCTAAGACGAAGTTCACCACTTGTACGAATAACTAGATCGGGATCGCGTAACGTTGGTGATAAGGTTCCTGTATAGAGGTAATCCGCTATTAATTTCTCATCAATATCTCCAGGATTGAACTTGGCATCCAAGACATCTTGCGCAATAGCCTTGACTGCGCGAGTCACCTCATCACGACCGCCATAGTTAAGAGCGAAATTGAGAATCAAACCAGTGTTACTCTTTGTCTTTTGTTCGGCTTTATAAAGCGCATTGAGAGTCGGGACAGGAAGTTTTGAATGGTCACCAATCATCTGAATTTTGACATTATTGGCATGGAGTTCAGGAACATACTTATCATAAAACTCCACAGGTAGATTCATGATAAACTTCACTTCTTTTTCCGGTCGAGACCAGTTTTCTGTAGAAAAGGCATAGACAGTTAACACCTTTACTCCCAAATCAGAAGCCGTCTTGGTAACCTTTTGCAGTGCATCCATACCAGCCTTATGCCCCATAATACGTGGCTGCATCCGCTTTTTCGCCCAACGGCCATTGCCATCCATAATCACAGCGATATGCTTAGGGACTTCAATTGCTGTTTCAATGCTTTCTTTCTTTTTAAAATTAAATTTAAACATGGTATTTTCCTTATTGTATAATCGTTTCATTATACCATATTTTTACCTAGGATAGCAAAAATCAGGCAGGGCTAAAACAAGAGAAAACCAAGGTTTCCCTCGGTTTTTCATCCTTATTCTTCAATTGCAGCTTCCCGACTTTATCACTTTATTTTTCCACGATCCGCTTCAATCGCTTGATAGAATTGGATTTTTTAAGTATTTTTTGT
>NZ_JARQPL010000028.1:0-31897 GCF_046032535.1 Streptococcus suis | reverse complement strand
TGTCTAAGAAAAAGAAAAACAGAGGTGTTTTATGAAAAAGACAACGAAACTTTTTGCACTTGCAGGTGTGACTCTCCTTTCAGCATCTGTTCTTGCAGCATGTGGTTCAAAACAATCAGGTGCAGCAAAACAGGAATTGTCATTCCCATCTGAAGTAAAACAAGATGGAACAGCAGTCGCAGATGCTCAATTGAAATATGCATTTGTTTCAGCTACAACTTCATCAGGTCTCTTGATTGACGAGTTGACTGAAAATACAACTGACTCAACATTTGGTGGAATGGTTGATATTTCAATGTTTGGTTACGATGGAGATCGTAAGTTAGATGATTCTGGTCTTGCTAAAGCTGAATTTGATGTAAAAGGTAAGAAAATCACTGTTAGTTTGACAGGTAAAGATTACAAGTGGTCAGATGGTGAGCCATTTACAATCAATGACTACATCTTTACTATCAAGTCAATGGCAAGCAAAGACTATACAGGTGTTCGTTTTGATGATAGATTCTTGAACATTGTGGGTATGGAAGAGTATGTTGCAGGAACAGCATCAGACATCTCTGGTATTAAGAAAGTTGACGACTACACAGTAGAATTGACTGTAAAAGAAATGTCGCCTTCAATGATGTATGCGGGTGGTGATGTCCCAGCTTATATCCAACCAGAACATATCTATAAAGATATCCCTGTTGCAGACTGGGAAAAGAGCGAGTACTCACGTACAGCTAAACTTGTTGGTATGGGACCTTGGAAAATCAAGGAAATCGTAAACGGTGAGTCTATCACTTACGTACCAAACGAATACTTCTTCAAAGGTACAACGCCAAAAACAAGCTCATTGAAGATTGACATCGTATCTCCAGATACTATTGTTTCTGAAATGAAAGCTGGTAACTATGACATCGCAGATATGCCTGTTGACCAGTTGGATTCATACAAGGATGCTTCTAACTTGAATATCGTTGGTTCTTTGGACTCAGCTTATGAATACATTTCATTTAATTTTGGTAAATATGACGAGTCTGCTAAGAAAAACGTCATGGATGAAAATGCTAAGATGAATGATGTGAAACTTCGTCAAGCAATTGCCTATGCGATTGATACTAAGACAGCTGGTGAGTCATTGTACAATGGTCTTTACCACCCTGCAAACTCATTGATTATCTCATTCTTCGGCGACATTCATGATTCAGAGTTGGAAGGCTATTCATACGATCCAGAAAAAGCTAAGAAACTCTTGGATGAAGCTGGTTATAAGGATGTGGACGGAGATGGTATTCGTGAAGGTAAGGACGGTAAAGAGTTCAAGATTACCTTTGCAGCTCGTAAACGTACAGAAGCCAACGAAGCACTTGTAACACAGTACATTGCTTGGTGGAAAGAAGTTGGCTTGAACGTTGAACTTTACACAGGACGTACAGTTGAAGGTAAGTCGTTCTATAACTCAGTTCAGGCTAATGATGCTGCTATTGATATGTATGCTGGTGGATGGTCAACAGGTTACGATCCAAACCCAACAGGACTTTGGGGTCCAATCGCAGCCTTCAACATGTCACGTTTCGTGTCTGATGAAAATACTAAGTTGTTGAATGCAATCAGCTCAACAGAATCATTTGACGATAAGAAAAATGTTGAGAACTATAAGGCTTGGCAAAAATATGCTCACGAGCAAGCATTTGCTATTCCAACATTTGAATCTGAGTCAATCACAGCACTTAACAAACGCGTGAAAAACTATGATTCTAACTATGGTTCAGCTTCAGAAAAAGGTATCGCTTTTGAAAATATCGAACTTACAGCTGATAAAGGTGTAGCGGCAGAATAGTTTTATAAAGAAGATAATAGAATCTGAAAAAGCCAACTTGCTTGGCTTTTTTCAGATTGCTATTGGAATTTTCTGATAATTATGGTATAGTAGACTCAGTACACAAAAAATGAGTCACTACTAACAAAAACTCAAGATGGATCACATTAACCTACTCAATTTCTAATTGAGTCAGTAATAGGGATGGTCTTGATTTATGATTGGATATAGTACTTTTTTTACTTCTGGGTAACCGCTATCAAACGATAATTGATAGAAATATGTTATTCTAGAGTAGTTATATAAAGTCAGTTAATCAAACATTATATGAACTTGATAATCATAAGGATATTGAATTGATTGAGCTTGATTAGCTGGCACATAAAGGAGGAAAAAGCGTGGCTACCGAAAAACCGCTTTTAGACATTAAAGATTTACACGTCGGTTTCCGTATTGGAGATGATTATTTTGACGCTGTTGACGGTGTTGACATCTCATTGCAAAAAAATGAAATTTTGGCAATTGTAGGGGAATCTGGTTGTGGTAAATCAACTTTGGCAACGACCATTATGGGCTTGCATAACCCTTTGAATACCAAAATCACAGGAAGCATCCAGTACAATGATATGGAATTGATTGGTATGGATGAAGCTAAGTACAATACGGTACGTGGTAATGATATTGGTATGATTTTCCAAGATCCCTTGGCTTCTCTGAATCCATTGATGACGATTGGTGCACAGATTGATGAGGCGCTGTTCTATCACACTGATTTGGATGCCAATGCTCGTACAGAGCGAGTTTTGGAACTCTTGGCTCAGGTAGGTATTCCAAATCCTAAGCGGACATTTAAACAGTATCCACATGAGCTTTCAGGTGGTATGCGTCAGCGTATCATTATTGCGATGGCCTTGTCTTGTAAACCCCCAATTATTATTGCGGACGAACCGACAACAGCCTTGGATGTTACAATTCAAGCACAAATCTTGGATCTCTTAAATGATATTCAAGCGGAGACAGGTTCGGGTATTATTTTGATTACCCATGACTTGGGAGTAGTTGCAGAGACTGCTGATCGTGTGGCTGTCATGTACGGTGGTCAGTTTGTCGAAGTAGCGCCAGTAGAAGAACTCTTTACCAATCCAAAACATCCATATACACGTTCGCTCTTGAAGTCAAATCCTCAATCAGGTAGCGAAGGAGGCAATCTTCATGTTATTGAAGGTATTGTGCCGCCGATTACAAAAATGGTTCGTAAGGGTTGCCGTTTTGCTCCACGTATTCCGTGGATTGGAGCAGAGGCTCATGAAGAGAATCCGAGCATGCACGAGGTAGGTCCAAATCACTTTGTTCGTTGTACCTGCCATGAGACATTCTATTTTGAAGGGGAGGCCTAATAGTGGGATTTATTGAAGTAAAAGATTTAAAAGTCCATTATCCAATTCGTAGTGGCTTCTTTAACCGTGTGACGGATCATGTCTATGCTGTCGATGGCGTTAATATTGAGTTTGAAGAAGGAAAAACCTATGGTTTGGTAGGTGAGTCAGGTTCTGGGAAATCGACCATTGGTAAGGCAATTATCGGTTTAGAGCGTGCCACTTCTGGTCAGATTATCTATGAAGGACAAAATGTAACCAACAAATCACGTGGTAAAAAAGGAAACTTTAATCGTGATGTTCAAATGATTTTCCAAGATTCTCTTTCAAGTTTTAACCCGAAAAAACGTATTTTGGACATCATTGCAGAACCAATTCGTAACTTTGACCGCTTATCTCCAGATGAAGAAAAGAAAAAGGTTCTTCATCTCTTGGATACAATCGGTCTAAATGAAGAAGCCCTGATTAAATATCCTCATGAATTCTCAGGTGGTCAGCGCCAACGTATCGGTGTTGCTCGTGCCTTGGCTAGTAACCCTCGTTTGATTATTGCTGATGAGCCGGTTTCTGCCTTGGATTTGTCTGTTCAGGCACAGGTCTTGAACTATATGAAACGTATCCAAGATGAGTTCAAACTTAGCTATCTCTTTATTTCCCATGACCTCGGTGTTGTACAACACATGTGTGATGAATTGTTTATCATGTATCGCGGACGTTTCGTAGAGACAGGAAATAAGAACGATATTTATAATAATCCACAACATATTTACACTAAACGTTTGTTGTCTGCGATTCCATCAATTGATCCAGTAAATCGTTTGAAAAATAAGGAAAAACGTTTGGCTGCAGAGAAGGAGTACCAAGAAAAACAAGGTCAGTACTATGATGAAAACGGTCGTGTGTACGATTTGAAAGCTTTTTCAGCAACTCATCAAGTAGCCCTTCCAGAAGGAGGTAAGAACTAAGATGTGGAAAACAGTATTACGACGTTTGCTCATGATGATTCCTCAGATTATCATTCTGAGTGTCATTGCATTCTTTGTTGCGAAGATGATGCCGGGGGATCCCTTTACAGGATTGATTGACCCCAATATTGATCCAGCAATCATTGAACAAAAACGGATTGCGGCAGGTTACTATGACCCAATCCCTGTTCAGTATTTCCGCTGGGTAGGCAATCTTTTGCAAGGAGATTTTGGTCAGAGTGTTATTTTTAAACAACCAGTTGTTGATGTCATCATGCAACGTTTAAACAACACTATTTGGTTGTCTTTATTGACGATGGTGTCGACTTATTTGATTGCCCTTCCTTTAGGTATGATTGCAGGTCGTTACCAAAACTCGCTTGCAGATAAAATCATTGGCGTGTATAACTTCTTGACATTTTCAACTCCAACTTTCGTTTTTGCCATCCTTATGCTTTGGATGTTTGGCTTTAGTTTGGGTTGGTTCCCAACGCGTGGGTCGATTGACGGTGGTGTAGAAGGATTTGCAGCTATTCTCAGTCGCTTACACCATATGATTCTTCCAGCGATTACAATGGCAATTTTGTCAACAACAGTCACTATTCAATATCTTCGTACGGGGATTATCGATGCGAAGAGCCAGGACTATGTTCGTACAGCTCGTGCCAAAGGTGTTCCTGAGAGAGTTGTTTATAACCGTCATATCTTCCGGAATTCTATCTTGCCAATTGCATCTTTCTTGGGCTATGAATTGACAGGATTGATTGGTGGTTCTATCTTCATTGAAAATATTTTCACTTATCCAGGTATCGGTCAGTTATTCTATAACTCTATTTCTAGTCGTGACTATAGTGTCATCTTGGCTTTGTTATTGATATTTGGTATGGGTACCTTGTTGGGGACATTGATTTCAGATATTATCATGAGTATCGTGGATCCACGTATCCGTGTGAAATAGAAGGAGGAGTAAGGTGAGTAAAGAAAATAAAAAACAAGTACAATCTGCTTCAACTCCTCCAGGTGGCTTCCGTGTCATCGCGCGAGAGTTTATGAAGGATCGACTTGCATTGACCTCATTAATTATCTTAGTGACGGTTCTCTTGGCAGTCTTTATCGGAGCGCTTCTGTTGGATCAAGAACAAGTTATGAAAGTCAACCTTTTGGGACGTTACTTGGAACCAGGTGTTAACGGCTATATCTTGGGGACAGATGAAGGTGGTAAAGATATCTTTGGTCAGCTGATTATCGGTGCTCGTAACTCGATCATTATCGGTTTTACCATTACGATTATTACTAGTATTGTTGGTATCTCTATCGGTCTGATTTCTGGTTATTACGGTGGTCGTTTGGACGGATTCTTGATGCGTATTGTCGATTTCATCATGATTTTGCCAGTGACTATGTTGATCATTGTATTCGTGACAGTTATCAAGAACTATACGATCTATCACTTCATTCTCATCATGAGTGCCTTTTATTGGACGGCCAAGGCTCGTCTATTCCGTACAAGGACTTTGTCAGAGGCAAGCTTGGATTATGTCAATGCATCAAAAACATTGGGAACAAGCGACTTCATGATTATGTTCCGTGAAATTTTACCAAACTTAAGTTCATTGATTATCGTCAACTTGACCTTGAACTTTGCGGGAAATATCGGTATTGAGACTTCGTTGACTTATCTTGGTTTCGGTCTACCATCGACAGTACCAAGTTTGGGTACCTTGATTGCCAATGCCCGCAATGCAGATATTTTGGAAAACAAGACATGGATTTGGTTGCCAGCAGCCATCTTCATCCTTGTGATGATGCTCTGTATCAACTATGTCGGACAAGCTTTCCAACGTGCAGCAGATGCTAAGCAGCGTTTAGGTTAATTGTGAAAAGGGTTCCTTTGGGAACTCTTTTTTTGTAAAATCCGATGTAACAAGCTTGTTTTTTACAGAAAGCAGAAAATGTGGTAAAATGGAGTGATAAAACTATTTGAGGTAACGAATTATGACTGTTAAAATCAATACTAAAGACGGCCAAATCGAATTGACTGATGACGTGATTGCCACAGTTGTTGGCGGTGCTACGACTGAGATTTTCGGTGTTGTTGGGATGGCTAGTAAGTCTGCGATCAAGGATAATTTTCAAGCACTTTTGAGAAAAGAAAATTATTCTAAAGGTGTTGTGATTAAGACCTTGGAAGATGGTCGCATTGCAGTCGATGTTTATACTGTGATGAGCTACGGTGTAAAAATCAGTGAAGTATCTCGCAACATCCAAGAACGCGTTAAGTTCAACTTGGAAAATCAACTAGGTATCTCTGTAGATGCCGTCAATGTCTTTATCCAAAATATCAAAGTCGTAGGAGAATAATTGTGTCTAAAATTACAACTAGTTTATTTCAAGAAATGGTGCAGGCAGCATCAACTCGTCTGAATAAACAAGCCGAATATGTGAACTCACTAAATGTTTTCCCAGTTCCAGATGGGGATACTGGGACCAACATGGGGATGACTATTACCAATGGTGCTAAAGAAGTAGCAGATAAGTCTGCTTCTACTGTTGGAGAAGTTGCGCAAATTCTTTCTAAGGGCTTGTTGATGGGAGCTCGTGGAAACTCAGGTGTTATTACGTCGCAATTGTTCCGCGGTTTTGGTCAATCTGTTAAAGGCAAGGTTGAATTGGACGGTAAGGATTTGGCGCAAGCCTTTCAACATGGTGTAGAAGTGGCTTATAAAGCCGTTATGAAGCCAGTTGAAGGTACAATTCTTACTGTTTCGCGTGGGGCAGCCACTGCAGCTTTGAAAAAGGCAGAAGAGACTGATGATGCGGTTGAGGTCATGCGTGCCACTCTTGACGGTGCTAATCGTGCTCTTAAGAAAACGCCAGAGATGCTTCCAGTATTGAAGGAAGTTGGCGTTGTCGATTCAGGTGGACAAGGTCTTGTTTACATTTATGAAGGCTTCTTGTCAGCTTTGACGGGTGAGTATATTGCTTCGGAAGATTTTGAGGCGACACCTGCTGTTATGTCTGAAATGATCAATGCTGAGCACCACAAGTCAGTTGCAGGTCATGTAGCGACTGAAGATATTACCTTTGGTTACTGTACAGAAATCATGGTAGCTCTTCGCCAGGGTCCTACTTATGTCAAGGACTTTGATTATGAAGAATTCCGTACCTACCTCAACGACCTTGGAGATTCCCTCCTTGTGGTCAACGATGATGAAATCGTTAAAGTCCATGTCCATACAGAAGATCCAGGTTTGGTCATGCAGGCAGGTCTTCAATACGGTAGCTTGGTCAAGGTAAAAGTGGACAATATGCGTGAGCAACATGAAGCTCAGGTTGAGAAAGAAGAAAGTTTCCAAAAACCGGCTGAACAAAAAGAGTATGCTATTATTGCGGTAGCTGCTGGGGAAGGTTTGACAGAAATCTTCAAATCACAAGGTGTTGACTATGTGATTTCAGGTGGTCAGACCATGAACCCATCAACAGAAGATTTTGTTAATGCTATTGAATTGGTCAATGCCCGCAATGTCATCTTGTTGCCAAACAACAAAAATATCTTGATGGCTGCTCAGACGGCTGCTGAGGTTGCAGAAGTTGCGGTTAAGGTTGTGGAAACTAAGACCCTACCACAAGGTTTTACTAGCTTGCTTGCTTTTGATCCAAGTCGTGATTTGGAAAGCAACTTTGAAGCGATGACGGCATCTCTCGCAGAGGTGAAAAGTGGTAGCGTGACAACTGCAGTCCGCGATACAACCATCGATGGTCTTGAAATCCATGAGAATGACAACCTTGGTATGGTTGATGGCAAGATTGTGGTTTCTAATCCAGATATGATGGAAACACTTGTCGCTACATTTGAGAAAATGCTCGATGAAGATAGTGAAATCGTAACGATCTATATCGGTGAAGATGGTAATGAGGAACTCGCTCAAACTCTTGCTGAGCAGCTAGAAGAACAATTTGAAGATGTTGAGGTTGAAATCCATCAAGGAAATCAACCAGTCTACCCATATCTTTTCAGCGTAGAATAAACAAAATCGCAGGCTCTGGCTTGCGATTTTGTTTGTTGATTTGTCTACAATTTCCAGTAGACCTATGACAAACTACTGGGCCTATGGTATAATTAAAGACATGTATAGTCAGAATGAAAATGAATTGATTGCCATTGGTGAGAGAATTGGAAAAGCCTGTAAGCCAAATCAAGTTCTAGTATTATCAGGGGATTTGGGTGCTGGGAAAACAACTCTGACCAAGGGTTTGGCCAAGGGTTTAAAAATTGAACAGATGATTAAGAGTCCTACTTATACGATTGTGCGAGAGTATGAGGGGACCATGCCACTCTATCACTTAGATGTTTATCGAATTGGAGATGACCCTGACTCGATTGATTTGGATGATTTTCTCTATGGAGGAGGTCTAACGGTTATCGAGTGGGGAGAATTGTTGGATGCAAGTCTATTGGATGACTATTTGCTCATTCGTATAGAGAAAGAGGGAGATGGTCGACGATTGACAGTCGAATCTCATGGAGATCAAAGTAGCGATTTAGCGAAGGAGTTCCAAAATGTCTGAAAAAGAAGTGTATTTTAGTGAAGCTGAACCAGCTGATGCAGCAGCTTTTATTGATTTTATGAATCAAGTTGCTAGAGAAACGGATTATCTGGTCATGGATGAGACTGGTTTTCGATTTAGTGTTGATGAAATGGAGACCATCTTCGAAGCAGGAATTGAAAATCCTCGTGAACTGTGCCTGTTGGCTAAGGTTGGTTCGGAAGTCGTCGGCGTAATTTCTGTTAAGTCCTCTAAGCAGTTTCGCATTAGCCATATCGGAAATATTTTTATTGCAGTAAAAAAAGCCTACTGGGGTCACGGTCTAGGGACGATTTTACTGGAGGAAGTATTGCATTGGGCAAAGGAAATGGATGTATTGAAGCGTTTGGAATTAACGGTTCAGGTTCGCAATGAGGCGGCAGTACATTTATACCAAAAACTAGGATTCAACATTGAAGGAACCCAGATACGTGGGGCTAGAACAGATGAAGGAGAATGGCTTGATCTTTATTATATGGGCAAGTTAATTGGTGAAGTATGACAATTGGAAAAAAAATATTCTTAATGTCTTTGGCTATTGTTGGTTTAACACTAGGTGCCGGCTTAATATATGGTGCCAGCTTGTTAAATTTTTCTACAGGTGCTATTTCAAAAACCTATAAGCAGCTAGATGGAGAAAATGAAATTACTCCTATTGATGCGACAGAGCCCCTAACCATCCTACTGATGGGGGTGGATATGGACCAAGCGACCCGCGGGGGAGATTGGGAGGGTGGCCGTAGTGATTCGATGATTTTGGTGACGGTCAATCCTCAGACAAAGGAAACCAATATGATGAGCTTGACTCGTGATATTATGGTTGAGATTGCAGAAGCGAACGGGGAGTCTTCAGGAACGGTTGAAAAACTAAATCATTCTTATAGCTACGGACAGGCACCGATGGCCATTGCCACGATCGAAAAGATGATGGATATTAACATTGACCATTATATTGAAATAAATATGGATGGTCTGGTTGAGCTTGTTGATGCGGTTGGAGGCATTGAGGTAAACAATACTCTTGGCTTCCCTATATCCATTTCAGAACATGAGCCTGCCTACACCTCTATTGTCCAGCCGGGGCAACAGTTGGTAAATGGGGATCAGGCGCTGGTTTATGCTCGGATGCGCTATGATGATCCTGAGGGGGATATCGGACGTCAGAGACGCCAACGAGAAGTTATCACGGCTATTATAAAAAAACTCCTTCAGTTAGATGGTTTGACCCAGTATAAGAAGATTCTGACTGCCATCTCCAATAATATGCGAACCAACATTGAGATTAGTCCTGCGACAATTCCAAGCCTCCTAGGTTATAAAGACTCGGTCTCTAAGTTGAATTCCTATCAGTTGCGCGGTGTGGACCAAATGGTTGATGAAATCTATTATCAATTACCAACCAGTGAACATCTATTGGAAATGCAAAATATTCTGAAAAAATCTATCGGCTTAGAAGAAAAGACCGACTTAGTCACAAACGTGAAGGTCTACGAAGGACAGATGGGATTGCCAAGTCCAATAAACGTTTATGATGTATATACAAATCTCTTGCTGTTAGAAGCAAGTCCATGGGCAGAAAGTTTGGATCCAGAAATAGGGAGTCCATCGGCTACTACGACTGTGATAACAGAAGAGCAGGTAACCGATTTTTCAACAGAGCCAGTACTTGGTGATGAAAACGGGTCACAATAATGTTGTCATTCAGTTTTTCTTTTATTATAGTCATTTGAATTAACTTTGATACATCGTCACTTTTATAGTACAGCCTGCACCTCAGTTCCTTGTCTGAAAGCTAATTCATTCGACTATACTTTGACGAGCGAGTATAAAAGCCTATAAAAATAGAGGTTGCAAACAACCTCTATTTTTATATATTTGGAAATTCCCTATGTCAGGGAGTGCTATTCTCATTCTGGTATTTTTTGAGAATCTGTTGGATTTCTTCCAAGTTTCCTGCAATACTTTGCTGATAGACTCGAGTCTTATATTGTAAGTCAGAAGCCATTTCCTGCAAGGGTTCTTGAAAACTTTGGATAACGGCAAGTTGTTCCTGAATATTGTCCTTGCTCAGTTGAATATCTGATAGAAGTTGTTTGGTTTCCTGTACTTCTTTAGCGATTTTATCCCGATGCGTGACTGCAAGGAAGCTGGCGGTAGCGGCGCTTACGGCTAAAATGATATTACGAAGTTTCATATTATTCTCCTAGATAGAGATCTTGTGCCAGTTGAGCCAGGGCTGGGAAGTCAGGGTCGTTGGCTTTAAATTGAATGCTCAATCCATCTTGATTGTTAAAGCGTGGTAAGAGATGGATGTGTGTATGAAAGACGGTTTGTCCAGCGGCCTCCTCGTTATTATTAACGATGTTTAGACCACTAGCTCCAAGTTTTTCTTTTAACTGACGAGCGATGGTTGGCACAACAGAAAAGAGTGTGGCTGCAGCTTCTTTATCCATATCAAGCACGTTTCGGTAGTGTTTTTTAGGGACAACCAATGTGTGTCCTTTTGTGACCTGAGTGATGTCTAAAAAGGCTAATACTTGGTCATCTTCGTAGACTTTTGAAGCTGGTATTTCTCCAGAGATAATTTTGCAAAAAATACAATCCGACATAATGGCAACCTCTTTCTAGGATTTTTGTTATAATAATTATATCAAATTGTAGGAAGAAATGTATGTTAGAAGTAAAAAATGTAACTGGGGGATATGTCAATATCCCAGTTTTGAAAGATGTATCTTTTACCGTTGAGGATGGTCAATTAGTTGGTCTAATTGGTTTAAATGGTGCAGGGAAATCAACGACTATTAAGGAAATTATCGGTCTTTTGACCCCCTATCAGGGACAGATTGCAATTGACGGCCTAACTTTGCTACAAGGGGCTGAAAACTACCGGAAGAAGATTGGGTTTATCCCTGAAACACCAAGTTTGTATGAAGAACTAACCCTCAAAGAGCACTTGGAAGTGGTAGCAATGGCCTATGATTTATCCTGGGAGCAAGCTTGGGGACGTGTTGAGCACTTGTTAAAACTGTTTCGCTTGGATGAGAAATTGGACTGGTTTCCTGTCAATTTTTCAAAGGGAATGAAGCAGAAGGTCATGATTATTTGTGCTTTTATGGTGGAGCCGAGTCTGTTGATTGTTGATGAGCCTTTTCTGGGATTAGACCCTGTGGCTATCTCTGATTTAATCGCTCTTTTGGAGGAAGAAAAATCTAAGGGCACTTCAATCCTCATGTCCACTCACGTTCTTGACTCAGCTGAGAAAATGTGCGACTCTTTTGTGATTTTACATCAGGGACAGGTCCGTGCAACTGGAAATTTGGAGGAGCTACAAAGCGCATTTGGTATGGATGGTGCAAGTCTGAACGAAATTTATCTGGCCTTGACGCAAGAAGGAGTGGCTGGATGAAAGAATTGTTTCAACAACGCCGACTAGATTTTTTAAATCGTTGTTCCAAGTATCTGCGCTATGTTCTGAATGACCATTTAGTTTTGGTTCTCATGGTTTTACTAGGCTTTTTGAGTTTGCAATACCGTCAATTATTGTTGTCATTCCCTGAGAATCCGTTGCCGATTGTTTTTGTGGTTATTGCAATCAGTCTACTGGTACTAGTGTCCGGAAGAATTGCGACCTATCTAGAAGAAGCTGATCAAATCTTCCTATTGACCAAGGAAAAAGACATTCTGCAAGGACTCGAGGTTGCAGCCAGACGCACGGTCTTGTTTTGGTCCTCTATACAGGTGGTGGTTCAGCTTGTTTTGTTACCAATCTATTTGAAACTAGGTTTACCGGTGTGGATGATTGTAGCTGGTCTTCTTACTTTGTTGGTTTTAAAATGTCTTTTTGTCAAGCGCCAATTAGTGGCTTATCAGTCACAGGGAGTATTGGATTGGTCTAAGGCTATTCAAGATGAACAAAAAAGGAAACAGTCTATTTTACGTTTCTTTGCCTTATTTACGACGGTTAAAGGAATCAGTACGACTGTTAAACCGAGAAGCTATCTCAATGGAATCTTGCGTCTTGTCAAGTCGAGACAGACTTGGTTTTATCTCTACTTACGGGCTTTCTTGCGTTCAGGAGACTACTTGGGCTTGACGATACGTCTACTGTTGTTGGCGATTTTGTCCTTATTTGCCATTGAAGAATCGTGGTTATCCATCGGCTTAGTTTTAGTCTTTCATTATTTGCTTGTCTTCCAGTTGTTGGGGCTTTACAAGCATTATGATTATCAATATATAACACAACTGTATCCTTTGGAGAAAGATTCCAAGAAAATCGGTCTTCAGAATTTGCTTAGAGTGATTTTATATAGTCTATTACTGGTGGAATTGGGCTTTGCTCTGCTATTTTCTAAAGAGAATGCGATGGTAGTCGTCTTACTTCTCGTGGGGATTTTCTTGCATGAAATATATTTGCCTCTAAAATTAAAAAAATTGATTGACTAAATAGACGAAAATTAGTAAAATAGTAAGGAATTTTTAAAGGAGGAAAGGCATGCAGTTTGATACCAGTGGGCTACAATTACAGTCTATTGCAGGAAATAGTGGCAAAGCGTTTAAAGGCCTACGGTCAGACGGAACGCCAGTCTTTGTGAAGTATGAGATGCCTCCGATAGTGTCTGCTCTTGCGCGTGAGCAAATTACACCACCCGTTTTGTCAGCAAATCGTGAAGTAGGAATGGGGCATCGTGTAGAGCAGGAGTGGTTGAATGGTCGTACCTTGGAGCGTCAAGATATGACTAGTAAACAGATTCGTCAAATACTGGTGAGAATGCACTATTCTCGCATTTTGCTCAATCAGGCTTTGCAGATGAATTATACCTATATGGAACCTCAGGATTTGGTTTATCGTTGGCAAAAAGAGGCGCCAACTAGATTGGGACAGAATTCTTATCTGCAATCTATCTGTCAAGATTTATTGAATAATCTACCAAGATTCCGTCAAGAGGTGGCAACATTTGTTCACGGAGATTTGCATCATAGTAACTGGGTAGAAACGACGTCTGGTTTGGTGTATTTGACAGATTGGGAGACCGCTTGTGTAACGGATCGGATGTTGGATGTTGCCTATATTTTGACGCATTATATTCCTCGTCAGTCCTGGGAAGAGTGGCTTCGGGCTTATGGCTACAAATATAACAGCACAGTATTAAATAAGGTTTATTGGTATGGCCAGCTTGGCTATCTAAACCAAATAGCTAAGCATGTAGAAAGCTACAATGTTTTGGCTGCAAATAAAGAAATTTATGCTCTACGGCAATTCCGTCAGAGTTTCTATAAGGAAGTATGAGAGTTAGAAATCGTAAGGGAGCGAGTGAGCTTCTAGCAAACAATCCCCAGTATGTTATCTCCAATCCAGAGGAATGTAAGGGGAAATGGGCAGAGATTTTTGGAAACAATAATCCTATCCACATAGAAGTTGGTTCTGGTAAAGGTCGCTTTGTCACTGGTATGGCTGCGCAAAATCCAGATATTAACTATATTGGTATTGATATTCAGATGACCGTGTTAAGCTATGCCTTGGACCGTGTGCTTGAAGCTGGCTTGCCAAATATAAAATTATTGCAGGTGGATGGTTCGAGTTTGACCAACTATTTTGCACCTGCGGAGATTGATCAACTCTATCTGAATTTTTCTGATCCATGGCCTAAGAAACGCCATGAAAAACGTAGATTGACCTACAAGTCCTTCTTGGATACCTATAAGGAAATTCTACCTGAAAATGGGGAAATTCATTTCAAGACGGATAACCGTGGTTTGTTTGAGTATAGTCTGGCTAGTTTTTCTCAATATGGCATGGTCTTGAAGCAAGTTTGGCTAGATTTGCATGCGGATGGTTTGGAAGGTAACGTTATGACAGAGTATGAGGAGAAATTCTCAAACAAGGGTCAAGTCATCTATCGTGTGGAAGCACAGTTTCAATAATTCCCTTAGTGGAAAATGAGGAGAGGTCTAACAGAGACCTTTTTCCTTTACAAATAGGGATAGATATGATAGAATAGTGTAAGTGAATAATGAGAAAAGGGGTTGGCGTCAGTCAACCCTTTCCCTGTACACGGATTTCTGTATATAGAAATGAAGGATAGTACAAGGGAGTTTACTGTCAAAGGAAATAGAGAGTCCTGGATAGTGCGAACTATTTGAGTAATGTATTTCTAGCGACTGTAAAAATAGGAGGTGTTTATGTCATCAATTATTGAATTGGTCACAGCAGCAATTACCCCCGCTATTCAAACTCCTTACGAGTTGGTGGATGTGGAATATGGTAAAATGGGCGGTGACTATGTCCTATCGATTTTTGTCGATAAGGAGGGTGGAATTTCCCTTCAAGATACGGCAGATTTATCCGAAAAGATCAGTCCGATTTTGGACACTATCAAGCCAGACCCATTTCCAGACCAATACATGCTGGAGGTAACAAGTCCAGGTTTGGAGCGTCCTTTAAAAACGGCAGATGCTGTTGAGAAGGCGGTTGGAAAGTACATCCATGTCAAGCTCTATCAGGCAATTGATAAAATCAAGGTTTTTGAAGGAACGTTGCTCTCCTTTGATGGAACAGACCTGATTATGGAGTATATGGATAAAACTCGTAAGAAGGAAGTGACTATTCCTTACCAGACGGTGGCTAAGGCCCGTTTGGCTGTTAAGTTATAATGCTCTTTCATGAGTATTTTATAAAGATATTAGACTTTAAGAAAGGACCTTTTGAGCGCAAAAGGAAAACAACATGAGTAAAGAAATGCTAGAAGCCTTCCGTATTTTAGAGGAAGACATGGGTATTAACAAAGCGGATATCATTGATGCAGTTACAGAGTCGCTTCGTTCAGCTTATAAACGCCGTTATGGTCAATCAGAATCAGCAGTGATCGAATTTGACGAGAAAAAAGGCGATTTCCATGTATTTACTGTTCGTGAAGTAGTAGATGAAGTATTTGATAGCCGACTAGAAATTAGTCTAAAAGATGCCTTGGCTATTTCATCAGCTTATGAAATGGGTGACAAAATTAAATTCCCAGAAGATCCAGCGGAATTTGGTCGTGTAGCAGCCCAATCAGCTAAGCAGACCATCATGGAAAAAATGCGCAAACAAAAGCGTGCCATTACCTTCAATACCTACAAGCAACATGAAAATGAGATTATGTCAGGTACGGTAGAGCGTTTTGATAATCGCTTTATCTATGTCAACCTTGGTACGATTGAAGCACAATTGTCAAAACAAGACCAAATTCCTGGTGAGGTTTTCCAATCTCATGATCGCATCGAAGTCTATGTCTACAAGGTAGAAGACAATGGTCGTGGGGTGAACGTATTTGTCAGCCGTAGCCATCCAGAAATGATCAAACGTCTCATGGAACAGGAAATTCCAGAAGTATACGATGGAACAGTTGAAATCATGAGTGTTGCCCGTGAAGCTGGAGATCGTACGAAAGTGGCTGTTCGTAGCCATAATCCAAACGTAGATGCTATTGGTACTATCGTTGGTCGTGGTGGTTCAAATATTAAGAAAATCACTAGCAAATTCCATCCAGCTCGTTATGATGCTAAGAATGACCGTATGATTCCTACTGAGGAAAATATTGACGTTATCGAGTGGGTAGCAGATGAAGCGGAATTTATCTACAATGCCCTTGCACCTGCTGAGGTTGACCAAGTATTGTTTGACACGGAAGATGGGAAACATGCTACAGTCGTTGTACCAGATGATAAGTTGTCATTGGCAATTGGTCGTCGTGGCCAAAACGTTCGTTTGGCAGCGCATTTGACAGGATTCCGTATCGACATCAAGTCAGCATCGGAGTATGAAGCTTTTGAAGCAACTCAATATGCAACAGACGAAGTTGTAGAAGAAGTCGCAGAAGAACAAGAATAAGGCAAAAGGAGCAACCATGGCAAAAGCTAGAAAAATACCCTTGCGCAAGTCTGTGGTGTCCGGTGAAATCATCGACAAGCGGGATTTGCTCCGTATTGTAAAAAATAAAGAAGGTCAAGTATTTATCGATCCAACAGGCAAGGCAAATGGTCGTGGAGCTTACATCAAGCTTGACAATGATGAGGCAAGCCAAGCTAAGAAACGTCGTGTCTTCGATCGTTCCTTTAGTATGGAAGTGGCCGAAGAATTTTACGATGAATTAATTGCCTATGTTGATCATAAGATCAAGAGGAGAGAACTTGGACTCGAATAAGAGACAGAAAATCTTAAATTTATTAGGTTTAGCCCAGCGAGCTGGTCGCCTGGTTTCGGGTGAGGACCTGGTTGTTGAAGCTATTCAAAAAGGGCAGGCAAAGTTGGTGTTTTTAGCCGAAGATGCTGCTGGAAATTTAAGTAAAAAAGTAACAGATAAAAGTCATACCTATCAAGTAGAAGTTGTAACAGTGTTTTCAACACTGGAATTGAGTGCAGCTGTCGGCAAGGCTAGAAAAGTTCTTGCAGTGACAGACGCTGGATTTACAAAGAAGATGAGGTCTATTATGGAATAGAACAGGAGGACAAGGCATTGTCTAAGAAGAGATTGAATGAAATAGCCCGTGAATTAGGCGTAAGCAGTAAGGAAGTTGTTGCTAAGGCTCAAGAATTGGGTTTTGAAGTCAAAAGTCATGCTTCAAGCGTAGATGAAGCAAGTGCTAAACGTCTTGCAGAAAGCTTTGGGGGACAAAAATCAGAGGCAACTAAAGTTGCGGCAAAAGTTAGCAAGCCTGAGAAGGTTGATGAAACTCCAAAAGTGGAAACAGCTAAGGTAGAAAAAGCTAAGGAAACACAGCCAGTAGTAAAAGAAGAAGTTGCGGCAAGTGCGGTACAATCAGCTCCACATCGTCCACAGAGTCGAAACTTTAAGGCAGAGCGTGAAGCACGGGCCAAAGAGCAGGCTGCTAAGCGAGCTCAGGGTCAAGGAAAAGGTGGTCAAGCTAAATCTGGTCAGGACCGTCGTGACAACCGTCAACAAGGTCAGGGACGTTCAAACAATGAGCGAAATGATCGCCGCGATAATAGACGTGAACAGGGTTCAGATAAACGAAAGGACAATCGTTTTGGGGACCGTCGCGATAATCGTGATAACCGTTCAGGTCAGTCAGCTCGCTTTGAACAAAGAGCGGCTGCAAAACCAGCAGGACCTAAAATTGACTTCAAAGCGCGTGCTGCTGCTTTGAAAGCAGAACAAAATGCGGAGTATGCTCGTACCAGTGAAGAACGTTTTCGTCAGGCTCAGGAAGCTAAAAAGCAACCTAAGAAGCCAAAAGAAATTAAGTTTGAAGAACCGGTTGTGGAAAGCAAACCATTTGTGAAGCCTGCACCTGTTGCATCGGTACCAGAGCAAGTTGCAGAAACTACTGTAGATACCCGTCGTAAGAAACAAGCTCGACCAGATAAAAAACGTGACTTTAATGGTGACGAAGAAGATGGTCCACGGAAACAACAAAGAAATCGAAATAGTCAAAATCAAGTGAGAAATCAAAGAACAAGTAACTGGAATAACAATAAGAAAAATAAAAAAGGCAAGGCAAACCAACCTGCCAAACCTGTCACAGAACGCAAGTTCCACGAATTGCCAACTGAATTTGAATATACTGCTGGCATGACCGTCGCAGAAATTGCAAAACGAATCAAACGTGAACCTGCTGAAATTGTGAAAAAACTCTTCCTTATGGGAGTTATGGCGACTCAAAACCAATCTTTGGATGGAGATACTATCGAACTCCTCATGGTTGATTATGGTATTGAAGCGAAAGAAAAGGTAGAGGTCGATAACGCAGATATTGAGCGTTTCTTCGTAGAAGAGGGTTACCTCAATGAAGAAGAGATGACAGAACGCCCACCTGTTGTGACTATCATGGGACACGTTGACCATGGTAAAACAACCTTGTTGGATACCCTACGTAATTCTCGTGTTGCTACTGGGGAAGCTGGTGGTATCACACAGCATATCGGTGCCTACCAAATTGAGGAAGCTGGTAAGAAAATTACCTTCTTGGATACTCCAGGACACGCGGCCTTTACTTCTATGCGTGCACGTGGTGCATCTGTTACCGATTTGACCATCCTAGTCGTTGCAGCAGATGATGGTGTCATGCCACAAACGATTGAGGCTATCAACCACTCAAAAGCCGCTAATGTGCCAATCATTGTAGCTATCAACAAGATTGACAAGCCAGGTGCAAACCCAGAGCGTGTCATCGGTGAATTGGCTGAGCACGGTGTTATCTCAACCGCTTGGGGTGGAGAATCTGAATTTGTAGAAATCTCAGCTAAGTTTAACCAAAACATTGATGAATTGTTGGAAACTGTTCTTTTGGTTGCTGAAATCCAAGAACTGAAGGCAGACCCAACTGTTCGTGCGATTGGTACAGTTATCGAAGCGCATTTGGATAAAGGGAAAGGTGCGGTTGCAACCCTCCTCGTTCAACAAGGGACACTTAATGTTCAAGACCCAATCGTTGTCGGTAATACCTTCGGACGTGTTCGGGCTATGACCAATGACTTAGGTCGTCGTGTCAAGGTGGCTGGACCATCTACACCGGTTTCGATTACTGGTTTGAACGAAACACCGATGGCTGGTGATCATTTTGCGGTCTATGAAGATGAAAAATCTGCGCGTGCTGCCGGTGAAGAACGTGCTAAACGTGCTCTTCTTAAACAGCGTCAAGCAACGCAACGAGTTAGTCTTGAAAATCTCTTTGATACCCTTAAAGCAGGTGAGGTTAAGTCAGTTAATGTGATTATCAAGGCCGACGTACAAGGTTCAGTTGAAGCTCTTGCATCATCGCTTCAAAAGATTGAAGTCGAGGGAGTACGTGTCAATATCGTCCACTCCGCAGTTGGTGCTATCAATGAATCAGATATTACTCTTGCGGAAGCTTCAAATGCTCTTGTGATTGGTTTCAACGTTCGTCCAACAGCTGAAGCGCGTAACCAAGCTGAAGCAGATGATGTTGAAGTACGTCTTCACAGCATCATTTACAAGGTTATTGAAGAGATGGAAGATGCCATGAAAGGTATGCTTGATCCAGAATATGAAGAAAAAATCATTGGTGAGGCAATCATTCGTGAAACCTTCAAGGTATCCAAAGTTGGAACGATCGGTGGTTTCATGGTCGTACGTGGTAAGGTTACCCGTGATTCAAGTGTTCGAGTTATCCGTGATGGTGTTGTAGTATTTGATGGTAAACTAGCTAGTTTGAAACGCTATAAAGATGACGTGAAAGAAGTTGGTAATGCCCAAGAGGGTGGTTTGATGATTGAGAACTACAATGACTTGAAAGTTGATGATACCATTGAAGCTTACATCATGGAAGAAATCAAAAAATAATATTTTCTCACTGTCAAAGTCATAGACAAGTGATTTTGTCGAGGAAGTGACAATTTAATAGATTTTAGTAGGTTTTAAAGCAATAGTTTTTAATCTACTTGGATTATTCAAGCTGGGGAAACTCAGCTTTTCTATCATCTAAGAAAGGAAAGAATATGGCGAATCATTTTCGTACAGACCGTGTCGGGATGGAAATCAAGCGCGAAGTCAATGAGATTTTGCAAAAGAAAGTTCGTGATCCACGTGTGCAGGGAGTGACCATTACAGATGTTCAGATGGTCGGCGATTTGTCAATGGCCAAGGTTTACTACACAATCATGAGTAATTTGGCATCCGATAATCAAAAAGCACAAACGGGTCTTGAAAAAGCGACGGGAACCATTAAGAGAGAACTTGGTCGTAAGTTAACTCTTTATAAAATTCCGGATTTGGTCTTTGAAAAAGACCAATCAATTGAGTACGGCAATAAAATTGACCAAATGTTGCGTGCTCTTGATCAGAAAGATTAACAACAAAAGTCGGATGGAAACATTCGGCTTTTTCTGGTTCGGATGCTTTGTCCAAATATGGTGGCGTTTACAAGCCCTCGGAAAGATGTTATACTAAGACCAAAGATAGAGCACAGGAGGAAGTTATGAAAACATTTATTAGTAAACTGCTGTTAGTGTCCACGGTAGTACTATTAGCTGCTTGTCAGTCTAATCAGGTAAAAGGTGGTGAGAGTTCTAGTTCTAGTGCTTCAAGCCAAGTTTCAGATGGTTCTAGTTTGCAGCAAGCGTCAACAATAGCATCTAGCTCCGAGACGCAAGCATCCTCAGTGACCACTCCTGAGCTAAGTGAAGTATACCAATCAGTTATTGATCGTTATCAAGCGAATATGGGGCAGCCTGCTGAGGCAATCAATCAGGATGAGGTCAGTAGCTATCTGAGCTTATTAACTAGCCAGGGGCAAGAATACAGTGGAATATTTTATAGTTTGTATGATGTCAACCATGATGGTACAGAGGAGCTGCTTCTAGCTTTGGACAAGTCGGGAGAATATGTCTTAATTGACCTCTATACTCAGCTTGCCGAAGAGAGTCTACGTTTGGTGGATAATTTCCGCAATCTTGGATTTGAAATTGGACCGAACGCCCTACTTCGTCCTTTACAGGATGGAACATACTTATTTGAAGGAGCTGGTATTTTTCGCATTTATCAATACAATGCGATGATTCCAGGTTTAAAACGGATTTCTGAATCAGATACCAATCCTGAAACTTCTCCCTTGCTTGAGTTGAAAAGCTTGCATTGGGTTAAGCTATAGATTTTATCAATGATTATTCCTCGGCTGGGTTTCCCGGCCTTTTGTAGTTTCTAAGAACTTTAAGTTTTCTTTTGGTAATCTTTAATCTTTCTTTTAGGAAGGAAAGGTAAACTAGGAGCATATCAGGAAGGGATACGACTTCCTAAAGAAAGAAAAGGAATCTACATTATGAAAACAAATCTTAAAAAATTACTTTACTCTGGTGTTACTCTTATGAGCCTTGGTGTCTTAGCAGCATGTTCATCTACTTCAAGTTCAACGACTACTTCAAGCTCAGCAGCAACTAGTCAGACAAGTGTAGCGACAACTTCAAATAATAGCACTTCATCAGATTCAAGCTCGTCAACTATTGACTGGTCAGCCCTTCCAACGACAGAAGTGACGCTTTCAAATGATGGCTTGAAAATTACTGAGGGTGGAACCTATATTTTGACTGGTTCAACAACAGCTGGTGTAACGGTTGAAACAGATGCCAATGTTCGCATCATTCTAGCAGGTGCTGAGATTTCAAGTTCTGATAACGCGGCTATCAATGTGATTAAGGCAGACAATGTTGAATTGGAAATCAAAGATGGTACGACGAATACAGTGAAAGATACCAGCAATCATACAGACACCAATATTGAAGGGGCTATCCATGTTGAAGCTGATTTGACCATCACTGGTAATGGTAGCCTGACCGTTGAAGGCAACTTCCAAGACGGCATCGTATCGACAGATGACCTTGTCGTGAATTCAGGAAACATTACCGTCACTGCAGTGGATGATGGTATCCGTGGTAAGGATTCATTGACAATCAATGGTGGTACAATCAATGTAACGGCAGGTGGTGATGGTATCAAGTCTACAAATGATACAGATACTACCAAAGGTTATACAACTATCACAGGTGGTGATATCACTGTGAAGGCAGGCGATGATGCTATTAAGGCAGAAACGGCACTGACAATTGATGGAGGTACGATTGCTGTTCCAGAATCAGTAGAAGCCTTGGAAGGAACTAATATCACTATCAACGGTGGTACAATTGATGTCTATGGTTCAGATGATGCCATCAACGCGTCAAGTACAACTTCATCTGATATCTATATCAAGGTAACTGGTGGTGACTTGAAAGTTGCGGTTGGTAGTGGGGATACAGATGCCTTTGATGCCAATGGTAATCTCTACATTTCTGGGGGGACTATTGCTGTAACAGCACCAACATCAGCCTTTGACTTTGACGGTACTGCTGAATTGACAGGAGGTACTGTGACAGTTAATGGTGAGCAGATTACTCAAATCACGGCGACAGGACCTGGCGGTCGCGGTGGCTGGTAATCAATAATAATAATACAAAAAGGTCTGTGTTGACGAACTCAGACCTTTCGTTTGCTTTCCATGTTGGGAAGATTGATTTTGTATTTAATTACCAATAGTCGAATGATTAAAGAAATGGTAAAAATAGTGATGAAAGTTGGAATTTGTGGTAATTTCCAATTTACAACGCAAAGATGATAGAGGACTCCTGAGAAAAATGCAAGGACAGCATAGACATCTTCTTTAAGAACAATGGGTGTTTCATTGACGAGTAAATCACGGGCGATTCCGCCTCCGACACCTGTTAAAGCTGCCAGAATACCACTGGTTAGAGCGTTTAGCTGGAGAGAGATGCCAGTACTGGCTCCAATGAGGGCGAAGATGGCTAGACCGATTGCATCAAAGATAAGGTTTGTCTGGGAAAGGAAATGAATCATCTTCATATCAAGTGGTTTGTCCTGCTTTAGATTGATAACAATCAAGTACATGCTAATCGCTACTCCGAGAGATAAATAGATGGCTGTAGGATCAGTCAAGGCGGCAGGAATGCGATTGGCCATCGTATCTCGAATAATTCCCCCACCAACGGCGGTAATGATACCGAGCAAGCTAATTCCAAAAATATCTAACTTTTTCTTAAATCCTTTTACGGCCCCCGAAACAGCAAATGCAATAGTGCCTATGTAGTTACAAATCATAAGAAATAAATCGAATTCCATAAGAACCTCCGTACCTATATTAACAGAAAGAAAGACGGCGTGCAAGCTTATTTAAAGTTTGTGAAAAAAGTTTCAAACAAGTAAAGTGAATCTTTTGAGGATTTGTGAAAAAACGCACTAAATCAAGGTTTTCACGAAAATTTCTGTAAAAAGAAAACGGTTCAATTACTTGCCATTTGTGAAATATTGGTCTATCATAGTACAGAAAGAGAAAAACCTTTGGAGGAAATTATGGTATCTATCTCAAAAGAACAACATTTGGATATGTTCCTAAAAATGCAACAAATCCGTGATGTTGATATGAAATTAAACAAATTAGTGCGTCGCGGTTTCGTACAAGGTATGACTCACTTCTCAGTCGGTGAAGAAGCTGCGGCTGTTGGACCTATTGCTGGATTGACAGATGAGGACATCATCTTCTCACACCACCGTGGTCACGGTCACGTTATTGCAAAAGGTATTGATATCAACGGTATGATGGCTGAGCTTGCTGGTAAGGCAACAGGTACATCTAAAGGCCGTGGTGGTTCGATGCACTTGGCAAACGTGGAAAAAGGAAACTTTGGTTCAAACGGTATCGTAGGTGGTGGTTATGCCCTTGCGGTGGGTGCGGCCCTTACGCAACAATACCTCGGTACAGATAATATCGTTATTGCCTTCTCAGGTGATTCAGCTACTAACGAAGGTTCCTTCCACGAATCAATGAACTTGGCAGCTGTTTGGAATTTGCCAGTTATCTTCTTCATTACCAACAACCGTTACGGTATTTCAACTGACATTTCTTATTCGACTAAGATTCCTCACCTCTACCAACGTGCAGCAGCATACGGTATTCCAGGTCACTATGTTGAGGATGGTAACGACGTTATTGCCGTTTATGAAAAAATGCAAGAAGTCATCGAGTACGTTCGTGCAGGAAATGGTCCTGCCATGGTCGAAGTTGAATCGTACCGCTGGTTTGGTCACTCAACTGCCGACGCAGGTGTTTACCGTACCAAAGAAGAAGTTAACGAGTGGAAAGCAAAAGACCCACTTAAGAAATACCGCAAATACTTGACAGAGAACAAGATTGCGACAGACGAAGAATTGGATGCTATTGAAGCACAAGTGGCAGAACAAGTAGAAGCATCTGTGAAATTCGCACAAGAAAGCCCAGATCCAGACATCTCAGTAGCATATGAGGATGTGTTTGTAGACTAACGTAAGAAGTTTGACTAAGCTCTAAAGAGCAAGTCAAACTACGGTAGCCACTATGGTGGACTACCTACTTACCTCACTAACTTCGCCTATTCAGCAATATCGGCTGAATAGTCTCCGTGTCGTAAGTAACGTAATCAGTTTGACTAAGTTCTAAAGAAGCAAGTCAAACTAGGGTAGCTCGAGTAGCTATGACGCTTGATTACAATGAAGTAATTGATTGTTTTCTATATTTTACTTGTTACAGTAAAGATAAATTGATATAAATTAGGAGTAAAAAATGGCTGAAACAAAAGTAATGGCCTTGCGTGAAGCGATTAACTTGGCTCAAAGCGAAGAAATGCGTAAGGATGAAAAAGTATTCTTGATGGGTGAAGACGTTGGTATCTACGGCGGTGACTTCGGTACATCTGTTGGTATGTTGGACGAATTTGGTCCAAAACGCGTTCGCGACACGCCTATCTCTGAGGCGGCAATCGCTGGTTCTGCAGTTGGTGCAGCTCAAACAGGTCTTCGTCCAATCGTTGACTTGACTTTCATGGACTTCGTAACAATTGCCCTTGATGCGATTGTTAACCAGGCTGCCAAAACCAACTACATGTTTGGTGGTGGTTTGAAAACTCCTGTAACCTTCCGTGTGGCTTCAGGTTCAGGTATCGGTTCAGCGGCACAGCACTCACAATCTCTTGAAGCTTGGTTGACCCACATTCCAGGTATCAAGGTGGTTGCACCAGGAACAGCTAACGATGCAAAAGGTCTTTTGAAATCATCTATCCTTGATAACAACCCAGTTATCTTCTTGGAGCCAAAAGCTCTTTATGGTAAAAAAGAAGAAGTTAACTTGGACCCAGATTTCTACATTCCACTTGGTAAGGGTGAAATCAAACGTGAAGGTACAGATGTAACCATCATTTCATACGGTCGTATGTTGGAGCGTGCCTTGAAAGCAGCTGAAGAAGTAGCTGCAGAAGGCATCAGCGTAGAAGTAGTTGACCCACGTACCCTTATCCCATTGGATAAAGAATTGATCATCGAATCTGTGAAGAAAACTGGTAAGGTTATCTTGGTTAACGATGCTTATAAAACAGGTGGTTTCATCGGTGAAATCGCATCAATCATCACAGAAAGCGAAGCCTTTGACTACTTGGATGCACCAATCATCCGTATCGCTTCAGACGATGTACCAGTTCCTTACGCAAACATTCTTGAAAACGCAGTATTGCCAAACGTAGAGAAAATCAAAGCGGCAATTTATAAGCAAGTAAACAAGGGTTAAGAATCATGAAAGGACGGGCAACCGTCCTAGCCCTGTTTGAAAGAGTGTAACCAGAATTTGACTCGACTTGATACAACGGTCTGGTTTATTGGTTACGTAAGAAACTGAAAGAAAGGAATTGAACCCGTCCGGAAAACTCGGAAAAAAGATAATTCGCTACGAAAATGAGGATTTTCTATTTTTCAATCGTTTTCTGTTCGGACTTGGTATCTTAATAATGGCTATTGAAATCATTATGCCTAAGCTCGGTGTGGACATGCAAGAAGGTGAAATCATCGAGTGGAAAAAACAAGAGGGCGATTTCGTCAACGAAGGCGACGTCATCTTGGAAATGATGTCTGACAAGACCAGCATGGAGCTGGAAGCAGAAGAGTCAGGCGTCCTATTGAAAATTGTTCACGGAAACGGTGCTACCGTTCCTGTAACAGAAGTTATTGCCTACATCGGTGCAGAAGGTGAGACGGTTGAAGCCGGCGCTTCATCTGCTCCGGCTGTTGAACCAGCAGCGGCTATTGAAGAAGTACCTGCAGGTCGTACGCCAGTAATCGTTGCTCCTGCAACTGCTGCCAAACCACAAGGTGGTGGCAAGGTTCGTGCGACTCCAGCAGCACGTAAATTGGCGCGTGAGCTTGGAATCGACTTGGGTCTTGTTCCAGGAACAGGTGCTAACGGTCGTGTCCACAAGGTTGACGTCGAAGACTTCAAGGGTGCAGCTCCTAAGGCAACACCGCTTGCAGCTCGTATCGCAGCAGATCAAGGTGTTGACTTATCAACTCTTACTGGTTCAGGTGTCAACGGTAAGATTGTCAAGAACGACGTTCTTGCAGTACTTGCTCCTGCAGCTGTAGAAACTGCTGCTCCAGCACCGAAAGCTGAAGAGAAACCAGCTAAAGAATTGCCAGAAGGTGTTGAAATCATCAAGATGAGCCCAATGCGTAAGGCGATTTCAAAAGGTATGGTCAACTCTTACTTGACGGCTCCAACCTTTACGCTTAACTACGATATTGACATGACTAACCTCATGGCACTTCGTAAGCAAGTCCTTGAGCCAATCATGAACAAGACTGGTTTGAAAGTAACCTTTACAGACTTGATCGGTCTTGCGGTTGTTCGTACTTTGATGAAAGAAGAACACCGTTACATGAACGCATCTTTGATTAACGATGCACAAGAAATCGAGTTACACAAGTTTGTCAACCTTGGTATCGCAGTAGGTCTAGATGATGGCTTGGTGGTTCCAGTTGTTCACGGCGCAGATAAGATGAGCTTGTCTGACTTTGTGGTGGCTTCGAAAGATGTCATCAAGAAGGCACAATCTGGTAAATTGAAGGGGGCTGAAATGTCAGGATCAACCTTCTCTATCACCAACTTGGGTATGTTTGGTACTAAAACCTTTAACCCAATTATCAATCAACCAAACTCAGCAATCCTTGGTGTAGCAGCAACTGTTCAAACTCCAGTAGTTATTGATGGTGAAATCAAAATCCGTCCAATCATGGCACTCTGCTTGACCATCGACCACCGTATCATTGATGGTATGAATGGTGCTAAGTTCATGGTTGACTTGAAGAACTTGCTGGAAAACCCATTGGAATTGTTGATCTGAGATAAGATGCAAAAGGCGTTAAGAAAACCGTATGAAAATAGGAAATCAACGATGTGCCTTGAGGCACGAGGCGATTTATCTTTTTCAATAGTTTTTTAGCCTGTGCTCAATTTGGTAAAGAGAAAAAATAAAGAAAGGGAATAAGAGCGAGAGAGTTTTAGCAATTGAACCCGAGCGGAAAGCTCGGAAAAATAGATAAATCGTTTAGAAAATCAGGATTTTCTACGATTTCCTAATTTTTCAGTCGCTTTCTCTTCGCTCTTTGTATCATAATTATGGCAATTGAAATTATTATGCCGAAACTTGGTGTAGATATGCAAGAAGGCGAAATCATCGAGTGGAAAAAACAAGAGGGTGATTTTGTCAACGAAGGCGATGTTATCTTGGAGATGATGTCAGACAAGACAAGCATGGAATTGGAAGCGGAAGAATCAGGTGTTCTTTTGAAAATCGTTCACGGTAACGGTGCAACTGTTCCTGTAACAGAAGTCATTGCTTACCTTGGTGCAGAAGGTGAAACAGTTGAAGTGGGTGCTGCACCTGCTCCAGCTGAGGTTGCACAAGCAACTGCCGACTTGAAAGCAGCTGGTTTGGAAGTGCCTGTAGCTCCTGCAGCAGCTCCACAAGCTCCTAAGGCTGAATTGGCGGCAGACGAATATGACATGGTTGTTGTCGGTGGTGGTCCTGCTGGTTACTACGCTGCCATTCGCGGTGCTCAATTAGGCGGTAAAATCGCTATCGTTGAGAAATCAGAATTCGGTGGTACTTGCTTGAACAAGGGTTGTATCCCAACTAAGACCTACCTCAAAAATGCTGAAATCCTTGACGGCTTGAAGATTGCGGCTGAGCGTGGTATCAACCTTGCTTCAACCAACTACACAGTTGATATGGACAAGACAGTTGACTTCAAGAACAAGGTTGTGAAGACATTGACTGGTGGCGTTCAAGGTCTCTTGAAAGCTAACAAGGTAACAATCTTCAACGGTCTTGGTCAAGTAAACCCTGACAAGACTGTTGTTATCGGCGACAAGGTTATCAAAGGTCGCAGCATCGTTCTTGCAACAGGTTCGAAAGTATCACGCATCAACATCCCAGGTATCGATTCTAAGTTGGTATTGACTTCTGATGATATTCTTGACTTGCGTGAAATTCCTAAGTCACTTACTGTTATGGGTGGTGGCGTAGTCGGAGTAGAACTTGGTTTGGTTTACGCATCATACGGAACAGAAGTAACAGTTGTTGAGATGGCAGACCGTATCATTCCAGGTATGGACCGCGAAGTGTCTGTTGAATTGCAAAAAGTCCTTTCTAAGAAAGGTATGAAATTCTTGACCTCAGTTGGTGTATCTGAAATCGTCGAAGCCAACAACCAATTGACAATCAAGTTGAATGACGGCTCAGAAATCGTTTCTGAAAAAGCCCTCCTTTCAATCGGTCGTGTACCACAATTGGCTGGTCTTGAAAATCTTAACCTTGAATTGGACCGCGGTCGTATCAAGGTCAACGAATACCAAGAAACATCTATCCCAGGTATCTACGCACCAGGTGATGTAAACGGTACTAAGATGTTGGCACACGCTGCTTACCGTATGGGTGAAGTGGCAGCTGAAAATGCGATCCACGGCAACCACCACAAGGCTAAATTGGACTTCACACCTGCAGCGGTTTACACACACCCAGAAATCGCTATGGTTGGTTTGACAGAAGACCAAGCTATCGAGAAATACGGTAAAGAAAACATCCTTATCGGTCGCAACAGCTTCACTGGTAATGGTCGTGCAATCGCTTCTAACGAAGCACATGGTTTTGTAAAAGTTATCGCTGAGAAGAAATACCATGAAATCCTTGGTGTTCACATCATCGGTCCAGTTGCAGCTGAAATGATCAACGAAGCAGCAACTATCATGGAATCTGAGTTGACAGTTGATGACGTGGCAGCATCAATCCACGGTCACCCAACCTTCTCAGAGGTTATGTATGAAGCCTTCCTTGATGTGCTTGGAGTGGCGATTCACAACCCACCAAAACGTAAATAATAAGAGCGTCTAAAATACAATAGAAAGACAAGTCTTGGGGCTTGTCTTTTGTTATCGTTTCCACTATAATAAAAATTAGTTAACAATAAAGGAGTTTCGCATGAAATACATCGTAAACAACAGCAACGACCCAGCTTACAACATTGCCCTCGAAGCCTACGCTTTCAAGGAATTAACAGATATTGACGAAATTTTTATTCTCTGGATTAATGAGCCTGCCATCATTATCGGTAAGCACCAGAATGCCATTGAAGAAATCAACAAGGAATTCACAGACGAAAAGGGCATCCATGTTGTTCGCCGTCTGTCAGGTGGTGGCGCTGTCTATCATGACCTCAACAACCTCAACTACACCATTATCTCAAATAAGGCAGACGAGGGAGCTTTTGACTTCAAAACCTTCTCCAAGCCTGTCATTGATACCCTTGCCACGCTGGGTGTAGAGGCCAATTTCACCGGCCGTAATGACCTGGAAATCGACGGCAAGAAAATCTGTGGTAATGCGCAAGCCTACGCCAAAGGTCGCATGATGCACCACGGTTGCTTGCTCTTTGATGTGGATATGTCAGTCCTCGCAAGTGCCCTCAAGGTCAGCAAGGACAAGATTGAATCCAAGGGTGTCAAGTCAGTCCGTGCCCGTGTGACCAACATTAACAACGAATTGCCAGAGAAGATGACAGTCTTGGAGTTCAAGGATGCCATTCTCAACCAGATGAAGCAAGAATACCCAGACATGGATGAGTATGTCTTGTCAGAAGATGATTTGGCTCGTATCCAAGAAATCCGTGATACCCAGTTTGCGACTTGGGATTGGACCTACGGTCAAACACCAGAATACACTGTGGAGCGTAGCGTTCGTTACCCGGCTGGTAAAATCACAACCTACATCAAGGCTGAAAAATCAGTCATCGAATCTATCAAGATTTACGGAGATTTCTTCGGAATTGGTGATGTATCGGACATTGAAGACTTGTTGGTCGGTACTCGCTACGAGTATGCAGATGTTCTTACCAAATTGCAAGAAATCGACACCACGCACTATTTCTCACGCATGACAACAGAAGAAGTAGCAAAAGCGATTGTAGCTTAATCCATAGGGCTGCCCTTTGTTTGGGCAGTCTTTATTTTTTGTGAAAATGTTTTCGGCAAACTGTTTTCACTTGCACATTTTCTATATTATGGTATAATTATTTTCTGTGAGTATCCCTCACTTACTCGTGGCTAGACCATGAGTCATTAGACCAAAAGGAGGAACATATCAATGGCTAAATACGAAATTCTTTATATTATTCGTCCAAACATTGAAGAAGAAGCTAAAAACGCTTTGGTAGCACGCTTTGACTCTATCTTGACTGACAACGGTGCAACTATCGTTGAATCAAAAGCATGGGAAAAACGTCGCCTTGCATACGAAATCAAAGATTTCCGCGAAGGTTTGTACCACATCGTTAACGTTGAAGCTAACAACGATGAAGCTCTTAAAGAGTTTGACCGTTTGTCAAAAATCAACGGCGACATTCTTCGTCACATGATTGTCAAACTTGACGCGTAAGAAGGTGTTGTATGATTAATAATGTAGTATTGGTTGGTCGTATGACCCGTGATGCAGAACTTCGTTATACTCCGTCTAATCAAGCTGTTGCGACTTTTACTTTGGCGGTTAACCGCAATTTTAAAAATCAAAACGGTGAGCGTGAAGCGGACTTTATCAACGTAGTCATTTGGCGTCAACAAGCTGAGAATTTGGCGAATTGGGCTAAGAAAGGTGCTCTGATTGGTGTTACAGGTCGTATCCAGACTCGTAGCTATGACAATCAGCAAGGGCAGCGTGTCTACGTTACTGAGGTAGTTGCAGAAAGTTTCCAACTCTTGGAAAGCCGTACTGCCCGTGAAGGTCAAGGTGGAGGCTATTCAGCTGGCAACTCGTTTGCTGGAGGAAATGACTATAACTCACCATATCAAGCACCTGCACAATCTACACCAAACTTCGCTCGAGAAGAAAGTCCATTTGGAGCAAGCAATCCAATGGACATATCAGACGATGACCTACCATTCTAGGTCTGAAAATAATAATATAAAGGAGAACACACATGGCTCAACAACGTCGTGGCGGTTTCAAACGCCGTAAAAAAGTTGACTATATCGCAGCTAACAAAATTGAATATGTTGATTACAAAGATACTGAGCTTCTTAGCCGTTTCATTTCTGAACGTGGAAAAATCCTTCCACGTCGTGTAACTGGAACTTCAGCTAAAAACCAACGTAAAGTAACAACAGCTATCAAACGTGCTCGCGTAATGGCATTGCTACCATTCGTAAACGAAGATTAAAAAAATGACCCCAACGGGTCATTTTCAGACTGAAGACAAAGTCCTTAGAATTGATTTTCTAAGGGCTTTTCTTCGTATTTAGGAGTATAATATAAGAAA